>JAEMSX010000015.1 GCA_016462645.1 Thermoleophilaceae bacterium
GAGCGTCGGTCTACGGAACCGAAGGTCAGAGGTTCGAATCCTCTCGGGCGCGCTGATGGTTTCGCGCACAAACCCCTCGACCCGAATGGGTCGTCTCTCGACTCAACTGCTCGGCGCGACGCTGATCGTCTTCGCGGCGGTTGTCATCGTCGCGGCGCTGCCCGGCGGTGATGATTTCGTCGATTCATCGACGCTCTACAGGACTGTCGCGTCGCTCGCGTTCACGACCACCGGAGCGGGGGCGTTGGTGACGTCCGCAATCGCCATCACACGCGATGGCGAGCGGTCGGTGTTCACCTGGCTGGCACTCCTGCTCGGAATGCTCGCGATGGCGTTCGTGCTCGGCGACGCGATCAGTAGCTGAAGACAGTGGCGTCGCGGTCGCCGATCCACTTCATCATCTGAGCCGTGCCGGCGGGGACCGCAGGTTCGACCAGCGATTCCGGATCGATATGACGCGCCCGCAGGCACATCGGGCAGACGTAGATCTCGATGCCCGCTCGCACGAGCTGGCGGAACAACTTGTCGAGCGACGGGCAGCCCTCGCAGGGGACCTGGCCTTCAAGCCCGCCCGGCAACATCAGCAGGACGGCCTCGAGCGACACGAACAGCAGCGTGCGCTTGTTGCTGGCGAGCGCGGACTCGGCCGCGAACATCGCGAGCATGACGCGTTCTGGATTCTCGGCGTCACCGGTCGCAAGGTTGATGACAACGGGGTGGCGCTCGTCGGAGGGGACTTCGTGCTGGACGGTGCAGGCTGTTGCAGTCGCTGTGCTCATGCCACATACATTAGCACAACTATACAGTTGTACAGTAGCCCCACGCGTTACTGACGCAGAGCTGACTCGCCCTAGGTAGTTTTGCGGTGGAGCGCCGATCAGTCGCTTGTCACATTGCGGCGGATCTCCCTCGGCGGCACGTACGGATTGCCGGCTCCGCGGTTCCAGCGGAGGGCGCGTGATCATGGGGAGACGCGCCCTTCGCAATATTCCTGGCCCGCGCGGCTCCCCGCGCACCGTTCGCGCGTCGCTACGGTCACCACCCGATGACCGCCAATGCACTCCAGATCACCGACCTCAGAAAGAGCTACGACACCGGCGTCGAGGCGCTGAAGGGCGTCTCGCTCGAGATCAAACCCGGCGAATTCTTCGGGCTGCTCGGCCCCAACGGCGCCGGCAAGTCCACGCTGATCCACTGCAGCACCGGCCTCGCGCAGCCGACTTCGGGACAGATCGAGATCTTCGGTCACGACGCGATCGATCACTACAAAGAGGCGCGCATGGCAGTCGGGCTTGCGCCGCAGGATCTGAACCTCGACTGGTTCCTGACGCTCGAGGAGTCGCTCGACTACCACGGCGGCTACTTCGGGATGCCCAAGAAGGAGCGCAAGGAACGTACGGCCGAACTGCTTGAAACCTTCTCGCTGAGCGAGAAGCGCCACGAGCGCACGCGCACGCTCTCCGGCGGAATGAAGCGCCGCCTGATCCTCGCCCGCGCGCTGATGCATCGCCCGCCGCTGCTGATCCTCGACGAGCCGACCGCCGGCGTGGACGTGGAACTGCGCCTGGAGCTCTGGCACTACTGCCAGAAGATCAACGAGGAGGGCACGACGATCCTGCTCACGACCCACTACCTCGAAGAGGCCGAGCAGCTCTGCAGCCGGATCGCATTCATCAACGAAGGTGAGATCGTCGCGAGCGGCACCAACGCCGAGGTCGCCGAGCGCTTCGGGACATCCTCGCTTGAGGATGCCTACCTCGAGCTCGTCGGTCGCAAGGAGCTCTCGCGCGCCAAGGTGGAATCCGAGGACGAGCTTTGAGTCCCGATCAGATTCGCTTTCTCTCGCTTGTGCGGCGCGAGGTCAACCGCTTCATGAAGATCAAGCGCCAGACGCTCGGCGCGCCGCTGCTGGAGACGTTCCTCTACATCTCGGTCTTCGGCGCCGCGCTCGGCTCGCGCATCGACAAGCTGCACGGGGTGGATTACGTCGTGTACATCATCCCCGGCCTGATCATGATGGCCTGGGTCACGAACGCCTTCGCCAACAGCTCCTCATCGCTGATGCAGCAGAAGTTCCAGCGCTCGATCGACGACCAGCTCTCCTCGCCCGCTTCGCCGATGGAGCTCCTGCTCGGCTTCTCGCTCGGCGGCTTCCTGCGCGGCGGAATCGTCGCGATCGTCACGTTCATCGTCTCGTCGCTGCTGGTCGATCTGCCGGTCCGCCACCCGGGGCTGCTGATCGTGACGTTCATCCTGATCGGATTCTTCTTCTCGCAGCTCGGCGTACTGATCGGTCTGCGCGCTGAGCAGTTCGACGACGTCGCCTTCGCGCAGACCTTCATCCTCCAGCCGCTGATCTTCCTGGGCGGCATCTTCTACTCGATCACGCTGCTCCCGGAACCGTTCCGAACGCTCTCGCAGTTAAACCCGATCTACTACATGATCAGCCTGGTGCGGTACGGGTTCCTCGGGTTCTCGTCGACGAACATCGCGCTGTCGTTCTTGTTCCTGACGATCGTGACCGGTGTGCTGTTTGCCTTCAACTACCGGTTGTTCAAGCGCGGCTACAAGCTGCGGGCCTGAGCGCGGCTCAAACCTGTCGCGGCACGTTCCCGGTCAGCTTCAGGCACGCGCACATGATCTTGTGACCGGTGTCCGCGGTGGCGCCGAACATGCACGGGCAGCCTCCGTCGATCACGTGGATCCCGTGCTCGCGCCCGTACTCCGCGGCCGAAGTGGACACACTGCCCGGACCAGGCCCGCGGTGCATCCAGACGTGATCGATCCCGAGCTCAGCGCACTCCTGGATCGTCGCGTCGGCGCGTTCGGGAGCGGTGGCGATGACCACCGCCTCGACGCCACCCGGGATTGACCGCAGGTCGGGATAGCTGACGGCCCCCTCGACCTCATCGGCATTCGGATTCACCGGAAAGACCTCGTAGCCACGCTCGCGCATACGGTTGAAGACGAAGTTCGCCCCATGATCCTTCGCATCCCGCGAAACGCCCGTCACGGCGATTCGTCGGTGGGCGAGAAACTCATCCGCCGCCGCTTTGATCTTCTCCATTTCCGGTCACCTCCGAGAACTCGTCCTGCTGGCCACGGCGCCCGTGTCTGCGTCCAGACCCCCGCGCGCCCGAACCCTGATATTCGCACTCGGTGGCGCGATATGACGCTCGACCCCGTTGACCCGTGCCCTGCGCCGGGCCGATCAGACGAGCCGAAGCACGCCGCGCACGAGCAGCACGATGCCGATGATCGCGACCAGCGTGATCGTCGCTGCATGCCCCCTGCGCTGAATGAAGTCGCCGAAGGCGTTCAACCCACGCAGCGCCGGCCCCGGCGCGATCGCGGTCAGAGCGAGCGGCAGCCAGACCGGGATGGACGCCAGCACAACCAGGATCACGGCGACGATCACGCGTTCGGCAAAGTCAACGTGGCTTGCCGCGATCTCCTTTGATGCCGGGATGATCAGCGCGAGCGTGGTGAAATTCGTCGCCATCGACACAGTGCCGAAGATGTACGCGGCGCGCGCGTTCAGCTCCCCGCGTGGGGACTTCTCGGTCTTCGGCTTCGGCCTGCGCACCCGCAGGAAGGCCGCCAGCCCGAGCAGCGCGACCCCGATCACGACGTCGAGCGTCGCGCTCAGATGCGGCGTCTTGGGCAGTTCGATCGCACGACCGAAGAGCACCAGCGCACAGACGAACGCGAAGAGCGCGATCATCGCCCCGGCGGCGAAGAACCGTGCGATGCGTGTTCCGTTGGGTCCCGCGAGCACGACCGTCTGCTCGGTCAGCAACACCGGGCTGATCGCACCGGCGAGGCCGAGCGGGACTACGAACGCAAGAAGTTGGAGCACCGCGTGCAGCCTAGGGCTGCGCGCGACTGACCGTCACCTTTCCGCTCCATGTGCTCGTCTGAGTGCATGGCGATTCGTAGCCACCGACCAGATCGGAGCAGTCGGGCGCGAGGATCGTCGTCGGGGCGACGGTGAAGGTCAGCGGGCCGGCACTGAGGTCCGCGACCGGGAACTCAACCACCGCCTGGTTTGCCGGTGCGTGACCCCAGGTGGTGAAGCTCGCATACGGCGGGCCGGGGAGTCCGCTGCAGGTCGTGTTCCCGATATCGCCCTGAGCGTGGAAGTACGGATTGATCGTCAGTTTTGCGTTTCCGCCGAAGCGGGCCAGAGTCGTCGTCGCAAACTCTCCGCTGTAGCTCTTCAGCGGTGCGGAGCAGTGATAAGAACCCGGTCCGGCGACGCCGAAGCGACCGTCGGTCGTCCAGCTCCCCTCCATCTGGCTGACCGAGGCGAACGTCATCGTGCCGTCATCCAGGCTGAGTGAGACGTTGCGGTAGGTGATCGACCAGTTGTAGTTGGCGCTCACGTGGTCCTCGTTGTCACCATCGCTCGAGACCTCATCGCGCTTGTATGAGCCACTCCCGGTGAACGTGACGTCCACCTTGCTGCCGCAGATCTTCTCCAGCAGGCTGTTTGCCGCGGCGTCGATCACATCGATGAAGTCCGCGACCGCACCCTCCGCGATCGACGAGGAGAGCACCTCACCGGTCGCGAGATCCACGAACGAGAGCTGCACCGTGAGTCGACCGTTTTCGGCGATACCGGTGCCGCGCACCATCTGGCGCTCCTTCCACCAGCGGCCCTTCTTGATCTTGGTGGCCTGGTCGAACCGCGGGTCGTCGCCGTGGTCGATCTCCTGCTTCAGCTCGGCGCGACGCGCGATCTCGACGAAGCGCAGCTTCGGGTTGTCATTGGGGCAGCCCTTGGTCAGCGGGGTCAGCAGCACGGAGTCGATCGAGAGTCCGTCGGGGTAGCCATCGAGTCCACGGATCCTGATCGCGGGATCGACGCCCGCGACAATCTTGTCGGCCGTCTCGGAGGCCGGGGCGAAGTAGCTCGCCGGGATGTCGGCGCTGACGCGGGCCTTCTTTGACGCCTTCTTCTTGGCCTTCTTCAGCGGCTTGGCGCGCAGCTTCTTCTTCGTCTTCCTGCCGGCCTTCACCACCGCGATGCCGCTCGTGCCCTCGACGGCCTTTCCCGGGAAGTCGATCGAGCGGACCGCCACGACGTAGGCGCCGGGTGCGAGCTTCAGTTTCACATTCGCGCGCTTGGAGGCGTCGGCCTGCACCAGCGCGCCGCTGCGCAGATCGATCACGCGCACCGTGATCGAGCGCTTGGCCTTCTTGGGCTTTGCCGGAACGCCCGAGACGCTCACGTTGAGCGTGCCGGTGCTCGCGGCACCCGCCTGATCGACGGCGATCACGAAGGCGGCAAGAACGATGATTGCCAGCGCGGCAGCGGCGCGGCGCGCGAGAGTGAGGGAGAGCGGTGAGAAGTTCATGGAGCGTAATTTAGGGTCGCAGAGCCCCCGGGTCATAGGGGTTGAACCCCTAAATCACCCCCCAAAACAAGTAGCGTTGCCGCCATGGAGACACGCATGTTGATCGCTGGGGAGTTGCTCGCCGGAAACGGCCCGGCACTCCCGGTGGAGAACCCGTTCAGTGAGCAGGAGCTGGCGTCGGTCACGACCGCTGGCGAGGATCAGATTTCGGCTGCGATTGCGGCCGCGCGCGCGGCAAGCACCGCCTGGGGACGCAAGCCCGCCGGCGAGCGCGGCGAGCTCCTGAAGGAAGTCGCCGCAGGCCTGCGCGAGCGCACCGACGAACTCGCGGAGCTGATGACGCTCGAGGGCGGCAAGCCACTCGTCGAGAATCGCGACGAAGTCGGCTGGACGGCTGCGGCATTCGACTACTACGCGGAGATCGGGCGATCGAGCGAAGGCACCGTGATCCCCCCGATCGAGTCGACGCAGTTGGCGCTCGTTCTGAAGGAGCCGCTCGGCGTCGTCGCCTGCATCGTCCCCTGGAACTACCCGCTGCTCCTGCTGGCCTGGAAGCTCGCTCCGGCGCTCGCCGCCGGAAACGCGATCGTCGCCAAACCGAGCGAGCTCACGCCGCTCTCCACTCTCGCGCTGGCGCCGCTGTTCGAGAACTTTCCTCCCGGCGTGATGAACATCCTCGCCGGCGCGGGCGATGTCGGTCAGGCGCTGGTCTCTGATGAACGCGTGGACGGCGTCGCGTTCACCGGCTCGGTCGCGACCGGCATCCGCATCAACGAGATCTGCGCCAGGCGCGTCGCGCGCGTGAACCTCGAGCTCGGGGGCAAAGACCCGTTCATCGTCTGTTCCGACATCGGCGATGACATCGAGATCGCCGCGCGCGGCGGCGCCTGGGCCGCGTACCTGAACTCCGGCCAGGTCTGCACCAGCGCTGAGCGCTTCTACGTGATGGAGGATGTCTACGACGACTTCGTCAACGCCTTCGTCGAACACGCCGGGACGCTCAAACTCGGCGACCCGATGCTCCCCGGAACCGACCTCGGTCCGATGGCGAACGCGGTCCAGCGCGACAAGGTCGTCGCCCAGCTCGATGAGGCCGTCGAATCCGGCGCCGAGATCCTGCGCGGCGGCGAGGCCGGCGGTCACCCCACCGGTCACTTCCTGACGCCGGCGGTCGTGACCGGCGCGGCGGCTCAGACTCAACTGCTGAGCGAAGAGACGTTCGGACCCGTTGCACCGATCGTTCCGGTCAAATCGCTCGACGAGGCAATCGAGCTGGCGAACTCCACCCGCTTCGGTCTGGGCGCGAACGTCTACACGCGGGACCTGCGCACGGCGATGCGCTGCGTGCGCGAGATCCGCTCGGGCACCGTCTGGATCAACGATCCGCTGACCGACAACGACGCCGGACCGTTCGGCGGTTTCAAGCAGTCAGGCCTCGGGCGCGAACTCGGGCGCGAAGGTCTTGAAGCGTTCCAGGAGACCAAGCACGCGCACATCGAGAGCGTGATCGAACGCAAGGAGTGGTGGTACCCGTACTCGGAGTACAGCGGCTAACGCACCCGGTACTTCAGGTGGACGCTGCCATTCTCGAATCGTCGCTCGTCGACCAGGTCCAGCTGAAGCTGCTGGTCGGTCGGAAAGCCGGGCTTACCCGCGCCGACGGTGACAGGAAAGAGTGTCAAGGAGACCTCGTCGACGAGCCCAGCTGCGAACGCCGCCGACGCGAGTTCCGCGCCGCCGATGACGATGTCGGCGCTGGCGGAATCCTTGAACGCGCGCAGCGCTTGCGGATCGAACTCTGAGCGCAGCTCCGTGCGGGCGGTCCAGACATCCTCCAGCGTCGTCGAATAAACGATCTTGTCCGCCCCGAGCCAGATCTGCTTGAAGTCTGCGGACTGTGGCTGCAACTCGCGAAAGACCTCGGCGTGTTCTTCCGAGAGACCCTCCGGCGGCGTTCCGTCCGTGTCCATCGTCTCCCACACCGCCATCGTCTCGTAGAGGCGCCGGCCGTAGATGTGCGTGCCCACGGGGCGCAGCTGATCGTTGATGTACTGATGCACCTCGGCCGACGGCATCGAGAAG
Organism: Thermoleophilaceae bacterium; assembly: GCA_016462645.1. GTDB lineage: Bacteria > Actinomycetota > Thermoleophilia > Solirubrobacterales > JACPNS01 > JACPNS01. The sequence continues at coordinate 7,443 of JAEMSX010000015.1, forward strand.
TCGAAGTTGCCGTCAGCGTCCTCAATGAAGCCGTCGAGCGAGGTCAGTGTCGAGTAGATGAGTTTCGCCATGCCCTTCGCGCGATTAAACCACCGGCGTCAGCTGAAGTGCCAGCTCGTCACCGTCCTCAAGGTCCTCGCTGTCACGAACCGCCGCCTTCACCGGCAGCAGGTAGGTCTCGCGCTTTCGGTCGAAGAAGATCGACGTCTCCCACTCCGTGTGACCGATCTTTGCACGCACCGGCAGCGACCCGAATGCCTTCTGCCGGTGTCCGTATGCAGCGCGCAACCCGTCCGCCAGCTCGTCGGGCAACGAGACGAAATGCCACGCGGCGGGTCCATCATGGCGCCAGATCGTCGCCGTGAACTGATGTGATTCGGTGCTCATAGGTGTCCGCTGTACCGTAGAACGATGGCAAAGCCCACCCAGCTCTATTTCACTGACGACGCCGAGGCCAACAAGCTCAACGCCAAGGATCCGATGGCGCTGCTGATCGGATTTGTGCTCGATCAGCAGGTGACCGTGCCCAAAGCTTTCGCCGGTCCGCTCGCGATCCAGCAGCGGCTCGGCTCGCTCGACGCCGACACCCTGGCGAGCACCGAGCTTGAGCCGATCTTCCGCGAGAAGCCGGCGATCCACCGTTACCCCGGCAACATGGCCAAGCGCGTGAGCGAACTCGGAGCGCATGTCGCCGAGAACTACGACGGCGACGCCGCGAAGGTCTGGAAGAGCGCGAAGACGCCCGAGCAGCTCCAGGCCAATCTCGATGCGCTGCCCGGGTTCGGCGAGATGAAGGTGCGCTCGATCGCCTCTGTACTGGCCAAGCACTACGGAGTGAAGATCGCAGAACCGCTCGTCCCCGATCACCCCACGCTCGGCGACATCGGATCGTTCGATCAGCTGCATGAGTACCAGGCGGCCAAGAAGCTGCACAAGCAGGACTGGTACTCGGTCTACGGCAAAGGCAAGAAGAAGAAAGGCTGAATGATGGGTCTCTACGACGCACTGTTCGCGAGCCAGTACGACCGTTTTCTCGCACTCGCAGAGCGCGATGGGCTCGCCGCCCGGCGCGAAGAGCTCTTGAAGAGCGTGCGCGGTCGCGTACTCGAGATCGGCGCAGGCACCGGGCTCAACCTCGACTACTACCCCGACTCGCTGGAGCGGCTCGTCCTCACCGAACCGAGCGAGCCGATGGCAAGACGGCTCAAGGACCGCGTCGCCGCGAGCGCGCTCGATGCCGAAGTCGTGATCGCTCCGGCCGAGAAGCTTCCGTTCGAGGACGACAGCTTTGACACGGTCGTCAGCACGCTCGTGCTCTGCACCGTGCCCGACCCTGAGGAAACACTCGCCGAGGTCAGGCGCGTGCTCGCGCCCGGCGGATCGCTGCTGTTGATGGAGCACGTTCGCTCGGAATCGCCCGATCGCGCCAAGTGGCAGGACCGACTGGAGAAGCCCTGGCGCTGGTACGGCAACGGCTGCCGCTGCAACCGCGACACCGTTTCGACCGTCGAGAGCGCCGGATTCAGGTGGGACGAGCTGCAGCACGGATCCGTCCCGCACGCTCCACCAATCATCAGACCGCTGATCGCGGGTCGGGCGGTTATGATGATTCAGAATGAATCATGAAGTGACTTTCTACGGCTTCGCAGGCTCGCACCCCTGCGAGGCCGTCTACGCCGCAGCCAGGCACAAGGGGCTCGACTTCAAGACGGTCAACCTCCCACCGGCAATCCATCGGCTGATCATGCGCGTGAAGTTCGGCGGCACCCGCGTGCCCGGCGCGACGATCAACGGCATGAAGGTCCAGGGAACCAGTTCGATCTTCCTTGCCCTCGACTACCTCAAGGCCGATCCGCCGCTGTTCCCTTCAGACCCCGAGGAGCGCGGTCGCGTGATCGCGGCCGAGCACTGGGGCGAAGGCGAGTTCCAGGACATCGGTCGCCGACTGATCTGGGCGCATCTCTCTCGCAGCCCCGAGACTGTGCGCGCATGGGCCGCTGCCGGGCCGCCGGGCCTCGACCAACGGATCAAGTACTTCAGCGCGCCGCACCTCGCGCAGATCGCGAAGTTCGGCAACGGCGCCACCGACGAGCAGGTCGAGAAGGACCTGCGCCACCTCCCGATGCTGCTCGACCGCGTCGATGAGCTGATCGCCGAGGGCGTGATCGGTGGCGACGAGCCCAACGCCGCCGATTTCCAGATCTTCTCCTCGGTGGCGATGTGGTCGAACATGCGCGACATCCGACCCGCGATCAAGGATCGACCCTGCGGCGAAGTCGCCGCGCGGCTGTTTCCGGAGTACAAGGGCGTCGTCCCCTCTGGACTATTGCCCGAGTCATGGTTCGCGGAGCTGCGCGAGACCGCCCTATCCTCACCCGCATGACTGCGCTGGTAACGGGGGCCGGAAGCGGCATCGGCAATCGCCTTGCCGAGCTGCTGCTCACGCGCGGCGATCAGGTGATCGCGCTGGACGTGAAGTTCTCCGACGCCGCGCGCGAAGCTCTGAAGAAGATCGGGCCGGCCGTCCACTTCGAGGAAGTCGACGTGCGCGATGGCGACGCCGTGAAGGCTGCCGTCGAAGCGGGAGTCGCCGCACTCGGCGCGCCGCGACTGGTGATCAACAGCGCCGGTGTCGTGATCGCAGTGCCGTTCGAGGAGACCGACGAGGCCGCATTCCGCCGCGTCGTCGACGTCAACCTCTACGGCTCGCGCAACGTCGCCGCAGCAACGGTCCCGTACCTGAAGAACGGCGGCCACCTTGTTCTGATCGCTTCGCTCGCGGGCTTCATCGCGAACTACGGCTACTCGGCCTACTGCGCCAGCAAGTTCGGCGTCGTCGGACTCGCCGAGGTGCTGCGCCTCGAGCAGAAGCCCAACGGCGTAGAGGTGTCGGTCGTCGCGCCACCCGAGGTTGTCACGCCGATGGTCGAGGAAGAACGCCGCAGCGGATCGAAGCTGACCGGCGAGATGAAACAGTTCGCCGGCAGCATGGAACTCGAGCCCGCTGCCGCGGCGATCCTGAAGGGCATCGACGCCGGCGGATTCCTCGTCATCCCGAGCGCAAAAGGCCGCGCGACGCGCCTGCTCAATCAGTTTGCGCCGAAGGCGCTGACCCACGGGATCAGCGACCGCCTGCTCCGCAAGGCCTCTCAGACCAACTGAGCTCAGTCCTCGACCTGCGGCGCGGCGAAACCCTGGTCCTTGCCGACCATCGCACCACGGCGGATCGCATCCTTGCCGAAGCGTTCCTTCACGGCGTCGACCGTCGCGTCGATCTCGTGTCCGCCGGGGCCGTCGAACGCGAGTTCGAGCTGCGCGCCGTCGTCGAGGTTTGCGAGCGCGATCCCGATCAGGGTGATCCCGAGTTCATGAATCTGCTCCATCTCCGGCGCGAGCAGCGCGCGCAGCGCCGCACGGAACTCGGCTGAGGAAGTGCTGGGCGCCGGCAGCGTGCGCGACCGGGTGATGCGCGAGAAGTCACCAAAACGAACGCTCAGAACGACGGTTCGCGACGACCGGCCCGCGCGGCGCAGCCGGGGGGTCACGCGATCGACCAATGAATCGAGGATCGCCTCCAGCTCGGCGCGCGTGCGCGGCTGCTTGCTGATCGCCCGCTGCGCGCCGATCGATTTGCGACGCTCGCGGGGAGCGACGCGCCGCGGGTCCTGATTGTTCGCGAGCGCGTGCAGGCGGTGGCCCTGCGCCTTCCCGAGAATCGTGCAGAGCGTGTCCTCCTTGAGCGCCGCGATGTCGCCGACCGTCTTCACGCCGCGGGCCCGAAGCTTCTTCGACGTGACCTTGCCGACCCCCCAGACGGCCTCGATCGGCAGCGGATGCAGGAAGTCGAGCTCGCCCTCGGGCTCGACCACCAGAAGACCGTCGGGCTTGGCCGCGCCGGAGGCGACCTTCGCGAGGAATTTCGTCCGCGCGACCCCGATCGTGATCCGCAGCCCGGTGCGCTCGAGCACCGCCGCGCGAATCTTCTGGGCGATCTCGCGCGGCGTCCCGTGAATGTGCTCCATTCCTGCGCCGTCCAGGAATGCTTCGTCGATCGAGATCTTCTCGACCGTCGGCGAGAACTCCTCGAGCACCGCCATCACTTCCTTGCTGGCTGCGGAGTAGGCATCTCCGCGGGGCGAGACGACGATCGCGTCCGGACAGATCGCACGCGCCTGATTGAGGCTCATCGGTGTGCTGACGCCGCGCGACTTGGCCTCGTAGCTGGCGGCCGTGACGATCCCGCCGCCGACCAGCACGGGCTTCCCGCGCAGCGCGGGGTTGTCGCGCTGCTCGACCGACGCGAAGAACGCGTCGAGGTCGGCGTGAAGGACCGTCGCGCTCGAGATCTGATCGGAGTCGGCCACGAACAGATGTTCGCAGGAGGCTCCGATGTACGAATGCTCGGCTACCAGGTGCCGGTGGTGGTGCCGCTGCCCTTGCAGCCGCCGTACGGCAGCGTGTTGCCCGCGGGAATCTCGCATGTGCGGTAGAGGCGGCCGTTCTTCTCGGTCATGGTCATCCACGTGCCGCCGCTTGCCTGGGCGCCGACACAGAAGCCGATCTGCGCGCTCGCGGCGCTCACGGAAGTGCCCGCCGGACAGGTGCCTGCGGGCGCACCCGCCGCAGGGTCGGAGATGACCACGCCGGTCGCCGTGCCGCAGGAGTTCGCGGTGATCGACTGTTCGATCGCCGAGAGGCCCGCGATGTCCGCGCCGCCGTAGCTGCCGGACTCGGTCTGGAAGGTCTTCGTGGCGGTGAACATCTGCTTGACCATCGCCTTGGCGCAGGCGTCATCGGCCTTCTTGCTCTGGGAAAGAAACGATGGGACTGCGATCGCGGTGAGGATCCCGACGATCAGAATCACGACAAGCAGCTCGATCATTGTGAAGCCCGACTGCTGATTGAGCCGAGCGGAAGCGCGGAGTGACATGCGCCAGACATCGACGGATGTACTACTCAGCTTTAGTGATTACCGCCGGGTAAACACCGAATGCAAGCGGTTTGGATAGATTGGCGCAGATGGGAGTGACAGTTACAGGACCCTCGGTGTCCGGCCCGCGCATCCTCGCGCCGACCTTTTCCGCGCCCGTCGCCGTCGCAGCGCTCGCAGTGGGCGCAGTCGCGATCGGCGCGCTCGCGATCGGTCGACTGAGCATCGGGACCGCCCGGATCAAGAAGCTGCAGATCGATGAACTCGAAGTCGGGAAGCTGACCGTTTCAGAGCTGATCCACCCGGGCCAATAGCCCCAGGGAGAAGTTTTTTGTTGCGTGATGTCGAAATCGTGCGTGCCCGTTCGTCGTCTTGTTGACCAGCGCAGATAACCGCGCAGACATACTCAGAGGAGAAGTCCCATGAAGTTCATCGTTTTTGTTCCCGGCAACGCCGACACCGAGAACGGCGTGATGCCCACCGAGGCCGAACTCGCCGAGATGACCGCTTTCAACGAACGCCTCGTCGAAGCCGGCGTGATGCTCGGTGGCGAAGGGTTGCACCCGACGTCAAAGGGCGCACGCGTGCACTACGGCGACGAGGTCACCGTGACCGACGGTCCGTTCGCGGAGTCCAAGGAGATCGTCGCCGGCTTCTGGCTGCTGCAGGCCAAGTCACTCGATGAGGTCAAGGAATGGATGCGCCAGGCGCCGTTCAAGAGCGACTACGTCGAGATCCGCCAGATCTTCGACGCCGCAGACTTCGGCGACGCGTTCACGCCCGAGCTCCAGGAGCGCGAAGAGGCGATGCGCGCCAAGACTGAGGGCCTCGCCTGACCGACGCAGATCTGACGCGCACGATCGACGCCGTCTGGCGGATCGAGGCCCCGCGATTGATCGCGGGGCTCGCGCGCTTCTGCAACGGCGACATCGGACGCGCGGAGGAGCTGGCGCAGGACGCGCTGGTCTCCGCGCTCGAGACGTGGCCCGCCGAGGGCGTGCCGCGCAATCCCGGCGCGTGGCTGATGACCACGGCAAAGAACCGCCAGATCGATCTCGCCCGGCGTTCCCGGATTTTCCACGTCAAGGTCGAGGAACTCGGTCGTGAGCTCCCGGTCTCGGCGCCCGAGCCGGATCCGGAGGCGATCGACGACGACCTCCTCAGCCTTGTCTTCACCACCTGCCATCCGGTGCTCTCGCAGGACGCGCAGGTCGCCCTGACCCTGCGCATGGTGGGCGGCCTGAAGACCGAGGAGATCGCACGCGCGTTCCTCGTCTCCGACAAGACGATCGGGCAACGCATCTCGCGTGCCAAACGCACGCTCGCCGATGCCGAGGTGCCGTTCGAAGTGCCGCCGCCGGACGAGCGCCCCGCGCGCATCGCCGCGGTGCTGGCCGTCGTCTACCTGATCTACAACGAGGGTTACGCGGCGACGGCGGGTGAGGACTGGATGCGGCTCGACCTGTGCGAGGACGCGCTGCGGCTCGGTCGCATGCTTCAGCAGTTGATGCCGCGCGAGGCCGAAGTTCACGGTCTTGCGGCGCTGATGGAGCTCCAGTCCTCGCGCCTGCGCGCGCGGACAGCGCCAGACGGCTCCGCGATTCTGCTGCTCGACCAGAACCGCCAACGCTGGGACCGGCTTCTGATCGACCGCGGTCTCGCCGCGATCGAGCGCGCCAAGGCGATTCCGGGCGGGACCGGTCCGTACACATTGCAGGCCGAGATCGCGGCGTGCCATGCGCGGGCGCGACGCTCCGAGGAAACCGACTGGCATCGGATCGCCGCGCTCTACCGCGACCTCTCGAACCGCACCGGTTCTCCGGTCGTTGAGCTCAACCGCGCCGTCGCAGTCGGAATGGCGAGTGGACCTGAGGCGGGACTTCGCGTGCTCGACGCGATCGCGGACGATCCCGCACTGGCCGAGTATCACCTGCTGCCGAGCGTGCGCGGGGATCTGCTGGAGAAAGCTGGTCGCGGCGGCGAAGCTGCCGAAGAGTTTGATCGCGCTGCCGCGATGACACGAAACGAGCGCGAGCGCGAAGTGCTCAGTCGTCGGCGTGACGAACTCAGAGCAGGCTCTTGACCGCCCGATAGACCGCGTCGCCGAGCGTCACCTCGATGATCGCTCCCGCCGCGATCACGATCGCCCCGCCGATCACGAAGGCGATGTCCTCCATGATCACGCCGACCGAGAGGATCACCACGCCGAGCGCCGGGATCGTGTCGAGCCCGGTGAACGGCGGAGCGAGAAACGCGGCGAGCGTTCCGGCGAAGACCGCGACGCCGTACAGAACGTCGCTCCACCAGTAACCGAAGAGCCAGGTGAAGCGCGGTTTTGAGAAGCGTTCGAGTTTGGTGGTGGTGTTGATCAGACCGTCGATGAACTTGGCCTTCGCCCCCTCCTCGAACTCCGTCTTGCGCCAGCGTTGGGGAATCCAGACCGTCTTACGGCCGACGATCAGCTGCAGAGCGAGCAGCATCGCGACGATCTCCAGAACGTGGGTCACGCCGCCCGTCGGAATCGGCAGCGCCGGCAGTCCGAGCAGGATGATGAACAGCAGTGCGAAGCTGCGCAGGCCGATCGTGTCGATCAGTCCGCCGAGCGTCTTGTCCCCCGGCGCGTCGCGCCAGTCCTTGAGCAGTTCTGATGCGCGCGGGGAGTCCATCCCCGAAAACCTACCTGCGAACGCTCTACCTACGAACGAACCGCTCGCTGCGCTTGATCAGGTCCATGTACCGGACGGGCGCGAGTCGATTGAGGATCGAGGTACCGACCGCGTCGGGTCCCACGAGGATCCGCGGGTTGTTCTTCTCCACGCCGTTCACGATGATCTTCGCGGCGCGCTCCGGGGTGGTGATCGTGATGTTGTCGAACTCTTTCTCGAGGTCGCCGCGGTCGGTGCGGCCGAGGTCGTCCTTGTGGAACCGAGCGTTGCGGACGATGTTCGTCTTCACGCCGCCGGGGTGCACGAGGCAGATACGGATGTCGGTGTCGCGCATCTCGTGTCGCAGCGCCTCGGTGTAGCCACGCACCGCGTGCTTTGACGCGCAGTACATGCTCTGCGCCGGCCACCCCATCAGGCCAAAGATGCTCGACGTGTTGACGATTGCGCCGTCGCCCTGCTCGATCAGCAGGGGCAGGTAGGCGCGGGTGCCGTTGACCACGCCCCAGAAGTTGACGTTCATCACCCACTCATCGTCTTCGGTGGCGGCTTCCGCGGCGAGCTGGCTGACGGTCACGCCGGCGTTGTTCAGAACCATGCCGAAGTTCGACGGCGCCCAGTCCTTGACGTCGCTGGCGAAGGCCATCGAGCCGATCCGGTCAGAGACGTCGAGCTTGCGCGTGAACACGGGGCCCTTGATCATGTCGGCAGTGTCCTGCAGGCCTTCCTCGTCCCAGTCGCAGATCGCGACAGGGCAGCCCATGCGACTCAGCCGAATCGCGACCGTGCGACCCATGCCGGACGCGGCTCCGGTGACGACACATGTGCGACCTGCAAGAAACGGTTTGGCTGACACGGCGAGGGCTCCCCTTCAAGAATTGAACATGGTTCAAAATGCGCTCCGGAATGTATCACCAAATGATGTAATGGTCAAGCCGGGTAGCTTTTTCCCCATGATCCGGACACTGCGGCTTCTCGCCCTCGCCCTGCTCGCCCTCGCGATCGTCGCAGTGCCCGCGACCGCCAAGAAATCGAGCGGGTTCAAGACCGGCACCTACAAGGCGACCGGCGACGTTTCCTTCAAGTTCAAGGTCTACAAAGGCACTTGTTACGCCGACGGTGGCAAGAAGAAGACGGGCTACTGCCTCTCGGGCATTGGCAGCCCCCCGAAGCTTCAGATGGACTGCCCGGACGTCAAGGACGGCGTGAAGGACCACGAGGCGTTCGCTTTTCTGCCGAACCAGAAGCACATCCCGTCAAGCGGCAAGATTCGGATCAAGTTCACCAACCCGGTGCGCACCGACGAGTTCGACGTTCACACCTTCAACCTCGACCTCGGCAAGAAGAGCAAGGGCAGCGGATCGTTGTCGATGGACCAGCAGGTCAAGTCGATTGCGGTCATCTCCACCTGCACCAGCGGCAAGAAGAAGTTCACCGTCAAGAAGTAGTCGCGCGCTAGTCGATCAGCCGCTGCGTCATGAAGCGGATCGCCAGTCGCCAGAGCACCAGCGAGAAGATGATCAGCGCCACGAGGCGCAGAACATCGACGGATTCAAAGCCGAAGGCCGCGCCGCGCACCAACTCGACCAGCTGGTAGAGCGGGTTGAACTGCGCGACCACCTGGGCGCCCTGCGGCAGACCGCTGATCGGGAAGAACGTGCCGGCCACAAGGAACAGCGGCGTGATGCAGGTCGTGGTGACGTAGTTGAACTGGTCGATCTTCTGGGCCTTTGCGGCGACCGCGATGCCGAATGAGGCGAAGCCGAAGGCCGTGACGAAACAGAAGAGCGGGATCAGGACCATCGTCGGCTCGGGCGGCAGCCCGAAGAAGAACGTGACGATGATCGGAAATGTGCCGTAGAAGCCCGAGCGCAGCGCGATCCAGAGCGCCTCGGCGGTGACCAGCTCTTCGGTGTCGACGGGTGTGGCGAGGATCGCGTCGTAGGTCTTCTGGAAGTGGTACTTCACGAACGTGCCGAACATCGCCGGCAGCGCGCTGCTGAAGATCACCGCCGTCGCGACCATTCCGGTGCCGACGAACTGCACGTACGGGATGCCCTCGACGTCGCCGACGATCGTCGTGCCGAGGCCGAGGCCGAAGGCCAGCAGGTAGATCGTCGGGTCGAGCAGGCTGTTGAAGGTCGTGCCCTTCCAGAACGTGCGGAAGTTCGCGACCTCGCGGCTCATCACGGCGCCGATCGCGGCGCGATCGAAACGACGGATGCGGATCGTGCGGCCGCGGGTGGTGACCACCTCGCTCATTCCGCATCCTCCCCCGTGAGCTTCACGAAGACGTCTTCGAGTGAGGCTGCGCGATCGACCGCGTGATCGGGGATCAATTCGCGCGGCGCGTCCTCGGCGGCCAGGACGGCGATCGCCGGTCCGGCCGCGCGCACGCTGACGCCGGCGGTGTTGAAGCGGTCGCGGTGCTCCTCGAGTTCATGCGGCGGGCCGTAGATCTCGACCGTGCGCGCGCCGGCGTGTTCCTTGATCAGGTCGGCGGGCTTGCCGCGCGCGATCACGGCGCCGGCCGTCATCACGGCGACCTCGTCGGCGAGGCGCTCGGCCTCCTCGATGTAGTGCGTGGACATCAGGATCGTCGAGCCCGCGGTGCGCAGGCCGTCGATCAGGGTCCAGAGCTGCGTGCGGATCTGCGGGTCAAGGCCCACGGTCGGCTCGTCGAGCAGCACCAACTCCGGGTCGTGGACGAGTCCGCGAGCGAGCAGCAGGCGTCGGCGCATTCCGCCCGAGAGCTCGCCGACCGAGTCCTTTCGGCGGTCGGTCAGGCGGGCGATCTCGAGCGCGCGGTCAACCGCTTCGGGCACGCTCGGCGCGCGGTAGAGCCGGGCGAAGACGGCGAGGTTCTGCTCGACAGTGACGTCCACGTCGAGGTTGTCGAGCTGCGGCACGACGCCCATGCGCGCGCGGGCGAACTTCGCCTGCTCAGGCAGGTCCATGCCGAGGACCTTGATCGTTCCCTCGTCGGCGATCGACTGGCCGGTGAGGATGCGCATCGTCGTGGACTTGCCGGCACCATTCGGTCCGAGCAGGCCGAGGCAGATCCCCTGCGGGACCTCGAGGTTCAGATCGTTGACGGCCTGAATCTCACCAAATGCTTTCTTCACCCCAATGAGTTCGATCGCGGGCACGCGGCGATTCAAGCAGGCGGTAGGGTGCCGCCATGGCACAGCCACTTCCGCCTACCTCGAAAGGTGTACGTCAGTCGCAGGAAATCCTCGACGCTGCGCTGCGCTGCCTCGGTCGCGACGGGTACGCCAGCACGTCGTTGGCCCGCGTCGCCGAGGAGGCCGGAGTCAGCAAAAGGATGGTCCTGTACTACTTCGACTCGCGCGAGACGCTTTTCGTTCAGCTGACGAAGTCGATCGGCGACAAGCTGCTGGCGCAGCTCGAGCAGGCTGTGGCCGGTATCCAGGATCCCGGCCAGGTGACGCAGGCGGGTTTTGAGCAGATGTGGAGCGCGATCACCGCAGACCGCGCGCTGCTGATCGCGCTGTTCGGCGTGACCATCGAATCGGTCACCGACGAACGGCTGGCTGAAGCCGTCGGCGACTTCAAGGAAGGCATCCGCGAGTTGCTGCGTAAGCAGCTTGTGGACGCCCGCGCCCACGGCCGCCGCATCGTCGTCGACGACGAGACCGCAGTGACGGCCACGATGACCGGCTTCTTCGGCCTGGCCTTCGAGTGGCTCGAGACCGGCGACACGCCGGAACTGCAGCAGACGATCGCCGGCTACCAGCAGATGGTCGCCGCGATGGCTCCGCCTGCGAAGTAGCCCCCTTCGACCGGCTTCCTCAGTGTTTGCGTGAGGAAGCGACTGTGCGCGATCTCACACATCGATAAACGTACCGATCGGTACACTCGGCCGCATGTCACTTGTCGCCGTCGCATCTTCAGCAATTGAGAGCGCTCCCGCTGCGGGCGCCGAGGTCAGACAGATCGTGATCGGAGGGATCGTGATCTCGATCTGGATGACGATCATGCTCGTGCTCGGGCTGCGTCATCGCGCCGGTGCGACCGATCTGCTGGACCGCGCCGACGCGGCGGTCGAGCGGCGCACGAAGCTTCCCGGCTGGGCGGTCCTCCCTTATGGCATCGCCGTGATCGCCCTGGCGATCGCCGGAGTCGGCTTCGTCTGGGACGTCTCGCTGCACCTCGATGCCGGGCGCGATCCCGGCCCGTTCGCCAACCCTTCGCACTACATGCTGATCGTCGGCGTCGTCCTCTTCGTGACCGCCGGGTGGCTCGCGATCGTGATGCCGAAGGGTCGCTCGGCCGGACCGGCGGCCGTACGCATCGCCCGCGACTGGTACGCCCCGGCCGGCGGAGTCGCAATGCTCGCCTGCGGCACGCTCGCGCTCACCGGTTTTGCCGCCGACGACGTCTGGCACCGCCTCTTCGGACAGGACGTGACGCTCTGGGGACCCACCCACCTGATGATGATCACCGGCGGGCTCTTGGTGCTCTTCAGCTCGTTCGTGCTTATGCGCGAGGGAATGCGCACGAAGCGCGCGCCTCGCACCCGCGAGGAGAAGCGCGCAGCAGTTGCCTCTGGGGAGGCGAAGAGCCCGGTCGCGCTGCTCAGCACAGCTTTGTTGCTGGGCGGCGCGCTCACCGGTCTGACGATCGCCTATCAGCAGGAGTTCAGCTACGGCTTCCCGCAGTTCCGCCTGCTCTTTCACCCGATCCTGATCGCGTTCTCGGCCGGACTCGTGCTGACCGCGGCGCGCACGCTGTACGGCCGCGGCGGCGCGCTGATCGCCTGCGGCGGAGCGCTCCTGATCAACGTCATCCTCACGCTGCTCGTCACCTACGGGTTCGGTCAGCTCACGCTGCACTTCCCGCTCTACGTCGCGGCCGCGTTGCTCGTTGAGTTCGCGGCGCTGGTCGCGCTGCCGCGCGGTCGCTACTGGTTCGCGGCGCTCTCGGCAGTGCTGATCGGGACGATCGGCACGCTCGCTGAATTCGGCTGGAGCCACGTGTGGATGCCGCTGCCCTGGCCCGCGCACATCCTCCCGGCTGCTGTCGCCGCCGCGGTCGCCGCGGCCGGCTGCGGCGCAGTCCTCGGAACGTTCTTCGGCACGACCCTCACCGCGCAGCCGGACAGCAGCGTGCTCGGACGCAAGGCGGCCTGGGCGCCGATCGGTGCGATCGCAGTGTTCACGGTTCTGATCGCCGTGCTGATTCCCCAGCACTCGCCGGCGGGCCTCACCGCAACAGTCAAGTTGACCGAGGCGAGTTCGAGCCCGGTCCGAACCGTCAACGCCACCGTCGCCTACAGCGACAAGACCTTCGGCGACAACGCCGACTGGATCCAGGGCTTTGCCTGGCAGGGCGACGGCCTGGCGATCAACGCGCCGCTCAAGCGAGTCTCGCCCGGAGTCTGGAGCACCACCAAGCCCCTGCCGGTCGACGGAACCTGGAAGGCCGCGCTCCGCGTCCACCGCGGAAACGTGATGGGCGCCGTCCCGGTCTACATGCCGGCCGACGCCGCGCTGAAGCTGCCCGAGCTTCCTGCATCCGCGCAGTTCACGCGAGCAGTCGTGATGGACCGCAAGATGATGCAGCGTGAACGCCGCACGGATGTACCCGGTTACCTGTTCGCGATCGGCAGCTCGATCGTCGCGTTGATGACGGTGCTGCTCGTGCTTCTGCTCGGCTGGTGCCTGTTGCGCGTGGCGCGTGGCGGACCGCTGAAGCCCGCTGTCGCGCGCGACGAAGCCGGTCAGCGGATCGAAGACGACGGGCTTGCGGCCGGCACGACTTAGTCAGGTGCAGGTAGCGTCGGGGTCGTGTCGCCGCGCGAAACGCAAAGACTGTTCATCGCCGTCGACCCGCCGGTCGACCTCGCGCAACGGCTTGCCGAATGGGCCGGGCGCGAGTTGAGCGGAGTGCCACACGTCCGCCTGATCCCGCCCGAAGACATCCATCTGACGCTCGCGTTCCTGGGCGAGCGCACCGCGGACGAGATCGCACTGATCACCGAGGCCATGCTTCTCGGCGCGGAGCAGATCACAGAGACGTCCGACGAATTCATGACCGATGTTCCGCTGCTGCTTCCAACGACCAAACCACGTGTGTTGGCGGTCCAGGTCGTGTCACGGATCGCAATGCAGTACTTGCGCAATCCGCTGATACGCGAACTCGAATCGCGCATCGAGCTGCGAAACGAGTCGCGGTTCCGCCCCCACTTCACAGTTGCCCGAATGCGTGAGGGCACCAGGCTTGATCCTTCGCCAACGCGCTTTCCGGTGGAGGAGGTCAAGTTCTCCGAGTTCGTTCTCTACCGCTCATTCCTTGAGCCCTCCGGCGCCCGTTACGAAGCGGTCGAACGCGTCGCCCTGCCCTAGCCCGTGTTACGCAGACCGCCGGCGATGCCGTTGACGGTCAGCAGGCTGAGCCTGCGCAGGAGCTCGTCCCCGGAACCCCCGGCGGCGCGCAACTGGCGCAAAAGCTCGATCTGCACGTAGGAGAGCGGGTCAACGTACGGATTGCGACGGTCGATCGACGCCTGCAGGATCGGGGAGCCGTCGAGCAGCCGCTCGTTGCCGCGCAGCCGGGCGAGCTCGGATGAGGTGCGATCGAACTCGGTCTCGACGGCCGTCCAGATGCGCTCGCGGGCTTCCGCGTTCTCCCAGAGGTCGAAGTAGCGGCGGGCGATCCCGAGGTCGGCCTTCGCACAGGCCATCTCGGCGTTGCTGATCAGGGCGTCGAAGAACGGCCACTCCGCCGTCATGCGCGCGAGCTCGTCGTCGCCGAACTGCTCGCGTGCTGCGACCAGCGCCGTACCGAGCCCGTACCAGGCAGGCAGGATCACGCGCGCCTGCGTCCACGAGAAGACCCAGGGAATCGCGCGCAGGTCGCCGATCCCGCTTGCGGCCCCGCGGCGCGCCGGCCGCGAGCCGAGCTGCAGCTGGGAGATCTGGTCGACCGGCGTGACGTTCATGAAGCATTCGACGAAGTCCGGGTCGTCGTAGACCAACGCGCGGTAGGCGCTCGCCGACTCCGCCGCCATCAGGTCGAGGATCTCGTTTGCGAGCGCGACGGTCTCCTCGGACACCGAGGGTTCGCGCTGCGTCATCGAAACGAGCGTCGCGCCGGCCGCGAGCTCGAGTTCGCGGTGTGCGATCTCCTCGACGGCGTACTTCGCCGCCATCACCTCGCCCTGCTCAGTCGTCTTGAGGCGGCCGTCAACGGCGCCCGGCGGGAGCGAGAGAATCGCCCGCCGCGTCGGACCGCCGCCGCGGCCGACGACGCCGCCACGGCCGTGGAAGAACAACCAGCTCACACCGTGCTCGCGGAACACGTCGACCATCATCAGTTGGGCGCGATAGGCGGCCCAGCTCGAGGCGACGTACCCGACGTCCTTGTTCGAGTCGGAGTAACCGACCATGACTTCCTGGACATCCTCCATCGCGGCGAGCGCCCGGCGGTAACACGGCGTCTCGAGCAGGGTCCGGATGATCTTCGGCGCCGCCTCAAGCGCCGCGCCGCTCTCGAACAGTGGCGCGATCCGCAGCTCGGCCTCGTCGCCGCCGGCGCGGCTCATCGTCGACTCCTTCATCAGGAGCAACACCTCGAGCACGTCCTCGGGGCCTTCAACCCCGCTGATGATGTAGGTCAGGATCGCTCCGCGGTGGCGACCTTCGATCGCCCGCTCGATCATGCGGAAGGTCTCGATCACCTCCCGCGTCTCAGGCGCGAAGCCGGTCACGTCCTGAGGGATCAACGGGCGGTGATTCTCGATCTCGACCGAGAGCAGGGCGCAGCGCGCCTCGCTGGAGAGCGCGCTGTAGTCGGACTCAATGCCCAGCGCGGCGAAGACCTCGTGCAGCGCCTCCCTGTGGCGCCGCGCGTGCTGGCGCACGTCAACCTTCGCGAAGTGGAATCCGAAGACCTCAACCTGGCGGATGACGTCGTGAATGTCACCGCCGGCCGCGAGGTCCCCGCGGTCCTTGTGCAGGCAGTCGCGTGCGAGCGTGAGATCGTCGAGCAGTTCATTCGAGTGCGCGTAGCCGGTCGGCTCATCGGCGCGGGTTGCCTCGATGCGGCGACGCAGCAGCGAGAACACGCGTCGGTAGGGCTCCCGCGGGTTGCGCGCCGCGAGGTCTGCCGCGAGTTCCGGGAAGCGCTCAGCGTTGGCCGCGAGCAACGCCTCGAGATCGGTCGCGCGGTGGCCCTGCTGCTCAGCGTATGAAGACCGCTCGGCGAGCAACTCGACGCGGCGCTCGAGAAAATGCAGGCACTGATCGCGCATCAATTCGAGCGCGGCCACGGTCACGTCCGGCGTGACGAAGGGATTGCCGTCGCGGTCGCCGCCGATCCAGGAGCCCATGCGCAGCACGCGCGGGACTTCCGCGGCGCCGCCCTCGGACTCGGCGTCCGGAAACACGTCCGTGACAGCCGCCTCGAGGTCGCGGTAGATCATCGGGATCACGTCGCCGAGCGTCGAGTTGAAGTAGGCCAGTCCCGATCGCACTTCGTCGAGCACGGTCGGGAAGACGGCGCGGATCTCATCTGAGCCCCACAACTCATGGACGGTCGCGGCGAGGCGTCGGCGCACGTCGGCGTCGTCGCCGCCGAGGCCGGGCTGCTCGTCAAGGTCGCGCAGCAGATGGAAGATGCGCGCCTGCTTGGCGATGATCGTGCGGCGGCGCGCTTCGGTCGGGTGCGCGGTCATCACGAGGTCGATCTTCACGCTGCCCAGCAGTTCCGAGAGGCGTTCGGCAGATCCGGCGTATTCGGCGAGCTGGCCGACAGCCTCGCGGATCGAGCCACCACGTGGCGCCGGAGCAATCGCGGTCTCGCGCGCCCGCAGGCGGCGCACACGGTCGTTGTCCTCAGCAAGATTGATCAGCTGGAACCAGCGCGTGAGCGAGCGCACGAGCAGTTCGGTCATGCGCGGGGACAAGCCGTCGACCAACGCCTGCAGCTCCTCGGGCGCGCCATCGTCACCCTCGCGGGCGCGACTCGCGAGCACCACGGCGCGGCGGTGCAGGTCGATCGCAGGGCCGCCCTCGCTGCTGGCGACAACCTCGGCGAGGATCTCGGTCAGAAGTTCAGCGTCCTGCTCGAACGTTCTGCTGGTGACGATTCCTGCCATATCGGCAGAAGCTTGTCACACGTCGGCCGCTCGCTTGTTATCCGGTTGGTGAATCAGGCGGGTGCAGTTTGCGCCGAACCGGCTTCGCGCCGCGCGACTTCTTCGCGCACAATCGGCGCGACCTTCGTGCCGAACAATTCGATCGACCTCAGCGCGACATCGTGCGGCATGCGGCCCATGCTGCCCTGCGCCAGGAAGCGCGAGTTGCCGAACAACTCGTGCTCGCGCAGGATCTTCTCGGCGATCGCCTCGGGCTCGCCGATCCAGGGGATGCCGTCACCGGCGATCCGCGCGTTGAAACCGGCGCGGTCCATCGGCGGCCAGCCGCGTTCGCGGCCGATCTTGTTCATCGTCGCTGAGTAGTACTCGTAGTAGTCGTCGCGCATCGTCGGAGACTCACTCACGAAGACGTGCGAGTTGATGCCCAGCGGCAGCTCGCCGTGGCCGGCCTGTTCGGAGGCGCGGCGATACAGCTCGACCAGCGGGGCAAAGCGGTCGGGCGTGCCGCCGATGATCGCAATCGCCAGCGGCAGTCCCATCAGGCCGGCGCGCGCAACCGACTCCGGCGATCCGCCGACCGCAATCCAGACCGGAAGCGGCTCCTGCACAGCGCGCGGAAAGACGCCGCGATTGTCGATGCTGGGGCGGTGCTTGCCCTCCCACGTGACGTACTCGTTCTCGCGAATCTTCAGCAGCAGCTCGAGGTGCTCGATGAAAAGTTCGTCGTAGTCATCGAGCGACTGACCGAAGAGCGGGAAAGTCTCGGTGAACGATCCGCGCCCGGCCATGACCTCGGCGCGACCGCCGCTGATCAGGTCGACAGTCGCGAACTCCTCGTAGACGCGCACGGGGTCGGCGCTGCTGAGCACCGTGACGGCGCTGGTCAGACGGATGTTCTTCGTGCGCGCGGCGATTGCGGCCAGTGCGACTGTCGGCGAGGAGACGGTGAAGTCCGGGCGATGGTGTTCGCCGACTCCGAAGACGTCGAGCCCGACCTGGTCGGCAAGCTCGGCCTCCTCGATCAGGTTCTTCATGCGCTCCTCACCACTGAAGAGCGCGTTGCCCTCGTAGTCCGAGCCGTTGTCCGCGAATGTGACCACTCCAAGTTCCATGTGGCCATCATAGCACAATCGGACTACAGTCCGGTTAGGCGTCGCGGGCGATTGTGACCGGCGATCGCTTACCGTCAGGGGGATGCCAGTAGAAGCGGTGATTTTCGACATGGACGGCGTGATCGTGGAGTCCGAAGCCCTGTGGGACAAGGCACGCGAGGACCTTGTCAAGGAAACGGGCGGCCGCTGGGGCGCCGGCGCGCAGGAGGCGATGATGGGCATGGCTTCACACGAGTGGTCGGTCTACGTGCGCGATGAGTTGGAGGTGCCGATGAGCGCCGAGGAGATCTCACGCGACGTCGTCGCGCGGCTCGAGGCGCTCTACCGCGAGGACCTCCCGTTGATCGAGGGCTCGGCCGAAGCCGTCCACGCAGCGGCCGAGCACTGGCCGGTCGCGATCGCCTCATCGAGCAACCGGGAACTGATCGATCTGATCGCGGAACTCGCCGGGATCCACCATGTGCTGCGGACCACCGTCTCCTCGGAAGAGGCTGGACGCGGCAAACCCTCGCCGGACGTCTTCCTGCTGGCGGCAGAGCAACTGGGCGTCGAGCCGGAGAACTGCGTGGTGATTGAGGACAGCGCGAACGGAATTCGTGCCGGGGTGGCGGCCGGCATGAAAGTGATCGCGATCCCGAACCGCGACTTCCCGCCGTCGCCGGACGCGCTCGACCTCGCCACACTGGTGATCGACCGTCTCCCTGACCTGACCAATGCAACGATCGAACACGCGGGGAACTCATGACCACACTGGATTTCATGGAACGCCCTTCCGACGGACCGGCGACCGGCGCGCTTTTTCTGCACCACGGCCGTGGCTCCTGGGAAGGCGACCTGCTGCCGCTGGCAGACTTCTTCGACCCGCAGCGCCGCCTCCACGTGATCGCGCCGCGCGCGCCACTCCAGATCGGCGATGCCCAGGGCTTCCATTGGTACACCGTTCCGCGCGTCGGCTACCCCGACCCCGCGACCTTCCACGCCGCCCGCCGGGCGCTCGCCGATTTCCACGACGATCAGCTGGAGCGGATCGCGGTCAGCCACGACCGCGCCGTCCTCGGCGGGTTCTCGATGGGCGCGGTGATGAGCTTCACGCTCGCGCTCTCGGCCGATCGTCCGACGCCGGCCGGAATCCTCGCGATGTCGGGATTCATCCCGGTTCTCGACGACAACAGCTGGCAACCTGACTTCGATTCGCGCCCCGAGCTGCCCGTCTTTCTTGCGCACGGAAGGCTCGATCCGGTGATCGACTTCGGCTTCGCCGAGATCGCGCATTCGAAGCTTGAGACCGCCGGTCTGCCGACGGAGTTCCTGCCGTTCGACGGCGGTCACGAAGTCGCCATGGCAGAGATGGCGCCGATCGCCGAGTGGCTCGCGCGAACGCTTCCGTGAGCGAGTTCAAGCTCAGCGTGCTCGATCAGACTCCGGTCCCCGAAGGGTTGACCGGCGGCGACGCGCTGCGCAACACGCTCGATCTCGCCAGGGCCGCGGACGCGCTCGGCTACCACCGCTACTGGCTCGCCGAGCACCACGGCCTCTCGCTCGCGGGGCCGGCGCCCGAGGTGCTCGCCGGACCGGTCGCCGCCGCGACCGAGCGCATTCGCGTGGGCAGCGGCGGAGTGATGCTGCCGCACTACTCGCCGTTCAAGGTCGCCGAGAGCTTCAGCCTGCTCGCCGGCCTCTTCCCCGGCCGCATCGACCTGGCGATCGGTCGCGCCAGCGGCACCGAGCCGATCACCCAGTTCGCGCTGCAACGCGATCGCCGCCACGCCGCGGCCGACGACTTCCCGCAGCAGCTGCTCGAGCTGCTCGCCTACTTCCGCCAGGAACTGCCCAAGGACCATCCGTTCTGGAAGCTCCAGTTCGCGCTTCCCGGCGGAGACGAGCAGCCGGAGATCTGGCTGCTCGGCTCCTCGCAGCAGTCCGGCATCTGGGCCAAGGAGCTGGGCCTCCCCTACGCGTTCGCCGACTTCATCAACAGCGACGGCGCGCCGATCGCGATCTCCTACCGCGGCGGTTTCGAGCCGTCGAAGGAGCTGACAGCCCCGCATTCGATGGTCGGCCTGTGGGTGCTCTGCGCCGAGACGACCGAGGAGGCCCGCGAGCTGGCGGCTTCGATCCAGATGTCGATGCTCATGTTGCGCCGCGGCACGCCGATCAAGGTCCCGCCGGTCGCCGAGGCCGTCGAGTTCCTGCGTTCAGAGGGACGCGAGCCCGGCGTGAGCAACTCGCGGCGGATCATCGTGGGCGATCCCGAAACGGTCAGGACCGGGATCGAAGAGGCCGTCGAGGAGTATCGCGCCGACGAGGCGATTCTCGTGACGATCACGCATGAGCACGCTGCGCGCAGGCGTTCGTACGAGCTTGTCGCGAACGCGTTCGGGCTCTAGTACTCGGCGCGCTGCACGCGCGCGACAGCCGCGCCGACGAGCGCGACGATCCAGATCCCGAGCACGCCGATCGACGTCGCCAACGAGAGCGCCGATGCGTTGGTGTCGGGGCCCGCGGTCTGCGCCTCACGCGTGACTGCTGCGCCCACCAGGATCGGATAGAAGAGGTCCCCGGCCGTGTGCGAGACGTACTCCCAGATCAACGCCGCCGCGAGCACACCGGCAAAGTTCAGCACGATCGCGACCGCGATCGCTACGCCGTTGGACTTCAGAAACGTGCCGATGCTGAGCGCGAGCAAGCCGTAGAGCGCTCCGCCGACCCAGACCATGTAGAACATCTGCCAGAAGGCGCTGAAGCCTTCGGGGTCGCCCGGCGCGACCGGGGTGGATGCGTCACCGAACACGAGCGCGATCAATGCGGCCAGCGCGAGGGCGGGCAGCGAGAACAGCACGAGCGTGCAGAAGAACCCGAGATAGCGAACGGCGACGAGCTTCCAGCGCGCCTGGCCCGTGAGCACGAGATAGCGCATCGTTCCCTGATCGACGTCGTAGGCCCCGGCGATCGCCCCGATCACCACTGAGCAGATCACCACGACCGCGCCGAGCAGGCCCGCACTGTTGTTGAGAATCTCCGAGCCCGACGGACTGCTGCTCGTGGTCAGCACCCAGATCAGGATGATCACGGAGATCAGCAGCGCGACCGCGAGCGAGCCGAAGAAGGAGCCGCGCCGTCCGGTCTGACGAATGACCTCTGCCTTCAGAAGATTGATCACAGATCTCCCTCCCCACCGGTGATGTCGAGGAAGCGCTGCTCGAGCGATTCCTGGATCGGGTAGAGCGAGACGATCCCGATCCCGGCGTCGAAGAGCGTCTTGCCGGTGCGGGTCAGAGTTTCGTCGTCGGCCTGCGCGACCGTCAGTGTCAGGCCGCCGAACTCGTCCGTTGCCACCGCGCTGACGAACTCGCTCGCGTGAAGCAGCGGCGCTGCGGCGTCGAGGTCGGTGGTGCGCACGTAGACCTTCTGCGCGCCGCCGCTGACCAGCTCGTCGACGGATCCGAACGCGATCATCCGGCCCTTCTGGATGATCGCGACGTCGTCGGCGATCTTCTGGACTTCGCCGAGAATGTGCGAGGAGATGAAGACGCTGCGGCCCTCGTCCACGAAGGACCGGATCAGCTCACGGAACTCCGCGAGGCCCGCGGGGTCAAGGCCGTTGGTCGGCTCGTCGAGGATCAGCAGCTTCGGGTCGTTGAGCAGCGCGCGGGCGACGCCGAGGCGCTGGCGCATTCCCAGCGAGTAGGTCTTGACAGCCTCGTCGGCGCGATCATCGAGGCGCACGCGCTTGAGCGAATCCTCGATCCGGCCCTCGGCGCCGTCGCCGAAGTGGTCGGCCCAGACCGTGAGGTTCTGGCGGCCGGTCAGGTAGGGGTAGAAGCGCGGCTCCTCGACGATCCCACCGACTTCGGCGAGCGCGGCAGCCGTGTGCGAGGGGATCTTGTAGCCGCAGACCTCGATCTCGCCGCTGGTCGAACGCGCGAGTCCGAGCATCATGCGGATCAGCGTGGTCTTGCCGCAGCCGTTCGGTCCGAGCCACGCGAAGCAGCGCCCGGCAGGCACGTCGACGGTCACATCGTCGACCGCGGTGAGCTGGCCGAAGCGTTTGGTGACGCCCTCGAGGTGGATCACGTGTTCAGACATTCGCGCCACCCTATCGGCGCGTACGGGGGACCTGACCGGTAAGAATCTTCGCCATGGGAGATCAGGACCGCGTGCCGCCGCACAGCGAAAACATCGGGCAGCTCTCGGATCGCGAGTTCGACGAACTCGAGGACTACAGCGAAGAGTTGGCCAAATCACACGGGACGAACGTGACCCCTGACGCGTTTGATCACCTTGTGAGCGTCGCGATCGATCGGCTCCCCGAGGAGTTTCGCGTGCACCTCGAGGCCGTCCCCGTGATCGTCTCGGATCTCGGCCGGCAGCACGGCGCGTACGGGCTCTACCAGGGCGACACCGTCGCCTACGACAACTACCCCGACCGCATCCTGATCTTCCGCGACACGCTGCTGCGCGACTTCGGCCACAACCCGGAACTGCTCACCGCGCAGGTCGAACGCACGCTGCGCCATGAACTCGCACACCACCTCGGCTGGGACGAGCCGGGCGTCGCAAAGCTCGGTCTCTAGTCGGCCCGCCAGCGGGTGTCGACGTGAGTGCCGTCGCAGAACGGCTTGTTTGACGACTGCCCGCAGCGACACAGCGTGACGCGATTGCGCAGCTCGTACGGCTCGCCGTCGGCGCCTACGACCTCAACCCCGCCCTGCACCCAGAGCGGTCCACTGCAGTCCTCGGTCGGATCCTCGACGAGTCCGATCCGCTGCTCCTCGAAGTCCGGCTCCATCGCGATCGGCTCGCCGGTCTCCTTGTCGATCGCGACGAGCCGCCCGCTCGGGCACATCATCGCTTCGCTGCCGACGATGTCCCGGCCCTCGGCGGTGTCGGTGCGTTTGACATTGCTCCACGCCTTGCCGCGCGCGTCGCAGAAGCGCGCGACCGAGCAGAAGCCGGGATTGTCGGTCATGTCCATCGTCGGACCGGAATACAGCTTCGCTCCGTCCGCGTAGCGCTCGTGACCCGCGGTCTCGGCACCGTCGAAGCCCACCGTCTCGTGCGATCCGTCGCAGAACGGTTTGTTGCTGGAGTGGCCGCAGCGGCAAAGCTCGTAGCTCTCGGGCGCAGCGACGTCATCGCCGTGCGTCCATGCGATCGACTCCTGCTCGGAATCGGAGACGATCGTCTCGACGCGCAGCGGCAGACCGCCGCTGACGCGGTACGGGCCGTTCTCGGTCACCTCGATTCGCGCGTCAGCCATGCACGCAGATTAAGGAATTACGAGCGCTTGCGGCGCACACCGTTGATGCCGTCGCGCACGAGCGCGTGGCCAATCGACTCCCAACCGGTGAGCGCGCGGCGCGGCTCTTTTCCGGCACCGAGGCGACGCAGCTGGATATTGCTCCACCAGAGGTCGGCGGGCGAGTCGAGCTTGGCGATGCCCGTACGGATCGGCTTCAGGCGCGCGACCGTGCCGGGGTCGTTGATCAGTCGCCGCGGCAGATCGGGCTCAAGGCAGACCGGGCGGGCGATACCGACGATGTCGATCCCGTCATCGAGCGCGTCGGTCATTGCTGAGGATGAACGCAGTCCGCCCGTGATCATCAGCGGCATCGTCGTGACCTGCTTGGCCTTGGCGGCGAAGTCGAGGAAGTACGCCTCGCGGGCGGCCGAGCGCTCGGACATCTTGCGCGACGTGGCGCCCATCATCGCCGGCTTCTCGTAGGTGCCGCCGCTGATCTCAAGGAAGTCGAGGCCCTCTTCGCCGAGCAGGCGCACGACCTCAAGCGACTCCTCCTCGCTGAAACCGCCGCGCTGGAAGTCCGCGGAGTTCAGCTTGATCGCGACGATCTTGTCGGGACCCACGGCCGCGCGCGTGGCGCGGGCGAGCTCGATCACGAAGCGGCGGCGACGCTCGGCGTCCCCGCCCCACTCGTCATCACGCCGATTGACCAGCGGCGAGAGGAACTGGGAGATCAGGTAACCGTGCGCGCCGTGGAGCTGGATGCCGTCAAAGCCGGCGCGAACGGAGATCTCGGCCGCGGTCGCGAAGCGCTCGATGATGTCCTCGATCTCAGCGACTTCAAGCGCACGCGGCTTCGGGAAAGGTGTGCCGGGGATGTTCACGCGCACCGCGCTGGGCGCGACGACGAGCGAGGAGACGCTGCGCAGCGTCTGGCGGCCCGGGTGATTGAGCTGCACGATCGCCGGGGCACCGCCTGACTTGGCCGCCTCGGCCCAGGCCTTGAGTCCGTCGAGGTCCCGGTCGTCCTCGATCACGACGTTCAGCGGCTCGCCGATCGAACGGCGGTCGACCATGACGTTGCCTGTGACCTGCAGCCCGGGGCCACCGCTCGCCCAGCGGCGGTAGAGGTTCAGGAGCTCGGGGGTGGTGTCGTTCGTGCGCGAGCCGAGCTGTTCGCTCATCGCGCTCTTGGCGATGCGGTTGGTCAGCGTGACCCCGCAGGCCAGCTCAAGTGGACTGGCCAGGGTCACCGGCGGCGCGGCTGTATCAGTCGGATGCATCTGGCGAATGTAACACCAAATGATGTAAAGGTCAAGTGCGAAGTGACGACCGCGCGGATCTCCCCGTGGCCACGGACGCGCCGTAGCGCGCGCCCGTGAATCCGCAGGGGCCGCCTATTTCTTGCGCTTGACTTTCAACGTCGCTGTCACGGAGCCAGACTCGAGAGAATCCGAGCCGGCGTAGTTGAACTTCAACTTGAACTTGCCGACTTTCGTGGCCGCCGGAAGCTTGAGTTTGGCGACCCCGCCCGTGACGACCGCCTTCACCGTCTTGCCGCGGAAGCTCACGCTGACGACCCCGTCGACCGTGAGGCCGCTCGCGGTGAGCGTCACTGCCGCGGACGCCTTCGCCCCGGCCGTTACCGTCGACTTCGTGAGCTTGACGCTGAGGCTCGGCGCAACCTTCTTGACCGTCAGCACCACAGTCGCCGATCCGCCCTCGACCAGCGAGTCGCCCGCATACGTGACCGTGATTGGATACTGACCGGCCTTCGTGAGTGTCGGCAGCGCCACGGAAGCCGATCCTCCGACCAGCACAGCGGGCAGCGTCGAGCCGTTGAGCGCGACGGTGACCGCGCCGCCTGCACCGGGAATCCCTGGCGCGCTGACGCCCACGCTGAGCGAGCCCGGCTGGCCAGCCGCGACCGTCGCAGCAGCGAGCGTCGCGGAGACGCTCGGCGTCGCTTTGGTGACCGAGACATCTTCGGTATCCAGCGAACTCACGAGCTCATCGTTGCCTGAGTAGGTCGCGGTCAGCGTGTTGGCGCCAGCACTGAGCGCGGTGCTCGGAACAGTGATGACCGCGCTGCCGGCGCTCAGCGGCCCGGTGCCGAGCACGACTTCGCCAGCCTTCAAAGTGACGTCGCCGGAGACCACGGTGCCCTCGTAGCCGGTCACCGCGACCGTGGCGGTGATGTCTCCCGAGCCCGCCACGATTGATCCGGTGTTCAGGGAGAGCACGGTCGTGCTCGATGACTTCGCGCTCAGCGGGGCGTAGATCTCGGGACGGCGGTCGAGGTAGTAGTGGGTCGTGCGCACCTTGTCGGACGACTGGTCGACGTACGAGTAGTAGCGATTGGCGATCGTCGTCAGGTTGAGCGTCGCCTTGGCGATGCCGGCCGCGGTACCCGCGAGCTCGGCGTTGATCGCACGGCTCGTGCTGGCGATCAGGCTCTTGCCGCCCGAGGTGCCCTGGTTGGCGGCCAGGACGTAGACCTTGTTCTCGGATCCACGGGTGCGAACCAGTTCGCGCCACACGGTGCCGGTCTCGCTGTAGCCGCCGGCGATCAGCAGCGCTCCGCGAATCGCGAGGCTGCGCGCCACCTCGGGGAAGTAGCTTTCGTAGCCACTGATCAGTCCGACCGGTCCGGACGGCGTGTCATACACGCCCGAGACGGTGTTCCCGGCGTCAAAGATCTCGGCTTGCGTCGCGCTCAGATGGGTGCTGCGGTGAGCGCCGATCACGCCGCTCGGCCCGACGAGCACCTGGGTGTTGTAGAGCTTTCCGCCGGAGGACTCGACGAGGCCGACGACAACCGTCATGTTCAGTGAGGCCGCCGCCGTCGCGATCGCCTGGACGCTGGGACCGTCCGCCGCTTCGGCGACATCGTTCGCCGCGCTGTGGCTCGCGAACTGCGTACCCGTGATCGCCAGTTCGGGGAAGACCAGGAACTTCACAGCCTGGCTGGATGCGGCGTTCATCGTGGAGATGATGCTCGCGACGTTCGCCGACTTGTCGAGCGCGACAGGGTCGAACTGAGCGACGGCGCCGACGGTCGTCGTCGGCGTACCAGCGACGGTGAAGTCGAACGAGTAGGCGTCGTTTCCGATCCCGGAGACGTTGTCCGTGACGGCGTTCGCCGGCAGCGTGACGGTGTAGGTCGTGCCGGCGGAGAGGCCGCTGTAGGCCGCCGTCAGGCGGTTGTCGATCACCGACATGTTGATCGTCCCGGTGAGCGAGCTCGGTGATCCGCCGCTCGGGGTGAGCGTCAGCGGGACCGTGTTCGAAGGCGTGATGTCGGTGTCAAAACCGATGTAGATCGTGCTCGCCGCCGAGGCGCCGGCCGCAGGCATCGTGCCGAGGACGCCGGGCTTGGCAAAGTCCTTCACCGTGAACGGGATTGACTTGGAGAAGCCGTCAGCCGTGACGCGCAGCGTGTGCACTCCGGCGGGGGCGCCTGCCGGAACAGTCATCTCGATGACTCCTTGGTCGACGCCGAGCGTGCCCGATCCCTGCGCAATCACGTCTTCGGAGGAGTCGACGAGCTTTGCGGTGGTCGCTGTGCCGGCCGGAATCGCCGTCGTCGAGAAGCTGATGTCGAGGTCGGTCGCCGTCCCGGTCACGGAACTCTGGGGATCTGAACTCAGACCGAGCACCGCGGGGTCCATCGGCCGGGTGACAGCGCGGTAGAGCTCAGGCCTGCGCTGGTTCAGAAACGTTCGGCTGACATCGCTGAGGTCGACTGTGGCGTAGATCGTCTCGACATTGCTGGTGCTCGCGTTCGCCAAGAGGTTGTAGTTCGGATCTGCGATCAGGCTGTAGCCGTTGAACGTCGAATTCCGTTCGGTGCCGACGCGATTCGTGACGACGGCAAAGCTGCCGTTCTCTGCCGCGCGCGAACGCACGTAGTCGCGCCAGGTGGTGCCATTCTCCGTGTCGATCAGCACCATGATCTGCGCGCCGCCGATGCCCATCAGACGAGCGTTCTCGGGGAACGCACCGTCGTAACAGCTGGCGATTCCGATCTTTCCGATCGAGGTGTCAAAGACCGGCGGAGCTGCGGGACCGCGGGTGAAGAGAACTGCCTCACTGGCATGCCCCATCGTGATCTTCGCGTACTTGCCCACGTAGCCCTCGGGGCCGACAAGTACGACTTCGTCGTAGAGACCATCGCCGTCGGACGCCACCATTCCGAAGGCGATGTACGCCTTCGCCTGCTTGGCGACCTCGACCATCGCAAGCGTGCTCGGTCCGGGCACCGGCTCGGCGTCGAGCTCCATCTCGGCCCGGGTCTTGTACTTGTAACCCGTGAGCGAGAGCTCCGGGAAGACGATCAGGTCGGCGCCGTTGGCGGCCGCGTCGAGCGCCCGCGCTTCCATGTCATTGAGGTTGCCGACCTTGTCTCGGAATGTCGGATTGGTCTGAACGGCGGCGATCTTCACCTTGCCGGTGAATTCGACAGCCCGGGCCTGACCGGGGATGATCACTGCGGCGATCGCTACGAGGGCGAATGCGGCGCCGACGGACAGCCGCACGATACGAGCACGAAACGACATGGGACTCCAATTCAAAAGCGGGGGTTTGGTTGACGGGCGGGGTGCCGAAGGTTCGCTTACTAACGAGTAGCCGCCGTTGTCCGCATGGATGAGATTTGGAACGGTCGTTCGGACCTGAGTACAGGATCCGCAAAAATGCGCAGATTCGTCGGCCGATCACCCAGAGCCCATGGCCATGGCCCAGCACAACACCTGAAAAAGGTCAAGCGCGGGCTGACGCCCGTCCGGGAACTAGATCGCCGGCTGAGCTTTCGCGCCCTTCTTGGGCTTGACCGCCGCCTCGAACTCGGCGGCCGTGAACGGACCGACGACTTCCTCGCTGACGATGTAGCGATAGAGCGCCACGCCGAACACGCCGCGCACTGCGCCGCCGACGATCGCTGCGCCGAAGACGATCACAACTCCCAGTAGCAGCAGGCCGCCACCGGCGATCACTGCGGCGCCGCCGGCGATGATCGCGAACACGCCACCCGCTGCCAGCAGGATGCCGAGCAGCATCGCGAGTCCGGAGATCGCACCGATCGCGATGTCACCGGTGATCTGCTGGCCCCACTTGTTCTTGAACATCATGGACGAGCGCTTGATCGCGGCGAGCGGTCCGAGGCCCTCGAATGCCAGAACCGGGGCGATCAGGAAGGTGATGAGCGACCAGATCGCCGCGCCCAGACCGGCTGCGATCTGACCGACGAGTCCGCCGCGTTCACGCAGCAGGTTGAAGAAGAGGCTGACCAGCGCGGCCACTGCCGCCCACTGCGCGATCACCTTGATGTGCGAGCGCGCGACGGCAAGGCCGGCCGAGGTGTCTGCGGTGCCCGTGCGGAAGGCGCCGTCAGCCGCCGCGGCGAGCGCGACGTTGAAATAGATGATCGCGAACGAGGACAGATACCCGCCGATCGCGATGAGGATGCCGCCCGCCACGTAGCCGGCGTTCGACTCGTTCGTGGCCGCGATGATCGCGATCCCCGGAACCCCGAAGACCAGGAAGGCGATGAACGCCGTGATGCCGCCGTAGATCGGCAGCTTCACCAGTCCCGGGTTGGAGCGCACTACGCCCCAGGCCTTTTTTGTCAGTTCCCAACCTCTGCGAATTCGTCCCATGGCCGCACCATACAGCAGGCGGCTACGGCCAAATCCGGCTAAACGGACAGGTGTTGGTCTATGTACGGCGCAAGCAGCGCGAGAACTTCAAGCGCGGACTCCTTCGGCGTTCCGTTGGAGAGTCCGGCGTGACTGATCCCAAGCCGCACGAGACCCTCGGCCAGCGTCTTCGCGGCGGCCGGCTCGGCCTCGGGCCAGGTCTCGACCATCTTCGCCGCGAGGCGTTTGGTCGCGAGGTCAACGACCGGGCCGCCACGCGAGGTGAAGAGCGAGAGCAGTTCGTCTGCGCCCGGGTCGCGCACGACGATGTGGCGCACCATCGGATCGCTCTCGGCCAACTCAAGAAAGCGCGTGAAGCCGACCTCCAGTGCGCGGTAAGGATTGTCCGGCGACGAGGTGAAGGCGTCTTCGACCTCGATCAGGAATTTGTCCGCGGCGCGCAGCGCGAAGGTCTGTGCGAACACATCGCGTGAGCCGAACTCGTTGTAGAGCGTCTGACGACTGACGCCCGCCTGCGTGGCGATCGCCGCCATCGAGATCTCCGACCACGGCGCGTCCTGCATCAGCTCGCCGGCGGCGTCGAGCAGGCTCGCGCGCAGAAGATCGCGCGCGGCCTCACGGTAGGCGCCGGTTTTCGTCGTCGGGCTCAAGCGGTCAACCGCCCACCTGCTGGAAGTCGATCTTGTCGCGCACGCCGCAGTCGGGGCAGTTCCAGTCGTCGGGCACGTCCGCCCACTTGGTGCCGGCGGGGAAGCCCTCGCGCGGGTTGCCGTCGGCCTCGTCGTAGATGTATCCGCACTCGGGGCACTCAAACTTCGCCATGTCGATCAGACTCCCGCCGTTGCTGGTTGCTGCGGTCCGCCAGATGGCTGTCCGCCACTGGACTGACCGCCCTTGTCTCCACCGTACCGTTTGAGGATGCGGTCCCTTTTGCGCGGCAGAATGTTGGCGCGCGAGATGTCCCCGTCGTAGTGCGCGAGCACGCGCTTGTCCATCACGCGCCGCCAGACCGGCGGGAACAGCGCGGTGACGATCATCGTCGCGTAGCCGCTGGGCAGGTCCGGCGCCTCCTCGAAGTTGCGCAGCGCCTGGTAGCGGCGGGTCGGGTGCGCGTGGTGGTCCGAGTGGCGCTGCAGGTGGTACAGAAAGACGTTCGACGCGATCTGGTTGCTGTTCCAGCTGTGGCTGGGCTGGCAACGCTCGTAGCGACCGTCGTCCTTGGTGTCGCGCAGCAGGCCGTAGTGCTCGAGGTAGTTCACGACCTCAAGCAGCGAGAAGCCCATGATGCCCTGGATGATCAGGTACGGCAGGACGACCCATCCGAAGATGGCCGTCAGACCGACGTAGAGCACGACGCTCATCGCCCACGCCTGCAGCAGATCGTTCTTCCACGTCCAGAAACCGTCGCCGGTGCGCGCGAGGCGCTTGTTCTCGATCTCGATCGCAGACTTCAGGCTGCCCCACACGGTGCGCGGCCAGAACTCGTAGAAGTTCTCGCCGAAGCGCGAGCTCGCGGGATCCTCCGGCGTGGAAACGCGGACGTGATGACCGCGGTTGTGCTCGATGAAGAAGTGCCCGTAGAAGGTCTGGGCGAGGGCGACCTTGGAGAGCCACTTCTCTGACTGCTCCCGCTTGTGGCCCAGCTCGTGCGCGGTGTTGATTGCGATACCGCTGACCGTGCCCATCGTGAGCGCGAGACCCAGCGACTCAAGCCCCGAGAGCCCTCCGTAGGCCCACTGCCAGCAGGCGAACACGAGGCCCGCGTACTGCAGCGGGATGTACGCGAAGACGACGTAGCGGTAGTACTTGTCCGCCTCCAGCCAGGCGAGCACGCTGTCGGGCGGGTTCTCGGAGTCGGTGCCGATCAGCTGGTCAAAAATCGGGAAGGCGACGAAGACGATCAACGGCCCGCCGTACCAGAAGAATCCGAGGCCGGTCAGTTCGACGAGCGCCCAGGCGATGAACGGCGCACACGGGATGATCAGGCCGAGCAGCCAGGCGTAGCGCTTGGGGTCGTGCCAGGTCTCGGGTTGATTCAGTTCGACGGGGTTGTCGTCGTGGTCATGGTGATGGTGTTCCGCGGACGGGAACTCCGGTGTGGCAGTGGGTGGCACTGTTGCTCCTGTGGGTGGTTTGGGGCGCGCACTGCCGAATTACAGAATCGCTCCCCGCGTCTGATTACTTGACACCATAGCCCAGATTGTAAAGCGCGTCAAGTCGCCGGCGTTCCGTATTTGCGCAGGATCTTCTCGCGCTTGCGCGGGTGGATGTTCAGGCGGCTCATGTCACCGCCGTAGTGATCGACCGTGCGCTGGTCCATGATCCGGCGCCAGAGCGGCGGGATCAACGCGTAGACGATCATCGTCGCGTAGCCCTCCGGGAGCTCGGGCGCCTCTTCGTAGTGACGCAGTGACTGGTAGCGGCGGGTCGGGTGCGCGTGGTGATCGCTGTGGCGCTGCAGGTGGAAGAGGAACACGTTGGAGGCGACCATGTTGCTGTTCCAGCTGTGGTGCGGCTGGCAGCGCTCGTAGCGGCCGTCTTCCTTCTTCTGGCGCAACAGGCCGTAGTGCTCGAGGTAGTTGACCACCTCAAGCATTGAGAAGCCGATCACAGCCTGGACGAGCAGGTACGGAAGCACGACCCAGCCGAAGACCGCCGTCAGTCCGGCGAAGAGCACGATGCTCATGAGCCAGGCGTTCACCAGATCGTTCTTGATCGTCCAGAATCCGTCGCCAGTGCGTTCGAGGCGCTTCTTCTCGATGCTGATCGCCGACTTCAGACTGCCGTAGACGGTGCGCGGCCAGAAGGCGTAGAAGTTCTCGCCGAAGCGCGAGCTCGCGGGGTCCTCCGGCGTGGAGACGCGCACATGGTGGCCGCGGTTGTGCTCGATGTAGAAGTGTCCGTAGAAGGTCGGGGCGAGTGCGATCTTGCTCAGCCAGCGCTCGAGGCTCTCGCGCTTGTGCCCGAGTTCGTGCGCGGTGGCGATCGCGATTCCGTTGACTGTCCCGAGCGTGAATGCCAGGCCGATCGACTCAACCGTGCTGAGACCTCCGTAGGCCCAGAGGTAACAGCCAAAGATCAGGCCCGCGTACTGGACAGGAACCCACGCATAGGTCACGCGGCGGTAGTAGCGGTCTTCCTCGAGCCACTTGAGGATGCTGTCCGGCGGGTTCTCGGCGTCAGTGCCGATCAGGTGGTCGAGGCCGGGGAAGATCACGAAGATCAGCAGCGGTCCGAGCCAGTAGACGGCGCCGACTCCGGTGAGCTGGTCGATGATGTAGGCGCCGAACGGCGCCATCGGGATCAGCACCGCGAGCATCCACGCGTAGCGCTTGGGGTCGGTCCACGACTCCGGCGGATTCAGCTCGATCGGGTCGTCGTGGTCGTGGTGGTGCTCGGCCGGTTCGAATGTGGGTGAGGCTGTGCTTGACACGCTTCTGCTCCTGGATCGGTGCGTTCCGGGGCGCGCGCGTTGATCGAATTACAAAAGCGCTCCCCGCGTCTGGTTACTTGACATCATAACGACTTTTGTAAACCTTGTCAAGAAATGATGTAAAGGTTTTTCAGGATCCCTGCTCGGTCGGTCTGACCAGCAGTTCGTTGATCGCGACGTGCTTCGGGCGCGTGATGATGAAGCTGACGATCTCGGCGATGTCCTTCGACTGCAGCGGCTCGACATGGCCCAGTCGCTCCTTCAGCGCGTCCTGCGCGCGATCGTTCATGTGCGTGGCGAGTTCGGTCGCCACGAGGCCCGGTTCCACTGCCGAAACGCGGACGTGCTTCTCGTTGACCTCCTGCCGCAGGGCATCGGTGAACGCAGTGACGCCGAACTTCGTCAGGTTGTAGACAGCCGAACCCGGGCGCGCGAGACGCCCCGCGACTGAGCTGGTGTTGATCAGGTCGGCGACGCCGCGGGGCGAATCCGCTGCGGCGGCTGTCAGGTGCGGGAGTGCGGCGTGGGCTGCGTAGAGCAGGCCCTTGATGTTGATGTCGACCATGCGCTCCCAGTCATCGACGTCGGCG
This sequence comes from Thermoleophilaceae bacterium, assembly GCA_016462645.1. Lineage (GTDB taxonomy): Bacteria > Actinomycetota > Thermoleophilia > Solirubrobacterales > JACPNS01 > JACPNS01. The sequence goes on from JAEMSX010000015.1 coordinate 40,191, forward strand.
TGCTTGGCGCTGCCGAGCAGCATCACACCGGCGTTGTTGAAGAGCGTGTCCAGTCGCCCGAGCGCTTCGACGGTGCGCTCCACGGTGGCCTCGGCCTGGGCGCGGTCGGACATGTCGGCTTCGATCGCGAGCGCCTTCCCGCCCGCGTCCTCGATGCGTTTGACCAGCTCGTCGAGCCGGTCCTTCCGGCGCGCCGCGACCGCGACCGCGGCGCCCTGCTCGGCGAGCATGATCGCGGTGGCCTCGCCGATGCCGCTGCTTGCGCCGGTGATCAGCGCGACTGTTCCATCCAATTTGTTGCTCATGCCTGTGGTTCTATCAGCGGGGTGCTGACGCCCGGGCCGGTCGCGCTCGGGTAAGTTGCGCGCTGTGACGGACCAGAACTTCACCCGCGTTCGCCGCTTCGGAATGCTGAACGTCTTTCTCGTCGAGGAGGAAGACGGCCTGACGGTGATCGACACGGCGATGAAATCGTCAAAGCAGATCGTGCAGGCTGCGGCGCTGAAGAGCTTGCCGATCAAGCGCGTGGTCCTGACCCACGCGCACGACGATCACGTGGGCAGTCTGGACGCGCTGGTCGCGGCGGTCCCGGATGTCGAAGTGATCATGAGCGCGCGCGATGCGCGGTTGCTGGCCGGCGACTTCTCGTTGGATGCGGATGAGCCGCAGGACAAGATCCGTGGCGGGCTCAAAGGCCAGCAGACCGTGCCGACCCGCGAGCTGGTCGACGGCGAGCTGGTTGGCTCGCTGCGCGCGATCTTCACGCCCGGTCACACGCCGGGGCACTTCGCGCTGATCGACGAGCGCGACGGAACGCTCTTCGGCGGCGATGTCTACTCGACGCTCGCCGGGCTCGCGACTTCGGCGGTGACAAACCCGCTCTTCCCACTGGTCAAGATGGGCACCTGGCATCCGCCGACGGTGCTTGAGAGTGCTCGCAGGCTCGCCGAGCTTGACCCCGCGCGGCTCGCGCCCGGCCACGGCCGGGTTTTCGAGGATCCAACCAGCGACATGATCAAAGTGATCGACAAAGCCGCAAAGCGCGTCGGCGAGCGCTAGTTTTTTGCTGGTTGAGCTCGACTGACACGACCCTCGGCCCATCGTCATCGCAGGACGATCCCCGCGACTGGACCGGCCACGTAATCGTCTGCGGTCTGCACGTCAACTCGCTCCGCGCGATCGAACTGCTGATCGCCACCGGCACAAAGGTCGTCGTGCTCGACGACGAGCCCGACAAGCGTCTCGTGCCGACGCTCGCTTCGTGGAATGTTCCGTTGCTCCACCGCGGGGACGGACCGGAAGAGTTTGAGCTCGCCGGAGTGGGTGGCGCGAGCGCCGTGATCTGCGCCGAGTCAAGTGATCTCCTGACCTTGCAGACCGCCCTGCTCGTGCGCGACATCAGCGAGGACATCAAAGTGATCGTCGACATCGACAACCCGTCCGTCGGGAAGGCGATCGAGGGCGTGACCGGAGAAGGCAGCGTGCTCGACGTGGCCGGGTTGTTCGCTCCTTCGGTTGTCTCCACCTGTATGGGCCACGACGCCGACAGACTGGACATCGGCGGCAAGGAGTTCTTCGCGGCAACCGTGCGCGTGGATGAATCGGGAACGCTGCGCGAAATGTTCGGCGATCTCGCGCCGATCGGAGTCGCCCGCGAGAACAGCGATGAGGTTCTGATCGGACCCTCGCGTGATCTGAGGGTCGAGCCCGGGGATCGAGCATGCGTGATCGGCCCGACCGAGGACCTTGAAGCCGCGCAGATCGACCTCGAGGCGAGCAGCGACGACGATCGCGGATATCTGCGGCGCCAACTCGATCGCGCGGAGCGCACGTGGCGCGTGGCGACCGAGCACACGGACTCGGCGCTGAAGATCACGCTGTGGCTGGGCCTGGCTGTGGTGATCGTCTCGGCAGTGATCCTCGGTCTGTTCTACCGCGAACCGGATGGCACGCGTCTGACGATTCTCGAAGCGATCTACTTCACGTTCGAGACCGGCGCGACGGTCGGCTTCGGCGATTTCTCATTCGCCGATCAGAGCAGCGCGATGCAGGTGTTCGCGATCCTTCTGATCGTCTTCAGCACCGTGATCGTGAGCCTGATCTTCGCCTTGATCACCAACTTGCTGGTCAGCCGCCGCATCGAGCAGTCGCTCGGCCAGGGCCAGGTGCACGAGTTCCATGGCCACACGGTGCTGATCGGACTGGGCTCGGTGGGAATGCGCGTGATCCAGGGCCTGCGCCAGCAGGGCCGCGATGTCGCGGTGATCGAGCGCAACGCGGACAACAGCTACATCCCGCTGGCGCGATCGCTCGGCGTGCCGGTGATCATCGGCGACGCGACGCTCGGAACGACGCTGGATTCAGTCAACCTGGACACGGCCTCGTCGGTCGCAGTGATGACCTCGAGCGACCTCACCAACATCGAGACGAGTCTCGCGGTACGCGGGAAGCTCGGCGATCGCTGGGAGGCGACGCCGGTGGTCGTGCGTGTGTTCGACCGCGCGCTGGCAGATCGGTTGTCGCGATCGTTCGGCTTCCAGCACGTGTGGGCGTCGGCGTCGATCGCGGCGCCGTGGTTTGTCGGCGCGGCGGTCGGGCTTGAGGTGCTGTCGACCTTCTACTTCGCGAGCGAGCCGTTTCTTGTGGCGACCCTGGAGATCAGCGATGGGGGCGGCCTGACCGGGGCGACGATGCTGGACCTTGGCGCGGATATCCGCGTGGTCGCGATTGATCGCGGAGATCGGTTGGAGTACCCGCCGCGGCGGGACACGAAGTTCATGGCTGGGGATCGGGCTTATCTGGCCGGGCCTTATGAGGAGTTGCTGCGGGTCATGCGGCGGGATCGGGACGCTGCGGCGTAGCTGGTTGGTGCTGCTGCCTTTGGGTTGCCATGTTTTGGCGGCGAAAGGGTGCGGACCGTGCACCCGGTAGGACCCTGGAAGATCCTTCCTTTCAACCGCCCCCAACCTCGGTTGATGGGAATTCGTAACGCCTGTCCGAGCGGTTCGCTCTCCGTGCTCCTGCCCTCCCCGGCGCCGGCAAGGAATACCGGCGCCCACGGCAACAGGCAACCCTTTAAGCCGAGACGCCGCCGGGCGGGAGCCCGGCGGCGCGTACAGCTTTTTCTGCTTGAAGCGAGAGTCCGGTCAGGCGACTGCCTGGCTTTCGCTCTCGGCTTCTGTTGCTGTGGCCAGAGGAGATGCCGCGCGGGAAGTGGACAGACCCGCGCCTGCATCTTCGGAACCCGTGGCCGAGCTGTCAGGGATCGACTCCACGAGGGAATCTGTTTCCTGGCTTCGCTGGGGAGCGAACTGTTCTGCGTCATCCGCTGCTTTGGAGACGCGAAGGAGTGCCTCGATCTGCTCGTCCTTGGGAACCTTGACGTTCCAGGCGAGTCCGGCCTTTTCAAGACCCTTGATGATGTAGTACGCCGGGTCGAGCTGACGCTCGAGCAGGCCGTGGCGCGCTGAGGTCGGGAAGGCGTGGTGGTTGTGGTGCCAACCCTCGCCGAGCGCGACGAACGCGACGGCCCAGTTGTTGGTCGACTGGTCCTCGATCTCGAACGGCTGGTTGCCGTACATGTGGCAGATCGAGTTGACGCTCCAGGTGGCGTGGTGCTGCAGGAAGATACGGACGAAGCCGCCCCAGATCATCGCCGTGAACCCTGCGTACAAGGTGAACCCGCCGAGCAGGAAACCGAGTGCGAACGGGATCGCGAGGCCGAGCAGCACCCAGGAGAAGAAGTGCTTGTCAACCCAGACGATGTCGGGATCGTTCTTCAGGTCGCGGGCGTAACGTGAAGCCGAGGCGCGCTCGTCGCGGCTGAAGAGCCAGCCCATGTGCGAGTGGTACCAGCCGACGAACACACCCTTGATTCCCTGGTGGTCGTGGGTGTGGGGGCTGTGCGGGTCACCCTCTTCGTCCGTGAAGTCGTGGTGCTTGCGGTGGTCGGCGACCCAGTGGATCGGGGCGCCCTGCACTGACATCGAGCCGGCGATGGCCAGTGTGATCTTGACCCAGCGCTTCGCTTCAAACGAGCGGTGTGTCAGGAGGCGGTGGTAACCGACGGTGATTCCCGCGCCGGTGAAGACGTACATCGCGGCGAGGATTCCGAGGTCGAGCCAGTTGACGCCATTGTTCCAAAGGAGAACGATCGCGACAAGGAAGCCAATGAAGGGCAGGGCGACTGCGGTAATCGTTATACGGCGTTCAAGTTTGCTCATGGGATGTAATTTACGGTCAAAAGAGCAACGATTTCGCGCCTCAGAGTAAGAACTTTTCGGCATTTTTTGTAGTTTTCTTATAAAATGACCGAATGAGCGCAGATATCAGCACCCGAGCAAGCCGGCCGTGGGAGCGGCTGTCGGAAACCTCGGCGAGCTTGATGGAGAGTCATCGGCGCGCGATCGCCGAGGAGATCCTGATCGAGATCGGACGCGAGATCCCGGCCTACACGCGTCCGCTTGAGGGCGCGTTCGGCGAAGGACTGCGCGGCGGCGTCGAGCAGGCACTGATGCAGTTCGTCGCGATGGTGCGCGACCCCGAGACCTCGCTGCGCGAGGAGGGTCGACGCGTGTACGTGGCGCTCGGCCGCGGAGAGGTCGAGGCGGGGCGATCGATCGGCGCGCTGCTCGCCGCCTACCGTCTCGGCGCCCAGGTCGCGTGGCGGCATCTCGCCGACGCGAGCATCAAGGCCGGTCTCGAGCAGCGCGAATCGAACCTGCTCGCCGAATCGATCTTCGCCTACATCGACGAGCTCTCCGCCGAATCAGCCGAGGGTTACGCGCAGGCCCAGGCCGAGCAGGCGGGAGAGATCGACGCGCGGCGCGCGGAGCTGATCGACCTGCTCACCCGGGGCACGCTCGGCGCCGACCCGCGCGCGCTGGCGGCCGCCGCCGAGGCCGCCAACTGGACCCTCCCCCGCGAGGTCGCCGTGCTCACCTGGCGCGAGGATCTCGGCCGCGCGCCGGCCGGTCGTCTGCCGCAGAATTCGATTGTGCGCGGCGACGAACAGCAGTACGTCGCGCTGATCCCGGAACCGCGCAACGCGGCGCGGCGCGAGCAGCTGCTGCGCGCCTTCGCGCGAATCCCGTCAGGACTCGGCAGCTGCGCCGAGCTTCGCGACGCGCGCCACTCCTACGCCCACAGCCGCGCCATGCTGACCTACGGCGAGGAGATGGACCTGCCGGGGATCGTCGCCGCCGACGACAACCGCCCGATCCTGATCGCCAACTCCGACCGCCTGCTCGCCGACGAGATCGTGCGCGAACGCCTCGCGCCGCTCGACGATGAGACTCCGGCCTCGCGCGAGCGCCTCACCGAGACCTTGCTCGCCTGGCTGCGGCACAACGGCAGCATCACCGAGGCGTCCGAAGAACTCCATGTTCACGCGCAGACGCTGCGCTACCGGATGACCCGCCTGCGCGAACTGATCGGCGACGGTCTCGACGATCCCGAACTGCGCTACGAGCTCGAGTTCGCGCTGCGCGCATCGCGCTCGTGAGCCAGTAGCCAGGTCTTGCGCTCGAGGCCGCCCGCGTAGCCGACAAGCGCGCCCCCTGCACCGATCACGCGGTGACAGGGAACGATCACCGCGATCGGGTTGCGGTTGTTCGCCATTCCGACCGCGCGGGCCGCCCTGGGGCGGCCGACGGCAACGGCAATTTCGCCGTAGCTGCGCGTCTCGCCGTAGGGGATCGCTTCGAGCGCGCGCCAGACCGCGCGTTGAAACTCGGTGCCCTCTGGCCGAAGCGGAAGATCGAACGCGTCACGTTCTCCGGCGAAGTACTCGTTGAGTTGCTCGATCGTCTGGGCGAATGCCCGCTGATCATGCGTGAGGCCGTCCTTGCGCCGGTCGAAATCACCGTCGCCGTTCATCAGCAGTCCGTGAACGGTCCGGTCGTCGCCGAGCACGAGCAACTCGCCGATCGGACTGTCAGTTGTTGCGAAGTGAGTGCTGGTCATTTCAGATCCTCGGTTCGGTTTGAGTCGGCAGCGATCGCCCACAGGTGCTGCAACGCGTACGCGCGATACGGGCGCCAGCGCTCGGCGGTCGCGGCCGCGGCTTTCGGCGAACCATCAACGCCGAGTGCCTCGAGACCGCGGCGGACGCCGAGATCGCTCGGAAGAAATGCATCGGGATCGCGCAGCGCGCGCATCGCCACGTACTGCGACGTCCACTCGCCGACCCCCGGCAGGGCGACGAGCCGCGCGTGCACTTCGCCGCGCTCCTGCGATCCGTCGAGCCGGATCTCGGCGCTCGCAAGCGCGTCTGCGAGCGCGATCAGCGCGCGTGCGCGACTCTGCGGCATCGAGAGCTCGGCCGGATCGAGCGCGGCGACGGCCGAAGCGCGCGGGAACAGCCGCGTGACCGCTCCGACCGGACGCTTGAGATCGTCACCGCAGAGATCCGTGAGCCGGGCCGCGGCTGTGGACGCGCCACGCACCGAGATCTGTTGCCCGAGCACGCCGCGCATCGCGAGCTCATCGCCGTCCGCGGTGCCGGGGACGCGGATGCCCGGACGTTGCGCAACGCTCGCGCGCAGCAGGGGGTCCTCCGAGAGCGCCGCGTCCGAGGCGGTCGGATCGGCGTCGAGGTCGCAGAGCCTGCGCACGCGCTCGGTCGCGGCGGCAAGGTCGCGCAGGTCATCGAGTTCGAAGCGGGCCCAGACGCAGTTGTCGCCGGCGCGGAGTTGAACCACGCCGCCGCCGCGCGGCAGGCGCATGCTGCGCGAGTACGCGTCGTCGCCGGCCGACTCAACCGTGCGGACCGCGCGGTGCTTCAAGAACGCGTGAAGCCTGGCGAAGTCAAAAGGCGCCCGAACCGGAAGCCGCAATTCGAGCCCGCGGTCCGAACGCCGGGGCCCGCGAGGAGCGCGCCGCAGGCCGCCGGGGGTGGTCGCGAAGATCTCCTGCATCGTTGCGTTGAACTGGCGCACGCTTGAGAAGCCCGACGCGTATGCGATCTCGGCCGCGGTCAGGTCGGTCGTCTCGAGCAACACACGCGCGTTCTGCGCCCGGGCGGCGCGTGCGATTGCGAGCGGTCCGGCCCCAACAACACTGGTGAGCATGCGATGCACGTGGCGTTCGCTGAAACCGAGCTGGGCGGCAAGGCCGGCAACGCCTTCGCGGTCGACCACTCCGTCGGCGATCAGCCGCATTGCGCGTCCAACTGCGTCGGCGCGCAGATCCCACTCCGGCGACCCCGGCGAAGCGTTCGGCCGGCAGCGCTTGCAGGCACGAAAGCCGGCCGACTGCGCCGCGGCCGCCGTGGCGTAGAAGCGCATGTTCGAGGCCTTCGGCGTGCGGGCCGGGCAGCTCGGGCGACAGTAAATACCGGTGGAGGTGACGCCGGTGTAGAACCAGCCGTCAAAGCGTGCGTCCTTGTCGTCGACCGCCCGCCGACAGCGTTCGTCGCTCGGGAGGTAGCTCTCGTCCACTCGGTACATGCAGGCATCCTTGCATGAGCGGCCGGTCAGACCTGGCGGTTTTCGGACATGACGATGTTGCCGTCCGATACCCGCGAACCCGGCAGGCCGATCAAGGGCTTATCATGCGGACTACACCATCCCTAATACTCGCGAATCGAGAAATTATGAACGTATTGCTCGCCGCGTCAGACAGCTGGTCACTTGGTGACGCGCTGCTCCTGACGATCGAAATCTTCCTCTTTGTCATCTGGATCTGGATCTTCATCTCGATCGTCGTTGACCTCTTCCGCGACCACGAGCTCGGCGGCGTTGGCAAGGCGATCTGGCTGCTTTTCCTGATCATCATTCCGTTCCTCTCCGCGCTGGTCTACCTGATCGTTCGCGGTGGTGGAATGCGTGACCGCGCGATCAAGGAAGCGGTCGACATTCAGAAGGCGCAGAACGAATACATCCGTCAGGTTGCCGGTTCACCGGTCGATGACCTCGCCAAGCTGAACGACCTGAAGAACTCGGGCGTCCTCAGCCAGGAGGAGTTCGACAAGGCAAAGGCCAAGGCGCTCGCAGAGCACCACGGCGAGTAGTCAAGGCGCTACTTGCCTTTGAAGTTCGCCTGACGCCGTTCGACGAATGAGAGGACGCCCTCCTGGG
>JAEMSX010000002.1:0-55207 GCA_016462645.1 Thermoleophilaceae bacterium
CCCGACCGGGGTCGCCGCGGGAGTCAAGCGCTTCCGAGCCGATGCTGCGTCGCAGTCGATCACCCGTGGATTCGACTGGCCGCTGCTCGGCGCCGCCGTCGCGCTGATCATCTACAGCGTGATCGTCCTGAAGGGCGCAACCGCCGACGACGTCGCCGGAAACCCGCACTATTACGTGATCCGTCAGTCGATCTTCGCGGTGATCGGCGTCTCGTTGCTGTTCGCGGTGAGCCGCATCGACTACACGAGGCTGCGCGACTACCGCACGCAGATCTACGCGTTCCTGATCGCGTCGAACGTCCTCGTGCTGATCACCGGAACGGCGACCAAGGGGTCGCGTCGCTGGATCGACGTCGGGTTCTTCCAGATCCAGCCCTCGGAGCTCGGAAAAGTGCTCCTGATCCTCACGCTCGCAGCGTTCATCGCCGACCGCTCGCGTGACCGCCAGACCGGTGGCATCGTGCTTCCGGTGCTCGGCCTCGCGGCTCTTCCCGCCGCACTCGTCTTCCTGCAGCCAGACCTTGGAACCGCGCTGGTCTACGGCGCGATAACGCTCACTCTGTTGTTCATCGGCGGTGTGCCGTGGCAGCAGATGACGGCGCTGTTGCTCGCGATCGTGACGGTCGCGACGCTGGTTCTCTTCGCGGCCCCGGCCGCTGGGGTGAACGTGCTCAAGGAGTACCAGGTCCAACGTCTGACAGCATTTCTGCACCCGAACGACGACCCAGGTGGTCAGGGCTTTCAGCAGAATCAGGGAGAGATCGCGATCGGCTCCGGACAGCGCGTCGGGCGCGGTGCGGACAATGCGACGCAGACACAACTCAATTTCATTCCCGAGCACCACACGGACTTCGTCTTTGCGGTGGTCGGCGAGTCGTACGGCTTCGCCGGAGCGGCTCTTGTCATGACGCTTTTCGCGCTGTTGATCTGGCGGGGCTTGCGCATTCTTGCGCTCGCCCGGGACCAGTTCGGGGCGTTGATCGCTGCCGGAGTGGTGGCGATCTTGATGTTTCAGGTATTTGTAAACGTAGGGATGAACGTCGGAATCATGCCGATCACAGGTGTGACGCTGCCGTTGTTCAGTTACGGGGGAGCTTCAGTGCTCTCGACGTTCATCGCGCTCGGTCTGCTGCAGTCAGTCGCGGTTCATTCGCGTCGCTAGATCGCAGACGGCCGGGTAAAAAATCATTCGAGGCAAAAAGTGAAGAAGAAGGTTCTGGTCAGCGCGGACCGCAACGAAACCCGCGTGGCGATGCTCGAGGCCGCAGGCACTCCGAGCAAGCGCAGTGGCGGCAAGGCGGCCACCAAAGACACCACCAATTGGCGCACCGCGGAGCTCTATCTGGAGCGACGCGGCGAGCGTTCGATCGTCGGAAACGTCTACAAGGCGAAGGTCGAGAACGTCGTCGCAGGCCTTGAGGCCGCGTTCGTCGACATCGGTTTCGAGAAGAACGGCTTCCTGCACGTGGACGACATCGTCGTTGACGGCAAGCAGGTCGCAAAGCGCGGCACCGGCCGTGGCGCACGCATCACCGACCTGCTCAAGAGCGGCCAGGAGATCGTCGTGCAGGTCACCAAGGACCCGCTCAAGACCAAGGGCGCGCGCCTGACGATGCAGCTCGCGATCCCCGGTCGCTACATGGTCTTCGTGCCCAGTGGCGAGGGCGTCGGCTTCTCCCGCCGCCTCGAGGACAAAGAGCGTCTGCGCCTCAAGCGCGAGGCCCGCGGCCTCGACCTGCTCGGCGGCGGCGCGATCATCCGCACCGCAGCCCGTGGCGCAACCCACGAGGATTTCGTTCGCGAGTTGATCTATCTGAACATGCTCAACGACGTGCTCGAGCGTCGCGCCCAGGAGACTCCCGCGCCGGCGATGATCTTCCAGGAGGCCGACCTCTCGATCCGCGTGATCCGCGACGTCTTCACCGACGAGCTCGACGAGGCACTGATCGACGACGAGGCGCAGTACGAGCGTGTCAAGTCATTCCTCGGCCGCACCGCGCCTGAGCTCTCGGACCGCGTCGTGCGGTACGAGGAGCCGAAGACCACGTTGTTCGAGAAGTACGGCGTTGAGGAGGAGATCCAGAAGATTCTCTCCACGCGCGTGGATCTGCCCAGTGGCGGCTACCTGATCATCGAGCACACCGAGGCTCTGACGATCATCGACGTCAACACCGGCTCGTTCACCGGTCGCGGCAAGGCCCGTGGTCTTGAAGAGACGATCACGCACACCAACCTCGAAGCCGCCGAGGAAGCCGTGCGCCAGATCCGCCTGCGCGACATCGGCGGCATCATCGTCATCGACTTCATCGACATGGCGCGCGCGAGCAATCGCGACGCCGTGCTGAAGGTCATGCGCAAGTCCCTGGACGAGGACCGCACCAAGACTCACGTGGTTGAGATCTCGCCGCTCGGACTCGTCGAGATGACGCGCCAGAACGTCACCGACGGCGTGCGCGAGATCATGACCAAGACCTGCCCGGTCTGCAACGGCGAGGGCGTCGTGCTCTCCGAGGAGACCGTCGCGCTGCACGTCGAGCGGCACATCCGCGAGTACATCGCCGAGAACCCGAAGCCGGAGGCGTATCTGGTGCAGATCAACCCGCGTGTGACCAACGCGCTGCTGCACACGATGGGCAACCCGATCGCGCATCTTGAGATGGAAACCGGCAAGGCGATCCTGTTCGAGGGCGGCGATGGTCTGCCGCTCGAGCACTTCGCGGTCACCTTTGAGGGAACGATCAAGAAGGTCGAGGAGAAGGCCTTGCCGTTCGCGATCGGCGACGAGGTGATGGTCCACGTTGTCGAGCCGCACATGTACGAGGACGACGCCGCCGTCGCCAAGCTCGACCACTACATCATCGCCATCCAAGGAGCGCTTGACCGCATCGGGACAAAGGCGCTCGTGCGGATCACTGACGTCGGTCGCAACGTCGCTCGGGCCGAAATCGCTGATGACGGACCGCCCAAGCCGGCGCGCAAGAAGCCGTCCGCGTCGGCCTCAAACGGCAAGCCCGCCAACGGAAATGGCGCAACTTCCGAAAATGGCTCCTCTGACCAACTAGAATCCTCCGGAACTCGCGCCCCGCGCCGTCGCGGCAGCAGGGGTGGGCGAGGCCGATCACGTGCCAAGACCGGCACTGACGGGCCGTCCAAAGAAGCTTCTGACAGTTAGAAAGACGTAATTGACAATGGCTACTGCCACAAAACAAGAAACCTATGCAGTCGTCGAAGTCGGCGGCAACCAGCACCGTGTTCACGAGGGTGACTTCATCCTCGTCGACCGCATCGCCGACAAAGAAGGCGCGAAGGTTGCTCTCAAGCCGCTGATGCTGCGTGGCAAGGACGTCGTGCTCGACGCCAAGGGCCTCGAGAAGGTCAAGGTCGAGGCCACAATCCGTGGTCACGAGCGCGGCGACAAGATCCGCGTCTTCAAGTTCAAGCCCAAGCGTGGCTACAAGAAGACCCAGGGTCACCGCCAGGAGCTAACCCGCCTCGAGGTGACGAAGATCACCGGCGGCGCAGCTGCTCCGGCCAAGAAGGCACCCGCCAAGAAAGACGAGGAGTAGGCAATGGCTCACAAAAAAGGTCTTGGATCAAGCAAGAACGGTCGTGATTCGAACGCCAAGCGCCTCGGCGTGAAGGTCTTCGCGGGTCAGACCGTCACCGGTGGCGAGATCATCGTCCGCCAGCGTGGCACCGTCTACAAGCCCGGCGAGGGCACCGGCATCGGTCGTGACCACACGATCTACGCCGCTCGCGAGGGCGTCGTTGACTTCACGACCGGCCGTCGCGGCCGCGTCATCGCAGTCAACCCGGCCGAGTAGGCAGGCGCACAGAACTTGTAGTACCGGCGCGCGGCCTTTGGGTCGCGCGCTTTTTTTGTGCCCGCGCGCGGGATCCTTGGGGGGCGCGCGCGAAATTTGGGGGTGTTCTTGGGGTCGAACCCCTATGACCCGTCGCTGGCCCGAACGTAACTTGCAGCCACACCATCCAAGTAACGCTCGTCCCCAGAAGGAATCTCCCCATGAAACTCAATCGCTCACCGATCATCGCGCTGGCTGTCGCAGTCGTCGCGCTCGTTCTCCCCGCGTCATCCGCATTTGCCGCAGAGCCGGCCGTCAGCGTGACGATCTCGTCCCCGTCCGCCAACTCGTTCCACAAGTCAACTCCGAATCTCGTCTTCTCGACGACGGGGACGGGACTTCTGAAGACCTGCTCGGTCACCGGTCCCGGCGTCGACATCGTCGACGAGGGCTGTTCCAGCAACTGGAATCCCGGCCCGCTGGCGGACGGCACCTATGTGCTGGGGATCGCCGTGGAGAAGGGCAGCACCGGTGAACTCGCCGGAGCGTCCCGCACCGTGACGATCGACGCAACCGCGCCGGTTGTCACGACAGGAGGATCCCCCGCGGCCGGAACCAGCAACGGCAGCGTCATCCAGGTCACAGGCAGTGCAGCTGACGCAAATCCGGCGTCCTTCAACTGCCGCATCGACGAGAACCCGTGGGGCAACTGCGTGGGCAACACCGCTTCAAGCGGAGGGTTCGACCTCGTGAATGTCGCGGAAGGCACCCACACCTACTGGTTCGCGGCGACCGACAAGGCCGGCAACGTCGGTGTCGCCTCGCGCACCATCACGCTCGACCGCACCGCGCCGGCCGTCTCGATCACCAGCACGGGCTGGGGCAATGAGACCAAGGACAACACGCCAGCGTTCCTCGTGACCGCCACCGACGCGACTGCCGTGACCAAGATCTGCTCGATCGAAGGCGTTGTCTCTCTCGCCCCGCAGGTCTGCAACGGATCGACTTACGTGGTCGCCGACCCGATTGAGGACGGAACTCACGCCGCGCGCCTCACCGCGACCGACGGCGCAGGCAACACGGCCACGGCGACGTTCACCTTCACCCTCGACTCGACGATGCCGCAGATCACCTACGGCGGAGTCGCGAACGACCGCACCACCGACACCGCTCCGAGCATCGAGTTCTGGGCGAGCGACGAGCATGCCGTCACCACGCGCTGCGCGTTTGATGCAGGCGCATGGGAGGAGCTCGCTGACTGCGCCCAGGGTCCCGACCACAAGCCGGCAGCGCCGCTGGCCCTCGGCGCCCACTCGTTCTGGATCTCCGCGACCGACTCGTTCGGGAACGTCGCTTCGGCGGTCTACAACTTCGAGGTCGTCGCTCCGGGCAGTGAGACCCCGGGTGGCCAGACGCCGGGAGGCACCGGCTCGAACGGCGCGGCCGTCCCGCGCCTGTCGCTGGTCCCGAAGTCCTCCAAGGTCAAGCGCGGCAGGTTCACACTTAGCGCGGCCGTCACGCTGACGCCCGCTGCCGGCGCGGCGACATGCGACGGATCGGTCGTTGTGACGCTCATGCCGAAGGTCAAGAAGGCCAAGGCCGTCAAGACGACCGTCAAGCTGCGCGCCAAGGCCGGCACCTGCACGGGCACCGCGAAGTTCAAATTGGCGTCCAAGCTCAAGAAGAAGAAGGCGGGAATTGCCGTCAGCTTCGGCGGTAACACTTCGATGGCGAAGTTCACCAGCACGTCGCTGAACGTAAAGCTCTGATCGTTGTTGGCTACCGGCGAGTCAAGTGTGGCTCGCCGGTGGTCGAAGACAACCTTGATGAAAAGACTCTATTTCCGTATTGCGGTCGCGGTGGCGATCATTTCAGCGTTTCTGGCGATCGCGCCGGCTGCCATGGCCGCCAACCCTGGAGAGGTTGAGTTCTCGCCTGCCGGTCCGACCCAGTATCTGGCGACCCCGCCACAGGTCTATTGGGCGGCCTACGGCACTTTGACTTCCGCCAACTGTGAGCTCGCCAGGACGAGTCCGACGGCGGCAACCGTCTTCCCGGCGGCCTCGTGCGCTGGAGCTGTCGCCAACGCGCCGACCGTGACCCCGTCCGTGGGTCTCACCACATACCTGTGGGACACCGCGCCGCTCGTCGCCGGAGACGGCACGTACCGCGTGACCTACACGCCGATCTTCTCACCCCCGGGAACGACCACCGCCACGCGTGACTTCGTGCTCGACTCCGTGCAGCCGACCGTCACTGCGAGCGCGCCGAGCGGCGTGATCACAGACAACACGCCGCAGGTGGGCTACACGGTTCAGGACGTCAATCCTGATCGCACCGTCTGCGCGGCGGATCCGCCGACTCCGATCGTGCCGGCGGAACTTACCGGCTTCACGGACTGTCCCGCGAGTCCGTTCGAGCTCCCGGCACTCGCGGACGGCGACCACAACTTCTACGTCGTCGCGCAGGACAAGGCCGGCAACTTCGGCTACGCGCTGCGCTCGTTCACAATCGACGCCACTGGACCGATCGTCACGATCATCGGTCTCTCCGAGGGCGAGATCCTCACGAGTGCCTGGCCGCCACTGTCGATCAGCACCACCGACCCCGGCACGGGAGTGCTCTCGACGACCTGCGCCTATGACGCCAACGCCGCGGCCCAGTGCAGCGATGCAAACTTTCTCAACGCCCCGCTGCCTGACGGCGCGCACAAGCTCACGGTCGCCTCGAGTGATGTCGCGGGCAACGTCACCGTCAGGGTGATCAACTTCACCGTCGACACCTCCGGCGGACTGACCCAGGGCCTGATCGCCCCGAAGACCGCGAAATTCGTGGTCAAGCGCGGCAAGCTCAAGGGACAGAAGTACGCCACGACCCTCACGGTCGCATTCGCCCTGCCGGCCGGCGCCCCGACCACGGCGTGTCGCGGCAGCGCGAAGATCAATGTGCTTGTGAAGAAGAAGCAGATCGGCTCTGTCGGCGCGAAGTTCAAGCTCAGGAGCGGCAAGTGCGTCGCCACCGGAGCAGCCAAACTCTCGAAGAAGTTCAAAGGCAAGAAGCTCTCCGTGAGGTTCGCCTACAAGAGCGGTCCGATCAAGGCCTTCACTCTGTACGGAAGCGGCAAGCTCTAGCCCCATAAGATCACGCCGTGTTCTACGACCACGTGAAATTTCGCGTGATCGCCGGTCGCGGTGGCAATGGGTCTGTTTCCTTCAGGCGCGAGGCGCACGTGCCCAAAGGCGGTCCGGACGGCGGTGACGGAGGTCACGGCGGAAACGTCGTGGTCGTCTGCGACGGTTCGCTGCGCGATCTTCAGCAGTACCGCGGTCGCACCGAGTTCAAGGGCGATCACGGACACCACGGTGAGGGCAATCGTCGCCACGGCGCCACCGGCGAGGTCCTTGAGCTGCGCGTGCCGCCCGGCACACGGGTGACGCGGGCCGACGGCTCGCTGGAAGCCGAACTCAATGAGCCGGGCGAGCGCGTCATCGTCGCTCGCGGCGGTACCGGTGGGCGCGGAAACAAACAGTTCGCGACCAGCACGCAGCAGGCACCGCGCTTCTCCGAGAGCGGTCTGCCGGGCGAAGAGGTCGAGATCGATCTGCGCCTGCGCCTGCTGGCCGATGCCGGCCTGGTCGGACTGCCGAACGCCGGTAAGTCCTCGCTGCTCGACCGCATGACGGCGGCCGCGCCGAAGATCGCCAACTATCCCTTCACGACGCTGGAGCCGGTGCTCGGCACGCTCGACGCCGAGGACCGTCAGCTCGTGCTTGTCGACATCCCCGGACTGATCGAGGGCGCGCATGAGGGCGCGGGGCTCGGCCACGACTTTCTCGCCCACGTCGAACGCTGCAAGCTGCTCGTGCATGTGCTTGACCTCGCGCCGCTCGACGGCACCGACCCGGTCGAGAACTTCGAGACGATCGAGCACGAGCTGGCAGAGCACGACGGTCGGCTCGCGAAGCTGCCGCGCATCCTCGCGCTGAGCAAGGCCGACCTCGTCGCCCCCGAGGTTGGCGCCGCAGCGCTGGCCGAATGGAAAGAGCGACTGGGCGATCGTGTGCTCGCGTGCGTACTCACGTCTTCCGCCACGCGCGAAGGACTGGACGAACTACGCTCGGCGATCTTCAAGTACGTCCCGGCGCAAGTTGAGGCCTCGCACTACATCCCGGGAATGGGCGATCGCCCCGCGCCGGTCAGCGATCGGCCCGAACACATCGTCTACAAGCCGGTCGACCGCGACGGGTTCTCCGTCGAAGAGATCGCGCCACGCGTTTTCGCAGTTCGTGGGAAGGGCATTGAACTACTGCTCGCTCGCTTTGACGTCGGGAACGATGAGGCGCTGCGCCACGTCGAACAACGGCTGCGGTCGATCGGCGTCATTCGCGAGCTCGAACGCAAGGGTTTCGAGTCCGGCGACGAAATAGAGATCGCCGGCGAGCGATTCGAGCTCGAGGTCTGAAGCCATGCGTAGGGACATCACCAGCGAAGACCTGAAGCGGTACTCGCCGCTCGCCGCGATCGTCGCCGTGTTTCTGATCGTGCTCCTCGTGCTCGTCACCAGCGGGGGCGACGACAACGCCGCGAAGGAGCCCGTCGCCGACAAACCGGCGACCAAACCGGTCGCCAAGAAGCCCGCAGTGACCGCGGCCACCGGCGCGACGGCCAACGTCACGCCGCAGTCCACCGAGAAAGTCACGGGCGCGCACGACGACCCGGTGCCGATCCTGATGTACCACGTGACCAAGACCGCTCCCGCGGGTACGCCGTACCCGGAGCTCTGGGTCTCGCGCGACGACTTCACGGCTCAGATGGACTGGCTCGCCGAGAACGGCTACACGGGAATCACGATGGCGCAGCTCTTCAACTACTGGGATGAGGGCTTCAAGCTGCCGAAGAAGCCAGTGGTCATCTCGTTCGACGACGGGTATCCCAGCCAGGCCTCAAATGCGCGCCCTGTGCTCGCGAAGCACAAGTGGCCGGGAGTTCTCTTTCTGGAGCAGAGGAACGTCGACAGTGCAGAGACCGGCTTCAAGACTTCGATGGTGAAGAAGCTGCTCGCCAGTGGATGGGAACTCGGTTCGCACACGATCAACCACTCGGACCTGACGACGCTCGGTCCATCCGAACTCGAGGCTGAGGTGGCGGAATCAAAGGAGCGGATTTCCAAGCAGTTCGGTGTGCCGATCGAGTTCTTCTGTTATCCCGCCGGAAAGTTCGACGACGCGGCGGTTGCGGCCGTGGAAGATGCGGGCTACAAGGGCGCGACGACCGTCGAGGAGGGCGTGGCCACGCCGGACAAGCCTTTCGAGCTCAAGCGCATCCGCATCAATTCCGACGACGGGGTGGACGGTTTCGCCTCGAAGATGCAGTCGGCCGAGCAGTAGCCTGACCGCGTGTCCGTCGTAATCAAAATTGGCAGCAACGTCGCGACCGACGAGAGCGGCGGGATGCGTGACGACATCGTTGAGTCGATCGTGAATCAGGCGGCGGAACTGCACAAGTCCGGCACCGACGTGGTGATGGTGACCAGCGGCGCAATCGCGCGCGGGATCCAGCTTCTGGGTCTGCCGGGGCGCCCGACCGCGATGTCGGAACTGCAGGCTTCTTCTGCCGTCGGACAGGGACAGGTGTACGCGGCATACGACAAGCTGTTTGACGCTCGCGGGATCTCCACCGGGCAGATCCTGCTCACCGCGACGGACTTCTCGACGCGCGCGACATACGTGAACGCGAAGCAGACGCTGCGCACGTTGCTCGACTGGCACGTCGTGCCGGTGATCAACGAGAACGACACGACCGCGACGGACGAGATCACGTTCGGCGACAACGACTTCCTGGCCGCGCAGGTCGCGATCCTCGTTGGCGCGCGCCGTCTCGTACTCGCCACGGACATCGACGCGCTCTACACGGCGGACCCGGGCAAGGACTCGAGCGCGGAGCGCGTCGCGAAGGTCGACAGCTTCGCCGAGCTTGACGGGCTCGCGATCGGCGGGTCGGCGAGCGCGGTCGGCTCCGGTGGAATGCGCTCCAAGGTGCGCGCCGCGGAGATCGCCACCGCCGGCGGGATCGAGGTCGTGGTCTGCGGTGGCAAGAAGCACGGGGCCGTCGCTCGCGCCGCGGCCGGCGACACGGGGGAGGGCACGCACTTCGCAGCGCACCCGCAGCCGCAGAGCAGCTTCAAACTCTGGATCCGTTACGCGAAGGAAGCAAACGGCGCGCTGGCGGTTGACGCCGGCGCCGAGCGTGCGCTGCGAGAGAAAGGCACGAGCCTGCTGCCGGTTGGGATCGCCGGAGTGTCGGGTGATTTTTCGGCCGGTGACGCAGTGGACATTTTTGTCAACGGTGGCGGTGAGCGGCCGATAGGAAAAGGAATTGTCAATTACAACGCCGACGAGTTGCGCAGGATCAAAGGACTAAAGTCGGAAGCAGTCCAAGAACTGATGCCGCACGCCACGGACGAGGCGGTTCATCGCGACAATCTGGTGCTTACCTAGATGAACAACGAAATTGAGATGACATCCGCCGAGGACTTCGACGGCACGACGGTCGGCGCCAGTACGGATTTCGAGATCCGCGAACTCACCACGAGTGAAGCGGACATCGACAGGATCTACCCGATCATCCATCAGTTGCGCGACCACCTGAGCAAGGAAGATTTCGCGGAACGCTACGTGGAGACATATGAGGCGTCGAATTACCGCATCGTCGGCGTGATGGTCGGCGACGAGCTGCGCGCGATCGCCGGCTTCCGCTTCCTGCTGAACATGGCGGTCGGAAACGCGTTGTACATCGACGACCTCGTCGTTTCATCGGAGTGGCGCTCGGAGGGTTACGGCGCCGCGCTGGTCAAGTATCTGGAAGGCGTCGCGATCGCGATCGGCGTGGACGCAATTCGCCTCGATTCGGCGGTCCACCGCCTGGATGCCCACCGCTTTTATGAGCGCGAGGGCTTCTACTTCTACAGCAAGCACTTCGTTCGAGAGCTCTAGCCGACGCAACCTCGGCGCGCCGCGCGGGTTCTTGGTTCGTGCTGCTCGCGTTCAATCGCTCATTGATCTTCGCGTTGCTCCTGGTTGCAGGGGCGAGTTCTGCCTTCGCAGCGGGGGCTGAGGCGAAGCCGAATCCATTCGCGCGGTCGTGCGTCGCGAAGTCCAACCTCCCCGCGATCCGCACCTTCAAAAAAGGCGACGCCTGGCGCTCATCTGCCGCGTACAAGTTTCCGTTCTACGGGGACACCCCGCGCGGATTGAGCGACGTGCTCTGGAAACACATCGCCGGCTCCACGGTTCGCAAGGCCACGTACCCGGCGCCGAACCTGCCGTCGTGCCGAGTCGCGCGTTTCGGCACCGAGGATCGGGCGGCGCACAAGGGCGGCAGGCACTTTCCGATGCTCCTGCCGGTCGACGGCTCGATGACCTACGAGTTCAAGGACACCTTCGATCGTCACGTCGCGACGATCAACTACAGCGCGACTCCGCCCGACAAGCACCACCCGTCGCGCTGGGGCTGGTTCGTTGACGGAAAGTGGGCCGGTCACGACGCCACCCGCGCGTTCGAGGCTCAGTCCAACGCATGCAAGCTCACGGCCGTGCCGACACTGGGCGGCTATCAGTGGGTGCGCGACCCGCGCTACCTGATGGTGCACTTCAGTCCGGTGCTCGGCTCGCCGGGCAAGGGCTACGCACCGTCCGGAGCCAAGAACCTGCGCATCCGCGCGTTCCTCGACCGGCGGGCCGTGCCCGCGGCGGTGCTCGCCGAGGCCGACCGGCATGACTTCGGCTGCGGCGATACGACGCTGGCGCCGCGCCTTGCGAGTCAGACGCTGCAGGACTTCCAGTTCGAAAGCGGCCTCGGTCCGGGCAACTCGTATTTGCGCGGTTACTACTTCGGCGAGGGTCCGACGACGATCGCCGTGCTGCCGGGTGAGCGCCGCCTGTACAACACGTATCCGTACAACGTCTACAACCCGCGTCACCAGTTCAACCACGCGAGCTACGCGATGGTGAACACGACGGCCGTCGCCGGCGGCGGGCTGGTGCGCGGCATCGTGCGCAGCACGGTCGACTACTTCACGCTGTTCGATGAGATGCGTTATTGCGACCCCAACTACACGCTGCGGGGCATGCACGTGCGCAAGGGCAAGAAGCACTACAAGAAGTCGCTCTTCTTCGCGCCCTACACCTACAGCCCGATGAACAAGCCGACAGTCCGCTGGGTCTTCGGTCGCACGGACCCCAATCCGTCCACGCTCACCGCCGAGCAACAGGCGGCCTCACACAATCCGCTGAGCCAGGGCCTGTACGCCTGGATGCCGATCTACTGCGATCGCTGACTGAGGCGGCGTCTGGCGGCGGCCCTGGCTGCCCGCAGCTTCGATGTGTCGTTGAAGAACTCGATGTAGTTGGCGCGTCCGCCGAACGCTCGTAGCGGGATCGAGTCGTCGATGAAAGGGTCTCTGATTTCGCCGGTGTAGATGGGGTGGGTGCTGTTGGTGGTGCGGAGGGATTGGTCGGGATTGAGGTGGATGTAGGTGATCACGTTGATGATGTCGTCGCCGCCTTGGACGGGGCGGGCTTTGAAGGGCATTTCAAACACTGGTCCAGTCGTTCCGTATCGGTCGTTGAAGTAAGCGGCGTAGCTCACCTTCGTCGCCCGGATGATGCGGCTGGTCGAATCGCCGCAGTTTCCGTTCTGGGTCAAGAGGTGTTGGTGGTTGCGCAGTTGCGCAGTCGCGAGGAGCTTCGGGCGTTCGGGGGCGGCGGTGAGGTTGATCATGCGCCGGAGGGTTGACTGGAACTCCCGCTGGTCTTTGTCATCGAGGAAGACCGGCTTGCGGTTGTGACCGCGGATCTGAGCGTGGATGAGTTGATTGGGGCGGTAGTTGCGTGTGCGGTATTTGGAGGCCATGCATGGTTAAGCGCTGGGGTGAGGAGGATTGACCCTGCTCGGATGGTGTATTTGTCATCGATAAGGATTCGGGATTGGCGCAAATTGCGGGAAAGTTTGTGGCTGTTGCAACACTGAACTGGCACCTGGTGCCAGTTCGGTGCAACAACGGATACAAACAATCCAGCAAATTGCGGCTTTCGTCCAAACTCCGACGAGGCACGCAACCAAACCCCAGCGCCCGTGTTCCAATCAACAATGCAGCTCCGCCACCCCCGCCACATCCTCACCCTTTTATCGATGACCGTCTTTCTGACGGCGCTGATCGCTGGCGGCACTGCGGACGCGGCAAAGAAGACCCCCAAGCCCAAACCAAACCCCTTCGCCGCCACGTGCAATCCGGCCGCCCAGTCCGCCGCCATCCCCGGTTTTCACTCCGAGGACGCCTGGCGCGAGACCAAGGCCTACAAGTTCCCCTTCTACGGCTGGACCCCGGCCGGCCTGAACACGATCACCTGGAAGTACATCACCGGGTCGAGTGTGCGCAAGGCGCGCTATCCCACGCCCAACCTCCCGTCCTGCCGCATCGGCCGGTTCGGCACCGAAGACCGCACCTCGCGCAAGTCCAGTCGCTTCTTCGAATCGCTTGAGCCGATCGACGGCAGCACCTCCTACGAACTGAAGGACACCTACGACCGCCCCGTCGCGACGATCGTCTGGACCGAGGATCCGCCGGTCAAGTACCACCCCTCCAAGTGGGGCTGGTTCATCAACGGCAAGTGGGCGGGTCATGACGCAACGCGCGCCTTCGAGGTCCAGGGCAACGCGTGCAAACTCGTCGCGACCACCACGACGACCGTCGTCGACGGCGTGCCCGTCACCACCCGCCAATGGGTGCGCGACCCGAACTACATCATGATCGCCTTCAACCCGTCGCTCGGCTCGCCCGGCAAGGGCTACGCGCCGCGCCACACCAGTTCGCTCAGAGTCAGGGCATTCGTCGATCGCCGCGCGGTTCCGATCGCGATGCTGAATGCCGCCAACAAGTACGACTTCGGTTGCGGATCGACAACCGTCCCTGCGCGGCTCGAGAAGCAGACGCTCAAGCAGTTCATGTTCGAGAGCGGCTTCGGTCCGAACCGGGCGTACATGAAGGGCTACTACTTCGGTGAAGGCGCGAACACACTCGCCGTCCTGCCGGGCGAAGCGCGGCTGTACAACAACATGCCCTACAGCAACTACAACCCGCGCCCGCAGTTCAATCACGCGACCTACGCGATGATCAACTCGACCGCGGTCGCCGGCGGCGGGATGGTGCGAGGGATTGTCCGGTCGACGGTTGACCGCTTCACGCTCTTCGACGAGATGCGTTACTGCGATCCCAACTACACGCTGCGCAACGTCCAGATCACGCGCTTCAAGAAGCACTACAAGAAGTCCCTCTACTACGCGCCCGAGAGCTACAGCTCAAGAAACCGACCGGCCGTGCGCTGGGTTTACGGCCGGCTCGATCCCAACCCGTCGACCCTGACGGCCGAGCAGGCGCTCGCGACCCAGAATCCCGCCAGCGTGAAGCTGTTTGCCTGGATGCCCATCTACTGCGATCGCTGAGCCCTCCGGTACCTTGTAGGGACCGATGGCGACCGCTCAAAAGACCGTTACCGACATCTGCGCCGAGGCCAAGGTCGCCTCGCGCCAACTTGGCCTGCTCGACAGCGAGACGAAGAATCGCGCCCTGAACGCGATCGCGGACGCGCTTGACGCCCAGGCTGATCAGATCGTCGCCGCCAACGCGAAGGACCTCGAGGCCGGTCGCGAGAACAAGCTCGAAGCCGCCCTGATGGACCGCCTGATGCTCGATCATGGGCGCCTCGCCTCAATCGCCGATGACGTGCGCAAGATCGCCACGCTCGAAGACCCGGTCGGCCGCCTGATCCGCGAGTTTCGCCTCTACAACGGCCTCGATGTGCGCAAGATCGCAGTCCCGCTCGGCGTGATCGCAGTTGTCTACGAGGCCCGTCCGAACGTAACGATCGACGCCGCCGCGCTGTGCCTGAAGAGCGGAAACGCGATCGTCCTGCGCGGCTCATCGATCGCCACGAATTCAAACGCCGTGCTGGCGCAGGTCGCGCGCGATGCGATCGCGAGCGCCGGCGTCCCCGAGGCCGCGATCTCAATCGTCAATGGCGGCGATCGCGACGAACTGCGCGATCTCGCGACCCAGGAGGGCGTGATCGATCTGATCATCCCGCGCGGGGGCGAGGGTCTCAAGCACGCATTGAAGTCCGTCGCGACCGTACCGGTGATCTATGCCGCGGCCGGCAACAACCACGTGTACGTCGACGCCTCGGCCAACCTCGACTGGGCCGAAGAAATCGTCGTCAACGCCAAGGTTCAGCGCCCGGGCGTGTGCAACGCGGCCGAAACTCTGCTCGTCCACGAGGACATCGCAAAGGAGTTCCTCCCGCGTGTGCTCAAGCGCCTCGAGGCCGAAGGGGTCGAGCTCCGCGCCGACGCCCAGGCTCGCGCGCTCGCCGGCGTCGATGCCGGGGAGATCGCCGCCGTTGAGGACGCAGACTGGGACACCGAGTACCTCGCGCTGATCCTCGCCGTGCGCGTCGTCGATTCCGTTGACACCGCGATCGAGCACGTGAACCTCCACGGCACCGGCCACTCCGAGGCGATCGTCACCGACTCCAACACCGCGGCACACAAATTCACGACCCAGATCGACGCGGCCTGCGTCTACGTGAACGCTTCGACGCGCTTCACGGACGGCGGCGAGTTCGGCCTGGGCGCCGAGATCGGCAACTCCACACAGAAGCTCCATGCCCGCGGTCCGATCGCCCTGCGTGAGCTCTGTTCGTACAAATACGTCGTCGAGGGCGACGGACAGGTCCGTTCGTAGATGTCCGGCAATGCAGTGCGAGTAGGAATCCTCGGCGGAACATTCAGCCCGATCCATCACGGTCACGTGATCTGCGCGCAGGAAGCCCGGATCCAGCTTGAGCTGGATTCCGTGCGCTTGATGCCGGTCGGCTCTCCGCCGCACCGCGACCTCGATACCGACGAGGATCCCGGCGACGCGCATCGCCTTTCGATGGTCAAGCTCGCCGTGATCGGCCAGCCCGGCCTGGAGGTCTCCACCGCCGAGCTCGACAGAGAGGGCACGTCTTACACCGTCGATACGCTGGCTCAGTTGGTTGATCAAGAACCAGACACGCAGTTCACGCTGATCATCGGAGCCGATCAGGCGATGTCCTTCGGCAACTGGCGCGAACCCGAGAAGATCGCCGAGCTGGCCGACATCGCGGTCGCCACGCGCGTCGACAACAACCGCGACGAGGCGATCGCAGAAGTGATCCGCGCCACGGGCGGCAAAGAGCCGCTGCCCTTCTCGATGCCGCGGATCGACATTTCATCCACCTTCATCCGCGATCGCGTCTATCGCGGAGAAACCGTTGCGCACCTCGTGCCGGCGGGCATCCCAGAATTGATTGAAGAGGCACAGCTGTACCGATGAGCCAGACCAAAGAGAACAAGAACATCACAGGCGAGCAGATCGCCCGCCGCATCGCCGAGCTGCTGGACGACAAGAAGGGCGTCGAGATCGTCGCCCTGGACGTTCGCGGGCTCGCGAACTTCGCCGATTACTTCGTCTTCTGCAGCGGTCGCAGCGACCGCCAGACCAAGGCGCTGCACGACGCCGTCCGCGAAGGCATGAAGGCCGACCCGGGACTGCTCCCGGTGCACACCGAGGGCGAGCGCGAGCGTCGCTGGATCCTGCTCGACTACGGCGACGTGATCGCTCATGTGATGATCCCCGAGGTGCGCGAGTACTACCGCCTCGAGCAGCTCTGGAGCGACGCCCCGCAGCTGAAGCTCGAGCTTTCGCCCGCCGAGGCGATCGCCGACGACGCTGCGTAGGTGAGCGGCCGCCGATGGCGAGCATCACCGAGACACATCTGATCGTCAATCGCGGACTGAGCATTCCGCTCAACGAGATCGAGCTGCGCGCCTCGCGTTCATCGGGACCCGGCGGGCAGCATGCAAACAAGACCGAGAGCCGCATCGAGGCCGTCTACGACGTGACGAAGTCGAGCGCCCCGACGGACTCCCAGCGGGCGAAGATCGTCAAGCGGCACGGGGCGGTCGTGCGCGCCACCGCGCAGGATGAGCGCTCGCAGCTGCGCAACCGCGAACTCGCGCTGACGCGTCTGGGAATGCGGATCGCCGACGCGCTGGTGATCCGGCGCAGCCGCGTCGCCACCAAGCCGAGCCGTGCATCCAAGCAACGCCGCGTCGCTGAGAAGAAGGCGCGCTCACAGACGAAGGCCGCGCGCCGCAGGCCCGCCGCCGACGACTGACTCGATCCGCCGAATTATCCGGTCCGTCACAGAACTTTTTCCGGACGGCAACAGCAACGCCACATGTCCCCACGGCCCAAAAACTAGGTTGCGGCTCAGGAACATCTGTCCCCATTCCCGCGGAACCGCCCGGGAAGAAAAAGGAGTCTGACTGCATGAACAGAGCATCAAAGCTCATCGGCCTGATCGCACTCGTGATCGCGCTTTCGGCAATGGCCACTGCCAGCGCATCGGCGCACAAGAAGCACGACAACAGCTTCACGACAGCCGTGATCGGCGACACGCCCTACGGCGCCGCGCAGAACGCGAACTTCCCAAACGACATCGCGGCGATCAACGCTGATCCCAACGTGGGCATGGTCATTCACCTTGGCGACATCAAGAACGGATCGTCGCAATGCACGGACACATACTTTCAGTCAATTCGAAGCAGTTTCGACACGTTCGCCGACCCGCTCGTCTACACCCCCGGCGACAACGAGTGGACCGACTGCCATCGCGCAAGCAACGGCAACTACAACCCTCTTGAGCGCCTGCAGAAGCTGCGCCAGGTGTTTTTCGACCGCCCGGGCGTCACGCTCGGGCAGAACCGCACATTCGTGCGCTCGCAGCAGTGGCGCGGATTCCCGGAGAACGTGCGCTGGCGTCGCAACGACATCCAGTTCGGCGTGATCAATCTGCCGGGCTCCAACGACGACCTCGTGCCGTGGACGGGCGCGTGGGGAGACGGCCTGACCGTGGGACCGGTGCAGCAGGGCGAGCACGACTCACGCCTCGCCGCAAACCTCGACTGGATCGACGGAGTCTTCAGTCGCGCAGCGCGCCACCGCACGCGTGCCGTGGTGATCGGCCTGCAGGCCGACATGTTCGACCCGGAAGCGGCCGCTGCGAACCAGGTGTCGGCTTACGCGCCGATCATTCACAAGATCGCTACGAGGGCCGCCGCCTATCGCAAGCCCGTGTTGCTGCTCAACGGCGACTCGCACATCTTCGAGGCCGACCACCCGTTCGCGGCCGGCCAACAGGCGAGCACGATCTACGGAGAGACGGCCGTCGCGCCCAACGTCACGCGCGTGACCGTCAACGGCAGCACGACGGCGCCGCACGAGTGGCTGAAGCTCCGCTTCGACCCGGGTTCAGCCGGCGTCTTCAGCTGGACACGCGTGCCCTTCGCGATTCAGCCGTAGTTGCACCTCGTCGAAGCTCGCGGTCAGAACTGCAGGTCGTCGTCCGCAAGGTCGACGGCCTGCGGCGTCTGATCGTCCGCTTCGGGTGAGCGAAAGGGCAGGAAAATCAGCGCCACGACCATCGCCACGACCGTCAGCGCCGCGGCGAAAGCAAACGTCGTGCCGTAGGCATCGGAGATCACGGCGGCTTTCACCGGATCAAGCTTGTCCAACGACGCGGTTGCGGAAAGCCCCGGATAGCTCTTGTTCGAGAGAATCACCGACAGGATGATGCTCAGGAGCACGGTTCCGAGCGCGGCACCAGTCTGCTGAACGATGTTGATCGCGGTGCTGGCGCGTGCCACCTGGGGCTTGGTCAACGTCTTCATCGCGCCCGAGAACATCGGGACCATCGTCACGCCCATTCCGGCACCCATCACGAAAACTGTGATCGCGAAGTAGAGATACGAAGTATGCGGGCTGATGTCAGACAGCGCGTAGAAGGGGAGGGCTATCAGCGCAAGCCCGACCGGGACGATGCGGCCGATCGGCACGCGGTCTGCCAGCCAACCCGCGATCGGCAGCGCGATCACGGCGCCGAGACCCTGGGGCGCGAGCAAGAGCCCTGTGCTTGAGGGCGACTCGCCGCGAATCGTCTGCAGGTACAGAGGCAGGAGAAGCAGTCCACCGAACACTGCGATCAGACCGAAGAAGAGCGTGCCGGTGCAGGCGCCGAAGATCCGATCCTTGAAGAGTCGAAGGTCGATCAACGCGTATCTCGCCCTGAGTGAGTGGTGGGCAAAGCGCCACAGCAGGATCACACCTAGAAACACGGGGATGAACACAAGCGGCGAGGTGACGCTGGACCCGGAGATCGGGTTGATGCGCGCCAGCCCGAGGATCACGAAGGCAAGTCCTGGGATCAGCAGTGCATAGCCGCCCCAGTCAAGGGGTGCCTTCGGCTGGGGCCGATCGAACTCGAGGTAGCGCCAGCACATACCCAGCGCGAGGACGCCGAGCGGCAGGTTGATGAAGAAGACCCAGCGCCAGGAGAGGGATTCGACCAGCCAGCCGCCGAGTACCGGTCCACAGATCGGTCCAAGCAACATCGGGATTCCGAGCACGGACATCACGCGGCCCACGCGCTCGGGCCCGGCCGCGTGGGTGAGGATCGTCATGCCTGCGGGCATCAGCATTCCGCCGCCAACGCCTTGCAGCACGCGAAACGCGATCAATGACTCGGCGCTCCAGGCGAGGCCTGAGAGCATCGAGCCGAGAATGAAGATCGAAAGCGAAGTCATGTAGACCCGCTTGGTGCCGAAGCGGTCGCACGCCCAGCCGGTCAATGGAATGACGAGCGCCAACGCCAGCGTGTAGCCCGTCACCGTCCATTGGATGGTTGTCAGATCGGCGCTGAAGTCCTGGGCGATCGCTGCGATCGCGACGTTCACCACGGTGGTGTCGAGGATCGACATCAACGAAGCGAGGACGACCATCAGCGAGACCATGACCAGTTTGCGGTCGAGGCCACTGAATGCCGAAGTGGGCGCGGATCCGGCGCCCGTGGTTACTGCCGAGTTTTCAGTATGCACTAGGTTTTTCCCCCAAGTCGCCCCACCAGGCAACTCTCGGAGCATTGAGGTTATTAGCAATCACATTCGGCACACGAGGGGACGTTGAACCCTTCCTCACCCTGGGCTCAGGGTTGGCCTCTGCCGGCCATGACGTCCGCCTTGTCTCACACGCGATGTTCGATCGGCTCGCGACCGACTCAGGGGTCGAATTCGTCGGCTCCCCGGGGCGCGGGATGCGCGAGATCATCGAGAGCGACGAGGCTCAGGAGATGATGAACGGGCTCGGCAATCCGCTCACACTTCCACGTCGCCTCGAAGCGCTGTTCGGCGATGACGTCAATCTGATGTACGAGTCGGTGAATGATGCGGCGCAGGATGTCGACGCAATCCTCTGCTTTCCGGCGACGTTCCCGGCGATGGACGTCGCCGAGCTGCGCGGCATCCCGGTGATCCAGGTGCATCACGTACCGCTGATGCCGACCCGCGCCTTTCCGCCGGCAGTCAACTTCGTACATCGCAAATCGCTCGGGCCGGTCGGCAACCGCCTGGCCTACTCAGCCGATGCGGCAGCGACGGCGGTCGCGATGCGTCGCCCGCTGAACGCCGCACGCGAACGAATCCTGCGCGCGCCGCGCAAGGGAGTGATCGGCACGCTGCGCCAGCGCAACAGGTTCAGCGGCGCGCTTGTCGGCGTCAGCCCGCACGTGCTGCCGCCGCCACCGGACTGGCCGGGAAACGTCGAGACGTGCGGATACTGGTGGCCGCGCGGAAACGACGCGCCGCCACTCAGCGACGAGCTCAACGAGTTCCTCGATCGCGACGGACCGGTCGTGTTCTTCACGCTCGGCTCCACCGCGCTCGACGACGCCGACCGGATCACCCGCGTGGTCACTGAGGCAGCACGCGACGCCGGCGTGCGACTGATTCTGCAACGCGGTTGGAGCGGCCTGGGGGACGGGATCGACCAGCATGATGTCCTGGTCGTGGACGACCTGTCGTATCCGGAGCTGTTTGATCGCGTCACCGCGGTCGTGCACCACGGGGGCGCGGGGACGACCGCGCTCGGCCTGCGCCACGGACTGCCGAGCATGGCGATCTCCGCGATCGCTGATCAGTTCTTCTGGGGACACCGCCTGCAGGCGCTCGGCGTCGGCCCGCGGCCGCTCGCGCTCAGTCAGCTCGTGCAGTCCGAACTCGCGGATCGAATCAGCAGCCTGGTCGAGGAGCAGCGCTACCTGGAGCGTGCGACGATTCTGAGCAATCTGCTTGCGAACGAGGACGGGGTTGCCAACGCGGTCGTCGCGTTGGATCGCATCATGGCGACGAAGCAATGGAGCTAGACGGGTTCGAACCGTCGACCTCTTGCATGCCATGCAAGCGCTCTACCAGCTGAGCTATAGCCCCGTGCGAGGGGTGATCTTAGCGATCGAGCGCGGCCGATTGATTCCGTTTGCAACCTAACTAAAGGGTCACCGGCGCACGCTGCGTTGCGGGGTTACTCATCAGGCATTAACGCATCGTGTTTAAGTCCAGCATTACCCGCTATTTGCGTGAATTCTTACCCCGTTTGGTTCAACAATTCTGCCCCACAGGCCGATGAAACAGGCATGGCAGACTCTTGGCTTCTCCGCGACGGGATGGACCGTGAGCGGATGCTTGACATGGACAAGCGCATCCAGCCGCTTCGGACGGCTGCGCTTGGCGTGCTCGGAGTCACGCTCGCGTTCGGAATTCCGTGGATGGGCGTCCGAACCATCGGTGCGCTACTGATCGCCGTCGTCGTCGCCGGAGTGTTCTTCAAGATCGCCGCGTCAAAAACGGATGTCGTCGACAAACCCGAATATGTGCTGTTCGCCGGCTGGGCCGGGTCCGAACTCCTGATCGCGATCTGCATCGTGATCACGGGTGGAGCAACCTCACCGGCCCTTGCCTGGATGGCGATTCCAGTTGTCACTCTCAGCGCGCGATTCTCGACGCGCGGCGTCGTCGTCGGCGTCGTCACCACGCTCGTACTGCTGATCGCGGCGATCTGCTCACGCAACTTCGACACGGTGATCGACAACCCGATGTACGCCGGCGCCTCGCTGGCGACGGTGATCTCAGTCGCAATTCTCTCCACCGCGCTGATGCGCTCAGACGTCGAGCACCGCACCGAGGCTGTGATCGATCCACTGACGGGCCTGCTCAACCGCACAGCCCTGCGCAACCGCACGATCGAACTCTCACAGCGTTCGGCATACACCGCTGAGCCCGTCGGCGTGATCGTCGCCGACATCGACCACTTCAAGCGCATCAATGACCGGCACGGTCACTCCGTCGGCGATGCGGTGCTCAAGGACATCGCGTACGTGATGCGCAAGGAGCTGCGCGCGTTCGACCTCGCCTACCGCATCGGCGGCGAGGAGTTCCTCGTGCTGCTCCCCGGCGCGAACTCCGAAGAGGCCAAAGAATTCGCCGACGAGCTGCACAAGGTGCTGGGCGCTGCGCCGCGCGGAGGACAGAACGTCACGATGAGCTTCGGCGTCAGCGCCTCACGCTACGGCGACATCTTCGACTACGACAGGATCTTCGAGTACGCAGACGCGGCGCTCTATCTCGCAAAGAACAGCGGACGCGATCAGGTTCGCGTCGCTGACGAGGAGAAGAGCGTTGCCGGCGCGGGTGGCGGTTTCGCCAGGCACGCATCGCGCGCAAACTGATCGACTGAACTGATCCGGGCCGCGAGCCACTACGAATACAAGTCGTGGCCCACTACAAAGCGACCGTACATACCGAACTCCCGCCCGCCCAGGCCTTCGACCTGATGGCCAACTTCGCAAACGCGCAGGACTGGGATCCAGCAACGCTCGAGTCCCACCAGCTCGGCGACGCTCCGGTTGACGTGGGCTCACGCTTTGAACTGACGATGGAGATCTTCGGCCGCGAGAACTCAATCGTCTACGAGGTCGTCGAGTACGACGCGCCCTCGCGCGTCGTGCTGCGTGGCGAGAATGCCGGCTCCGTCTCGATCGACGAGATCGCTGTGGCGCCGCACGAAAGCGGCTCAGCTGTTACCTATGAAGCCACGGTGACAATGAAGGGTGCATACAAAGTGATCGGGCCGTTCTTCGCGCCGGTCTTCAAGAAGATGGGCGATGAGGCGCAGGAGCGCATCGCGCCTTGGCTCGACAAGCACGCCACCGACTCATCGTGAGCGCGCGACGCGTCGCGGTGATCGGGGCCACCGGCTACGTCGGCGGGCGGCTGCTCGATCGTCTGGTCGCTGATGGCTACGAAGTCTCAGCGCTCGCGCGCACTCCGGCCAAGCTCTCAAGCGCCGTGGCCGCGGCCGACGGAGCGATCACCGTCCATCGCGCCGATGTCCAGGATCTCGACTCGCTCGCCGCGGGGCTCGCCGGCGCGGAGGCGGCGTTCTACCTCGTCCACTCGCTGGGCGCGGGAACAAGCTTTGCCGACGACGACACGTTCGGCGCGCGCAATTTCGCCAAGGCTTGCGAGCTGGCGGGAGTGCGCCAGATTGTCTACCTCAGCGGACTCGGTTCGGAAGAAGGAGATCTTTCGGAGCACCTGAGCAGTCGCCACGAGACCGGTGACGCGCTGCGTGAGGGGTCGGTGCCGGTCACCGAGCTGCGCGCCGCGATCGTCGTCGGATCGGGCAGCGCGAGTTTCGAGATCGTCCGGGACCTCGCGCGCAAGCTGCCCGTGATGATCGCGCCCAAGTGGGTGAGGAGTCGTTGCGAGCCGATCGGGATTCGCGATGTGGTCACGTACCTCATCGGCACGATCAACGAGCCGCGCACGCTCGGCCAGACCCTGGACATCGGCTGCGGCGAAGTCCTGACCTACCGCCGGATGATGGAGATCTGCGCTGAAGAGCAGGGCCGCAAGTGCGTGATCATCACCGTGCCCGTGTTGACACCCCGGCTCAGCTCATACTGGCTGCATCTCGTGACCAGCGTCGACATGAAGATCGCGCGACCGCTGATCGAAGGTCTGCGCAACGACGTCGTCACACAGGACCAGCGCATTCGCGAGTGGATCGATTTCGAGCCCGCCGACTACCGCACGTCAGTGCGCAGAGCGTTGGATCGCGAACGCGGTCGCACGCGGCGCGAGTCGCGCTGGACCGATGCCGGGCTTCCGGCGAAGGTCAGGCCCTCGGTCAAGGCGTTCCGCGACAGCCGGCGCTACGAAACGACCTTGACCCCGGAAGAACTCTTCAGACGGATTTCGCGCATCGGAGGACAGTTCGGCTACGGCCGCGCGGCCGACTTCCTCTGGAAGATCCGCGGACTGATCGATCGCATCGGCGGCGGCCCGGGACTGAGGCGCGGTCGCCCATTCGGCGACACGCTCCACGCCGGAGACGCGGTCGATTTCTGGCGCGTCGTTGAAGCTGAAGCGCCGGACCACCTTGAACTGGTTGCAGAGATGCGCGTCCCGGGAGAAGCGCGGCTTGTCTGGACGATCGAGCCGACCGAGACCGGTTCGACGCTCGTGCAGACGGCCACGCTGACCAACGAGAGCCTGTTGTCCGGGCTCTACTGGTACGGGGTTGCCCCGGCGCACAACTGGGTCTTCAACCGTATGGCGCGGCACCTGATGTCTGCTTGACTTGGATCCATGTCCAAGAATCTCGTAATCACAGGAGCGTCGAGCGGTATCGGCGCAGCAACTGCCCGCGCGGCCGTCGAAGCCGGCTGGAAGGTCGCGCTCGGCGCGCGCACGCTCGACAAACTCGAAGCACTCGTCGAGGAGCTCGGCGCGGAGAATGCGATCGCCGTTCAGACCGACGTCACCGATTTCGATCAGGTACAGCGCCTGGTCGACGCGACCATCGAGCGCTACGGCAGCGTCGAAGGCGTTTTTGTCAACGCGGGATTCGGAGCCGCGCGCGGATTCCAGAAAGAGACCGTTGAGCACTGGCGCGAGATGGTGCTGACGAACGTGCTCGGAGCGGCGTTGACGATTCGCGCCGCGATGCCGGCGATCATCGACAGCAAGGGGCACTTCATCCTGACCGGCAGCGTCGCCGGCACGCGCGCACTGCCCGGCTCGCTCTATTCCTCGACCAAGTTCGCCGTCCACGGCATGGCCGAATCGCTGCGCCAGGAGCTGAGCGGCACCGGCGCCCGCGTCACGCTGATCGCTCCGGGCATGGTCGACACGCCATTCTTCGACAACGGCGCCGGCCCGGGTGCGCTGGTCGCCGACGACATCGCCCGCGCAGTCATCTACGCCATCGAGCAACCCGAGCACGTCGACGTGAACATGATGCTCGTGCGACCGACTGCGCAGGATCTCTAGCCGCCAGCCGCCCAACTAACCTCGCAGGCCACAGATGGCCGACACGAGCGAAATCCAACACCTGAAGTACGACCCGTCCCAGATCGAGCCCAAGTGGCAGCAGATCTGGCGTGACGAGAAGACCTGGCATGTGAGCAACAAGCCCGACGGGCGCCCGAGCTCGTACGTGCTCGAGATGTTGCCCTACCCGTCCGGCGAACCGCACATGGGCCACATGAAGGTCTACTCCGTGGGCGACGCGCTGGCGCACTACCGTCGCCGCAACGGCATGCGCGTGCTGCACCCGATGGGCTACGACAGCTTCGGGCTTCCGGCCGAGAACTTCGCGATCAAGACAGGTCGCCCGCCGCGCGAGTCCACCGAGGATGCGATCGCCGAGTTCCGTCGCCAGTTCGAGACCTGGGGCGTCTCGATCGACTGGGATCGCGAGTTCGGAACCCACCAGCCGACCTACTACCGCTGGACACAGTGGATCTTCCTGAAGCTTTTCGAGGCCGGCCTCGCCTACCAGAAGGAAGCCGCCGTCAACTGGTGCCCGAACGACCAGACGGTGCTCGCCAACGAGCAGGTCGTCGACGGCCATTGCGAGCGCTGCGGTCACGCGGTCGAGATCAAGCAGCTCAAGCAGTGGTTCTTCAAGATCACCGACTACGCCGACCGGCTGCTCAACGACATGGGCAGCGAGCTCGAAGGCTGGCCGCAGAACGTCAAGACGATGCAGAAGAACTGGATCGGTCGCTCCGAAGGTGCCGAGGTGATCTTCAGTTGTCACTCGATCGACACGAGCTATCCCGTGTTCACGACGCGGCCGGACACGCTCTTCGGCGCGACGTTCTTCGTGATGTCGCCCGAGCACCCCGATGTCACCCGCATCGCCGAGGGCACCGGCCAGGAGGAGGCGGTCCGCGATTACGTCAATGCCAGTGCGCAGAAGACCAAGGAAGAGCGCGGCGCCGACGACAAGGAGAAGACGGGCGTCTACCTCGGCCGCACGATCACCAACCCGGTCAACGGCGAAGAGATCCCGATGTACGTCGCCGACTACGTGTTGATGGAGTACGGAACCGGCGCGATCATGGCCGTCCCGGCGCACGACCAGCGCGACTACGAGTTCGCGAAGAAGTTTGAGATCGAGATCCGCCAGGTGATCGCGCCCGCGAGCGATGAGGTGGAGGTCCCCGCGGACGCCGCGTACGTCAGCTCCACCGGAAGCGACGTGCTCATCAACAGCGGCGAGTTCACCGGCGAGAGCTCGGTCGAGGCGAAGGCCAAGGTCACGAACTGGCTCAAGGAGTCCGGCCGCGGCGAGAGCACCGTCAACTACAAGCTGCGCGACTGGCTGATCAGCCGCCAGCGCTACTGGGGCTGCCCGATCCCGGTCGTGCATTGCGAGAAGTGCGGCATCGTCCCTGTGCCGGAAGCTGCGCTCCCGATCGAACTTCCCGAGATCAGCGACTACCTGCCCAAGGGCAAATCGCCGCTGGCCGCAGCAACCGATTGGGTTGAAGTGCACTGTCCCGAGTGCAAGGGGCCGGCCGAGCGCGAGACCGACACGATGGACACGTTCGTCGATTCGTCCTGGTACTTCATGCGTTACACCGACGCCAAGAACGACCGCGAGCCCTGGCACCGCGCCGTGCTCAACGAGTGGATGCCGGTCGACAACTACATCGGCGGCGTCGAGCACGCGATTCTGCACCTGATGTACGCGCGCTTCTTCACCAAGGCGCTGCACGACCTCGGCCTGGTCGGCGCGACGGAGCCGTTCAAGAACCTCTTCACGCAGGGCATGATCACGCGTGACGGCGCGAAGATGAGCAAGTCCCGCGGCAACGTGATCAGCCCGCGCAGCTATGTCGAGCGCTACGGCGCAGACACCGCCCGCGCGTACATCCTCTTCATCGGACCGCCCGATCAGGACGCCGACTGGGCCGACGAAGGGGTGGAGGGTGTGCACCGATTCCTTGCGCGCCTCTGGCGCCTCGGCCTCGAGGTCGATTCGGCGGGGGCCGGCAGCGGCGTTGACGCGCCGGCAACGGTTGCGGGTGACTCGGCGAACGCCGTCATGCGCAAGGCCAACTGGGCGATCGACAAGGTCACCGCCGACATGGAGGGCCGTTTCGCCTTCAACACGGCGATCGCGGCGGTGATGGAACTTGTCAACGAGCTCTACAAGCAGAAGGACGCGCTTGTCAGCGAAGGCGGAGACAGCGCGCAGGCGCTGCGCTTTGCCACTGCGGCCGCGGCGTCGCTGCTCTTCCCGTTCGCGCCGCACGTATCTGCGGAGGTCTACGAGGTCCTTGGCGGCGGACGCGTCTGGGAAACCGAATGGCCCAAGGCCGACGAGAGCTTCCTGAAGTCGGATGAGATCACGCTGGTGGTCCAGGTCAACGGCAAGGTGCGCGACAAGATCTCGGCCGCGGCTGACGCGACACAGGACGAGTTGCTCGACCTGGCCAAGTCCTCAGAGAAGATCGCGGGCTATGTCGACGGCAAGGAGATGATCAAGGAGATCGTCGTGCCGGGCAAGCTTGTGAACCTCGTGGTCAAAGGCTGACCGTCGTCGTCATTTGTTGAGCGGCCGTCTGCGCCGCTGGTATTTTGGGCGCATGAAACTTCGCCTGCCAATTGGTTTTGTTCTCGGCTGCATCTGCGCCGCTGTCCTTGCAAGCAACGCCTCGGCGCTGCAGATGTACACGCCGGACTACAACGACGATCAGATCATCGGCATTGACTTCAAGGGAGTTGCTCCCGCGACCGCGCTGCCTGGCTCACCGTGGACCATCTCAAACGGTGGGGAATGGGCCATTGGGATCAACCGCGACGGCGTGCGCGCCGTCACATCGTACGGTTTCACTCCGAGCATCAAACCGTTCACGATTGCGGCGGACGGATCGATCACCAGCCCGCAGCCCACGCTCGTCGGCACTGGTGGATTCGCCCTCGCGATGTCGCCAACGAGCGACCTCGTGTACTTCTTGGGGAGCAGCGCGCCGTACGGGATCACCGTTGCCCGGCAGGCCGCTGACGGATCGCTCACGTACATCCCGGGGTCACCGTTTGCCAGTGGAGGCGCATTCGGAGACCTCGCGATCACGCCCGACGGCAAGTACCTCTTCGCTTCAGGAAGTCCGGCCGGAACGGTTCGACGATTCTCGATCGCAGCAGACGGATCTCTGACGGCGATTGGAAGCGCGACGGTCGCCGGTGCCGGCGTGATGCAGACATCTCCGGATGGTCGCTTCCTCTACGTGTTGGGGAGTTCCGGCAACGACTTTGTGCACTGCCTGGCGATCGGGTCGGACGGCTCACTGACTGAGGTGCCGCCAGCCTACGACGTGGGCGATTCGAGCACCGGCAAGATTGCTGTCAGTCCGAACGGCAGCAGGCTCTACCTGCCGAACTCAAATCTCGACCAGATTGTGACTCTCGCCAGCTCATCCACAGGCGTGCTCTCGCTGGTCGGATCGACGCCAGTTCCCGATGACTACGAGGCTGCCGCGGCGTCAGCGACGGGCGAGCTCTTTTTTGTCCGGACCAACGCGGGCGGTGGTTTGTACTACTCCAAGCCCGACCCGGTGACGACGATTCCACCTGTACCCGTGCAGCTCGTCGCGGAGAACTGGAACTACGGCACGCGCACCGCGTTTAGGCCCGGAACTGGTGGCACTGCGGGCGCCCTGAAGATCACGCCGAATGCCAAGCCGCTGAGTTTCACGCTTGACGCCAGCGGGTCGACCGGCTTTGATCGTCTTGACTGGTCGACGGGCGGGATTGCTGAAGTCACACGCACGAGTGCAACCAGGGCGAAGTTCGATGCACCCAAGCCCGGAGTGATACCGATCAGCGTGAAGGCGGTCGACTCGAGCGGCTGCGCGTCCGATCTTCTCTACACGGGCCAGCTGTTTGTCTGCACTGGCAACCCGAACGCGATCAAGAGCGCGAGCTACGACACGCCTCCATGGATCACGTCCTTGAAGGTCTCGCCGAGCAAGGTCACGTCTAGGACGAAGATCAAGTTCAAGCTCACCGAGAAGGCGAGCGTCTCGTTCTACGCGCAGAAGCCGCTGCCCGGTCGCACCGTCGGCAAGAGCTGCAAGAAGCAGACTTCAAAGAACAAGAAGGCCAAGAAGTGCACCCGCTGGGTTCGCGCCTCAAAGACCTTCCGCAAGAACGGCAAGGCGGGCAGGACGAACTCGGTCAAGTTCACCGGCAAGGTCGGCAAAAAGCGACTCGCGAACGGGAGTTACCGCCTCTACGCGGTCGCAACCGATTCAGCCAAGGGCAAAGGCCCGGCGAAGACGGCGCGCTTCAGGATCAAGTAGCTGCGCGTCTCGTTCAGTTCCGCGCGCAGCGATCCACGCTGAGCGCCGGAAATCAGTAGGGTGCGGCGTATGAAACAACGGTTTTCCGTCGCCGTGCTGGCGCTTGCGGCCTTCTTTGCCATCGCCACATCGGCTGGCGCGGCTTCTCTGTATGCGCCGCTGTACTCGGCGCCCGGGGACAAGGTGAGCGCGTGGAACGCTGGCGCAGATGGCAGCCTTACCGAGCTTTCGGGATCGCCGTTCGACATCGGACAGGCTCCTGCGGCGGGCCTCAGTGGCTTGGCGTTCTCGCCCGACGGAACGCGCGCGGTCGCAACCTTTTCGTTCAGCGGCGGGATCCGCGCGATCACGGTCAATGCCACCGGTTCCTTGGTCCCCGCGCAGAACGTCGCTGGTTCGCTCAATGGCGGAGCGGCCGCGATCGCACCGAACGCCAAATTCGTATATCAAGGGGTTTTCGGCGCCCTGAAGGGCGTTATGGCATACACGATCAATGCCAGCGGCCAGCTTGCCGCGCTCCCAGGCAGTCCGTACAGCTCGGGCACTTCGTTTGAAGATGTGTTGATCACGCCCGACGGAAAGTTCCTCTACGCGGTGCAGAGCGGCGCGATTCGTCCGTTTGCGATCGCTGCCGACGGCTCGCTCACGCCGGGAGTTCCGTACGCGTTTTCCGGTGTCGACACGATTCGAATGGCGCCGAGCGGGAAGCATCTCTTCGCGACGTCATTCACTGACAACACCGTGGCCGGCTTCGTCATCAAGGCCGACGGGAACTTGGAGATTGCCGGGCCGCCGGTTCCGGCGGGAAGCACGAGTGTCGGCCGGTACGCGCTTTCACATGATGGTTCGCGCCTGTATCTGAGCGACTACAACGGCGACACACTCGGGTCCAACATTTACGCGGTGCTCGTATACGCAGTCGCCGCCGACGGATCGCTCTCATTCATGGGTGGAGTGCCGACGGCGAGTGAACGTCCCCGGGACCTGGCGCTGTCGCCGGACGGCCGGTACCTGTACGGCGCTGACTTGAGCAGCGGAAACGTGTTCGCATTCACGATCGGAGCGAATGGAATGCCGGAGGCTTTTCGCATGGTGGGATCGATTCCCTCCACGAGCACGCCGCTTCCGTGGGTCTTCAGGCCCGTACAGGCATCTACGGCTGCGTTTGCGGCGAAGCCCGGGTCCAGCAGTCTCACGTACTCGTTTGATGGAGCCCAGTCGTTGATTCCAGCGGGCGCGCTTCCCGGATACGCATGGAGCTTCGGCGACGGCGCGACCGAGAGCGCAGCGACGCCTACGACCGTTCACACGTTCCCCAGGGCCGGCGTTTACGACGTCACGCTCACGGCGTCGGGCGACGGTTGTTCCACGGCGTTCGTCTACGACGGTCGCAGCACGATCTGCAACGGTGCGCCGACGGCAGCGAAGACCGTGCGAATTGACACGCCGCCGTGGATCACCTCACTGAAGGTCTCGCCGAGCAAGATCACGTCAAAGACGAATATCAAGTTCAAACTCACCGAGAAGGCGAGCGTCTCGTTCTACGCGCAGAAGCCGCTGCCCGGTCGGACCGTCGGCACGAGCTGCAAGAAGCAGACTTCAAAGAACAAGAAGGCCAAGAAGTGCACCCGCTGGGTTCGCGCCTCAAAGACCTTCCGCAAGAACGGCAAGGCGGGCAGGACGAACTCGGTCAAGTTCACCGGCAAGGTCGGCAAGAAGCAACTCGCGAAGGGCAGTTACCGCCTCTACGCGGTCGCAACCGATTCGGCCAAGGGCAAGGGCCCGGCCAGAACCGCCAAGTTCAGAATCACGAAGTGACTAGTCGCGCTTCGTGCGAGGAACTGGGCTGGTGCCCATCTTCTTCGCTGCGAACTGGTCAAACGTGTTGGCGATCGAGTCGTAGCCGAGTGCGCGATCCATCGCCTTCGCGTTGACTGCGGTCCAGCGGCGCAGTGCCCAGTCGCCGCGGCCGGGCTTCTGCAGTCCGGACATCTGGCGCAGTGAGCGCGGCATCAGCGTGGCGGCCGCGTGGCCTGCCCACTTGAGGTTGACTGCGAACGGCCAGTCCTTCACAGAGACGAGGCGAAGGTCGGGCTTGGCGACGAAGGCAATCGTCTCGACCGCCTCCTTGCTGGCGCAGAGGTGGGGGAGCATCGACCCGAAGTACTCGCGGTACTCAAGGCGCGACGACGGGATCATCGCCGTCGGAATTCCCATCAGCTCGCCGGCGACGACGAACTCCTTGAGGTAGCGCTCCTCTTCTTCCTCGGTGAGGTCGCCGACGAACTCGCGGCGGGCGACGAGGAACGAGTAGGTCTGGGCGCAGTGGACCCACAGCAACGTCTCGGGATCGTTCGCCGAGAACTCGCGGCCGGTGACCGGGTCGGTGCCGCGGACGTGATCGTGAACCTTGCGGACGCGGGCGGCGGCCTGGTGCGCCGAATCCGTGTCGGAGAAGACGACGTGGTGCACGTACTGCGCGGTGCGACGAAAGCGACCGAGCGGATCGGTCTTGAAGTCTGAATACATCGTCACGCCAGCCATCGCCAAGGGGTGGAGAGCCTGGATCATCAACGCCCTGAAGCCGCCGACAATCGTGATCGGGTGCGAGTGGATCTTCCAGGTGACGCTCTCGGGGCCGAACAGTCCCCAGTCGGCGTGCTCATCGAGCTGCGCGTCGATCTCCGCGAGGCGGTCGCGGGTGAAGCGGCTGAATGGCTTGCGCGATTCGGATGCCGCAGTCTCGCGCTGGTCAGCGCGGTCGGATGCGTGGCGAGCTTCCATGTGGACTTATTTGGTCGAGCTAGATACGGAACTGCTTGTGTGGCTCAGATCGTGTCACCGAGACACCAGGACCCTCCTCCTGGTGATGACACTGCTTCGCAGTCTAAAGAGGGATCGTCACTTGTGCAACGACCCGACAAAAAGTTTGCAGTTTGCGGTAAACGTTGCTACCAGCAGGTAGCGAGCAGGAATCTCAGTTGTCGTCGGCTGACAACAGGCTGAGAACTTCGGGCTCGACGTCGGGTGCCGCGAGCTGATCGCTTCCGCTCCTGAGACCATCGATCTTCTCGATCGACTTGTCGAGCTGACGCTCACGCACGCCTGTGAGGTCCTGCCACTGCTTGTTCGCTGTGTTGAACGCGCGCTGTACTCCCTGGGTCTGCTCCTTGTACTTCTCCCACTGCGCGCGGAAGTCGCCGATCGCGCCCTGGATCTCGCGGGTCTTGGACTCGAGCCGGAAATTGTCTGCCGACTGGCGGATCACCGCGAGCACCGCAAACAGCGTCAGCGGCGAGCAGATCACCACGTGGTTCTGGAGCGCGAAGTTGATGATGCTCGCGTCCTGCTCGTGGATGAAGCCGTAGATCTGCTCGTTCGGGATGAACACGAGTGTGTAGTCGAGCGTGCCTTCTGAAGGATTGATGTAGTCACGCGTGGTGACTTCCTTGATCCGGCTCTTGGTGTCGCGCAGGAACTCTTTGGCGGCGGCGTCGCGCTCGGGGTCGGTGTCGGCCTCGAGGTAGCGGTTGAACGCGGCCATCGGCATCTTCACGTCCATGTTCAGCGTGCGCTGATCGGGCAGCAGGAAGGTGAAGTCCGGACGGCTGCCCTCGGCTGTGGTCTGCTGCTTCCTGTAGTTGACGCCCTCGATGAAGCCGGCGATGCGCAGTACGTCCTCTGCGACGTGCTCGCCCCAGGCGCCGCGGGACTGGCTGCCAGAGAGCGCTTCGTTGAGCTTCTGGGTGTTCTGCTGGAGCACCTGGGTGGCCTCGCGCGACTGCTTGACGGCCTCGGCGATCTGGCCGAAGCTCTCGACACGCGCCTTGTCGGTGTTGGTGACGAACTCGCGCACGCCCTTCAGCTCTGTGCGGATGTTCTCAAGGCCTTTGTCGATTTCCTGCTGGCGGGCCTTCAGCTGCTGCTCGCCGAGTTCGGTCTCCTGCTTGAGGTGCGACTTGGCGAGATTGAGGAAGCTCTCGGTCTGCTTCTGGGCGACGGCGCTCTGGGACTCGAGCAGGCGAATCTCGAGCTCCTTCTCGTGGGCGGCGCGATCGCGTTCGAGCTGGGCGAAGAGGGCGGCGCTGCGCTGGGCTTC
Source organism: Thermoleophilaceae bacterium (assembly GCA_016462645.1). GTDB lineage: Bacteria > Actinomycetota > Thermoleophilia > Solirubrobacterales > JACPNS01 > JACPNS01. Next base: position 33,531 of record JAEMSX010000002.1, read on the forward strand.
GGCGCGCGGCTGGACGAAGATGATGTAGGCGGCCAGGGCCAGGATGGCGATGACGGCGACTGCGAGTAGGGCGATTTCCATAGTGCGATCATCTTGTCAGGATCGTTGGATGGAACGTACGTTCGGGTTCCCCCGACTCCACCGATAGCTTTGCGCGTGGCGCTGCTCGCGCCACTGATTTGTATTCCCGCGAAAAAGGACTGACGTGAAGGATCATTCTGACTTCGTGCGCAAGTTGCTGCGCGCGTTTCCCGTACTTGTTGTCGCCGGCGCGATGAGCGTCACGGCGGCGTCCGCTTCGGCCGCGGTGGCACCGCAGGTCGCGCCCAATTACACCGTCGCGTGCATGTTGAGCGACGCGTCTGGCGTCAGGTGCGCGGGCGACAACGACAACCTCGCGCTCGGCGACGGCACCGTCGGTAAGCGCTACAGCTACGCCGACGTTCCGGGCATGGCTGGAAAACCCGTCTCACAGCTTGCGACCGGCGAGCGGCACGTCTGCGCGCTGATCTCGGGCGGCGTGCAGTGCTGGGGCGACAACCAGTACTTCCAGCTCGCTCAGGGCGGCGTCGGCACCACGGACAGCGCCGACCCTCTCGCCGTAAAGGACTCGACCGGCTTTCCGATCACCGACGTCACCCAGGTCGCAACTCAGGACTACACGACGTGCGCGCGCAGGTCCAACGGATCCGCGTGGTGTTGGGGCCAGGGCAGCAACGGGCAGCTGGGCGACGGCGGCGTGACCGATCTTTCGCTCGCCACGCAGGTCTATCGCGACGCCGTGACCCCGCTGAGCTCGGTCGTCAAAGTGGTTGGGGGATCGAACGCATCGTGCGCCCTGCTGGCTGACGCGACCGTCGTCTGCTGGGGCAGCGACGCGAGCGGCGCACTCGGCAACGGCGCCGACGGCAACAATCCGTACGCGGCCCCGGTCGTCGGCCTGACCGGTGCAATCGACATCGGACTCGGCGATGACTTCGCCTGCGCGCTGATCTCGGACGGCACCGTCAAATGCTGGGGCGCCGACGGCAGCGGCAATCAGGGGAATGGCCCTGGCACGACCGACAATCAGACCGCGACGGCCGTTCCCGGCCTCGCCGGGGTGTCACAGCTGGCCGTCGGCTATGCGACGACCTGTGTGCTCAGGACCGACGCGTCGGTGTTCTGCTGGGGCTACAACGAGGACAAGGAAGTTGACGCCTCAGGAGTCAACGTCGACGCGCCGATCAACGTTCCCGCGGCCACCGGAGCAATACAGCTGGGCCAGCAGTGGGATGAAACGCCGTGCGCGCTCTTCCGCGGCGGTGGGATCAAGTGTTGGGGTTACAACGGCAGTGGCCAGGTCGGCCTTCCGAACCCGCCGGCCGAGTACGACCCGACCGACATTCCGGGGCTTGACCTCGTCACGCTCGCCTACCCGGGTACCGGCAGTGCCTTGGTCGTCCCAGCGAAGCCAAAGGTCAACAAGCGGAAGACGAACTACTCGCTGACGGCCGCACTGGCCACGACGCCGGGGCCACTCGTGGTGCCGGCGGAGGCGTGCACCGGGGCCGCGACCGCGTCCGTCAGGTACAGCTACACCAAGATCAAGATCGTCAAAAAGAACGGCAAGAAGAGGCACAAAAAGGTCAAGGTGAAGAAGGCCGTCACCAGGACCGGCGCGCTCGCGCTCTCCGGCGCGAACTGCGCTGCGTCGTTCACGCTGAGTCTGCCGGTCAAGTACCTGAACGGCAAGAAGGTCACCGTCAACGCGACCGCCGCCGGGAACGGTTCGCTCCAGCCGGTCACAGTCTCGACCAGCTACAAGCTGGCCAAGGTGAAGATCAAGAAGAAGAAGCACTGAGGCAACCGGCAACCCGGCGCACATCTGTGGGACGTGCGCCGGGGGTGCCGGCCCCGGGTTGCTGAGATTTCGCGGTTCCGACGCGAAATCGTCATCTATCGGTCTTGAAACGTCACGCGGCGGCCCGTAGCGTCGGGCGGGTGCATGAAACGAGCAAGCAGATGTTGGTTGTCTATGCCGCCGCGGCCCTGGCGGTGGCGCTGATCGGTGCGCGGTATCTGCAGTCTGCCGCGGCTGGGTCTGGCGACGGAGGTGCGGTCGGGGGATTCACGCGCTCGTACTCCGGAGGCGGTTCGAGCGGGGCGACCGGGGGCAGTGCGGTCCAGAAGTTCCAGGCGTTGGTGGTCTATGTCTCGGGCGCGGTGCGGCGACCGGGAATCGTGCGACTGCGCGAGGGTGATCGGGTGGGCGATGCGGTGGATGCGGCCGGCGGGCCGCGATCGACAGCGAACCTCGACGCGGTGAATCTCGCCGCGCGGCTCGCCGACGGCCAGCAGGTCGTGGTGCCGCGGCGCGCTGTCGGCGGAACAGGGGCGAGCGGGATGACCGGACCGATCAGTCTCGCGACGGCCACGCCTGAGCAGCTCGACACGCTCGACGGAGTCGGACCGGGGCTCGCGCAGAAGATCATCGACTACCGGACGCAGCACGGCGGCTTCCGCTCGGTCGATGAGCTTGGCGAGGTGCCGGGGATCGGGGAGAAGCGCCTGGAGTCGCTGCGCGCGCAGCTGCAGCCGTGAAGCGGGTCACGTCAATCGTGCGCGAGCACCCGCGGCACGTGCTCGCGGGTTGTCTTGCGGCGGGCCTGGCGCTGGCCCGGCTGGATCCGACCGCGCTGTTTGTGATCGCGGCGTTCATCGTCATCGCGCTGAACGTCTGCGGGTCGCGGCCGCACGTCGTGATCGCGGCGAGCGCGTTCGTGCTCGTCGGCGCTGGCGTCGGATCCCACCGTCTGGCGTCGATTGATGCCGATCCGCTCGCGCAGCTCGGCCGCGGCTCAGTTGATCTGCGCGGGGAGGTCGTTCAGCGTCCGCGGGAGGGGCCGAACGGTCCGACGATGCGCGTGCGCGCGCGGGCGCCGGGTGCTCGACGTCAGCTCATCGAGGTGCGGAGCTTCGTGCCCGCGCCAACGGGACTGCGGATCGGCGACGAAATCGCCGTGCGCGGTGCCCTGCGGCCGGTCTCGATTCGCGATGCACGGTCCCCGGAGTCGGCTTCGTATGCGCGCTACCTGCTCCGAAGTGGCGTGCGTCGTCGCGTTGATGCGCGCTCGGTGGTCGCGACGGGCCGCAACCGCGCGGGACCGGTTGGCGCGGTCGATGACATACGCAACCGTGCCGACCGGGCGCTTGCGCTCGGCCTGAGGCCGGAGGCGGCGGCGTTGCTGCGCGGCATGGTGCTGGGCGGCGACGCCGGACTGCCGGAGTCCACCGCTGAGGATTTCCGCGTCGCTGGTCTTTCTCACATCCTCGCGGTGAGCGGCCAGAACGTCTTGCTGATCGTGATTCTCATTCAGGCGATCCTGATGGCGCTGGACACGCCGCGTTGGTCGAGGATCGCGATTCCTGCGGTGATCGTCGTCATCTACGTGCTGCTCTGTGGCGCGCAGGCATCTGTCGTGCGCGCCGGGGCGATGGGCCTCGCGGGACTGGCCGCGATCGCGGCCTCACGACGTTCTTCGCGGGTCTATGCGCTGCTGTTGGCGGCGATCGTTGTGCTGTCCTGGAATCCCCGCGCCACGGCAGACATCGGCGCTCAACTCAGTTTCGGCGCCGTGCTCGGTCTGATGGCGTTCACCCGGCCGCTCGCGGACAGGCTCGGCCGGTTGCCGCGATGGGCGGCGGAGGCATTCGCGGCGACGACCGGCGCGACGCTCGCGACGGCGCCGCTGATGGCGTACCACTTCGGCGCAGTCTCGATCGTCTCGCTCGCAGCGAACGTGTTGGGCGAGCCGCTGATCGGGCCGATCGTCTGGATCGGTTCGCTGACGGCCGCGCTCGCGCAGTTCTCGGTGCCGCTCGCTGCGCTGCTCAACGCGCCGAACTCGTTCCTGCTCGGCGCGTTGATCGAGCTCGCACGCTTTGCGGCGAGCGTCCCCGGCGCCCAGGCGGAGACGGAGGGATTCAGCATCGGCGGACTGATCGCCGGCGGGGCGGCGCTCGTGCTGCTCGCCGCGTTCGTCCATGGGTGGATCCCTGTCAGCGGAAGGGGGGTGAGGCGGTTTCTGGCCTGTGGCGGCGCATTGCTCGTGCTCTTTGGCTTCATGCGCGGCTCGCCGCAGGAGATCCCGCGACCGGCGATCGTGATGCTCGACGTTGGGCAGGGGGACGCGACGGTGCTGCTCGGGTCCTACGGTTGCGCCGCCTTGATCGACGGCGGTCCGCCGGGGGAGGGGCTCGGCAAGAAGCTGAGAACGATCGGCGTCCGGCGACTGAGCGCGGTGTTGGTCACGCATCCCGAGACCGATCATTTCGGAGGGATTCTCGAACTTGCCGCGTCCGGCGACATTCCGATCGAGACGGTGCTCGACGGCGGCGGGAACACTCCGCGGCCGGAGTACGCCGAGCTGCGCAGACAACTGACTGCGAGCGGCGCGACGAGCGAGCCGGCGGTCGCCGGCGTCAGCTGGCGTTGCGCGGAGCTCTCGATCCGCATCCTCGGCCCGGCGCCGCAACCGCCGGATGCACCGCCGCCAGCGAACCCGAATTCCCGAGCGGCGGTCACGGTCGTCGACGTCGGCGATCTCCGCATGCTGGCGACCGGCGACGCCGAGAGTCCTCAGCTTCTGCCGCTTGCGCTCCCGCCGGCCGACATCCTCAAAGTCCCGCATCACGGGAGCGCGGATCCGGGCCTGCCGGCGCTGCTCGAGCGCGTGAGGCCGCGCGTGGCGCTCATCGGCGTCGGCGCGTCCAATCGCTACGGCCACCCGACGCCGTCTGCGCTTCAAGCGCTGCACGCCCAGGGCACGGCCGTCTTCCGCACCGACACGGGCGGCACGATCCTCGTGCGCCCCGGCTCGCGCGGAAATCCCGCCGTTTCGACCACCGGCCTCGGTCGGTAGGGTCATGGCCGATGGCAGAGCTCAAGCGCGCATACCTCTTTCACGGCGACGACGAAGTCAAGATCGATCAGGCCAGAAAGCGCCTGGCTGCGCGTGCGCAGGAAGATGGCTCAATCTTCGAGTCGATCAGCGGAGACGCGCTGACCGCCGAGAACTTCGCGATGACGCTGACCTCCCCGAGCCTGTTGCCGGGCACGCGCATCGTGCTCGCCGACGGAATCGAGGCCTGGAAGGCCGCCGACGTCGGACCGGCCGCCGACGCGGTGGCGCTGCTGGCAGGCGGAGACATCGATGCCGTCGCCGTGCTGATCTGCCGCAAGAAGCCGTTGAAGGCGATCCTCGACGCAGTCGAGAAGGCCGCGGGCGAGGTTCGAGAGTTCAAGCCGCCGTCAGACGGCGAACTTCCGGGCTGGCTGGTCACCCAGGCCAAGGGTCTCGGCGTGGAACTCGATCCGGACGCAGCGGCACTGCTCGTCGAGATCGTCGGCAAACCGCAGAAAGGCGTTCCCAAGTCGAAGATGTGGAGTCCCAAGCGCCGGCTGCTCAGCGAGCTCGAGAAGCTCGCGATCACGGCGGGACCGGGCGGGACGATCGACTCGGCGCTTGTGGCCGACGGCGTTCGCGGCGAGTCCACCGCGGAGGTCTTCGCGCTCACCGATCACGCGGTCTCCGGCAATCGCGACGCGGCGATCCGCGACGCAGAGAAGCTGCTCGCTGCCGGCGAGCCTCCGGCGCGAATCGTCGCGATGCTCGCGCGATCCTTCGGGCAGGTGCAGACTGCGGCGGCGCTCGATGAGTCCGGACGCGGCGGCGAGCTGACGGAACAGGCCGGGATCCAGCCATGGCTTGCCAAGAAACTGATGGCGCAGGCACGGCAGCGCGGGGGATCCTCGTTGCGCGATGCACTGGTCGAGCTTGCGCGGCTCGACAACGCGGTCAAGGGCGGAAGCGCGCTCGACAGCGAGACCGAGCTACTGCGCTCGATCGAAGTGATTACTGGCTGAAGCTCCGCGCTAAGCGGTGAGCTTCGAGCGAGTGCGTGCAGCGCGGGCCTTCTTGCGAGCACCGTTGTTACGGTGGATCGCTCCGCGCTTGACGGCCTTGTCGATCTTGGAAACGAGGACCTTGTGGTCTTCGTCAGCCTGATCGGCGTTGCCACCTTCGACTGCGGCCTCGAGGCGACGGAAGTACGTCTTGATCGCCGATGTGTATCGGCGGTTCTCGTCGCGCTCGCGCTCTGCGCGAAGGATGCGCTTCTGCTGTGACTTGATGTTTGCCATTTGGGTCTCTGTCTCTAAGTAAGGCTGGAAGTCTTTAGTCTTGCGCGGCGAAGTAAGTGCCAGCGCGTGAATGCAGAAGTGTAGAGGACGAAATCCCCCCAACTGACGACAGCATGAAGGATTTCCCGACTGAGGTCGAGGAGGTGGTCGAGGCCGCGACCGGCGAAGAGCTGCCCGCGCGCGCATCCACGGCCCGCAATACAGCGATTTTCGGCGGTCTGACGGGGCTTTCACGAATCGCCGGGCTGTTCCGGGAGATCCTCTCGGCGAACTACTACGGCACCGGCGGTCCGATGTCCGCATTCACGGTCGCCTTCCTGATCCCGAACACGGTTCGCTCGCTGTTCGCCGATTCCGCGCTCAGCGGGGCATTCATTCCGGTCTTCTCCGAACTGCTCGAAAAGAAGCGGCGCGGTGAGGCCTTCCGCCTGGCTTCAACGCTCTTCATGGTCATGTTCGCCGCGCTCGGCGTGTTGACCGTGCTCTACATCCTGATCGCGCCGTGGCTGATCCCGCTGATCCTGCCATCGAAGATGGTCGCCGCGGGGCTCACCGGCCTGACCACGGGGCTCTCACAGCTGCTCTTCCCGATCGTGATGATCCTGGGGTTGAACGGATTGGTCGTCGGAATCCTCCAGGCCTACGACCGCTTCACGATCCCGGCGCTTTCGGCGCTGGTCTGGAACATCGTGATCATGATCGCGATGGTCACGCTTCAGCCGTTCTTCGACGGCGAGGATGCGATCTACGCGTATGCGATCGGCATCCTGATCGGAACGGTCGTGCAGTTCCTGATGTCGCTGCCGGTCCTGCGGAAAGTCGGCTTCAAGTTCGTGTTCGCGTTTGACTGGAGGGATCGCCGCGTGCTCGAGGTCTTTGCCTTGATGCTCCCGGTCACGATCGGACTCGGGCTGATCAACCTCAACCTCTTCGCCAACGCGCTGATCGGTGGTCAGATCTCGGACCAGGTGCCGGCGGCGATCGACAAGGGCTTCCGCCTCTACATGCTCCCGCAGGGGATCTTCAGCGTCGCGATCTCGACGGTGCTCTTCCCGCAGCTCGCGCGCATGGCGGCGCGCCTCGACTTCGCGGGCGTCCAACGACTCTGCGCGCAGGGTCTGCGCTTCATCTTCCTGCTGCTGCTCCCGGCGACGGCCGCGATCCTCGCGCTCGCCCACCCGATGACCGAGCTCGTCTACCAGCGCGGCGCGTTCAACATCGAGTCGACGGATCTGGTCGCGACCGGCCTCTTCTGGTTTGCGTTCAGTCTCCCGTTCAGCGGCGTGAACCTGCTGCTCACGCGCACGTTCTTCAGCCTGAAGAAGCCGTGGACCGTCACCGCGCTCTCGGTCGGAAACCTGATCGTCAACGTCGCCGCATCGCTGCTCCTGCTGCCGCTCGGCATCAAGGGTGTGGTGATGGGCACCGTGATCTCCGATGCCGCGATGGCCGCCGCGCAGTTCTACTACCTACGCCGCGCGCTCGGTGGCCAGCTCCAGCTCGACGACATGTGGGTCCCGATCCTGAAGATGTTGGTCGGCACGCTCGCGTTCATCGGCGTGGCCTACGGCACCTGGTACGGACTCGACGCGCTCCTCGGTCAGTCGCTGGTCGCGCAGATCGTCGAGGTCGGCCTCGCCCTGCTGGCCGGATCGATCGTCTACATCGGGATCGTTCTCGGCCTGAAGGTCGACGAGGCGACGAACCTCACGCGGATGTTCCGCGAGCGACTCGGCTCGTCGTAGCGTCGTGAGGACCGGGGTTGCCGTGCACCCCGCCATAATCAGCGCTCCTGATGGAGATCCCCGCAGACCGCATCCGTAACTTCTCGATCATCGCCCACATCGACCATGGGAAGTCGACGCTGGCCGATCGCATCCTCGAGGTCACGCACTCGGTGGCCGCGAAGGACATGAAGGCGCAGCTGCTCGACTCGATGGACCTTGAGCGCGAGCGCGGGATCACGATCAAGTCGCAGGCGGTGCGCGTGTATTACGAGGCCGACGACGGGCTGGTCTACCAGTTCCATCTGATCGACACGCCCGGCCACGTGGACTTCACGTATGAGGTCTCGCGGTCACTGGCTGCATGCGAAGGCGCGCTGCTGGTCGTTGACGCGGCGCAGGGGGTGGAGGCTCAGACCCTCGCCAACACATATCTCGCGATCGACGGCGGCCTCGAGCTGATCCCCGCGATGAACAAGATCGATCTCCCGAGCGCCGAGCCCGAGCGCGTGGCGGGGGAGATCGAGGAACTGCTCGGCGAGCCCGCCGAGGACATGCTGCGCATGAGCGCCAAGACCGGCGAAGGCGTGCACGAGATGCTGGAAGAGATCGTGCGCAAGATCCCGCCGCCGACCGCCGATCGCTCCGCCAAACCCCGCGCGCTGATCTTCGACAGCGAGTTCGACGAGTACCGCGGCGTGATCGCCTATGTGCGAGTCGTCGACGGTGAGTTCAAGAAGGGCGACTCGATCAAGACCTTCCAGACGCCGACCAAGGCCGACGTGAACGACATCGGCTTCTTCGGCCCGAAGATGACCAAGACCGACGGCCTGAAGGCGGGTGAGGTCGGCTACATCATCACCGGCATCAAAGACGTGGCCAAGCTGCGCGTCGGTGACACGATCACCACTGAGGAGAACCACGCCGACGAGCCGCTGCCCGGCTACCGCGAGGTCCACCCGATGGTCTTCTGCGGACTCTTCCCGGTCAGCACCGACGACTTTGAGGACCTGCGCGACGCGCTCGAGAAGCTCAAGCTCAACGACGCCGCGCTGGTCTACGAGCCCGAGACCTCACGCGCGCTCGGATTCGGTTTCCGCGTCGGGTTCCTCGGTCTACTGCACATGGACATCGTGCGCGAACGGCTTGAGCGCGAATACGACCTTGACCTGCTCGCGACGCCACCGAACGTGCGCTACGAAGTGACCCTGACCAACGGCGAGATCCAGAAGGTCAACTCACCGGTTGAAATGCCCGAGCGCGTGGTCATCGAAGAGATCCGCGAGCCGTTCATCCGCGCGACGATCCTGACGCCGCGCGATCACGTCGGCGCGGTTATGGAACTCTGCCAGGAGCGCCGCGGAACTCACGTCGACATGCACTACATCAGCGACACGCGAGTTCAGCTGACCTACGACCTCCCGCTCGCGGAGATCGTGCTCGACTTCTTCGACCAGCTGAAATCGCGGTCCAAGGGCTACGCGTCCTTCGACTACGAAGTCAGTGGGATGCGCGCGAGTGACCTGGTGCGCCTCGACATTCTGCTCGCCGGTGACTCGGTCGACGCGCTCTCGATGGTCGTTCACAAGGACAAGGCATATCCCGCGGGGCGTCTGATCGCCGAGCGGCTGAAGGACCGCATCCCGCGCCAGCAGTTCGACGTGCCGATCCAGGCCGCGATCGGCGCCAGCATCGTCGCCCGCGAGACCGTGAAGGCGGTCCGCAAGGACGTGACGGCCAAGTGTTACGGCGGTGACATCAGCCGCAAGCGCAAGTTGCTTGAGAATCAGAAGAAGGGCAAGAAGCGCATGAAGCAGGTCGGGCGGGTCGAGGTGCCGCAGGAGGCGTTCCTCGCGGTGCTGCAGCTTGACGGGGATTCGGCGAAATAACCGAGGATCCCTACGAAATCCTTGGCGTCGCGCGCGATGCCACGGAAGACGAAGTTCGCGCGGCCTACATCGCCGGGGCGAAACGCTCTCACCCTGACGTTGTCGGCGAGGCCGAGTCGGGTGAGCGGATGCGCCAGTTGAATCTCGCCTACGAGGTTCTGCGCGATCCGGAACTCAGGGTTCTCTACGACGCCGAGCACCGCGTCGGACGGGGCATCCACTCGGACCTCGAGGACATCGTGCGGGTCTGGGTGGAGGACGGAAGGCTTGACGATCCGGCGATCGAGAAGCTCGCGGCGCTGAATCGCGAGATGGTGCGCATGGAGAACGAGGGCTGGGATGTTCGGCGTCATCACGATCACCTCGTGTGCACCCGCACTGATCGCAAGGGGATGTTCGGGAGGGCGATCAAGCGTCGGGTGACCGTGAACATCGACAAGCACGGTCTCCCATTTCACGTTGAGCAGAAGCGCCCGGACTGAACTGGACGTGCTTCGACGGCGAATTCGTGCGTCCAAATCGCTGGTCTGGGCCTAATTCACCGATCGGAGCAAGCCGATATTGCGTTCATGTACGCACCTGAGACAGACTCCCCGCAGGCAGACCCGCAACGCCATCTCGTTGATCTGCAGTACGAAGAGGTTTCGAACGCTCGCACTGCCGTTCTGAATCGCGAGCTGGTGCGGATGCGGGGAGAAGGTTGGAACGTGCAGCTCGTGGGCGACCACCTGGTTGCGAGTCGCCGCGAGCACGGCCACTCGCAGATGGAGCGGATGCTGATTGCTGTCGGCGGGTTTCTCGCGCTGGCGTATGCGGCGACGATTTTCATGGCAGGCATGGTTGAGTCGCTGCCAGGCTCGAAAGCCGTGTTCCTTGCGGGCGCCGCGGTTGTTGGCGGGCTGATTGCGTTCTTCACACGCGGGCAGGCCGCCCGCGATCGCCGGGTGTCAGTGAGCGTTGACGGTCAGGGACGACCGTTCATGGCCGACCTGGCCACGCGCGACTTCTGAGTCAGCCGAGCTTCGCCTTCACTGAGCTCGTCGCGTTCGGCAATCCGCTGCGCGACGTTGTCAGCGTGATCGTTGTGGAAACGGCCTTCTTGGACTTGAGGACCGCCTTCTTGGCCTTCGATGAAAGCTTCAGCTTCAGCGCGCCGCCTCCGGAGGCCTTGCACGGCCCCGTCGCTCCGCCGATCGAGACGCTCTTGGCACCCTTCTTCACTTTGAGCTTGAGTTTCTTGGCGACGGCCTTGCTCACGGTGATGTCGGCCTTGGCATTTGAATCGATCGTGCAGGAGATCTTGATCTTCGTGCCCTTCACCAGCGCCTTGCGCTTGAGTTTGGGGAGCTTTCCGAAGCCTGTCTTGAACGCAGGGCAGCCGTTCGTCGTGGACGCCTGGGCCGCTTCCGGGCAGATGTCGTCCGCTCCGATCACACCGTCGCCATCGGCGTCGTTGGCCGCCAGGGAGGGCTGGCAGCCGTTCGGCAGGTTTCCCTTGACCGTGGGGCACTGGTCGGCGCCGTTGTTGGCCACGCCGTCGCCGTCTTCATCTGGTCCTGAAAGCGTCGTGAAGGTGATCGGCGTCGAGTAGATCGTGGTCGAGCCCGAGTTGTACGTGAAGCGGTAGCGGAATGTGAACGTCTGTCCGTATCCGGGCGGATTGAAGTAGAACGGAACAGCTCCGCCGTTGGGCCCCGGTCCCGTGATCAGCCAGGTGTCGTCGGCGTTGGTCACGGTGCTGCCCCACTCGCCACCGAGGTCCTCGCACTTGACCACCGGCGTGCCCGTCGCGGTCGGGCCGGCATACATGTCCCAACAGAAGCTCCCGGGCTGGAAGTTGCTGTAGAGGTTGCCGAAGATCTCGATGCGGTTCTCGGTTCCTGCCGGCTGGTTCTTGTCCCAGAAGGGGACGATCGAGGGGTTGCGCGCGTAGTAGAGGTACGGGGCGCTGGACCCGGATGGAAAGACGTTGGTCCACACATACGTGGAGTCGTTGTTGTAGGTGCCGGTCGCCGTGATCGTCCAGCGGAACTCGTCGACCGGATTCGCGGCGGCGCCGAGCAATTGCTGCGTGCTCTTCACAGGGACGAAGAGCTGGTACATCTGGCCGCTCACGAGCGCCCGGTAGCCGAAGCCGATGCCGGCTCCGGATGCCGATGGCGTGGTGCTCGTCGGGCAGTACGGACCGTAGGCGTTGATCCCGATCGGGCGCATGTCCCAGCTCCCGCCGGTCAGCTCACTCCAGGTGTTGCCGTTGCGGGGGATCCCGAAGCAGCGGATCTGCCTGGCCGGGTCATAGCTCGTGCCCTTGGGGAACGAGAGGTCAGTTGAGACGATCGTGGAGCCCGTGCCACAGGGATTGCCGGGAATCGAGATCATCACGCTCGCCCAGTATTCGTCGCCGATGCGCACGACGCTTCCGCTCGCGGCGCCCCCGTAGCCGGAGATCGCAGACACCATGGTTTCCGAGTAGGAGCCGCCGAGAATCGAGCAGTTCGTGCCCGAGATCTGCATCAGCGAGCCGGAGACCCATTTCTTGCCTGCGCCCGCGACCGAGTCTTCGGGCGCCGCGCTCGCGCCAGTCGGCGCGACGGCACAAATCGCAAGAACGGCGACGATCAGAGCGAGAAGTCGATTCGAGGAACGGTGAGCGAGCAATGGAGTGAGCATGGCGAACATCCTCGCATACCGATTGGCGCCTGAAAACCTCATAAATCGGTAGGTTCGCGGACTTGGACGTTCAGCGGCCAGAAATCCGGCGCTCCGCCAAACCGAGTACGTTGCTGCCCGACTGACTTACCCCAGGCCACACTCAGGAGAAGACGACATGGCAGAAGAAGTACAGATTTCCGGCGGACCGGAAACCGCGAAGATCAGAGGGCCGGTGGCGGTCCCGCTGCTGATCCTCATCACGCTCGGGATCTACGGATTGGTCTGGTGGTACAAGATCAACAAGGAGCTCGCCGAACTCGGCGCCAAGCACGGCACTGAGGAGCTGGGCACGAACCCGACGCTCTCTCTGCTCGCGCTGTTCCCGGGCGGGATCCTGATCATCCCCGCGATCTGGACGACGGTCACCACGTACCAGCGTTCAAAGCGCGCCCAGCAGCTCGTCGGCGTGCCCGAGAACAACCAGGCAAACCCGTGGCTCTACGGGGTGTTCTACGTGATCATCTCGCTCGTCGCGTATGGATACCTGCAGGCAGAGCTGAACAAGGTCTGGCGCACGATTTCCGGCGGCCCAGCGGCCGCGGTGCCCCCGGCGCCGCCTGCGGTCTAGGCGCGATCCGGAATCTCAGGATCGAAGGGCGGCTCCGATCGGGGCCGCCCTTTTTGTTCACCGGGTCAACAAGCGAGTCCGCGCAATAGACTCCCGCCCGCACGATCGTTCGCATCCACAAGCCAAGAACTTTCAGGAGCAATCAAGTGGCAATCAAGACTGACGCGGTGGGCAAGACCTATCCGCCGGTCGAATATGTGGTCGGTACGGAGAAGATCCGCGAGTACACCGCCGCCACATTCGACGACAACCCCCTCTCGAACGACGAAGACGCCGCGAAGGCCGCCGGTTACGCCGGACTGGTCGCGCCGCCGATGTTCGCCGTCGTCTTCTCCAGCAAGGCAGCCGTGCCGGCGATGTTCGACCCCGAGGTCGAGATGAACTTCGCGATGATGGTTCACGGCGCGCAGGACTTCACCTTCCACAAGCCGGTCGTCGCGGGAGACCGCATCACGACCACCGCATCGGTCAAGTCGATTGAAGCGAGTGGGGGCAAGGGTTTTTACGTTTACACCACAGAGTCCGTCAACCAGAACAACGAGACAGTCGTTTCCGCAGACTGGACCTGCATCGTCCGAGGAGTAGAAGCATGAGCTACACAGTTGGCGACAAGACGCCCGAGATCCGCGTCACCCCGGACAAATACCTGCCGCACCGCTACGCCGGCGCATCAGGAGACTTCAACCCGATCCACATCGACAAAGAGTTCGCCCAGATGGTCGGACTTCCGAACACCATCCTCCACGGTCTCTGGTCATTGGCCCAGGTGCAGCGCGCTGCGATTCAGGCCGCCGGCAACGACCCGACGAAGGTCAAGACCCTTTCGGGCCAGTTCCGCGGCATGGGTCAACCCGAAGTCGAGGTCGTCGTGACCGGAGAGATCACCACCGTTGAAGAGAGCGGCGAGGCGATCATCCACCTCGAGGCCGCCCAGGGCGACACGCGCATCATCCGCAACGCCACGGCGATCATCGAGCCGTAGGTGAATGAACGCGGTCAGCTCAGTCACGCGCACTGACGTCCGCTTTGACAGCGACGGCGACGCGTGCGGCGCCTGGTTCTATCGCCCGACAGGACCAGGCCCGTTTCCCGTCGTCGTCCTCTGTCACGGCCTCGGCGCCACGCGCGAGATGGGCTTCGACCCGTACGCTCGCGCGTTTGCCGAAGCCGGCATCGCCGCGCTCGCGTTCACTTATCGCGGTTTCGGCGACAGCGAGGGCGAGCCGCGACAGGTGCTTGACATCGGCAAGCAGCGCGAGGACATTGCCGCAGCGATCGAATACGTGAAGCGGCTCGATGACGTCGATCCCGATCGCGTCGCGCTGTTTGGCAGCTCGTTCGGCGGTGGTCATGTGATCGCTGTCGGGGCGGACCGCGATGACATTGCGGCCGTTGTCGCGCAGTGTCCGTTCACCGACGGGCAGGCATCGGGACTCACGCTCGGAGCGGTCAGCACGGTGAAGGTCGGGGCGTATGCCGCGGCAGACGGTGTCGCCCGGCTGCTTGGTCACAAGCCTGTGTACGCGTCGCTTGCGGGTACCCGCGGTGAAGCGGCGATGATGACCGCGCCCGACGTGATCGAGGGCTACAGAGCGCTGATGCCCGAAGGCTTTGAGGAGGACAACCGCGTCGCCGGCCGCATCGGCCTCGACATTCTCTTCGAGCGCCCCGGGAGGAAGATGAAGGACCTCAAGTGTCCGACGCTGGTCTGCGCCTGCGAGAAGGACACCGTCGCGCCGTACGGCCCGACCGTGAAGTACGCGAAGGAAGCCCCGAACGTCGAGCTGAAGTCCTATCCCTTCGGCCACTTCGACATCTACCTCGGCGAGGGTTTCGAGCAGGCCAGCACCGACCAGGTCGCTTTCCTCAAACGCGTGCTCAAGCCGTAGCTGCCGGGAAGGCAGCGAGGCAAACGTATCCTTACAGGGATGCTCACAGACCGACAAGAACAGATCCTGCGGATTGTCGTCGAGGCGTTCACCGAGACCGGTGCGCCTGTCGGCTCGCGTGCGATCGCGGAACGCCCCGATGTGGCGTGGGCGCCTTCGACCGTGCGCAACGAGTTCGCGGTGCTTGTCAGCCACGGTTTTCTCGAGCAGCCGCACACCTCAGCCGGTCGCCGTCCGACCGAAGCTGGCTACCGCTACTTCGTTGACGACCTGCTGCGCGATGGCGCGCGCCGTGAGGCGCCGGAGATCGAGCTGACGTTCGATCGCCGCGAGATCGCCGACGCGATTCGTCAGACGACCGAGACGCTCGCCGAGGTCAACGAACTGATGGCGCTCGTCAGCGCCCCGCCGCTCGAGAGCGAAGAGATCCTGCGCATCGAGCTCGTGCCGCTCTCACCGCAGAAGGTGATGGTCGTCGTGATTACGAGCAACGGCAATGTGACCAAGCGGCAGTTTGAATTTGAACAGCCCGTGGACGCCGGCCTCGCACGTTGGGCGACCGGCTACCTCAACGAGCGCCTCGGCGGCGTGCCGCTCGGCGCGCGCATGATCCGCTCGCGCCTGTTCGCGAACGATCTCTCACCGGTCGAGTTGAGCTTCATCGAGGCAATCGGCACGGCTTTCCTTGAACCGCCGCAGGGCGACAACATCCTGTTCGTCGGTGGATCGCGCCACCTGATCGGATCCGGCTCCGGCGAGCCGATCCCCGGACTTGATCAACTGATGGGAGCGGTCGAGGAGCGCGAGGCCGTCACGCGCCTCCTGCGTGCCCGTCTGGGCGAGCGCGGGGTGTACTTGCGCATCGGCCATGAGAACGAGGCCGTCGAGCTCGTCGGCGCCAGCGTCGTCGGCGCCAACTACGGCACGCACACCCGTCAGCTCGGCAGTGTCAATGTGGTCGGCCCCGTGCGCATGGACTACCCGCGTGCGATCGCCTCGGTGCGCTTTGCCGCGGCGCGGCTTTCGGATTTCGTCTCGGACGTCTACGCGTAGGCGCGCCCAGCACAGATGGCTACTACTCGCGATTACTACGAGGTGCTCGGCGTTGCCCGTGACGCCGATGAAACTGAGATCAAGAAGGCTTTCCGCAAGCTCGCGCGGACGCATCACCCCGATGTCAACGACTCGCCTGAAGCCGAGGCGGAGTTCAAAGAGATCGCTGCCGCCTATGAGGTGCTGAGCGATCAGGGCCGTCGCGCGACCTACGACCAGTACGGCCACGAGGGCCTGCGCAACTCCGGCGGCGAGCCGGACTTCTCGGGCTTTGGCGACTTCTCCTCGATCTTCCAGGCGTTCTTCGATCAGGCCGGCACCGGCGGCATGTTCGGCGGCGGGCGCAGCACCGGGGCCGGCCGCGGCCCGATGCAGGGCGGGGATCTCGGCGTTGAGACCGTGCTTGAACTCTCCGACGTGCTGACCGGCAAAGAAGTCGAGGTCGATTACGAGGTGATCGAGACCTGTCTGCGCTGCGACGGCAAGCGGGCCGAGCCCGGAACCGAAGTGAAGACCTGCGAGAAGTGCGACGGCGCCGGCCAGGTCCGCGTCGTGACCAAGACGATGATCGGGCAGATCGCCCGCGCGATGGTCTGCGATGAATGCGAGGGGCTCGGCCAGACGGTTGAGTCGCCCTGCAAGGAATGCGCCGGCAAGGGCCGTGTGCGCGTTGATCGCGACGTGAAGGTGACGATCCCCGCGGGGATCGAAGACGGCCAGCAGGTCCGCGTCGCGGGCCGTGGCCACGCGGGCGCCAACGGCGGGCCTCCGGGCGATCTCTACGTGCAGGTTGCGATTGAGGCCGATGAGCGCTTCCATCGCGAGGGCCGCGATCTCTACACGGTCGTCGACCTGCCCGCGCACGCCGCGATGCTCGGCCGCGAGGTCGAAGTTGAAACGCTCGACGGACCCGAGACGATCAAGCTCGATTCCGGCGTGACCCACGGCGATGACATCAAGGTCAAGGGCCACGGGCTTCCCGGCCTGCGCAACAACACGCGGGGCGATCTGCACGCCGTGATCAATCTTCAGGTGCCGCACAACCTCAACTCCGAGCAGCGCAGGCTGCTCGAGGAGTTCGACGCGTCGCTCACCGAGGACAACTACAAGTCCGCCGGCGGCGACGGAATCATGGGTCGCCTGCGCCGCGCGCTGCGATGATCGGAATCGGATGATCCGGCTCGCGATTCGCTGCAAGGCGGAGAACGCTGAGCTTGCGCTCGCGCAGTTGATCGAGCTGGCGCCCACGGGGATCGAAGAGATCCGCGACGGCGACATCGTCGAGTACGCCGTCTACGGACCGCCCGGCGAAGTCCCGACGTTGCCGGATCTGCAGGTCGCGGTCGGCGACGACCTCGTCGAAGTGCGCACCACCGAAGTGGCCGATGACTGGCAGGAGCGCTGGAAGGACTTCCACGGCTCGATGCTGATCACGCCTTCCGCCGGCGCATCCGAGCCGACGATCTTCCTGCGCCCGAGCTGGGATGACGCAGAGCCCGCGGCCGGCGCCGTCGAGATCGTGCTCGATCCCGGACAGGCCTTCGGTACCGGCTCGCATCCGACCACCCGCCTGTGCCTGCGGCTGTTGCTCGACATCGCCGCTGAGGGCGGCAACGAGGGTGAGCTGATCGACCTTGGCTGCGGAAGCGGCGTGCTGGCGATCGCCGCAGGCAAGTTGGGATGGGGGCCGCTGCGCGCTTACGACTTCGATCACCTCGCGGTGACTGCGACCGAGGAGAACGCGGTCCGCAACGATGTTTCGGTGGCCGCGTTCCAGAGTGACGTTCGCGATCCCGAGGGCGACGGCATTCCCGCGCTCGCGCCGACGGTCTTCGCCAACATCATGCGCCCGCAGCTGCTCGACGTTGCGGCGCAGATCCCGGCCGACCACGGAATGCGCGAGGTCGTGCTCTCCGGACTGCTCGACGAAGAGGCCGACGAGATCTCGGCCGCATACGCCGCGCATGGTCTGCGCGAGACCGGGCGGATCAGCGAAGGCGGCTGGACCGGCCTGCGCCTCTCGGCTGTTTAGGCCGAACGCTCCACGTGTGACCAGCTCTCGGGGTGGTCTGTGACCCAGCGTTCGAATGATGTCGGCGGGTGGCCCGAGAGCAACTCGGTCGATTCCGTGTAGACGTCGAACTCGCCGTCGGCGATCGCCAGATACGTGCTGACCCACGCCTCGACCTGCCAGTCCGGCGCGCCGTAGTGGGAGCGCGACTTGTAGGCGTCCTCGACAGATTCCTGCTGGTACTCGAAGAGCTTTCCTGTCAGCGCCGTCAGGCGGTTGGCGATGTGGCGCAGCGAGACGCGCTCCGGGCCGCAGATGTTGAAGGTCTCGCCGTCGTATGAGTCGTCGGTCAGCAGGCGAACCGCCACGTCGGCGACATCGCTGCGCGTGACCGGCACCAGGCGGCCATCTCCGCCGGGGCCGCGGATGATCCCGTCGGCACCGGCGAGCATCGGGAGAAAGTCGGTGTAGAGGTTCTGTCGCTGGAACACGAACGCCATGCCCGACTGGACGATCGCCTGTTCGGTTGCGTAGTGGTCGCGGGCGAGCGTGAACGCGGCGTCCGGGGCGGCGCCGCAGAAGGAGGTGTAGACAACGCGCGAGACGTCGGCAGCGGCAGCAGCATCGATCGCGCTGTAGTGCTGCTCAAGGCGGTTCTCGGACTCGCGGCCGCTGACGAGGAAGAGCGTGTCCACACCCTTCAGCGCCTCGGTCATCTCGTCGGTCGCCGAGTAGTCGGACGCGATCGCGACGTCAACGCCGGCAATCTTCGGCGCGGCGTCCGGGTCGCGGACGATCAGCCGGAGATTCGCGCCCCCGTCGGCGAGGCGCTCGGCGGTCAATCCTCCGACGGCGCCAGTTGCGCCCGTGACTGCGATCAATGGCTGCGGCATCCGGCAATCCTGCCACATCATCGCGCGACCGCGTCCGGCGCTCCTGTGCCCTTAGACTTCGCCGCGATGCTTGCCGCAACGATTTCTGATGGAGCGATCTCCGCTCAGCAGCAGCCCGACCCGATCGCCGGCGCCGGCGAACTGCTCGTGCACGTGCGGGCGGCCGGCCTGAACGGCGCCGACATCCTGCAGCGCAAGGGCGGGTACCCGCCGCCGCCCGGCTATCCGGCAGACATTCCAGGCCTTGAGTTTGCGGGTGAAGTTGTAGCTGTGGGCGAGGGCGTGCGCCGGTTCGCGCCGGGCGACCGTGTCATGACGATCACCGGCGGGGGCGGCCAGGCCGAGCTTGCGATCGTGCACGAGTCGGTTGCGATGCCGGTGCCGGATTCGATTGACTGGCCGGCCGCCGGCGGGTTCGCCGAAGTCTTTCTGACCGCGCATGACGCGGTGTTCACGCAGGGCGGTCTGCGCCCCGGTGAGCGCTTGCTGATCAATGGCGCTGCCGGCGGCGTCGGCACCGCGGCGATCCAGATCGCGAAGCGTGCCGGTGCCTACGTCGTTGCCAGTGTTCGCGACGCGTCGGTGCACGACTCGGTCCGGGCGCTCGGCGCGGATGAGGTGATCGTGCCTGACGACGTCAGCACGCACGGTCCGTATGACGTCGTGCTGGAGCTGGTCGGCGGCCCGAATCTCGAGACCTCGATCTATTCGCTCGCAACCGGCGGTCGCATCGTTGTGATCGGCGTCGGCGCGGGGATCAAGGCCGAGGTCAATCTTCTGGCGATCATGGGCAAGCGCGCCACGCTGCGCGGATCGACCCTGCGGGCGCGCCCGCTCGAGGAGAAGGCAATCGCGTCACGCGCCGTCGAGCGCGAGATCCTCCCGGGCCTCGCCGACGGCTCCATCGTTGTCCCGGTGATGGAAACGTTCCCGCTCTCCGAGGTGGCCGCCGCCTACGACCGCTTCACCGCCGGAACCAAGTTCGGCAAGATCGTCCTGCTGCCCAACTAACCCGCGGATCGACACGGGCCGCCCGCCCGCGCCATTACTCTGAGTGCATGGCCATTGTCGATCAGCTCCAGGATGACGTGAAAACCGCGATGAAGGCGCGCGAGACCGAGAAGGTTCAGGCATTGCGCCTGATCGTCGCGGAGCTTCAGCGTGCGTCAAAGGACGGCAACGACGATGAGCTCGCGATTCTGCGCACCGCGCGCAAGAAGCGCGTCGAAGCGGCCAAGGCTTTCCGCGACGGCGGACGCGACGACGCGGCCGCCCAGGAAGAGGCCGAGGCGGCGCTGATTGACCAGTACTTGCCCGCACAGATGGATGACGACGCGCTCGACGCGGTCGTTGCCAGCACGATCGAAGAAACCGGCGCCGCCGGCATGTCCGACATGGGCAAAGTCATGGGCGCAGTGATGGGCAAGGTCAAGGGCGAGGCCGACGGAAACCGTGTGCAGGCCTCTGTCAAAGCACATCTCAGTGGGGAGAAAAACGCTTGACGCGTACGACGATCGAGCTCGAGAACGACGTAGCTGCAGAACTTGCCGGCACCCAGGATGTGGTGCTGAAGACTTTGGAAGATCACCTCGACTGTCGCGTGCACCTGCGCGGCAATGTCCTCACACTTGAAGGCGATGACGTTGACATCGACGCTGCGCGTGTCGTCGTCGACGAACTCGCCGGCCTGATCGAGCACGGTCACGAGATCGCGCCCGGCACTATCCAGGTCGTCGAGAGCGCGCTCGATCACCACAAGGATCCCGCAGCCGTTCTGGAGGACGTCGTCTGGCGCCACCGCGACAAGAAGGTCGCCCCGAAGACGGTCAACCAGAAGGAATACGTCGACGCGATCCGCTCGAAGACCGTGACCTTCGGCGTGGGCCCCGCTGGTACCGGCAAGACGTATCTGGCGATCGCGATGGCGGCTCAGGCGCTCTCGACGCGCCGCGTTTCGCGCATCATCCTCACGCGCCCCGCCGTCGAGGCCGGCGAGCGCCTCGGCTTTCTGCCCGGCGACTTGATGGCCAAGGTCGACCCGTACATGCGCCCGCTGTTTGACGCGCTCTACGACATGCTCGAGCCAGAGCGCGTCAACGAGTTTCTGGAAAGCGGCGCGATCGAGGTGGCACCGCTCGCGTTCCTGCGCGGTCGCACCCTGAATGACTCATTCGTGATTCTCGACGAGGCCCAGAACACCACGCCCGAGCAGATGAAGATGTTCCTCACGCGCCTCGGCTTCGGCTCGCAGATCGTCGTCACCGGCGACGTCACGCAGATCGACCTCCCGCGCGGCGAGCGCTCGGGGTTGATTGAAGTCGGCCAGATCCTCGACGACATCGACGACATCGGCTTCGTCCGTTTCGACGACACTGACGTCGTGCGCCACAAGCTTGTTCAACACATCGTTTCGGCCTACGCAGAGCACGCGGAGCTGCTCGAGCAGCAGCGCCAGTCGCGCAAGAAACCGCGGCGTCGCGGCACCGGCGACGACGACCAGGACGTATGAGCGCCGACGCCCTCGAGATCGAGTTGATCGTCGAGGAGGGTGTCGAGCCGGGCGCCCCTGAAGACGACCTGATCGGCGCCGCTCGCGCGACGTTGGACCGGCTCGGCGTCGAGGACGGACACGTCGCGATCGAGATCGTCGGCGAGTTCCGCATCCATGAACTCAACCGCGAGTACCGCGGCAAGGACGAGCCGACCGATGTCCTCAGCTTTCCTGTCGACGGCGAGGAGATCGCCGTCGACAGG
>JAEMSX010000002.1:55217-139262 GCA_016462645.1 Thermoleophilaceae bacterium
CGCCGACGACGGCGCCCCGCCGCTCGTTGTGACCGGCGCGCTTGAGCTGGGTGACGTCGCGATCAATCCGGAGCACACCGAGAACATGGTTGAAGCCGTCGTTCACGGAGTGCTGCACCTGTGCGGATACGACCACGAGGTCGACGACGGTGAAATGCTCGAGCTCCAGGACGAGATCGTCGATGGGCTCGAGTGATGAGCGACCTGTTTGACCCGCAGGGAAACCTGTCGTTCGAGGGCCTAGGCACCAAGTCCGGGATGATCGCGCTGGCCGGCCGCCCGAACGCCGGCAAGTCGACGATCGTCAACGGGATCGTCGGCGAGAAGGTCGCGATCGTCAGCGACAAGCCGCAGACCACGCGTCGCGAGGTTCGTGGCGTGCTCACGCGCCGCGATGCCCAACTGATCCTCGTTGACCTGCCCGGTTCGCAGCGCCCGAAGGACGCGATGACCGAGCGTATGCAGAAGGGTGTGATCCGCGCCGTCGGCGACTGCGACGGCGCGCTGTTCGTGATCAACGGCGAGCAGAAATCGGCCGGCGGGGACAAGTACCTCGCCGAGCTGCTCAAGCAGGCCGGCGTGCCGGTGATCACCGCGGTGAACAAGATCGACCTGCTCGACAAGGGCCGGATCGTCGAGGAGCTGAGCGCCGTGGCCGAGTTTGCCCCGGGCGAGATCTACCCGGTCTCCGCGCGCACCGGCAAAGGGATCCCCGAGCTGATCGAGGCACTGATCGACATCCTTCCCGCCAGTCCGTTCTTGTTTCCCGCCGAGGAGGCGACCGACCAGCCGATTGAGATCCGCATCTCGGAGCTGATCCGCGAGCAGGCGCTGCTGCGCACGCGCGACGAACTGCCGCACGCCATCGAGGTTCGCGTGGATGAGATCGAGCGCGTCGAGCCCGCCGACGACTCGGGTACGATCACCTACGTGACCGCGCATCTCTGGGTCGAGACCGAGTCTCAGAAGGGCATCGTGATCGGCAAGGGCGGCAAGATGATCAAGTCGATCGGCGCGGCGGCGCGGCCCGCGCTTGAAGAACTGCTCGAGTCGCATGTGCACCTTGAACTCAAGGCCAGCGTGCGCAAGGGCTGGCGCAGGGACGATGCGCTGCTCGACCGGCTCGGCATCGGCTGACTAAGTTCCGTCGCCGGTTCTTCCGATAATCGCGGAATGTTGACAAAAAGACTCTTTCTCCCGCTTGTCCTGCTTCTTCTACTAGCCCTTGTTCCGAGTGCCACGGCGGCGACGACTTTCGGTGACCCGTTCACCGGAACGCCGGCGGACTTCGGGACTGATTTCGTGCTGGTCCAGGTTCGAAATCCGGACGCCAGCGAGTTTGCCGGGTCTCCGGCTTCGGGCGTCATCACATCGGTCACCGTGAAGGTTGGCGGTCCGGCATCCTCTGTCCAGGCGCTTTTCCTGCGCCCGACGACACCGCTCGGCGCAACGATCAGTTTGCAGAAGACTGCAGCGAACGTGACGATTCCCGTGACGGCGGATGCGGGGACTCATCTGGAGACCGTGAACACGCGGGTTTCCGCCCAGCCGGGTGATCGAATCGGCCTCTCGGTGCCGGCCGGAACGATGGCGTTCACCTCTTACTCTCCGGTTCCCGGCAGTCCGAGCAACTTCTGCGGCTACATCTCAGGCCTCGATTCCCAGGTTGTCGGCGACACCGCGGTATTCACAACCAGCGCGTGCAACGAGAACATGCCGGCCGTCAGGGCGACGATAGAGCCCGACGCGGACTTGGACGGATACGGCGACGAGACCCAGGATCTCTGCCCGAGCGACGCTGCGCGGCAGTCCGCGTGTCTTGTTGCGCCGCCGTTGGCACCCCCGAATCTCGTGATCTCGGCGGTGAAATCAAGTGCCAAGCCTCGCTCGTCTGCGACCCGGCGGTTCACGGTCACGAACATCGGCGGCCGCATCGCCGCGCCGGTCAAGATCAAGGTCGTCTCATCGAAGAAGGTCAAGCGGATCAAGTTCGTGAAGTCGCTCCTGAGCCTCGCTCCGGGTGCTTCCGTCGGATTCAAAGTGAAAGTCACTCCCAAGACCGCGACTTCAACCAGGTTGACGGTCTCCGTCTCAACGCCGGGCGAATCCGCCACCGCAGACAACTCTGCATCGGCGAGGGTGAAGTTCAAGCTGACGAAGTAGGGTGGCCCGTATGGGCGACTCCGAAATCCTCTGCACGCCGGCCGTGGAACTCGCGGCCGGCGTTCGCAACGGGGATTACACGTCACGAGAGCTGACCGAGCTGGCGCTGGCGAAGATCGAGGAACTCGATCCGACGCTGAACGCATTCACGATGACCGACGCCGACCGCGCGCTCGCCGCGGCCGATGCGGTCGAAACCGGCGACGATCGCCCGTTTGCCGGCGTGCCGACAGCGATCAAGGACATCGGCGCGATGGTGGACGGGTATCCCTTCACCTGTGGCTCGCGGATCTTC
This sequence comes from Thermoleophilaceae bacterium, assembly GCA_016462645.1. Lineage (GTDB taxonomy): Bacteria > Actinomycetota > Thermoleophilia > Solirubrobacterales > JACPNS01 > JACPNS01. The sequence continues at coordinate 57,676 of JAEMSX010000002.1, forward strand.
GGCGACTTCGTCGCGCCGTTCGACTCGCATGTCGCTCGTCGCATCAAGGACGCGGGCTTCGTGATCGTCGGCAAGACGAACCTGCCCGAGCTCGGGATCCTGCCGGTCAGCGAGTCTTCGCGCTATGGCGCAGTGCGCAATCCATATGACACCGATCGCACCCCCGGCGGCTCATCTGGCGGCGCCGGTGCGGCCGTCGCTTCGGGGATGCTGCCGATCGCCCACGGGTCAGACGGCGCGGGCTCGCTGCGGATCCCTGCTGCCTGCTGCGGCCTTGTCGGTCTGAAGGCCAGTCGCAACCGCATCTCGCCCGGCCCGGTGCTCGCGGAATCGCCGATGGTCACCGAAGGATTCCTCACGCGCAGTGTCGCGGACGCCGCCGCGACGCTCGACGTGCTCGCCGGCTACGAGAGTGGCGACGCCAACTGGGCACCGCCGCCGAGCGGCACATTCCTCGAGGCTGCCCGCCGGGATCCGGGCAAGCTGCGCATTGCCGTCTCGGTCAAGCCGTCGATCGATGTGCCGGTCGCAAGTGAGCACCTGGAGAACGTCGCCGAGACCGCCAGGTTGCTCGAGTCGCTCGGCCATGAGGTGGTCGAGTTTGATCCGCCCTTCAACTCCTCGATGCTCGAATTCTTCATGGATGTCTGGGCGATCGGCATTTCCTCGCTCGCGCGCTCGGGCGCGCAGCTCTCGGGGCAGGAGGTCACGCCGGACACGGTTGAAGCGCTGACCTGGGCTTTCTGGGAGCGCGGCAACAAGATCAAGGCGCTCGACATGGTGATGGTGGACAACACGCTCAAGGGTTTCGCGCGTCAGACGGTCGCGGCACTGGAGCCGTTTGATGCTCTGCTCACGCCGACACTCAACCTGCGCCCGGTCGAAATCGGCTGGATCGACGCGAGTCACGGCATGCCGGCATTCGACCGCGCAGTTCAGTTCACGTCGTTCACCGCGGGGGCGAACCTCTCGGGCCTGCCTGCCGTCTCGCTCCCGACCGGGATCGAGAAGGACGGGCTCCCCGGGTCAGTCCAGCTGATCGGCGGTCCGGCCGGCGAGGAGTCGCTGCTGTCGCTCGCCGGCCAGCTTGAGGATGCGCGGCCTTTTGCGCAGCTGAGGCCACGCCAGTAGTCTCGGACGATGCCGTACGTTCGCGATCTCAGCTTCGGTTCTCTGGCGCCGGACTCGCGCGCTCCGAATCTGCTTGTCGGTTCAGGCGTCGAGATCCATCCGACCGCCCAGATCGGCGCAAACGTCGTGATCTACGACGACGTGACGATCGATGCGTTGGCGGTCGTCAAACACAACTGCGTGATCGGCGAGAGCCCGACGCTCGCGATCGACACGCGCGCCGTGCCACAGCCGAAGGTGCGTACCGTGATCGAGGCGGGGGCGATGATCTGCAACGGCGTCGTGATGATCAGCGGGTGCAGGATCGGGTCCGACACGATCATCGGAGACCAGTCGTTCGTTCGCGAAGGCGCCGTGGTGGCCGAGGACTGCGTGATCGGGCGCGGCTGCAGCATCGGTGTCGGCGCGAGTATCGGGCGCGGCACGAAGATCCAGAACAACTCGATCGTGATGCCGGGAATGGTGATCGAAGCGGACGTCTTCATCGGCGCAATGCTCTCGGGCGCAACCGATGACTCGATCGGACGCGATCCCGATCTCGCCCAACAGGCCGTGACCGTTCGCCGCGGCGCGCGGATCGGCTCGTCGGTCTGTCTGCTTCCCGGAATCGAGATCGGCGAAGAGGCGTTTATCGGTGCCGGGGCCGTCGTGCTCGACTCGGTGCCGCCGCGCGCGAAGGTCGCGGGCGTCCCTGCCCGGACCATCGGCGTCGTCGCCGACGAAGAAACGCTCTGATCGCTACTCGGTCGGGTGCGTCTCCATCACGACGTCACCGCGTTCGCCGGTGCGCACGCGGATCGCGTCCTCGACCGGAAGAATGAAGATCTTGCCGTCGCCGACCTCGCCGGTCTGTGCGTTCTCGAGGATCGCGTTGACGACGATGTCGACCTCGTGGTCGCCGACCACGATCTCGATCTTCAGCTTCGGGCGCAGGTGGATTACGAGTTCCGCGCCGCGGTAGCGCTCGGTGATTCCGCCCTGCCGGCCTGAGCCCTTGACCTCCGTGACCGACATGCTCGGAACTCCCTGTTCGGTGAGCGCGTTGCGGATCGGGTCAAAGGCCTCGTAACGGATAAATGCTTCGATCTTCTTCATTGTTCAAATGCTCCTTTGAATTCAGGTGATTGGGCTAGCCGTGGCGGAAGCCGGCCGCGGCCGGAAGACCCGGGTCTGCGAGTTCGCTCGGCGGGATGAAGGTCTCGGGGTAGCCGTACATGCCGTGGTCGGTGATGTCGAGCCCGCCGTCTTCCTCTTCGGGTGACACGCGGATACCGATCGTGTACTTGATTGCGGAGAACACGGCGAAGCTCGTCACGAACACGAATGCCGCGACGATCGCGACGCCCGCGAGCTGCACGCCGAGCTGCTGGAAGCTGCCGCTGTAGAACAGGCCGCCGATGAACTCGCCGCCGTCCTGCACGCCGACTCCGGCCTGTTCAGCGAAACGCGGAACCGCGAAGAGCCCGGCCGCGATCGTGCCCCAGATGCCGACCATGCCGTGCGCCGTGATCGCACCGATCGGGTCGTCGAGCTTGTGGTCGATCCAGTTCAGGCCGAGCACGACGATCACCCCGCCGAGCAGGCCGATCGGCACTGCTGCCCACGGCTCGACGTATCCGGAGGGCGCCGTGATCGCGACCGCTCCGGCGATCGCGCCGTTGCCGATCATCGCGATGTTGAAGTCCTTCTCGAAGAGATAGTTCGTGATCGTCGCGCCGATGACGCCGCATGCGACGGAGAGGTTGGTCACCACCGCGACCTCGGCGAAGTGCACGCCGAGCGCCTGGAAGGTGGATCCGGCGTTGAAGCCGAACCAGCCGAACCAGAGGATCAGGATTCCGAGGCCGAACATCGGCATCGAGTGGCCGGGCATCGGGCGGCTCACGCCGTCGCGATACTTGCCGCGGCGCGGGCCGAGCAGCAGCACGCCGGCGAGCCCTGCGGTGGCGCCGACCACGTGGACCGCGGTCGATCCGGCGAAGTCCTCCATGCCCCATTGCTGCAGAAAGCCGCCGCCGTAGACCCAGTGGGCGGCCACGGGGTAGATCAGACCGCAGAAGATCAGTCCGAAGATGATGTAGACGCCGAACTTCACGCGTTCGACCAGCGGGCCGACGGCGATCGCCAGCACCACGGCCGCAAAGCCGTACTGGAACAGGAACTTCGCGTAGATCGAGGCGTCGGATCCCGCCATCGCGGGGAACGAGGTCAGCGGATCGGTGAACCCCGCGAGAAAGAATCCCGTGGTCCCGAAGAAGTCCCCGTCGCCGCCGAAGCCGATCGCGAAGCCGACCGCCCAGAAGGCGACAGTCGCGATTGCGGCGTTGAGCAGGACCTTTGCGATGATCGATCCGGCGTTCTTCCCGCGCACGAGTCCGACTTCAAGCGCGGCGAATCCCGCGAGCATGAAGATGACCAGAAACGCGCAGATCAGAACCCAGAGCGTGTCGATTGCACTGTTGCTGGCCGCAGACGAGGTCGTCTTGGCCAGCGCCGAGGTTGGCAGCAGCAGAAGTGACCCGACGGACGCGGAAAGCAGTCCGAGGGCACCGAGGCGTGAGCACTTCAAGGTGTGTCTCCCGATATGTGTTGAACGAGGGGTGTGTGGTGAACGGCGGGGGGAGTTTATGGGGCAGGTCGGTTGCCTGTGAGTAAAACTCTCCAGACGCGATGAGCACCGTCGACTTCCAAACCGCCTCAACCGGGTCGCCCTGGGCGCCCTTGCGTCATCGCATGTTCTCGATCCTCTGGGCCGCGCAGCTCGGCTCAACCATCGGCGTCTGGATGCAGGTCGTGGGCGCGCAGTGGTTCCTGGTCGAGTCCGCGCACAGCCCGGCGCTGGTCGCATGGGTGCAGACAGCGACGCTGATCCCCGTGCTGTTCCTCGCGCTGCCCTCCGGCGCGCTCGCTGATTCACGCAACCGCCGCACGATTCTGCTCGTCTCGACGTTCGCCTCGATGATCTTCGCCGGCGCGCTGACGGCGCTGGCGATCACGGATGAGCTGACCTCCACGTCGCTGCTCGCGATGCTGTTTCTGCTCGGCGGCGCGAACGCATTCATGCTGCCGGCCTGGCAGGCGATCCAGCCGGAGCTCGTTCCGCGCAAGGAGCTGCCTGCGGCGTCGTCGCTCAACGGCGTGATCGTCAACCTCTCGCGCGCCGTCGGGCCCGCGCTGGCGGGTGTGCTTGTCGCCGCCAGCGGACCGGCGCTCGTGTTCGGGATCAACGCCGCGTCATTCGTCTTCGTGATCGTCGCGCTGCTGATGTGGAAGCGCCCGCCGCAGAAGTCGCTCGGCCGCGAGCGGATGATCCCCGCGCTCGGTGCAGGTGTGCGCTACACGCGGTTCGGCCGGATCGTCCGTCGGATTCTCTTGCGCGCGGCGCTCTTCACGATCCCGGGTTCGGCGCTGTGGGCGCTGTTGCCATCGGTTGCGGCCGATCGACTCGGGCTTGGCTCAAGCGGGTACGGCCTGCTGCTTGCGGCGCTGGGAGTGGGCGCGCTGCTTGCCGTCACGGTCCAGCCGAAGATCCGCGCGCGTCACTCCGAGAATCGCATTCTCGCGGCCGGTGCGATCGTCTTCGCGGTCGCCACGGTCGCCGCCGCGACCCTGCCGGTGGGCGCCCTGATGGTCCTGCTGCTGGCCGGTGGATTCGCATGGCTCAGCTCGCTGGCGATGCTCAACGCGCTGATGCAGCTCAGCCTCGCGCAATGGGTGCGCGGCCGCGCGCTCTCGATCTACTCGCTCGTCTTCATGGGAACGCAGGGCGTCGGCGCGTTCGTCTGGGGTCTGCTTGCCAACTGGACCTCGATCGAGACGGCGTTGATGATTGCGTCCGGCCTGCTTGTGCTCACGGCCGTGAGCGTCTACTGGTGGGGCCTGCTCCCGAACACCGGGAAGCTCGACTTCAGCATGGTGACGATGGAGCTCGCCGACCCGGACAGCGTCTACGAGCCGGAGCAGGCTTCGAGCCCGCTCCACGTCGCGGTTCAGTACTTCGTCCCGGAAGAGAACGACGCTGCGTTTGTCGAGGCGATGAACGGCCTTGAGCGCGCCCGCCGCCGCACGGGGGCGTATGAATGGCATCTCAATCGTCGCGCAGGCAGTGAGAAGCAGTGCACATACGTGGAGGAGTTCAGCATCGGATCGTGGGAGGACTACAAGAGTCAGGTCACGGCCCGCTGGACGGCGGCCGACAGCGGCGTCTACCAGCGCGCGCTCGATCTGATCGAAGGCGATCCGTTGGTACGGCACTACTACAGGGTGGTTTGATGAATCAGGACGATCAGAAGCTGGATCCGCGGGCTGTGCCGATCGCGGTCGCGTCGGCCGTGGTGATCGTGCTCGGGATCCTGCTCACTTACGCAAACACGACGTTCGGAGCTGTGATCGTGCTGCTCGGTCTGTGCGGGGTCGTCTGGGTCGCGATCCTCGCTGCCCGCGGCGCGCCGACCGACCGGAGCGATTGAGTCAACTGGCTTCCTCAACAAAATCACGAGGAAGCCGGTCTTGGGGGTGGGGTCGACGGTGGCACATAGAATCCCCCGCAAATGCCAGAACTCACCTTCGACTCAAACGGCCTGATCCCGTGCATCGTTCAGGACGCCGACAGCGGCGCCGTGCTGACGCTTGCCTACATGAACGAGGAATCGCTCGGAAAGACGCAGGAGACGGGGGAGACCTGGTTCTTTTCCCGCTCGCGCAACAGGCTCTGGCACAAGGGTGAAGAGAGCGGCAACGTTCAGAAGGTTCGCGAGCTGCGCTACGACTGCGACGCCGACGCGATCCTCGCGCTCGTCGAGCCGACCGGACCCGCCTGCCACACGGGCGAGACGACCTGCTTCTACCGCGGATTCGATGGCGAGCCGGCGCTCCAGCGCTTTGAATCGCCGGGCGAGCTCACGAGCACGCTGAACGCCCGCCGCGCCGAGATGCCCGAGGGCTCCTACACGACACAGCTCCTGAACGACCCACCGTTCATCGCCGAGAAGGTGCTCGAAGAGGCCGAAGAGGTCACACGCGCCGCGCGCGAGGAGACCGACGACCGCGTGGCCAACGAGGCCGCCGACGTGATCTACCACCTTGCCGTGCTGATGACGCAGCGAGGACTCAGCCTGCAGGACGCCTTCGCGATCCTCAACGAGCGCGCGCGCTGATGGCGCTGCCATCGCTCGAAAAGGTCCGCACCCTTGCGGTTGACGGGGCGACAGTCATTCCGATCAGCGAGTCGTTCATCGAGGACGTCGAGACCCCGGTCTCCGCGTTTCTGAAGCTGCGCGGCGATGGTCCGGCGTTTCTGCTTGAGTCGGCCGAGCAGGGCAACCGCTTCGGTCGCTGGTCGTTCATCGGGGTCAAGCCGCGCGCGCTGATCACCCTGAAGGACGGCGTGCTGACCGTCGGGGGGGTCGCCACGGAGTTCAGCGACCCGTATCGCGCAGTCGCCGACGATCTCGCCAAGTACGTCCCGGCCGAACTTCCGGAGCTCGACCTGCCGCCCTTCACGGGAGGCGCGGTCGGGCTGTTCGGCTACGACCTCGTGCGCTACGTCGAGCCGGTGCTGGGCGACCCCAACCCCGACCCCGTCGGCCTTCCCGACATGGCGCTCACGATCACCGGCGCGCTCGTCGCGTTCGACCACTTCAAGCACCGCCTGACGGTGATCGCAAACGTCTTCCTCGACAAGGGCGCAGATGTCGACGCCGCCTACGCCGCCGCAGAGGCGACGATCGCCGAGATCCGCGAGCGCCTGAGCGGTCCGGTTCCGCGCGCCGAAAAGCGTGAGGCCGCGTCGGCACCTGATTTCGAATCGAACATCGGCGACGAGGGCTACGCCAACGCCGTCGAAGCGGTCAAGGAGTACGTCCGCGCCGGCGACGCCTACCAGGTGGTGCCCTCCCAGCGCTGGAGCGGCGAATGCCCGGTCGACCCGTTCAGTGTCTACCGCGGCATCCGCGCGGTCAATCCCTCGCCGTACATGTACTTCCTCGAGTTCGACGACTTCCACATCGCCGGTGCCTCGCCTGAGCCGCTCGTGAAGGTCACTGGTCGTCACGCCGAGTACCGCCCGATCGCCGGCACGCGCCCGCGCGCCGAGGACCCGGCCGCAGATGCGGCCCTCGGCGAAGAGCTGCTCGCGGACGAGAAGGAAGTCGCAGAGCACGTGATGCTGGTCGACCTCGGCCGCAACGACCTCGGCCAGGTCTGCGAATTCGGCTCGGTGAAGGTCGATGACCTGATGCGCATCGAGACCTTCAGTCACGTCATCCACATCGTCAGCCAGATCAGCGGCACGCTCAAAGCCGGCGAGTCGGCAATTGAACTGCTGCGCAGCTGCCTGCCCGCCGGCACGCTCAGCGGCGCGCCCAAGGTACGCGCGATGGAGATCATCGACGAGCTCGAGCCGGTCAAGCGCGGCGCCTACGCAGGCGCCGTCGGCTACGTCGATTTCGGCGGCAACCTCGACACCTGCATCGTGATCCGCACGGTCGTGATCAAGGACGGGATTGCGCACGTTCAGGCCGGCGGGGGTATCGTCGCCGACTCCGATGCGGCGACTGAGGTCGCAGAGACGCACGCCAAATCGCGCGCGGTCTTCAAGGCTCTCGAACTCGCCGCAGCTCAGGAGGACTGGGCATGAATGTTCTGATCATCGACAACTACGACTCATTCACGTACAACCTCGTGCAATACCTCGGCGAGCTTGGCGCGGAAGTCGAAGTGGTGCGCAACGACGCGGCGACCGTTCCGGAGCTGCTGGCTCGCAACGCAGATCGACTCGTTGTGTCGCCGGGGCCGTGCACCCCGAACGAGGCGGGGGTTTCGCTTGAGGCGATAAAGACATTCGCCGAGGCGGGCACGCCTGTGCTCGGGGTCTGCCTCGGTCACCAGGCGCTCGGGCAGGTCTTCGGCGGCGAGGTCGTTCGCGGAACACCCACGCACGGGAAGTCTGCGCTCGTCGAGCATGACGGCAAGACGATCTACGCGGGCGTCGAATCGCCGATCGAAGTCGCGCGGTACCACTCGCTGGTCGTCAAGCCCGAAACTCTGCCCGACGTTCTTGAAGTCAGCGCCACCACGGACGCACCGGAGGGCAGGATCATCATGGGCCTGCGCCACAAGGAACTGCCCGCAGAAGGCGTCCAGTTCCACCCGGAATCGATTTTGACCGGCACAGGCCTTTCGTTGCTGGCAAACTTCCTCAAATGAATTCCGCCGCCGACGAGCCGTTGATACCGAATCCCGTCCTCACGGAGGCGATCGATCGCGCCGCGGACGGGGAGGACCTGACGCTTGATTCGGCGGCCAACGTGCTCGACGAGATCATGTCCGGCAACGTCGGAGAGGCGCAGACGGCCGCCTTTCTGATCGCGCTTCGCACCAAGGGCGAGACCGCCCAAGAACTCGCCGGCCTCGCCCGCACGATGCGCCACCACGCGCTCCCGGTCAACACCGGTCGCCACGACCTCGTGGACACCGCCGGTACCGGCGGCGGCACGCCGACCTTCAACGTCTCGACCACTGCCGCGTTCGTCGCCTGCGGCGCGGGCTGCGCGATCGCAAAGCACGGCAATCGATCGGCCACCAGCAAGAGCGGCAGCGCCGATCTGCTCGAGGCGCTGGGCGCCAAGATCGAGCTCAGCCCCGAGTCCGTCGCCACGCTGATCGACGAGATCGGCTTCGGCTTCATGTTTGCGCCGGTCTACCACGCGGCCACCAAGTACGTCGTCCCGGTGCGCAAGGCGCTCGCCGTGCGCACGGTCTTCAACTTCCTCGGTCCGTTGACCAATCCGGCCGGAGCCGGCCACCAGCTGATCGGCGTCTCCGACCCGCGCTACCAGCAGGTCATCGCCGAAGCGCTCGCGGAGCTCGGCACCGACCACTCGATGGTCGTGCACGGGATGGATCGCCTTGACGAGCTTTCGGCCACCCACACCACTCGGGTGACCGAGATCCGCGGCTCGGAGATCAGCTCGCACGAGGTCACGCCCGAGGACCTCGGGCTCGAAACCGTCGAGCCCGGACGCTTCTCGGCGGGTACGCCGGAGGAGAACGCGGCAACGACAAAAGCCGTGCTGAGCGGTTCCGACGGCCCGGACCGTACGCTTACGATCATCAATGCTGCAGCGGCGATCTACGTCGGGGGCAAGGCCGGTTCGCTGGCCGAAGGCGTGCAGCAGGCGACGAAGTCGATCGACACCGGCGCCGCACATGACAAACTGAACCAGTTCGTGGAGCGCTCACAGCTCCTCGCCGGGTAGGGGAATACGCAGAAACTTTGGGCAGCAGGATCGAAAACCTCATCACAGTGACGCGCGACGAGCTTGAGACGCGCAAACGCGCCGTGCCGGTCAGCGAGCTGGAGAAGCTGATCGCGTCATCAAGTCACGAAGGCAAACCGTTCAACGAGGCACTCGTGCGGCCCGGCCTGTCCGTGATCGCCGAACACAAGCGTCGCTCACCCAGCGCCGGTGAGATTCGCGCGGGCTCGACCGTCTCCGAGATCGTCCAGGCCTACGAGCGCGGCGGAGCCGCGGCGCTCTCGGTGCTGACCGACGAGAAGAACTTCGGCGGCACGATCGCCGACCTCGACGAGGCGCGCGCCGCAAGCGGGCTGCCGATCCTCGCCAAGAACTTTCACATCGACCCGTACCAGCTCTACGAATCGGCCGCCCACGGCGCTGACGCGATCCTGATCGTCGTCGCATCCGTGAGCGAGCGTCGGCTCCGTGAGCTCTACGACGAGGCGCATTCCCTGGACCTCGACGTGCTCGTCGAAGTGCACAACGAGGAAGAGCTCGAGCAGGCCTTCGAGATCGACGCCGACGTGATCGGCATCAACAACCGCGATCTTGCGACCTTTGAGATCGACGTTGAAACGACTTTTGAGCTGATGGCCGACATCCCGACCGGGATCACGATCGTCGCCGAATCGGGGATCGCCAACATGGACCAGATCATGCGTCTGGACGATGCCGGCGTCGATGCCGTGCTGATCGGCCAAGCTCTGATGAGTTCTCCGGATGTCGAAGAGGCCTGTCGCGCGTTTTCGCGCGTCGACGAGGACTAACGCGTTCTCAGCCTGTTTCTCAGGTTTCTCTCAGACAACGCCGCGATTATTGATCGTGGTTTGAGCACGAATTGCGGAATAAAATCCGCCCGCACCGAGGCTTCAGAATCGGTGTTCATGTGCCGAACCCCCTGCTAAACAAAGGACATGAACTCGATGAACGACTTTGACCACACCCCTCAGCCCCCCGCATCCGGCGGCGGCTCGAGTGCCGGACTCTCCTTCGTATCGGCGATCATCGGCGGCGCGATCGTTGCCGCGATCGTCGCCGCGCTGATTGCCACGGGCGTGATCGGTGGCAAGGAGACCGTCGTGCAGGGCGGCGGCGTGGCCGCGACCACTGCCAACGCCACGGGCGACTCCAAGACTGTCGGCGCGATCTACAAGGAATCCTCTCCCGCGGTCGTCTCGATCGCAGCGCGCGTATCGACCGGCGGCGAGAGCACCTTCGGCCAGGAGCAGGAAGGCACCGCGACCGGCACCGGCTTCGTGATCAGCGACGACGGCTACATCATCACCAATGATCACGTCGTGGACGGCCACCAGGGCGACGTCAAGGTGACCTTCAACGACGACAAGAGCATCACCGGCAAGGTGATCGGTCAGGATCCGTCCAACGACGTCGCGATCGTCAAGGTCGACAAGGGTGACCACAAGCTGACGACGCTCCCGCTCGGAGACTCCGGCAAGGTTGCGGTCGGCGATCCGGTGGTCGCGATCGGGAACCCGTTCGGCCTCAACCAGACCGTCACCACCGGAATCGTCTCTGCGCTCCAGCGCACGATCACGGCACCGAACAACTTCTCGATCGACAACGTGATCCAGACCGACGCCGCGATCAACCCCGGTAACTCCGGCGGCCCGCTGATCAACGGAAGCGGCGAAGTGATCGGCATCAACAGCCAGATCGCCACCGGCGGCAGCGGCGGCAGCGGCGGAAACGTCGGCATCGGATTCGCGGTGCCGATCAACACGGTCAAGCGCATCATCCCGCAGCTCGAGAAGAACGGCAAGGTTGACTACGCCTACCTCGGCGTCTCGACCGGCACGCTTCCGTCCGCGGCGGCCGAGCGTCTCAAGCTCGGCACCGACGAAGGTGCGGTTGTGGCCTGTGTCGTCAAGGACGGACCGGCCGCCAAGGCCGGCCTGACCGCAGGCGGACAGGACACGGCGACGATCGACGGCGCCCAGTTCAACCTCGACGCGGATGTGATCACGAAGATCGCCGGCGAGGACGTCAAGACCAGCACGGACGTCCAGAAGGCGGTGCTCAAGAAGCAGCCCGGCGACGAGATCGAGATCGAAGTCACCCGCAACGGTGAGGACAAGACGCTGAAGGCCAAGCTCGGCTCGCGTCCCACCGACACGCAGAACAACTGCAGCGTCGCCCAGACTCAGCCGTAGTCCGGCAGCGCATCGAGAACGCCTTGCGGCGGACCGTCGTCACGGTCATGTCAGAATTCCGACCGTGACGACGGATTCGCCCGAAAACCAGGATCTCCCGGAGGTAGTTGACCCGGACGCGATCAAGCCCGCAGCACGCGCCAGAACGCGCGTCAAGATCTGCGGGATCACCCGCGTCGAGGACGCCCAGCTTGCGGTGCAGAACAACGTCTGGGCGCTGGGCATGATCATGTGGCCCGCCAGCCCGCGTTACGTCGCGCCGCAAGCCGCCGCCGACATCGCAGACAGCGCGCGCAAGTCCGCAGAGATCGCCGGCGTGTTCGTCGATCAGCCGCTTGACGAGGTGGTCGCGCTGACCGCCGAGATCGGCCTGACGCTGGTGCAGCTCCACGGCAACGAGGGCAAGCACTTCTGCCAGGCGATCGTCGAGCGCACCGGGGCCCGCGTGATCAAGGCATTCCGCGTCCAGGGACGCGACGTGCTGGGTGAAATGGGCAAGTTCTACGGCGTCGACTTTCATCTGCTTGACACCTACAAAGCCGGGATCCCCGGCGGAACCGGCGAGACCTTCGACTGGAGATTCCTGCTGGACACCCCGCGCCGCGGCGATGTGCCGCTGATTCTTTCTGGCGGGCTGACCCCCGAGAACGTGGCCGGCGCGATCGAAATGGTCGGTCCGTACGCCGTTGACGTCTCCTCGGGCGTGGAGTCCGAGCCGGGAATCAAGGACCCGGAGAAGCTCGCCGCATTCTTCGCCGCCGTGGAAGGCGCCGAATCCCCGCGTCACGCGGTGCCGGACGCTCCGCTCACCGGTGCTGAGGAAGAAGTCCTCACGCTTGCCTACACCCGCCGCATCGCCGCAGAGCAGGAACTCGCCGCCCGCAAACCGTCAGGCCAGGATCGCAAATGAGTGATTTCCAACCAACCGTCACGCAGATCTCCCGCATGAACGCTCATGCCGAGGAGGTCGAGCACCGCTTCGGCGAGTACGGCGGCCAGTACGTCCCCGAGACGCTGATGCCGGCGCTGCAGGAACTCGAGGCCGCGTGGGTGGCCGCACGCGACGACAGCTCCTTCCAGGCCGAGCTGCACACGCTGCTCTGTGACTACGCGGGTCGCCCGACGCCCCTGTATCTGGCAGAGCGCCTGTCCGACCACATGGGGTATCCGATCTACCTCAAGCGCGAGGACCTGCTCCACACCGGCGCGCACAAGATCAACAACGCGCTCGGACAGGCCCTGATCGCCAAGCGCATCGGGAAGAAGCGCATCATCGCCGAGACCGGCGCCGGCCAGCACGGCGTTGCGACGGCCACGGCTTGCGCGCGTCTTGATCTTGAATGCGAGATCTTCATGGGCGAGGAGGACATCCGCCGCCAGGCCCCGAACGTCGCCCGCATGTATCTGCTCGGCGCGAAGGTGACGCCCGTCACCGCGGGCTCGAAGACTCTGAAGGAAGCTGTTTCAGCGGCGATCCGCAACTGGGTCGAGACGGTTGAAGACACCCACTACATCCTCGGCTCCGCCGTCGGACCGGCGCCGTTCCCGGCAATGGTCCGCGATCTCCAGCGCGTGATCGGCGACGAGGCGCGCGGCCAGATCTGCCACATGGCCAATCGCCTGCCCGCCCGCGTGATCGCCTGCGTCGGCGCCGGGTCAAACGCGATCGGAACGTTCAAGGCGTTTGAGGGCGACAGCAAGATCCAGCTGATCGGCGTCGAGGCCGGTGGTCATGGGCTCTCGACCGGCTCGCACGGGGCCACGTTGACCGCGGGATCGACCGGCATCCTGCACGGTTCGCGCACCTCGGTGCTTCAGACCGAGGACGGACAGATCCAGGAGGCGCACTCGATCTCCGCCGGACTCGACTACCCCGGCGTCGGCCCGGAACACTCGTATCTGCGCGACATCGGCCGCGTGCAGTACTACTCGGCCACCGACGAGGAGGCGCTCGCCGCGCTGCAGCTGGTCTGCAAGCTCGAGGGGATCATCCCGGCGCTAGAGAGCTCGCACGCGATCGCCTGGCTGCTCGACAACCCGGGCGGCGACATGGACCTGCTCACGCTGAGCGGCCGCGGGGACAAGGACATGGACGAAGTCATGCGCCTGACCGGGCTGAAGGACGAACTCTGATGGGCTCGGTCGAGACGGCCTCCGGCGTGGAGCGGATCGCCGCTGCGTTCGCGGGCCACGGCCGCAAGGCGGCGTTGATGCCGTACTTGATGGGCGGGTACCCCACGACCGACGACTCGCTGCGGATCGCCCAGGCGTACATCGACGGCGGCGCGGACCTGATCGAGTTCGGCCTGCCGTTCAGCGACCCGCTGGCGGACGGTCCCGTGATCCACGGAGCGGCCGTCGATGCGCTCGCCAACGGCGTGGTCATCGAGAAGCTGCTTGACGGCATCGCGCCGATCGCGGCGCAGGTGCCTGTGCTCGTGATGACCTACTTCAACCTGATCGAGGCACGCGGGGTCGAGCGTTTCCTCGGACGCGTCGCGGATCTTGGCGTCAGCGGCCTGATCATCCCGGACATTCCGCTCGAGGAGTCGAGCGTGCTGCTGGAGCCGTGCGACCGCCACGGTCTGGCCCTGATTCCCCTGATCGCACCAACCACGCCCGATGACCGCATGGCCGACATCTGCGCGCAGGCGCGTGGCTTCATCTACACAGTCGCAGTGACCGGCACGACCGGTGAGCGCAGCGCCGACGCGGAGGGTCTTTCGACGCTCGTCGGTCGCGTGCGTGCACACACCGATCTGCCCGTGGCCGTCGGGTTCGGCATTTCAGACCCTGAGCAGGCCGCCCGCGTGGGCGCGGTCGCAGACGGCGCGATCGTCGGCACCAGGCTGGTGCGTGAGGCGCGTCAGGCGCACGAAGGCGGGGGAGACCCGGTCCCGGCCGTGCTCGACCTGGTCAAGTCCTTTTCCGACGCGCTGTCCTGACCGGATCGACGCCGCGCAGCGCGCTAATCTCCCGGCCCATGATCAACCTTGTCGCACTTGTTCTGGCCGCCATCCTGTACCTGTTCATCTGGTCCATGGGAGTTGGCGCCCTGACTGCCGCACTGATTCCGGCGCTGATTCTGATCATCGCCGCAGCGGCCTACACCTACATCCCGCTGATCAAGAAGACCATCCACGGGACTCAGCAATAGCCGCCATTCGGCGGATTGCCCGTAGCGTCTTCTAGCCGAAGAACTTGCGCGCGACCTCGACGTACTGCATGTCGACGGTCTTGACGTCTGTGATGCCGCTCAGCGGGACCGAGACGATGTCGTTGCCGATAAGTGCGGCCATGTGGCCAAAGTCTCCGTTGATCGCGCATTCGGCCGCCTGCACGCCGTAGCGGGTCGCGAGGATCCGGTCGGTCGCCGTCGGGGTGCCGCCGCGCTGGAGGTGCCCGAGCACGGTGACGCGTGACTCGTAGCCGGTAAGCGCCTCGATCTCCGAGGCAAGCGCCGCTCCGATGCCGCCCAGGCGCGGGTAGCCGTAGTCGTCGGTCGACTCGTTGGCGCGAATCTGTCGCGAATCGCCGGATGCGAAGGCGAGGTTTGCGCCCTCGGCGGCGACGATGATCGAGAAGTTGGCTCCGGCCTCGTGGCGCGCCTTCAGTTTTTCGGCGATCTCCTCGACGGGTGTGTCGAACTCCGGGAGCACGACTCCGTCGGCGCCACCTGCGATCGCCGAGAACAGCGCGATCCAGCCACTGTTGCGGCCCATCACCTCAAGCACGATCAGGCGGTCATGCGATGCCGCCGTCGTGTGCAGGCGGTCGAGCGCGTCGGATGCGATCTGCACCGCAGTGTCAAAGCCGAAAGTGAAGTCCGTGCCGACGACGTCGTTGTCGATCGTCTTCGGAACGCCGATCGTCGGGATGCCCTCCTCAAGGTAGAGCCGGCGGGTCATCATCATCGTGTGCTCGCCGCCGATCGCGATGATCGCGTCGAAGCCGTCCTCCTCGACGGCCTGCTTCACGAGCTGGATGCCGTCCTCCTCGCGGTACGGGTTGTAGCTCGAGGTGCCGATGATCGTGCCACCGAGGTGCAGGATCCCGCGAATCTTCGTGCGATCGAGCGGGATGTAGTCGCGCTTCGCGAGTCCGCGATAGCCGGACTTCAGGCCGACGGCCTCGTGGCCTTCCTGCTGGAGCGTGCGCGCCGCTGCGCGGATGACTGCGTTGAGTCCGGGGCAGTCGCCGCCCGCGGTGAGGATCCCGACCTTCATTGGCGCGAGTATATGAGCGCAAAGCTGGAGCCCGTGTTGCCATCCGGACAACGATCGGGTGCGCGCGTTCGCCGCATTGGCGTACGGGCGACGGGGCTAGGCTTGCCGCTCGATGCGCCTGAAACTGGCAAGAATCGCGGCCGTGGCCGTCGCCGCCGCGCTGGCAGCGGGATTGGCCGGGTGTGGGGGCTCGGATGAGAGCCTCCCGCTGCGCCAGATCTCGATCCAGGGACCGACCTCGGGCCCGCTTGCGCCGCGCGTTGCCGATATCCGGAGGGCCGCGTCGCTTGAACTTGAGGCGATCAACGGGGACACGAACGGTTCGCGGCTGAAGCTGGTGGATGAACCCAGCGGGAACTCGATCGCGACGATTGACGCGCTGGCAGATGCTTCGCTCTCTGCACCCGGCGAACTTGTGGTCTCGCTGAATCCCCCGCTGCTGCGCTCGACCAGACCCGCGAGGGGCACGCGGGAGATTTCGCTGTTGCCGCCGGTCGGCCTGGCGGATGCCGCGCACGAGAGCTACGCCGCGTCGGGCGCTTCCGGCGCAACGAACTCAGTCGTGGATACGCCGCTGATCTCGGGCACTCCTCGCCGCACGTACGTGACTCCGGCACTCTCGTCCGACAACTATCCGCCGGCTGGTCGTGACTTCTTCGAGAAGTTCGAGAGGAAGTACGGCCGCGCCCCAGATCGGTACGCAATCTACGGATATGAGGCCGTTGGCTTGATCGTGGACGCGATCACCCGCTTGGAAAAGGCCGGGGACGCAGTGACTCAAGCTTCAGTCGCCAAGTCAGCGCTGGCGATCCGCAACCGCTTCAGCCCGGTCGGCCACTACGACGTCCTGCCGTCAGGCCAGACCACGCTCTACGTGTTCCAGGCGCGGGGCAGGGGCGCGCCGCCCGGCCAGGCTGCGTTGATCGAGGCGCTCCGCTAGTTGCGTCCGGCAACGGCCGGCATGTCAATCGTCGGCGAAGTGTCCGCGACTTCCTGAGACACGCCGCTACGAGCAGCCTCATCGCGCACGGCCTTGGCGACTTCGATCGCAACATCGCGGTTGAACACCGACGGGATGATGTAGTCCTCGGAGATCTCGGCCTCGGGCACGCACGCGGCGATTCCCTTGGCGGCGGCCATCTTCATCTCGTCCGTGATCTTCGTCGCGCGGGCGTCCATCGCACCGCGGAAGATTCCCGGGAAGCAGAGCACGTTGTTGATCTGGTTCGGGTAGTCGCTGCGGCCGGTGGCCATGATGCGCACGTACGGGGCGGCCTCTTCAGGCATGACTTCCGGCGTGGGGTTCGCCATCGCGAAGACCATCGCGTCGGAGTTCATCTTTGCGAGTGACTTGGCGTCAAGCACGCCGGGGCCGGAGAGGCCGACGACGAGGTCGGTGCCCTCGATCACTTCGTTGGGCCCGCCAAGACGCTTGTCCTTGTTGGTGTGCTCGGCGTACCACTGCTTGACCGGGTCGAGGTCCTCGAAGTCTTCGCGGGTGGTGCTGAGCGCGCCCTTGCGGTCGCAACCGATGATGTCGTCAACACCTGCGGCCTCGAGCATCTCGGTCACGGCGATACCGGCGGCGCCGAGGCCCAGCATCAGCACGCGCATGTCGGAGATCTTCTTGCCAGTGACCTTGCATGCGTTCATCAGCGCGGCGATCGCAACGACGGCGGTGCCGTGCTGGTCGTCGTGAAAGACCGGAATGTCGAGCGATTCCTTCAGGCGGCGCTCGATCTCGAAGCAGCGCGGCGAAGAGATGTCCTCAAGGTTGATGCCGCCGAAGGTGGGGGCCAGCAGCTCGACGGTGCGCACGATCTCGTCCGGGTCCTTGGTGTCAAGGCAGATCGGGAAGGCGTCGATTCCGGCGAACTCCTTGAAGAGCATCGCCTTGCCCTCCATGACCGGCATTGCGGCCTCCGGGCCGATGTCTCCCAGTCCGAGCACGGCGGTGCCGTCGCTGACGACGGCCACGGTGTTGGCCTTGATCGTGTACTTGTAGGCCTTCTCGACGTTCTCGTGGATCGCCATGCAGACTCGGGCGACGCCCGGGGTGTAGGCCATTGAGAGGTCATCACGGGTACGCAGCGGATGCTTGTTGTGCTGCTCGATCTTGCCGCCCTGGTGCATGTTGAAGGTGCGGTCAGTGGTCTCCAGCAGCTTCGCGCCGCGGATCTCCAGCAGAGCAGAGATGATCTCCCGGTAGTGGTCCTGGTTGCGGGCCGCGACGACGATGTCGCGGATCGTCATGTCGTCCTTGGACCCGGTGATGTCGATCGCCGAGATTTCACCGCCGGCCTGGCTGATCGCGCCCGTTACACGCGGAAGCGTGCCTTCGCGGTTGTCAATCGCGACTGAAAGGGTGATGCTGTAACTGGCGGATGGTGAGGGCGTCGTTGCCACTGGAATCTCTTTCTCTTCTATCTCTTCTTGATGTTAGGCATGAGCAGGCGTTTACCTGCGCGAGCAGGCACTGTGGAGGCGTCCGCTTCTGGAAGGAAGCGGACTAGCTGAGTACTACTACGAGCTTGAGCACGGCGGGGCCAACGATCGTTGCGCTTGCGGCGCAGAAAACCTCGTTGGCGGGCGTACTCATGGGTTCAGTATGACAAATGGCGAGACTGATCGCGTCATCCGTGTCCAACGGCGACGGCCGAGGCCTTGCATCCGATCGCTGCGCCTGAGACTTCATAGGCCACGTCGGGATCTGCCTCTCGCCAGACTGAGAGTTCGAATTTCGGCGACGCGTAGAACGGCAGTGTCACGAATTCCTGTGGGTCAAAGGTGCCGCCGGTGGGCGGTGCAACCGTGTTTGACACAAGAGCAGAGAACCTGAAGGAGACCGCGCTTCCCAGGGATTTGAACGTGAACCCGACCGCGCTTGACCCGTTGCACTCTCCAGTCAACTGAGCGAGGCCAGGAATCTCGATAATCGTCGCGTCCGTTCCCTGCGGGAGCGTCGTGTTGTGCGTGATCACCCGCGCACTTCCCTGGACGAACGACTCCGGCGCAAGGCCGCCGAGCTTCGCTGAGTTCAGCGCGTTGTCCGCGGAGATGGCCGACGGAACCTTTGCAAGCTTCGACTCGTTGATCTGGGTGCCGGTCAGCGTGTTCTTCTTCAGCGCCTTACCTGAGATCGTTCCCTTCTTGATCGCTTTGCCGTTGATCTTCACGGCGGCGTAGCTCGTGCCGCCGAGGGCAACGACGAGGGCAATGATCGAGATCACGAGTGCGGGAGACGGTTTGCGCTTCATTGAACCAATCTACTCGGCTTCGTGTGGCCAGAAGACGGAGCTGATGTAGATCGAGCCCAGAAGCACGAGCATCCCGACCTGCACCAACGGACCAATTGAACCGCCGTCGGTCACCACCGCGATCGTCACGATCGAGATGATCACGCCGACCGCCGCGTACCAGCGCCAGGGCGCGGGGAGCGAGTAGGCCGAATAGATCAGGATCACCAGCGCCGTGGCGCCGCCGAGCAGGTGCAGCGCGATCCAGCCGCCGCTGAGTCCGAGGACGATCGGGGCGACCGCCAACAACGGGGCGAGGATCGCCACGGCTTTGAAGGCGGGCTTGGCGCGAACGGCTTGCATTGCCGACCGGAGGCTAACGCTCGCTGCTGCCGCCCGGCCGAGCTCTTCTTTAGGATGCGCCCGTGGCCAAAGCTGATCCAGACGCACGCAAGCTCTACCTGCTCGACGGCAACTCGCTGGCCTACCGCGCGTTCTTCGCGCTGCCAGACACGTTCGTGAACGCGAAGGGCATGCCGACCGGTGCGCTCTTCGGCCTGGCAAACATGTGGGTGAAGCTGATCGAGGACAACGACCACGGCACGCCGGCTGTGATCGCAGTCTGGGACGCCGGCCTGTCTGGTCGTGGAGAGATCTACGAGCCGTACAAGGCGCAGCGCGACGCCAAGCCCGATGCCCTGCGCGAGCAGTGGCCGCACTTCTATCCGCTGGCCGAGGCTTTCGGCTTCAAGAACGTGCGTGTCGACGGTTGGGAAGCAGACGACGTGATCGCGTCGATCGCCGAGAAGGCCAAGGCCGAGGGCTACTGCGTTGTCATCGTCACCGGCGACCGCGACTCCTTCCAGCTCGTCGACGACGAGCACGGCCCCGTGACGATCATGGCCACCGGCCGAGGAATCACCGACACGACGATCTACGACGAGGGCGCGGTTCAGGAGCGCTACGGAATCCCGGCACGGCTCGTGCCTGACTTCATCGGCCTGAAGGGCGACACCTCGGACAACATCCCTGGCGTCCCCGGCATCGGCGAGAAGACTGCGATGCAGCTGCTCCAGGAGTTCGGCGGACTCGAAGAGGTGCTCGCCAACATCGACAACATCTCCGGCGCCAAGCGCAAGGAGAATCTCGCCAACAACGCCGACCTCGCACGGATCTCGCGCGATCTGGCGACCATGCACCGCGACATCGAGTTGCCCGAACTCTCAATCGAAGAAGTCTTCGCGTCGCGGATCGACCCGAAGGCGCTGCGCGACCAACTGCGCGAGAACGATCTGCGCGAGCCGTTGCGCCGGGTCGAGCGGCTCTTCCAGGAGGCCGAGTTCGAGGGCATCGAGGATGAGATTCGCGAGGCGATGGCTGAGGAGTCCGGCGCGGAGGAGGCTGTCGCGGAGATCACGGTCAAGCAGACGCCGGTAGGGGCGCTCGAGAAGGTGTTCACCGACCCTGCGCAGTTTCTCGTCCATCGCGCGGATGCCGCGCTTGACGGGCCGGCCGATTCCCTCCTGGCCGACGCCGAGAATCAGTCAGCCGGCGAAGCGGCGCGCTACGCGGTCGTCGCGAAGAACGGCGTGGTGCATGTTGGTGAGGCGGCTTCGGTGGAGGAGTTCCTGGCGCTCGTTGGTGAGCGCGCGGTGGTCACGCATGACCTCAAGGCGCAGCTCGAGCGCACCGACGCGGCTGTTCCGCAGCTCGATCACGACACGCGCATTGCTGCCTACCTGATCGATTCGGCGCGACGCCAGTACGCGATTCGCGAGATGGCGATCGAGCTGGGCGTGCAGCCGGGCGCGGTGGACGACGACGCGATCCCGGCCGAACTCACCCAGCTGGCGATTGACGCCGACGCGATGGTTCGCGTCGCCGAGCTTCAGCGCGAAGAGCTGAAGTCGTTGGGCCTCGAGAAGGTCGAGAAGGAGGTCGAGCTCCCGCTCGTCTCCGTGCTCGTGGAGATCGAGCGCAATGGTCTGAAGCTTGATGTCGACGCGCTGGCGAAGGCTGCCGAGGGATTCGTCGAGGAGATCGCTCAGCTCGAGTCCGACATCTACGAGCTCGCCGGCAGGCAGTTCACGATCGGCTCGCCCAAGCAGCTCGGACCGATCCTCTTCGAGGAACTCGGTCTTCCCGCCGGACGCAAGGGCAAGACCGGGTACTCGACCGACGCTCGCGTGCTCGCGGGAATCCGCGACAAGCACCCGATCGTGGAGAAGATCGAGCGCTGGCGCGAACTGACCAAACTGAAGAGCACATATGTGGACTCGCTGCCCAAGGACGTCTCGCCCAAGGACGGCCGCATCCACACCACGCTCGACCAGACGCGCGCGGCGACCGGGCGCCTCAGCTCGACCAATCCCAACCTGCAGAACATCCCCGTGCGCACGCCGCTCGGCGCGACGATCCGCGAGTGCTTCGTCGCAGAGCCGGGGATGATCCTGACCAGCGCCGACTATTCACAGGTGGAGCTGCGCGTGCTGGCGCAGGTCGCAGACGACGAGGTCCTGAAGGACATTTTCCGCCGCGGTGAAGACGTGCACACAGAGACCGCTGCCGCAATCTTCGGTATCGATCCCGCCGATGTCGACCACGCCACGCGCGATCGCGCCAAGGCCGTCAACTTCGGGATCATCTACGGGCTGAGCGCGTTCGGCCTGAGCGACCGCCTGAAGATCCCGCGCGATGAAGCCGCCGAGTTCATCAAGCGCTACCTCGGCCGCTTCACCGGCGTGAAGCAGTTCATGGACGACACGGTCGCCCAGGCCAAGAAGGACGGCTATGTCACGACCCTGATCGGCCGCCGCCGCGCGATCCCGGAGATCAACTCCTCGCAGGTCCAGACGCGCAACCTCGGCGAGCGGCTCGCGATCAACACCGTCGTGCAGGGCACCGCCGCCGACATCATCAAGCAGGCGATGATCGATGTGAGCAAGGCTCTGGCCGAGAGTGGCCTCAAGACCAAGCTTGTTCTGCAGATTCACGACGAACTGCTTTTCGAAGGGCCGAAGGACGAGGCCGACGCAATCGCCGAGCTGGCCGTGCGCGTGATGGCCGACGCCTATCCGCTCGATCCGCCGCTCGGTGTGTCGGTCGGCTCGGGCCCGAACTGGCTCGCTGCCAAGTAGGGGTGGGGCGGTGATGGATCGCACGCTCGCCGTGCTGCTCACCGCCGGGGTCGGCGGACTGCTTGCCGCGCAGGCGCCGATCAACGGTCAGCTCGGTCTGCATGTCGGCAAGCTGCAGGCGGCGATGATCTCGTTCGTCGTCGGGACGGCGCTCCTGAGCATGATCGTCTTCGCCTTCGCCGGTGGTCTTCCGGACGGCACCGGCGTGGGGACGGTGCCTTGGTACTACTTCATCGGCGGCCTGCTCGGCGCCGGATACATCACCACGGTGATCTTCACGGTCGGGACTCTGGGCGCCGGGGGCATCACCGCTGCGACGATCTCCGCGCAGCTGGTCACCTCGATGCTGCTGGACCAGTTCGGGGCCTTCGGCCTCGACAAACACCCGATCACCTGGACCCGCCTGCTCGGCGTTCTGTTGCTCGCAGCAGGCACCTACCTCGTCGTCGCCGGCCGCGGCTGATCGCCGCATCGACTGGCTTCCTCGCGACGCCGCCGAGGAACCGAGTGGCTTCCTCACGACGCCGTTGAGGAACCCACTGGCTTCCTCAATACCGCGCTGAGGAAGCCACTCGGTTCCTCGGGGTTTCGCTGAGGAAGCGCGGTGCCTCCTCGGCGAACACGCGAGGAAGCGCGGTGCTTCCTCGGGCAATCGCTGGGGAAGAACGGTTGCTCCTCACGCGAATCCCGAGGAGGCGCGCGCGGGCTCGATTTTCCCGCAAACCACGCAATCGCAGGCCCCGTGCGGGGATGCGGGTGACCGCGTTTTGGTATGCAGAGTTGTATACAGCTCTGAACACATGGCTAAACGGGGCCTGTGCATTTTGTACAAGCTGAGATAAAAGGGGATTGCGAGCGCGCCTAACTTGCCCCGTAATGCGTTGCTCGTCTACATCTCGGTATACAACTCTGGACTCGGAACATGTCTCCGCGTGACCTCATCGCTCAGCTACTTGAGCAGGGGGGCGCCGACGACGTGAGCGGTGGCGACTCGATCGCAGAACGCGTCTACCAGGACCTTCGCGGCGAACTGCTCTTCGGGCAGATCCCGCTCGGTGAGCGCCTGGTCGAGGAGCATCTCGCCGAGCGCTACGAGTGCAGCCGCACGCCCGTCCGCGAGGCGCTGCATCGCCTCCAGGCCGACGGCCACGTCGTCAAGCATCCGATGGGCGGAATCACTCCGCAGCCGCCGCAGGCGACCGCGCTCGAGGAGCTCTACGAGCTTCGCGTCGTGCTCGAGGACCTGATCGTCCGCCGTGCCGCGAACGCCGAGGAGAAGCTCGAGGTCGCCGACCTGCGCGCCAGCTGGGCCGAGCTCGCTGAGCTCGACCCGGAGCGTCGCGCCAGGATCGGCACACCCGACTTCGTCTACGCCGATGAGGCCTTCCACGAGGGCCTCGCTGCCGCCGCCGGAAACCACTCGGCCGCGCGCTACCTGCGGGACATCAACGAGCGCATCCGCATCCTGCGCGTCCACGACTTCACGACCGACGACCGCATCGACGCCACGATCGTCGAGCACATCGAGATCGCAGATGCGGTGCTCGCCGGCGAGGCTGACGCCGCCGCCGCGCTGATGCGCGTTCACATCGACCGCAGCGCTCGTGTCGTTGAAGACCGCGTGGGCCGGATGCTCACAAGAATGTTCGACGCATCACAAGGGAGCGCCGAGTAGTGGAAGCTCAGATGAACCCCGAGCCGACTCCGTCGGTCGCCGTCATCGGTCTGACCAAGCGTTTCGGCAGCCTGGTCGCCAACAACAAAGTCGACTTCGAGCTCTACCCCGGCGAGGTGCACGCGCTACTCGGCGAGAACGGCGCCGGCAAGTCCACGCTCGCGAAATCGCTCTACGGCGTGAACGTGCCCGACGAGGGCCAGATCCTCGTCGACGGCGAGCCGCTCGAGATCGACTCACCGGCGGTCGCCCGCGAAGCCGGCATTGGGCTCGTCTTCCAGGACTTCCGGCTGATCCCGGCGCTCACCGTGCTCGAGAACATCGCGCTCGCGCTTCCCGAGCACGGCATTCTGCTCAACAACGACGAGATCGAGGAGCGCTTCGTCGCGCTCGCCGAGCAGTACAACATGAGCGTTCACCCGCATCGCCTGATCGAGGAGATCTCGATGAGCGAGCGGCAGCAGGCGGAGATTCTCAAGGTGCTGCTCTGCGGCGCCAAGACCGTCATCCTCGACGAACCCACCAGCCTGCTCGCACCGCAGGAAGTCGAGGGCCTGATGAACGTCATCCGCGATCTGCGCGACCAGGGCTTCGCGCTGGCGATCATCACGCACAAGATTCCGGACGTTCGCGCCGTCTGCAACCGCGTCACGATCCTGCGCCAGGGCACCGTCGTCTTCGCAACCGACAAGCTCGCCGAAATGAGCGACGAGGAACTGATCGACAACGTGGTCGGCCAGGAGATCCCGACGCTCACGCATCGCCCGCAGGTGGTCGCGCACGCAGAGGGTCCGGCCCTGATGCTCGAACACATCACGGTCAACGGCGACAACGACCTTCCGGCGATCAAGGGACTCACGCTGGTCGCAGAGCGCTGCGAGGTGATCGGCGTCGCCGGCGTCTCCGGCGGTGGTCAGCGCGAGCTGGCCGAGGCGATCATGGGCTTGCGGCCCCTCGTCAACGGCCAGATCTCGGTGCGCGGCGCGCACGTCGAGGGCAAGACCGTCGAGGAGATCCGCGAAGC
Organism: Thermoleophilaceae bacterium; assembly: GCA_016462645.1. Taxonomy (GTDB): domain Bacteria; phylum Actinomycetota; class Thermoleophilia; order Solirubrobacterales; family JACPNS01; genus JACPNS01. The sequence continues at coordinate 82,576 of JAEMSX010000002.1, forward strand.
CGGCGTCGCCGTGATGGCCGAAGACCCGCTTTCGATGGAAGTCGTTCCCGGCCTCAGCATCGCCGAGCACATGGCGATCGGCGGCATCGATCCGCCGAAGACGCGCATCGGTTACGACTGGAAGCGCGTCGCCGAGGAGACCGGCGATCTCGAGTCCGCCAAGGCGATCGGGCTCGCCGACCCCAACCGCCGCGTCGACTCGCTCTCGGGCGGAAACGTCCAGCGTCTGATGATCGTCCGCTCGCTGGTCAGCGACCCGAAGGTCGTCGTGGCTTGCTACCCGACCCGCGGACTCGACCTTTTCTCAGTCAGCACCACGCACAAACTGCTCTTTGAACAGGCAGAGAAGGGGGCAGCAGTGATTTTCATCTCGGAAGATCTCGACGAGCTCTTCACCGTCAGCGACCGGCTCATCGTGCTTCACGACGGCGAACTGGCCGGCGACCTCAAGCCGTCGGAGACGACGCGTGCCGAAGTCGGCGCGATGATGCTCGGACGAAAAGAAGCTGAAGAAGCGGCGGCAATCGGATGAGTGCTCCGGACGCCACAGTCACCACCGGCGAGGAATCGCGCGGCTTCGACCCGCGGGCCTGGGTGCCCACCGGCACGTGGTTCAAGATCGCCGCGCCGATCGCCGCGCCGCTGCTGATTCTTCTGATCATCCCGCTCTTCGGGATCGACGTGCCGGCTGTGATCACTCGCTCGGTCCCATTCATTCTCGCCGCGCTCGCCGTGGCGCTCCCTGCGCGTGCCGGGTTGATCAACGTCGGAGGTGAGGGTCAGATCTTCATCGGCGCGGTCTTCGGCGCCGCGTTCGTGAAGATTGTCGGTGGCGGCCTGCCGCTCCCGGTGATGCTGCCGATGGTTCTGATCGCCGGCACGATCGGTGGGGCGCTCTGGGTCGGCATCGCGGCGTTCCTGAAGGCCTACTTCAACGTCAACGAGACGATCGCGACGCTGCTGCTCAACTACGTCGCGCTCTACGTCCTCTCGTACATGGTCAACGGCGCGCTGAAGGACCCGGAGTCCTACGGCTTTGCGATCGGAGCGATGCTCCCCGACTCGGCGCTGCTGCCGCAGCTCGGAATCTCGACGCTGAGCATCGGCATCGTGCTCGCCGTACTGATGACGATCGCAGTCTGGCTTCTGCTCGATCGCTCGCGCTGGGGCTTTCGCGCGAAGGTCGTCGGCGGCAACCCCGAGGCGGCCCGTCGGGGCGGCTTCGCGGTCAACCGCACCGTTGTGACGGCGCTGCTCCTCGGTGGAGCGATCGCAGGATTCGCGGGCGTCGTCGAACTCGCGGGAACTGAACTCCAGCTCCGCGCGCAGATGGCGACCGGCTTCGGTTACATCGGCTTCCTCTGCGCCTTTCTCGTAGCTCAGCGCGCCGCCTGGATCCCGGCCGGCGCGATGTTGCTGGCAGCCATCTCGGTCTACGGCGACAGCCTGCAGCTCGACTTCGGTCTCCCGGCGGCAAGCGTTTACGTGGTGATGGCCGTAATCGTCCTGTTTGTACTCGGAATGCGTGGCACAAAAACGAAAGGCGCCAACTGATGCTTGAAGCAATCATCCTCGGAGCCGTCAGTTACGGCGCATGCCTGATCTTTGCCGCTGAAGGCGAGCTGATCGCAGAGCGCTCCGGCATCGTCAACCTCGGCACAGAGGGCTCGATCCTCTGCGGCGCGCTGCTGTCGTTCATGGTCACGGTCTGGACGGGCTCGCCCTACATCGGCGCGATCTTCGGACTCGTCGGCGGCGCACTGCCGGCTCTGCTCCACGCGTTCATGGTCGTGGGCCGCAAGGCTGACCAGCTCGCCAGTGGTCTCGCGATCACGTTCCTCGGACTCGGCGTCACAGCCGCGCTCGGCAAGAGCTTCGTCGACGACAAGATCAACGGCATGGATGCGATCGGCATTCCGCTGCTCAAGGACATCCCGCTGATCGGAAGCGCCTTCTTCGACCAGGACATCCTGACCTACCTCGCCCTGCTCGTCGGACCGGCGCTCTGGTGGTTCTTCAAGCGCACCCGCGCCGGTTTGATCCTGCGCGCGACCGGTGAGAGCGGCGACGTCGTCTACGCCTACGGTCACTCGCCGCGCAAAGTCCGCTATCTCGCGGTCACCGCCGGCGGCGCGCTGGCCGGACTCGGTGGCGCGCAGCTGGTGCTCGCGACCACGCTCAACTGGACCGAGAACATCACGCAGGGTCGCGGCTTCGTCGCCGTCGCGCTCGTGATCTTCGCCTCCTGGCTTCCGCTCAGGGCGGCCGGCGGAGCGCTGCTCTTCGGCGCTGCCTTCGCGCTCAACCTCGTGCTCCAGACCGAGGGCGTCGGAATCCCATCCTTCTATCTGCTGATGCTCCCGTACGTGCTGACTCTGATCGTTCTTGCGGTCACGAGCAAGGGGCAGAAGCAGATGATGCCGGCCGGATTGAAGGCCGTGTTCGCTCCCGGTGGGACGTAGTCGCACCGGTCGTCCCAGGTCTCTCTCGCAACACCCAAATGCTCGTCAACAACCTCCTCGATTGAAAGGGAAATTCCCCCAATGCTCAAACGATCCTCAAAGTGGCTGGCTTTCGTAGCCCTCGCCATGCTCTCGGCTTTCGGAGTCACCGCGTGCGGCTCCGATACCGCGACTTCAACCTCCGGAGACGCGGAGGGGCAGACCGTCGGCTTCCTCTACGTCGGACCGAAGAACGACTTCGGCTACAACCAGGCGGCCTACGAGGGCTCGCTCGAGGTTGAGAAGAACGTCCCCGGCACCAAGCTGATCCAGGCTGAGAACGTGCCTGAGACCTCTGAAGCTTCTCGCGTGATGGAGAAGATGATCAAGGACGGCGCGACGACTATCTTCGCCACCAGCTACGGCCACCTGCAGCCGATGCTGGCTGTCGCCAAGAAGCACCCGGAAGTCACCTTCGAGCACCAGGGCGGCGTGAAGTCCGGTGCCAACGTCGGCACGTACTTCGGCCAGATCTACGAGGCCCAGTACCTGACCGGAATGGCAGCGGGACTCTCGACCAAGTCGAACAAGCTCGGCTACGTCGTGGCTGTGCCGATCCCGCAGACGCTGCTCAACATCAACGCTTTCGAGCTCGGCGCTCAGTCGGTCAACCCGAAGGCGAAGACGACAGTCGTCTTCACCGGCTCCTGGTGTGACCCCGCGAAGCAGAAGGAAGCCGCAGACACGCTGATCCAGGGCGGCGCTGACGTGCTCAGCCAGCACCAGGACTGCACCAAGACGATCGTCGAGACGACGGAGAAGGCCGGCGCGATGTCGGTCGGATACCACGCCGACGCATCCTCGCTCGCCCCGAACGGCTGGCTCACCGGCTCCGTCTGGAACTGGGGACCGCTCTACACCGACATCGTGAAGACGATCGGCGAGGGCAAGTGGAAGGGCTCCAAGTACGACGCCGACTACCGCGTCGGGTTCGCCGACAGCGACGTCATCGAGCTGGCTCCGTTCGGATCGGCCGTGACGCCGGAGGTCGAGAAGCAGGTCCTCGCTAAGCAGGAAGAGATGAAGGCGAAGGACTTCTATCCGTTCGAAGGCCCGGTCGTGGACCAGGCTGGCAAGACCCAGATCCCGAAGGGCGAGAACCCGACCCCTGCCGAACTCGAGACCACCGACTACCTGGTCCAAGGCGTCGTCGGCAAGATCCCGACAGGCAAGTAGCGACTGCGACCACGATCGGAATGTCAAACGCATCAACACAAGACGTCTCGGCTGATGCGCCGATCGTGGTCAGCGGCACCCGCCCGTATGCATGGCCCTACGACAGCCGGCTCGACCCCACGGACTTCGCGTTCGTGGTGGTCACCGGCTCGTCGGCCGGCCAGAGCGGGCAGCCGCCGGCAGACCTCGTCGAGGCCTGCAAGGCGTTCGCCGCAAAGGTGACCGCACTCGGTGGCTCAGTCATCTGGACGGCGTGCAACGGAAGCGCGCTCCCCGATGGACTGGCGAGCACGGACATGACGTCCGAATCGCCGACCTCGAACGGCATGATCGGCGGCGAACTGGAGCTGATCCTGCGCAGCCAGGGCATCGACCGCTTTGCGATTGCGGGCTGGCCCCTTGAGATCGCCGTTCACTCAACACTGCGGCGCGCAAACGACATCGGCTACGAGTGCATCCTGCTCGAAGACCTCTGCGTGCCGCTCGACCCGGACCTCATGGAATCGTCTGTCTCACAGATCCTGATGTCCGGAGGAATCTTTGGCGCCGTGGGCGAATCCGCGGCGCTGCTCGAAGCATTGAACACTTCAACCCCCGAAGGAGACCAGGCGTGATGGAGACCACTGCGCTGGGCGAGAAGCGGATCACTGGCGTCGCTGGAGACCCGTATGACTGGCCCTACAACCAGAATCTCGACCTTGAGAAGACCGCGCTCATTCTGATCGACTGGCAGACCGACTTCTGCGGCGAGGGCGGCTACGTCGACCACATGGGCTACGACCTTGCACTCACCCGGGCGGGAATCCCGGCGACTCAGAAGGTGCTGGCGCGCTGGCGCGAGCTGGGCCTGCTCGCCGTGCACACGCGCGAAGGGCACAAACCCGACCTCTCGGACTGCCCTCCTAACAAGCTCTGGCGCTCGAAGCAGATGGGGGCCGGGATCGGCGACTCAGGTCCCTGCGGCAGGATCCTCGTGATCGGCGAGCCGGGCCAGGACATCGTGCCCGAGCTGTACCCCGAGCCGGGCGAGATCGTGATCGACAAGCCCGGCAAAGGCGCGTTCGTGGCGACAAACCTCGACCTGATCCTGCGCACCAACAACATCGAGAACCTGATCTTCACCGGCATCACCACCGACGTGTGCGTGCACACGACGATGCGTGAGGCGAACGACATGGGTTACGAGTGCCTGCTGCTTTCAGACTGCACGGGCGCCACGGACTACGGCAACTACGAAGCCGCGCTCAAGATGGTCAAGATGCAGGGCGGAGTCTTCGGGTCGGTTGCGACCAGTGAAGACCTGCTCGGCGCCTTGTCGGTCCTTTAGGGGGCCGCCGGATGACAAGCGTTGCAACAAATGCCTTCGCGTGGGCACTTGAGTACCTCGCGGAGTGGGACACCGACGACCTCGAGCGCCGCGTCGCCTTCGACCTGTGGGCCGGAGAGCGCGGGGTGGGGGCGGCGAGCGGCACGCCGACCACCGTCGGTGTTGATTCAGGCAGGATCGCTGAGGCTGCCGCAAAGCTGGCCTCCGGCGAGACAACCTCGGTCGCCCTGGTCGAGGAGGCCCTTGCGGTCGCCGCCGATCACAACGAGCGGCTCGTCGGATTCGTCGAGCTCACCGCAGAATCGGCACTGGCCGACGCAGCCGCGCTCGACGCCGAGCGCGCCGCCGGTGAAGTGCGCGGACCGATGCACGGAATCCCGATCTCCGTGAAGGACGTGATCCACGTCGCCGGCGTTCCGACGCGCTGCGGCTCGGACGCCTTTGAGGCGCTGCCTGAACACGACGCCTGGGCCGTCGCGCGCATGCGCGAGGCCGGCGCGGTGATTCTCGGCAAGGTCGCAACGCACGAGTTCGCGCTCGGCGTCACCTCGCCGCAGTCGCGCAATCCTCACGATCCCACCCGTATTCCCGGGGGATCCTCCGGCGGTTCCGCCGTCGCCGTCTCCACCGGCATGGGGCTGGGCTCGATCTGCACCGACACGCGCGCTTCCTCACGCGTGCCCGCAGCACTGAGCGGAGTGGTCGGAATGAAGCCGACCTACGGAACGGTCCCGACCAAGGGTGTCGTGCCGCTGGCCTGGACGATGGACCACGTCGGCGTGATCGCCGACACCGTGGCCGACACGGCGACGATGTTCGACATCCTGCGCGACCTGCCACCGATGGCGCCGGGAGTGAATGACGGGGTGGAGGGATTGAAGCTCGGCCTCCCCAGGGCAGCGTTTGAAGATGTCGATCCCGACGTCGAGGCGGTCGTGCGCGCCGGCGTCGAGCGGCTCGTCGGGGCCGGCGCAACGACGATCGACCTCGACACGCCGGGGGAACCCGACTTCACCGGAGCGAACGCCGGCGGCATGATCACGAGTCGTTGTGAGGCGGCAACCTTCCACAAATTCATCGACACCGACCGCAGTCTTTACTGGGGCGAGGTCCGCGACCAGCTCAACGCCGCAGACGAAGTGCTCGCCACCGAGTATCTCCAGGCTCAGCGCTACCGCGCGTGGCTGCGCGAGCGCATGCTCAAGGTCTTTGAGGGCGTGGACGCGCTAGTGATGCCGACCGTCCCTGTGCTGGCCCCGCCGGTCGAGGACGCCGACGACTACCTGACGATCCTCTCGCGTAACGCGATCCTCTGGAGCTTTGTCGGATTCCCAGCGATCTCGGTGCCTGCCGGCAAGTCGCCGTCGGGTCTGCCGATCGGCCTGCAGGTCGTCGGCGCCCCGTTTGCGGAGCGCACGCTGATCGCCGTCGCCGCAGCAGCCGAGACGGACTGAAGTCCACTGCGAACTGGGTTTGTCCACACGGAGAGTCGCCCAGCGCGATTTTTGTACGGCACAAGCACGGGGCGGGTCGCCTGCGCGGGTAGCTTCGGTCTACAGCCACAGGTACGTACGTCGCGGCACCCCGTTAGCGATGGTGGCTTCACCCAACAGATTGATCAATTGATGTCGAACCTGGCAACTGACGCGTTCCAGAACGCACTTGCGCTGCTCAGAAAGTGGCGCGCCGAGCGGGCAGACGCAGCTCCGGCATACGCCCTTGAGCTGCCGGTGGACCGCCCGAGCGAGCGTCCGGTCCAGCCTCCGTCACCGCGTCGTGGCGCGATCGCGTCCACCGAGCGGTTGCTCGATTCGCACGACGTCACTTCGGAAGAGCTCGTCTCGCGCTCACTGCGGGCGATCGCCGATCAGAACGATGAGCTCTACGCATTCGTGGAGATCCTCGAGGTCGAGGCGCTCGCGCGGGCAAAGAAGATGGACGTCGAGCGCGGCGCCGGCCGCGTGCGCAGCCCGCTGCACGGCATTCCCGTGTCGGTCAAGGATCTCTACGCCGTGAAGGGCGGGACGACTCGCGCCGGCTCGCTCGGCTATGAACGCCGCGACGACCACGACGCCGTAGCCGTCAAGCGCCTGCGTGAGGCCGGAGCCGTGGTGATCGGTAAGACATCAACGCATGAGTTCGCGATGGGCGTGATCGCGCCCCAATCGCGCAATCCCCACGACACGACGCGTATTTCCGGTGGATCCTCCAGCGGCGCCGCCATCGCAGTCGCCACCGGAATGGGCATGGCGGCGCTCGGCACCGACACGCGCGGGTCGATCCGCATTCCCGCGGCGCTCTGCGGAGTCGTCGGCCTGAAACCGACTTTCGGGACGATCCCGCTGGATGGCGTGGTGCCGCTGGCGTGGTCGATGGATCACGTTGCGGTGATGGCGCCGTCCGCGGATGACGCCGCGACCGTGCTCGACGCCCTGACTCCGGAGAAGAAGACGGTCGACACGCCCGTCGCCGCGGTCAGCGACATTCGCGTAGGCCTGCCGCGCACGGCCTGGCGTGACGCCGAGCCGGCGGTCGAGCATTCGCTGGAGTCTGTGATGGACACGCTTGTCGCGACCGGCGTTGAGATGGTCGATGTGCAACGCCCGAGCGCGATCGACTTCGACAACGCGAATCTCACCAGCATGGTCGTCTCGCGCTGCGAGGCGGCGGCGTTCCATCGCGATCTGGGTCTTGATCCGATTCTCTACACGTCCGATGTGCGCACGCAGCTTGAGGTTGCCTCGGAGGCCACCGCGCAGGACTACATCGATGGCCAGCGCCTGCGCGCCGAGCTCCAGCGCGACATGCTCAGAGTCTTCGAGGACGTCGATGTGTTGTTGATGCCGACTGTGCCGATCGTCGCGCCGACCGTCGAGACCGCGGACCAGACCCCGCTCGTGCTCACGCGCAACGTCGCACTCTGGAGTTTTGTCGGATTTCCGGCCATCACGGTCCCGTGCGAGCCTTCGCCCGCGGGTCTGCCGATCGGCCTTCAAATCGTTGCCGCGCCGCACCGGGAGGCCGCGATTCTCGCGGTTGCCCGTGCAGTCGAGCGAGGGGTGAACGCGCGATAGCGGTCAACGGGGCATTCCCGACTCGACCCGCCGACGGTACCGGTCGCCGGGGTGTACGGGAGGCTCGTAGGCAGAGGGTCCGGCAGAGATGCCGGGCCCTTTGTCGTTCTCCGACTGTTCCTGGCGAGTGAATTGGCCGAAATTCCGCATCATTGGTAGCCTTAGAGGTTCTGCAAATCCACCTACTAGTTAGAAGTTCACGTGTCAACGACCCTTACCGAATCACCCGCAGTGGCCGAACCTACGGCCGCCGCACCTGAAACCGAAGCCCCTGCCGGAAACGTAGTTCCGGGATCCGACGGCCTGCTGCTCGAAGTCGACGGCAAGATCGTCCCCAACTACGCCGCAACACTTGTCAACTTTGACGACGGAGACGTCGTCCAGGGCACGGTTGTCCAGATCGACCGCGACGAAGTTCTCGTCGACATCGGATACAAGTCCGAGGGCGTCATCCCGGTCAACGAGCTTTCGATCCGCAAGAACGTCAACCCCGCCGATGAGGTCTCGCTCGGCGAAGAGGTCGACGCACTTGTCGTCACCAAGGAAGACGCCGATGGGCGCCTGGTGCTCAGCAAGAAGCGCGCCAAGTTCGAGAAGGCATGGCGCAAGATCGAAGAAGCTGCCGAGTCTGGTGAGCCGGTTGAAGGAACCGTTATTGAAGTGGTCAAGGGTGGTCTGATCGTGGACCTCGGAATCCGTGGATTCCTCCCCGCATCGCTCGTGGACATCCGACGCGTCCAGGACCTCGATGAGTTCCGCGCCACAACCGTGCGCTGCAAGGTCATCGAGCTCAACCGCTCACGCAACAACGTTGTGCTCTCCCGCCGCGCGATTCTCGAAGAAGAGCGTCGCGAAGTGCGCCAGCAGATCATCGGCTCGCTCGAGCGCGGTTCTGTTGTCGAGGGTGCGATCAGCAACATCGTGGACTTCGGTGCATTCGTCGACCTCGACGGCATCGACGGCCTGATCCACATTTCCGAGCTCTCCTGGAGCCACGTCAACCACCCGAGCGAAGTTGTTTCGATCGGTGACGTCGTCAAGGTCAAGGTGCTCGACATCGACCACGACCGCCAGCGCATCTCACTGGGTCTCAAGCAGACCCAGGAAGACCCGTGGCAGAAGGTCATCGACACGCACCACATCGGTGACGTGCTCGAGGGCACCGTCACGAAGATCGTCTCCTTCGGAGCGTTCGTCGAGATCTACAACGGCGTCGAGGGTCTCGTGCACATCTCGGAACTCTCCGAGCAGCACGTCGAGAACCCGCGTCAGGTGCTCAACGAGGCAGACGTCGTGCGCGTCCGCATCCTCGAGATCGACACCGAGCGTCGTCGCCTTTCCCTGAGCGCCAAGCAGGTTGATGGTCAGGAACTCGTTCCGGCCGAGCTCAACGAAGAGGGCGAAGTCATCACGCCGAAGGACCACGACGTCGAAGAGGCGATCGCGGAGGCCCTTGGCGACCTCGACCTCGGCGACCTGAGTGAAGCGGCTCCGGAAGCCGAAGCGGAAGCCGCAACCGAAGCCCCTGCTGAAGAAGCAGCCCCGGCCGAAGAAGCTGCTCCTGAGGCTGAAGTAGCTGAAGAGGCGCCTGCCGCCGAAGAAGCTCCCGCCGAAGACGCCGGCGACTCCGCCGACGGCAACCTCGAGGACGCCGCTCCCGAGGTCGACCCGGCTCTGGAAGCTGGCAGCGCCGACACCGTCGACGCCGATGGCGATGAAGCCCCCGCCGCGGAAGCGCCCGCTGAGTAAGAAACCTGTGTTCATTGGCTTGACCGGCGGCGTTGCCGCCGGCAAGTCAACTGCACTTGCTGCGCTGGCCGAGGCCGGCGTACCCACGCTTTCGGCCGATGCCGTCGTGCATCAGGTCTACGAAGACCCGGAGATGATCGAGCTCGTTCGCGAGCGGCTCGGCGACGACGTGATCGTCGACGGTGCGGTCGATCGCGACGCCGTCGCCAGCGCGATCTTCGTCGAGCCGGAGCTGCGCTCCTGGCTGGAGCAGTTGATCTGGCCGCGCGTGGGGTTGAAGATCTTTGAGTTTCGCCGCGACCACGAGGCACTGGATGATCCTCCGGCCGCCACCGTCGTCGAGGTGCCGCTGCTTTTCGAGGCCGGGATGGATCAGGGCTTTGACCGCACGATCGCCGTGATCGTCGATGACGAGCTGCGCAAATCGCGCGCGGCGGAGCGCGGCGGGGAAGAGCTCGCCGCCCGCGACGAGCGACAGATGTCGCAGGACGAGAAGGCCGAACGCGCCGATGTGGTCGTCGTGAATGACGGCGACCTCGAGCTGTTGGCGCAGCGTGCCGTCGCCGCCGTCGCGCAATGCGTGGAGCTCGGCCCGCGCGTCTGACGGTTGTATGAGTGGCCGCGCCGGTCCCGCTGACACAATCAAAGGCCGTGCCAAGCCGTACCGCAACAGCCAAAAGCCCGTCACGCAGGGCCCAGAAGCGCCAGGTCAAGAAGGCCCAGCGGCGCTCGGTCGCGCGTCGGCGCACGATCGGACTGCTCGTGATTCTGATGCTGGTCGGCGGGATCGCCTTCGCCGTCTCCAAGACCTACGAGAAGGGCTACCGCGAACTCGCCCTGCCGCTGCGCCATGACGACATCATCCGCCAACAGGCCAAAGCGAAGGATCTCGATCCTGCGCTGATCGCGGCCGTGATCTATCAGGAGTCGCGCTTCCGCCCGCGCGAATCATCGGCCGGCGCGCTCGGCCTCATGCAGCTCCTGCCAGACACCGCGCACTTCATCGCCGGAAAGACCGGCGGATCGGCATTCACCACGGAAGATCTCGCCACGCCGCAGATCAACATCCAGTACGGCGCGTGGTACCTCCGCTACCTCATGAACGAGTTCGACAACCACGAGGTCACGGCGCTGGCCGCCTACAACGCCGGCATCGGCACGGTCCAGGGTTGGCTCGCGAAGTCGGGGGAGAGTGCGATCACCGATCCGGACGACATCCCGTACCCCGAGACGCGCGAGTACGTCAAAAACGTTCTGAAGGCGCACGATCAATACCGCGTCGAATACGCCAAAGAGCTCGGCCGGTAGTCGGCCGGGCGCCGGTCAGACGATCCCGAGGATCTTGTCGGCGACGGTGCGCCAGTGCTCTTTCTTGTGCTCGCGCTCGCCGGCGTCCGCGAGTCCCTCGTGGTGAAAGTTGACCGAAGTGCCCGACTTGTTGGCTTCCAGACTGACCTGCATCGTCGAGGTCTCTCCGGTCTCGGCGTCGGTGTGGCGCAGGCGGATCTTCTCGCCGGGCTTCACTGATCGCAGCTCATAGGTGTGGCCTTCGGCGTCGGTGACGGTCTCGCCGGGCTCGGTCGGGACCTTGGCGCCGTTCAACCAGATCGCCGCCGCTGCGGGGGAGGTCATCAGTTTCCAGGCCTCATCCGGATCGACCGGAAGCGTTGTTCGCACGCCGACCTGGAAGCTGCCGTCGGAGGTCTTCCCGAGTTCGCGCCTGCCGATCGACTTCTCGAACTCGACGGTGATGCTTTGTTGCCACCAGGTGCTCTCGACCTCACCGTCCGTAGCGAGCAGATTGACGATCGCCTTGTGGTCGAGCTCCATCGCCCCTTTCTCGCGCAGGTAGGCGAACCACTGATCCCAGCTCTGGCCGGTTGCTTTCAGGACGGCTTCGTCTGAAGGGGGCATCCCGTCAGAATAAAGCGATTCAGTGCGGTCTGGCCGGAGCGACCACTTGGAACGCTGCCTTCGAAGTCCCGCTGCCGTAGGGGAATGCAGCCGTTGTCGCCTTTGCGTAGGCGACGTAGTTGCCGGTCGCCAACGTCCTGGTCCTGGAGCCGACTTTGATGCGGCCGGAGAAACCGAGGTTGCTCGTGCCTTGCGGCAGCTCGCGAGCGAACGTGTAGGTGGCCGGGTAGCGCGTGCATTTCTTCTTCTTGCGGTTCCTTGAGGTCTGCTTCTTGCATTTGGTTCCGATCTGGCGACCAGTCGTCTTGAGTCGCATCTCGAACTGAACACGCGCTGCCTTCGAAAGGGTGATGATCACTGTCGTGCCCTTTGCGGTTGCGGCAGGAGCCAGGACGGCTCCGTTCTTCGCGACTGCGAACTTGCTCAACGAGAATTTGAACGCAGAAATCGTGGGGGCGGTGCAGGGTCCGTGGTCTGATCGGTCCGTCGGGCAGCCGTCCTGGGTTTCGTCTCCGTAGCCATCGTGATCAGCGTCGGGCTCGAGCGTCGCGGTCAAGTTCAGTCTGAGCGTCGGTTGGCCGATGTCGAACGTCGCAAGCGCTGAGCCCTCGGGGGCCGTGGCGATGCCCGTCGAAGTGCGAATTGAGTTGGTTCCCGACGAAGCTCGAGTGCCGCCCACGACCGAAGTCGACCAGTTGCTTCCGATCAGGTCTCCGGCTTCGACAGTGAGCTTCACCGGGAAGGTCTCGAGCTTGTTCGCCGCGCGTCCGGCAAAGTTCTCCTGCGGGCCGTGGCCGACCATCGTGTACGTCGCACCGGAAGCCGGTCGAACGACCATGAAGCTGATCTGGTCAGCCGCGCTGGGCACCGAGCTGCCGGTCAGAACGGAGAACGACGTGATCACGCCGTTGCTCGGGACGACGTAGCTCGCGCCTGAGCCGACGACCGTCTGGAATCCGCCGCAGTTCGCGCAGCCGGCTCCCGCGCTGGAATACGGGGAGGGGTTCTGACCGATCGTTGTAGCGGCCGATGCAGAGCCCGAAAGCGCCAATAGGACGAGTATCGCCGTCAAAGCAGCAAGTCGTTTCATGGCGCGAGCGTAATCGCTCGTTCCGAAGCGTGCGACTTGTCGCTCGGCGATCGTTCGTAATCTTCATCAATGGCCGTTGCGACTGACGACAAGTTTGTACTCACCAGCGAGTACCAGCCCACGGCTGACCAGCCGAAGGCGCGCGATCAGCTGGTCGAAGGCCTGCGGGCAGGCGATCGCTTCCAGACCCTGCTCGGCGCCACCGGAACCGGCAAGACCTTCACGATGGCCACGGTGATCGAACAGATCCAGCGCCCGACGCTGCTGATCGCCCACAACAAGACGCTGGCGGCGCAGCTCTGCAGTGAGCTGCGGGACTTCTTCCCGGACAACGCCGTCGAGTACTTCGTCAGCTACTACGACTACTACCAGCCAGAGGCGTACGTCCCGAGCAGCGACCTCTTCATCGACAAGGACTCCGCGGTCAACGAGGAGATCGACCGCCTGCGCCACGCCGCGACGGCCGCGCTGTTCACGCGCCGCGATGTGATCGTGGTCGCGAGTGTCTCCTGCATCTACGGCCTCGGCTCGCCGGGCGCGTACCAGGACTCCCATCTGATGTTCGCGGTCGGCGAGGAGACGCCGCGCGAACGCGTGCTTGAGAAGCTCGTGAACATGATGTACCGCCGCAACGACACGGTGCTTGAGCGCGGCACATTCCGCGTGCGCGGAGACACCGTCGAGCTGTTCCCGGCGTACGCCGACTCGGCCTACCGGATCGAGCTCTTCGGCGACGAGATCGAGAAGATCGAGCGCTTCGATCCGCTCACGGGCGAGCACTTCGGCGAGCTGAAGTACGTCTCGCTCTGGCCTGCCACCCACTACGCGACCAGCCGCGACACGATCGAGCGCGCGCTCGAGACGATCGGCGCTGAGCTGACCGAGCGCCTGGCGGAGCTTGAAGGGCAGGGCAAGCTGCTCGAGGCGCAGCGCCTGAAGCAGCGCACGCGCTACGACCTTGAGATGATGCGCGAGCTCGGATTCACCAACGGGATCGAGAACTACTCACGCCACCTCGACGGGCGCAAGCCGGGCGAGCGGCCGTACTGCCTGCTCGACTACTTCCCCGAGGACTTCATCACGATCATCGATGAGTCGCACCAGACTGTCCCCCAGATCGGCGCGATGTACAAGGGCGACCGCGCGCGCAAGGAGACGCTTGTCGAATACGGCTTCCGCCTTCCGAGCGCGCTCGACAACCGGCCGCAGACATGGGACGAGTTCCTCGGCGACGTCAATCAGGTCGTCTTCGTCTCGGCGACTCCGGGCGAATGGGAGCGCAACTACTCGTCGCGAATCGCTGAGCAGATCGTGCGCCCGACTGGCGTTGTCGACCCCGAGATCGAGATCCGCCCGACGCGCAATCAGGTCGACGACCTGATGAACGAGATCAAGAAGCGCGTCGAGCTCGATCAGCGCACGCTGGTCACGACGCTGACCAAGAAGCAGGCCGAGGATCTGACCGAGTACCTGGTCGAGTACGGACTCAAGGTGCGCTATCTGCACAGCGACGTCGACACGCTTGAGCGCATCGAGATCATCCGTGACCTGCGGCTCGGTGTCTTCGACGTGCTGGTGGGCGTGAACCTTCTGCGTGAAGGACTGGACATGCCCGAAGTCGCGCTTGTGGGGATCCTCGACGCCGACAAGGAGGGCTTCCTCCGCGGCGAGACAGCGCTGCTGCAGACGACGGGCCGCGCTGCCCGAAACATCAACGGCAAGGTGATCATGTACGCCGATCGCGAGACCAGGGCGATGGCCAGCACGATCGAGGAAACCGACCGCCGCCGCGAGATCCAGGTCGCCTACAACGAGGAACACAACATCACGCCGACGACGATCGCCAAGCGCGTCGGCTCACTGGCGGCGATGACGCCGCAGGGCGCGAAGGTTCCGGCAAGGAAGGCGGCCAAGGACGCTCTGGACGCCGAGATCGCCAAGCTCAGCCCGGACGAACTGCACGACAAGATCGCTTCACTCGAAGAGGAGATGCTCTACGAGGCCGAAGAGCTCCACTTCGAGCGCGCGGCAGAACTGCGCGACGAGATCAAGGCGCTCGAAGCGCGGCTCTGATCGCCCGGCCAGAAGCGCTTCAACAAAAAAGGCCCCGCCGAGCGCGGGGCCTTTTTCTTTGGCTTTTGAGACACAGGATCGGTTTCAAGTTTTGTCTCTCGAGCTGCGTCACCTTGCGGTGACTGGGAGGGTGCAGCTCAAGTCACTCCCCATGAGTTCCGATATCGTGTTCGATATGAGAACTATATCGCTAGCGGTATCGGAAAAAAACTATGAGTTATTCCGCGAGCTTGCGCAGGCCGAAGATCGGTCGATCGCGAGTCTGATCCGCGATGCGATGGCCGATTACATCGCCAGAACTGGCACTCAGCCGGCTCCGGCGGAGCCGGGAACCACGGTCGTGCAGCAGCTGCTGCCGGGGCCGGGGCGATATCGGATCTATGCCGAGGTCAGCGAAGCGGAATAGCCGGCTTCCTCATCAAAACCTTGAGGAACCGAGCATGACGGGGCGGCGCTAGACCTCGCCGAGCATCAGCACTGCGGCGCGCTGCATGCCGAGGCGCTCGTAGAAGGCGCGGGCGTCTTCGTTGCCCGGGACGGTCGAGAGCTCGAAGTGGCTGTAGCCACGCGCCTTGAACTCCGCGCGCGCCGCGTCCATCAGTGCACGTCCGACGCCGAGCTTTCGCGCGCTCTCAATCACTCCGATCTCCTCGACGTATCCGATCGCTGGCCCGGTCTCGTATGCGGCCAGACCTTCGCGCTCGACGCAGAAGACGAATCCGAGCACCGCACCGTCCGCGCGTTCGGCGACCAGACAGAAGCCGTTCCCGTCAGCCATCCAGCCGGCGAACTTCGAGGAGTAGAGCTCCCAGTAGGGCTCGTCGGCGCGCGCGGGCGCATCGGCCAGGGCGGGCTGCACTGCGATCTCGTGCCGATGCAGTGCCAGAGCCGGCTCGCGCAGTTTCTCCACGGCGCTTGCATCAATTTCAACTACCGCGAAATCCACGGCTGGGACCGTAGCGACCGCATCGGTCCGCTGAGCATTGTGTTTGTATGTCCGACTCATGCCGGCCCTCCTCCGACCCTCCGCACGGATCGCGCTCGTCGTTTTGTCCCTGTCCGTTTTCGCCCTGATGAACGCCGGCGGCGCATCCGCGGTCGACCAGGCCTCCGGCCCGGATTCCGCTCCCCTGCGCGAGCTGCCGGACCTGGTGCTCGACCCGTGGCTGAGCACGCAGACGAAGAACGGCAACTTCAACCGCCCCTCGGGAACGCCGGCGGTCGACGGATACGCCAATGCCGGCATCGCGTACGGGATGCTCCAGGAGGCCGCTCGCACCGGTGACATGAAGTACCTCAAGGCGGGCATGAAGACCTTCAACTGGATCAACAAGACGCGCCAGCCGATGAACGGCGTTTTCTACCAGATGTTCTCGGCCTCGGCCTACAACTTCGCGCGCGCCAACTTCGCCGATCGCCCTGAGTTCAAACGCGTTCGGGTCGCCTGGGCGAACAAGCTCCGGCGCTTTCCGTACCAGCGTGGCGTGCTCGGCAGCCGGTACCACTACAACAAGAACCTGGTCGAGGCGCTTGAGGTGATCGAGCTCTACAACACAGGGCTGCGCGGCAACGCGACCAACGCGATCCTGCGCGATCGCAAGCTCGCGCTGCGCCGGGCACTGCGCATCATTGACGTACTGATCCCGGCGCGCGTCGCCAGCTACACCAAGACGGTCGGCGCAGGGGAGGGGTGGCCTTTCACAACGCAGGTGGCCGACATGAGCGACCCGCCGGACAACCCGCCCGCCTACAACGCCTTTGTCGCCGGCTACTACGCCCGCGCCTACCACCAGCTCGCGCCCGGCTTCCGCACGGAGAAGATGCGCCAGACGGCCGAGACGATGATCCGCGGAGTGATCGCGCGAACGGCGCCCGACGGCGACGTTGCGTTCGCCGGTCGCTCTCAGGAGCAGGCGTGGGCGCTCTCACTCGCTTCCTACGCGGCGTGGTCGGCGTCGTCTTTTGCGACCGGCACCGAGCGGGAGATCTTCCTGGCGTTCGTACGCCGCGTGGTCACGCGCCTTGAGACCGTGCACGTCACCAGCGCGTCGTCGTTCGGCTTCGTCCTGACGCCGGCGGCCGGGTGCTGCGACAAGCAGGACATGCCCCCGGGACAGGACCACTACTACGACGTCGCCAAGTACTCGGGCCTGACTGCGATGGCGATGGGCTGGGCGCTTCAGGAGCGCCCCGAGGACTGGCAGAGCGGCGACGCGACGCTCCCGACCGACGCTCCTTCGAATTTCGTCTACGGCGCGGGGCGCGGACGGTTCCTGCAGCATCGCGGGAACAACAACTACTGGTTCCTGCGCATGCAGACCGACTACTACGACGCGCGCTCGGACATGGCCGTCTCGGTCATGAAGGTGCGCAACGCCAACGGCACCTGGACCGATGTCGTGCCGCCGCGCCCGTACACCGGTGGGCACTTCAAGCCGGCAGACCCAGCGGCGCCATGCCTGGTGTTCCGCAAGGGCTGCGCGTATCTCGAGCTGCATGGCGGCACGCTGAACGCGACGGGCGGATTCGACTTCAGCACAATCTGGCGAACCGCGAGGGGTACGCTGGTGCGCCGCGGTACCGCGACAGTGACGCCTCGGGAGAACGGACTCAGCCTGCGCTGGTCGGGGATCCCCGGGGACGTGTTCGAGTTCGACAACTTCCTCGTCTCGGCGAGGTGCTCGAGCACCGGGGTCACCGGCCCTGGCCTGGTTGTGACGGTTTCCGGCCAGTCGAAGTGCGTCGTCGAGAAGGGCTTCTTCGCCGGTGGTTCACGCGTTGACCTGCGTCGCACGCACTCGACCACGACCCCGCAGGGCGGTGCTGTCGAAGTGACTTACACGGCTACCGCAAATTAGCGAACATACGTTCGGTCCGGACGCGCTGCTAAACATCACTCCTAGGATCGAGTGATGGCGCAAGGCAACGGACAACCAAGGAAGGCAGGCACTGCCTTCAGCGACCGAATGGTGATTTCGGGCGCGCGCGAACACAACCTCAAGGACATTTCCATTGAGTTGCCGCGCGACGCCCTGATCGTGATCACCGGTCTGTCCGGCAGCGGCAAGTCCTCGCTCGCCTTCGACACGATCTACGCCGAGGGGCAGCGCCGCTACGTCGAGTCGCTCAGCGCTTACGCGCGTCAGTTCCTCGGCCTGATGGAGAAGCCCGACGTCGACTCGATCGAAGGGCTCTCACCGGCGATCTCGATCGACCAGAAGACCAGTTCGCGCAATCCGCGGTCCACGGTCGGCACCGTCACCGAGATCTACGACTACCTCCGCCTGCTCTGGGCCCGCGTCGGCCATCCCTATTGCTACAACTGCGGCGAGAAGATCGAGGCGCAGTCGGCCGAGCAGATCATCGACCGCGTGCTGGACCTCGAGGACGGCACGAAGTTCCTGGTGCTGGCGCCGATCGTGCGCGGGCGCAAGGGCGAGTACGCGAAGGTCTTTGATCAGCTGCGCGCCGACGGTTTCGTGCGCGTCAAGGTCGACGGCGAGATCCGTCGGCTGGACGAGGACGAGCCGATCGTGCTCGACAAGAAGTTCAAGCACGACATCTCTGTCGTCGTTGACCGCTTGACGATGCGCCCCGATCTGCGCAAGCGGTTGGCGGATTCGATCGAGACTTCAGTCAGTCTGGCGGACGGTCTCGTTGAGATCGAGACCGTCGAGAACGACTACCGCACATATTTGTACAGCGAGAAGTTCCTCTGCATGAACTGCGGCTCCTCGATGCCCGAGCTCGAGCCGCGCAGCTTCTCCTTCAACTCGCCGCACGGCGCCTGCCCGGAGTGCCACGGATTGGGCATGGTGCGCACGGTCGATCCGGACCTCGTGGTCCAAGATGAGAACAAGCCGATCGCCGACGGCGCAATCAGCGGCTGGCTCGTTCCGTTCTCGCTGCACTTCGACCGCCTCGCCCAGGCGGTCGGCGAGCACGCCGGGTTTGACGCGTCGCTGCCCTGGAATGAATTGTCAGACGAAGCGCGCGAAATCTTCATGAACGGCCTCGGCAAAGAGCGCATCCCGGTCACTTACACGACCAGGCGCAACAACCAGCGCACCTACATGGCCAAGTACGAGGGCATCGTCCCGTCGATCGAGCGCCGCTACGCCGAGACCGACTCCGACAACGCCCGCGAATTCCTGGAACAGGTGATGGCGCTCAAGCCGTGCGCCGCCTGCGATGGCGCGCGCCTGCGCGCCGAGAGCCGCTCCGTGCGCGTCGACGGCCTCGGTCTGCATGAATACACGCATCTCTCTGCCGCCGCGGCGCTCGAATGGATCAGCAATGTCAAGCTGAGCAACACCGAGCGTCAGGTCGCCAGGCTGATCCTGAAGGAGATCGAGGAGCGCTTGAACTTCCTCGTTAACGTCGGCGTGGGTTACCTGTCGATGGACCGCACCGCCTCCACGCTTTCCGGCGGCGAGGCGCAGCGCATCAGGCTTGCCACGCAGATCGGGTCGAGTCTGGTCGGCGTGCTCTACATCCTTGACGAGCCGTCGATCGGTCTGCACCAGCGCGACAACGAGCGGCTGATCGCGACGCTTGAGCGTCTGCGCAACCTCGGCAACACCGTGATCGTCGTCGAGCACGATGAGGGCACGATGCTGGCCGCGGATCAGATCGTCGACATCGGCCCGGGCGCCGGCATTCACGGCGGCGAGATCATCGCCCAGGGCACGGCCGCCGAGATCAGCAAGGTCAAGGAGTCGCTCACGGGCCAGTACCTCTCGGGTGCGCGCAAGATCGAGATGCCGTTCGCGCGTCGCAAGCCGCAGGGTTGGATCGAGATCAAGGGCGCAAACCAGCACAACCTCAAGGGCGTCGACGCGAAGTTCCCGATCGGCGTGTTCTGCTGCGTCACAGGAGTCTCCGGCAGCGGCAAGTCAACGCTGGTCAACGACATCCTCAACAAAGCGGCCACAGCCGCGATGAAGCACGGCGGCAAGTCGCGTGGACGACCCGGCTCGCACAAATCGATCCTGGGGCTCGAGCAGGTCGACAAGGTGATCGACATCAACCAGTCGCCGATCGGTCGCACGCCGCGCTCGAACCCCGCCACCTACACGGGCCTGTTCGACCAGGTCCGCGATCTCTTCAGTCGCACCCAGGAGGCGCGCGCCCGCGGCTACAAGCCGGGCCGTTTCAGTTTCAACGTCAAAGGCGGCCGCTGCGAGGTCTGCTCGGGCGAGGGCCAGATCAAGATCGAGATGCACTTCCTGCCCGATGTGTACGTGCCCTGTGAGCAGTGCCACGGCAAGCGCTACAACCGCGAGACTCTCGAGGTCAAGTACAAGGGCAAGAGCATCGCCGACGTTCTCGACATGACGATCGAAGAGGCCGCCGAGTTCTTCGAGCCGGTGCCGAAGATCGCGCGTCGGCTCAAGACTCTGAATGACGTCGGCCTCGGTTACGTCACGCTCGGTCAACCGGCCACCACGCTTTCGGGTGGCGAGGCGCAGCGCGTCAAGCTCGCCAACGAGCTCGCGCGCGTCGCCACCGGGAACACGCTCTACATCCTCGATGAGCCGACAACCGGCCTCCACTTCGCCGACATCGAGCGCCTGCTCCAGGTGCTCCAGCGGCTTGTGGACGCCGGCAATTCAGTCGTTGTGATCGAGCACAACCTCGACGTGATCAAGACCGCCGACTGGCTGATCGACCTCGGGCCGGAAGGCGGCGAGGGCGGGGGAGAGATCCTCGTGGCCGGCACGCCGGAAGTGGTGGCAGGCGAAGCGCGGTCATACACGGGCCAGTTCCTGGTCGATCTCGTCAAGGCCAAGAAACCCGCGCCGAAGAAGACACCGCGGGCGAAGGCCGCTGCCTAGAGCGGGTCCCTCGTCGTCCGTGCAGGCGCCAGCGGGGATCTGTATTTTGGTTGAATGACTGGGCGGCTTCAGAACCCCGCGATGATCGTTGCCATCCTTGCCCTCGTGCTTGCGCTCGGCGGATCGGCCATTGCTGCCGGCCTGAAGAAGAACAGCGTCACCAATCGCTCGATCAAGAAGAATGCGGTGACGGGCATCAAGGTCAAGAACAGTTCGCTGACGGGCGCCGATGTCAAGAACTCGTCACTGACGGGCGCGGACATCGACGAGTCGACGCTCAAGCAGGTTCCGTCGGCCGGAAATGCCGATGCCGTCGGGGGTATCCCGGCCGCGAAGCTCACGACCGACGACACGCTGATCAAATTCAACGTCGTGATGAACCGTGGTCCCGGCGTGCGCACTCTCGCGACGGCCGGGCCGTTCACGCTGACCGGATCCTGTTTCGAGAACGGCGCGACCAACTTCGATGTTCGCGCCGAGGCAGCGACCTCGGTCAACGACACATACGGGACCGTCGGCACGAGTCCGCTTGACACGGACTTCGATGTCGGGGAGACCAAGTACATCAACAACGCTTTTGCAGTCGCGCCGAACGCGCGAAGTCGCCTGGCGGGCGGGGTGGATCTGCTTGACCCGACGAGTGGCCTCGCCGTGCAGGGCACGGTCTACGAGTTCTACGGCTTCCCGGGTGCGAACTGTCGTTACGTCGGCGTGCTCACCGTCGAGCGTCCGTAGGGGACGCCGCCGCTCGTCGGTAGTGTGGGCCGCATGGAGCCCACCGAGGAAGATCTACAACTCTTCGCCCAGAAGCGCGACTGGTATGAGCGCAACGACAAGCCCGAGAACCGCGACCGCATCATGCGCGAGTTCGCCGCGCGGCGCTCATATGTTCATTTCCCGATCCACGGCGAGGTGATCGAGGGCTTCGACAGCGGTCGACTGGAGGTTGGGGAGAACACGCACCTCGAGCCGCACTGCTGGATCACCCTGAACCTCGACGCAGCGCACGTGAAGATCGGCTCCGGCTGCTTCCTGAACATCGGCACGATGATCGCCGCGCAGGACGCGGTCACGATCGGAGACCACTGCATGTTCGGCAACGGCTTCTTCGTCGGCGATGCCGCGCACAACTACGACGACCCGAACACACCGATCACCACGCAGGGCTTCACGAGCAAGGGCCCGGTGACGATCGGCGACAACTGCTGGTTCGGCGTCAACTGCGCGGTGCTGCCCGGCGTGACCGTGGGCAACCGCGTCGTCGTCGGGTCAAACAGCGTCGTGACTCACGACCTGCCCGACGGCGTCATCGCCGCCGGGGCTCCCGCGAAGGTCATCCGCGAGATCGACTTCAGGTCATCAGCGGATTGAGAGATCGCGCAAAGCGATCGCGACAGCGTGGGCACGCGTTGAGGCATCGAGCTTGCGCATCGCGTTCTTGACGTGCGTGCGCACGGTGTGAGCACTGAGAGAAAGCTTCTCCGCCACCTCGTCGGTGGAGTAGCCATCCGACAACAGTCCGAGGATCTCGCGCTCGCGGCGTGAGAGCTGTGGCTGCTCAGAGGCAATCATTTCGTCGATCTGCTGATCGCTCATCGGCTCGGGCAGCCAGCGGCGTCCGCCGGCGACGGTGCGGATGCCCTCGATCAGCGCATCGGTGTCGTCGTCCTTGATCGCGAAGCCGAGTGCGCCGGCGCTCATCGCGCGGGCGACCAGGCGATCGTCGTGATAGTCGCCCCAGGCGATCACGTTGAAGCGTTTGCGACTGAGGTCGCGAATCAGATCGATTGCGTCAGCACCTTCGGGGCGCAGGTCCACGACGACCACATCGGGCCGTTCGGCCGCGATCAAATCCCTTGATCCATCGTTCGCCACCGTGTCGGCGACGACGTGGATGTTGTGCGGTTCCAATACGTAGCGCAAGCCACTACGCAGGACCGCATGGTCATCGATGACCACAACCCTGGTCTCGGCGCTCATTCTTCTATGGATTCCTTTCGCTCCGACATCGTCAGGCGCTGGGCGGAACCTCCTTCAACTGTGAAGGTTTCCGAGTCGCGATCTGGCGAGCCGTTTCAAGCTCAGTTTGAGCTGCTTCCCGAGCGGGGCCACTCGGTAACACCCGCCGGTCCACCAAGGCCGACGGTGAACGCAATATACATCAACAATCGGCGGGTGACCAGTGAGTCAGTTGGCCGCTCGGCCAGTTTCGATGCGCGTTCAGCCGAGTTTGCCGGCGGCTGGCGCGACGGGAAGCGACTCGGCCCAATTTTGGAGTTCGTGAGCCTCATCCGGCGACATCCCGTACCCGTGTTCAGGCGCCGGATATGAACGTTCGCGTACATCATACGCATATGCGCTGACGCCACGAACCATCTCCTCGCGCACCTGCGCGTACTGGCGCACGAACTTGGCCGGACGACCGTTCCAGATGCCGAGCAGGTCGTGGTAGACCAGGACCTGTCCGTCGGCCGCCGGTCCGGCGCCGATTCCGATCGCGGGAATCTCGAGGTGCGGCATCAGGGCTTCAGTCAGTTCCGAGGGGACTGCCTCGAGCACGACGGCGAAGCAGCCGGCTTCCTGCAGCTGCAACGCCTCTTCGATCACTTCCCGGCCGCGCGCGGCGGTGCGTCCCTGAGCGCGGAAGCCGCCGAGCTGCACTGCGCTCTGCGGGGTCAGGCCGACGTGGCCCATGACCGGGATGCCGGCGTCGACGATCGCCTTGGCGCGGTCGGCGGACGCGCCGCCACGCTCGAGCTTGACCGCGTCGCAGCCCGCCTCTTTGATGAAGCGCTGGGCGTTCGCGATCGCCTGCTCGTTCGATGCCTCGTAGCTGCCGAATGGCATGTCGCCGATCAGCAGGGGGGTCTTCAGCCCGCGGCGGACCGCAGCCGAGAGCATCACCATCTCATCCATCGAAACCGGGGTGGTGTTGGGGTAGCCGAGCACGACCATCGCCGCCGAGTCGCCGACGAGCACGAGGTCCACGCCCGATTCGTCCACCACCGTGGCCGAGGGGTAGTCGTAGGCCGTGACCATGACGATCGGCTCGCCGAGCGCCTTCTTCTCGAACAGCCGCGTGATCGACATCGGGCTGACGGACTGACTGTTGGGCTTGTTGCTGGTCGGGCTGCTCTGCTGGGGCTGGTGCGGGGCGGGCTGCGGATAAGTGCTCATGGTGATCTCCTGGTCTGGGGTACCTGGCAATGCGCGAAGCGCCAATTACACCGCGCGCTCGCGGGGGTCCTGAACGACGGAGCTGCCAAGCAGCTTCGCCACTTCGTTGTCGACTGAAACGCGGCGGTTGTCCTCGTCGACGTGGACCACGACGGGCTCGTAGTCCTCAAGCTCGGCCTCGCTGTACTCGGCGTAGCTCACGACGATGACCTTGTCGCCCTTGGCGACGAGGCGCGCTGCGGCGCCGTTGACCTGCACCATGCCGCTGCCACGGGCACCGGCGATCGTGTACGTCTCAAAACGCTGCCCGTTGTCGATGTCGAGCACGTGGACGAGCTCGTTCTCGAGGATGTCGGACTGTTCAAGCAGATCCACGTCGATCGTGATCGAACCGACGTAGTGAAGGTCACAGTCGGTAACCGTGGCGCGGTGGATCTTGCTCTTGAGCATCTTGCGTTGCATCGCTTGTGGTCTCCTGATCAGCCCTGCAGGTGTGCGGCCTGAGGCGTGGGGTTTGGGTTTGTGGGTGTGGTCACGGCAGTTGCGTGCGGTTCGAGCAGAAAGTTGTCAATCAGGCGGGTTTTGCCGACGCGGGCTGCAGTGACGGCAAGCACCGGACGCTCGATCGTGCTGACGGGCTCGAGTGTGTCGGGGTCGACGATCTCGAAGTACTCGACCGAGTCGGTGACTGAGAGCTCGTCGCGCGCGATGGCGCTGAGTGTTGCCACGTCGCGCTGACCGTCCGAGAGCGCGCCGGCAACCGAGCGCAGCGCCTTCGAAAGCGCAAGCGCGCGCGGACGCTCCTCGGCGGTGAGGTAGGCATTGCGCGAGCTGAGCGCGAGTCCGTCGGCCTCGCGCACCGTCGGGCAGGCGATCACCTTGGTGCGGAAGTTGAGGTCCGTCGCCATGCGTCGGATCACGGCGACCTGCTGGGCGTCCTTCTGGCCGAAGTAAGCGCGATCGGCCTGGACCATGTTGAAGAGCTTGGCCACGACGGTGGTGACGCCGTCAAAGTGCTCGTGTCCGCGGCGCTCGGGGGCTCCGCAGAGCGTTTCGGTGATGCCGACGACGGAGACAGTGGTGGAGTATCCGTCGGGGTAGATCTCGTGGACCGGCGGGGCGAAGACAATGTCGGCGCCGCGTTCGCTGGCGAGCGCGATGTCGTCCTGCAGCTGGCGCGGGTAGGCCTCGAGGTCTTCGCCGGGCCGGAACTGCGTCGGGTTGACGAAGATCGTCACGACGGTGACGCCGTTCTCGGCGACGCTGCGGTCGACGAGCGAGAGGTGGCCTTCGTGCAGCGCGCCCATCGTGGGAACAAGGCCGATGCTTCGACCGGACAGCCGCGCGGCGTCGAGCTCGAGGCGCAAATCATCCAGCGTCGTCAGCGTGCGCATGACGTCTCCTGTGAGAACGGTTGGGTGTGATTCGGTGTCATCTTCGTTCCAGTTCTTGCGATACCGGACGAATTACATGCCGCATTCACCTGCGGCCGGTGTGGGTCGATCTGAGTCCGTCCCCTGTGGGTGACGGCTACTGCTGGAAATTGTACTGCGATCGACAGATGGGGGCAAGCACAAAATTGCTGATCTGCGCGGATCTGCGCGCTAGGTACATTCGTGGCAATGAGTCCCGCCGCGATGACCGAAACATTCAGCACCTCGTCGCCCGATGAAACCGCTGCTATTGCCGCAAACTTTGCCGAGCGACTGACGCCCGGTGACGTTGTCGTGCTGCGCGGCGAGCTCGGGAGCGGCAAGACGGTGTTCGTGCGCGGGGCCGCAGGCGCGCTCGGCTTCAGGGGTCGCGTGACGAGCCCGACCTTCGCGATCGGCAACGTCTACTCGGGCGATTCGGCCGAGATCGCGCACCTCGATCTCTACCGCCTGGCCGAGATTGACGTGGCCGACGAAGCCGTGCTGGACGACTTCCTCACGCCCGAACGGATCGCCTTCGTCGAGTGGCCCCACGATGAACTCGCCAATGCCGAGCGCCTCCGCGCTGTCGTCGCGTTGGAGCACGCCGGCGAGGATCAGCGGGCGATCGAGATCAACTGGATCGGCGAGCGCGCATGATCGAGCTGGCCTTCGACACCGCGACCGCGGCTTGTTCCGTTGCGCTCCGAAACGCCGACGGCGAACTTTTCGAGTTGCTCCCGGCATCAACGCGCCTGACCGAGAAGCCTGCCCACACCACCGAGCTGCTGCCGGCGATCCTCGAGGTCGCGGAACGCGCGGGCGTCGAGCTCGGTCAGGTGGGACGCGTGGCGGTCGGAGTCGGCCCGGGGGCGTTCACCGGGCTGCGCATCGGCGTCTCCACGGCACGCGCGATCGCCACCGGCAACGGGATCGGCCTTGTGCCGGTTTCGTCGCTTGCGGCGCTGGGCACAGGTGGCGAGACTCCGGTGATTGACGCGCGGCGCAACGAGTTCTACTTCCGCATCGACGGCGAGGACCGCCTTGCCGGACCCGAGCAAACTGTCACGGAGATCGCGGCGGTGGGCGCTCCGGCGATCGGCGACGGCGCGATCAAGCTGCGCGAGGCCTTGACCGTTCAGGGCGTTTCGGTTCCGGCCGACGACGACCAGCTCCACGTAGTGAGCGCCGCCGCGCTGCTCGATCTTGCCCGCGAGATTGAGCCGCTCGCGCCGGACGATGTCGTGCCCAACTACATCCGACCGCCGGACGCCAAGGTGAGCTCCCGCGAAAGCTGGCTTGTGGGGGCGACCCGATGAGCGCGCACCCCGAGCGGCACTTCACGGTGCGGCGCATGGACATGCAGGACATCGCCGACGCGCTGAAGATCGAACACCAGTCGTTTCCGACGCCGTGGTCATCGGCGATGTTCGTGCTTGAGCTCTCGAAGGCCGGAAGCATCTGTCTTGCAGCCTGCGAGGACGATGTCCTGATCGGCTATTTGATCGCCGCGCGGTACGCGCAGGTCTGGCACATCATGAATGTCTCGGTTGACCCGGCGAACCGGCGCGGAGGGGTGGGGAGCGCGATGATCCACGAGCTGTTCCGCATTGCTGACGGCGAGCGCACGCACTACACACTCGAGGTCCGCACGTCCAACGACGGCGCGATTCGCATGTACGAGGCGTGCGGCTTCCGCGAGGCCGGCGTCCGCCCCGGC
Source organism: Thermoleophilaceae bacterium (assembly GCA_016462645.1). Lineage (GTDB taxonomy): Bacteria > Actinomycetota > Thermoleophilia > Solirubrobacterales > JACPNS01 > JACPNS01. The sequence continues at coordinate 109,626 of JAEMSX010000002.1, forward strand.
TACTACGCCGACAACAAGGAGGACGCGTTGATCATGTGGCGCAGCACCGACGAGGACTTCGTGCCGCCCAATGCGTCCAATCCGACTGAGTGGAAGGGGCACCGATGATCCTCGCGATTGAGACTTCCTGCGACGACACCTGCGCCGCGGTCGTCACCAGCAGTGGCGAAGTGCGTTCGAACCTGATCGCATCGCAGATGGATCACGACCGCTTCGGGGGAGTCGTACCCGAGGTCGCGTCGCGCCGACACCTCGAGCTGCTCGACGACGTCGTCGCGGCCGCGCTCGCCGACGCCGGCGCGAGCCTCGACGAACTCGACGCGATCGCGGTGACGCGCGGACCGGGCCTGATCGGGGCTCTGCTCGTGGGCTTTTCCTATGCGAAGTCTCTGGCCGCGGCGGCGGGAAAGCCGCTGATCCCCGTCGATCACCTTCAGGGGCACGTCTCCGCGAATTTCCTCGAACCCGAGCCCTTCGAGCCGCCGTTCTTGTGTCTCGTGGCCAGCGGCGGACACACGTTTCTCGCAAAAGTGACCGAGCGCGAGGGCTATGAGGTGCTCGGCTCGACCGTCGACGACGCGGCGGGGGAGGCCTTCGACAAGGGCGCGCGACTGCTTGGACTCGGCTACCCCGGCGGCGCCGCGCTCGACGCGCTGGCAAAGCAGGGCGATTCGACGGCCTACGACTTTCCGCGCAGCTACCCCGGGGAGCTCGACTTCTCGTTCAGCGGGATCAAGACCTCGCTGCTCTACAAGCTGAAGGCGCTGCCCGAGGGCGAGTTCGAGGACGTCAAGGCCGATCTCGCCGCGAGCTACCAGGCGGCAGTCGTGGAGATGCTCGTTGAGCGGGTCAAAAAGGCGATCGCGATCACCGGCGTCGATCGCGTCGCGATCGGCGGCGGGGTGGCGGCAAACTCCCAGCTGCGCGACCAGATCCGGGAAGCCGCCGGTGAGGTGAAGGTGCCGCCGCGCGAGTTCTGCACCGACAACGCGGCGATGATCGCCGCGGCCGCGCTCGGTTCGACCACCGGCCCGCTGGATGACTTCGCGGCGCTCGACGCCTACCCGTCGGGCCAGCCCGCGCCAGCCTGATGCCCGCCCACATCAAGATCTACGGAAGGCCTGACTGCCATCTCTGCGACGAGGCCGAGCAGCGCATCGCCGATGAGGCCGGCGGCAGCGGCGCGCAGATCGAAGTCGTCAATATCGAGCACGACGACGAGCTGCACAAGGAGCTGCTCGAGCTCATCCCGGTGATCGAACTCAACGGCGAGCGCATTTCAAAGCTGATCGAGTTCCGCGGCGATCGCTTCCTGGAGGCCTTGCGCGAGGGCTTGATCAATTAGTTACTAAGGTGCCCCGCGGTCACCCCATGCCTTCCTCCCCGCAGAAAAGATCATCCACCGGCCCGACCGCCTCAGGAATCGACGGCGAGCGCCTCTCGCTCGGCGTGGCGGCACGGCTCTCGCGTTACCTCCAGGTGCTCACGCAGGCCAAGAAGATGGAGAAGGACAAGATCAGCTCGCAGGAGCTTGCGCGGTTCACCCATGTGAACCCGACCCAGATCCGCCGCGACCTCTCGGGTTTCGGCAAGTTCGGCAAGCGCGGGGTGGGGTACAACGTTGATTTTCTGATCGAGCAGATTCGCGCGATCCTGCACACCGCCGCGAAGTACAACATCGCGCTTTTCGGTGCCGGCCACCTCGGCAAGGCGATCGCGGGTTCTGAAGTCTTCGCCGACCATGGTTTTGAGATCAAGGCCGTCTTCGACAACGACGCCAAGAAGGTGGGAACGCTCTGCGGCAATGTCGAGGTTCAGCCCGCGGCGGAACTGCGTCAGACAGTGATCGACGAGGACATCGTCGTCGGCGTGATCGCGGTGCCCGCCGCCGCGGCCCAGCCGGTCGCAGACGAACTGGTCGCAGCAGGCGTGACGATCATCTTCAACTACACCGACCGCCTGCTCGAGGTCCCGCAGGAGGTCACCGTGCACACCTCCAGTCCGGCAGTCGACCTGCTCTACGCGCTCTACTTCTATCTGGCCTAGCCATAATTCCCCGCATGTCGCTGGACCTCATCAAAGCGCGGGAAATCTTCGAGGAGTCGACTGACTTCACCGTCGGACTGGAAGAGGAATTCCAGATCCTCGACCCGGAGAGCCTCGAGCTGACCCAGCGATACGAAGAGCTGCAGGCCGCCGCCATGGAGGATGCCGAACTCGGTGCATCGGTTGCGGGCGAACTGATCTCGTCGGAGATCGAGATCCGCTCGGGCCGTGCCGAGAACTTCCCCCACGCGGTCGCGCTGCAGGAATCGTTCCGCGAGAAGCTCTTTGCGACCGCCGAGCGCCAGGGCGTGAAGCTCGGGTCGATCGGAGCGCACCCGTTCAGCCGCTGGCAGGACCAGAAGATCATCGATACCGAGCACTACCGCCTGGTGGAGGACGGACTGAAGTACGTCGCCTGGCGCAACAACACCTTCAGCCTGCACGTGCACGTCGGGGTCCGCGGCGCTGATCGCGCGATCGGCGTCTGCGACCGCGTGCGCGAGATACTGCCCGAACTGCTCGCGATCTCGGCCTCATCGCCGTTTGTCGACGACAGGGACAGCGGGCTTGCGACTGCGCGCACGCAGTTGTTCACGCGGATGTTCCCGCGCTGCGGTATCCCCGAGCCATTCAACGACTGGAACGGCTACGCCGGCTTTGTCGAGTTCTTGAAGGACGTCAACTCGGTGGTCGAGTCGACGCAGCTGTGGTGGTCGGTGCGCCCGCATCACAGCTACGGCACGGTCGAGGTGCGCATCTGCGACGCGCAACCGACCGCCGAGTCCTCGACGGCGCTCGCCGGCCTGATCACCGCCTGCGTCGCACAGGCCGCGCGCGACTACGACGAGGGCAGGCCGTTCACGCCGCGTCTCGGGCGTGAAATCGAAGAGAATTTCTGGCGCGCGATCCGCTTCGGACTAGATGGAAAGCTGATCGATTTCAGCGCTCGCGCCGAGTACCCGGCGGCAGCGGCGGCTGACCGCCTGCTTGAGTGGACGGCGCCGGTTCGCGCCGAACTCGGCATCGAACCGCAGCTCGCCGAGCGCAACGCGGCGCAGACGCTGCGCGATCAGCTGGTCTCCGGACGGGACCTGCGCGAGCTGTTTGCCGCGACGGTGGAGCAGACTCACGCGAGTTACGGCCGCACTGGAGCGCCCGAAGTACCGCATTTCGGCCGCTCGGCTGGATAGACTCGCGCACGCTTCCCGGGGAAAGAAGCGCTCTGGCGCAGAAGCGATGGTCAAACTCGCCTAGTTGATCTCAGCCGGATCGCCCCGAACGGGAGCTCCATTTCCACCTGATCCGTTATGAAAGGTGTCGGTCTTGACTGACTTTCTGAATGAACACGGCGTCGTAGTTGCGCTCGCTTGCGCACTCGTCGCGGTTGCCTACGGGGTCTTGAACACGCGTTCGCTGCTCAAGCTCTCTCCTGGCAACGAGAAGATGCAGGACATCTCCAAGGCGGTGCAGGAGGGCGCCAGCGCGTACCTCAACCGTCAGTATTCGTCGATTGCGATCGTCGGCATCATCGTCGCGGCGATCCTCGCCCTGATCCCGGATCTCGGCCCTGCGGTCGCGATCGGTTTCATCATCGGTGGAGTCTCCTCCGCTGCTGCCGGCTACATCGGAATGAACGTCTCGGTGCGCATGAACGCCCGCGTCGCGGAATCGGCGCGTGGCGGCATCGGCCCGGCGCTCGACTCCGCTTTCCGTGGAGGCGCAGTCACCGGAATGCTCGTCGTCGGCCTCGCGCTGTTCGGCGTCGCCGCCTACTACGGAGCCCTCACCTGGCTGTTCGACTTCAGCACCCGTGACGCGGTCGACGCGCTCGTCGGTCTCGGATTCGGTGGATCGCTGATTTCCGTCTTCGCCCGTCTGGGCGGCGGAATCTTCACCAAGGGCGCCGACGTCGGAGCCGACATCGTCGGAAAGATCGAAGCCGGAATCCCCGAGGACGACCCGCGCAACCCCGCCGTGATCGCCGACAATGTCGGTGACAACGTCGGTGACTGCGCCGGTATGGCCGCGGACCTCTTCGAGACCTACGCCGTCACGCTCGTCGCCGTCATGCTGATCGGCGTTCTGACCTTCTCCGTGGACGAGAACGCACCGCGCGCAGCGCTGTACCCGCTGGTGCTCGGTGGAGTCTCGATCCTCGCTTCGGTCATCGGTGCCTTCTTCGTGCGTACGAAGAGCGGCAACGTCGAGGCCGCGCTCTACAAGGGCGTCGCCGTCGCGGGCGTGATCGCCGCGGCCGCGTTCTACCCCGTCACCAAGTGGATGATGGGCGACGTTGCAGTGCTCTCGACGATTACTGACGCAGTTCCGTCCGTGTTCGAGCTCTGGGTCTGCACGCTCGTCGGACTCGCCGTCACCGGCCTGATCTTCGTGATCACCGACTACTACACCTCAACCCGCTTCAAGCCCGTCAAGACGATCGCTGAGGCGTCTCAGACCGGCCACGCGACCAACATCATCGCGGGCCTCGCAGTCGGTTTCCGCTCAACGGCGGCTCCGGCTCTGGTCTTCGTGCTCGGAATCGTCGCCAGTTACAACGTTGCCGGTGGTGGAGACGTCGGCATCTACGGCGTCGGTGTGGCCGTCATGGCGATGCTCTCGCTCTGCGGCCTGATCGTCGCGCTCGACGCCTTCGGTCCGATCACAGACAACGCCGGCGGAATCGCCGAAATGGCGGAGATGCCCGAAGAGGTTCGCGCCATCACCGACCCGCTCGACGCGGTCGGAAACACCACCAAGGCAGTCACCAAGGGCTACGCGATCGGTTCCGCGGTGCTCGCCGCGATCGTGCTGTTCGCCGCCGTCAAGGCTGAGCTTCCGGTCGACCGCGCGGACATCTCATTCGCGATCGATGACCCGTCAGTGCTCTCCGGTCTTCTGATCGGTGGCGTGATGGTCTACCTGTTCGTCGCATTCGCGATGCAGGCCGTCGGCCGCGCGGGTGGCGCAGTCGTCGAGGAGGTCCGTCGTCAGTTCAAGGAGAACCCCGGCATCATGGACGGCTCGGTCAAGCCCGAGTACGGCCAGTGCGTCGACATCGTCACCAAGGCGGCTCAGCGCGAGATGATCATCCCGGCCCTGATCCCGATCATCGGAACGGCGATCGTCGGTGTCTTTGCCGCGATCTGGAAGGTCAACGGCCTGCTGATGCTCGGCGGCCTGTTGATGGGAGTGATCGTTGTCGGGCTGTTCGTCGCAATCTCCATGACCAACGGTGGTGGAGCCTGGGACAACGCCAAGAAACTGATCGAGGACGGCGCCTTCGGCGGCAAGGGCTCGATCGCTCATGAATCGTCGATCACCGGTGACACCGTCGGTGACCCGTACAAGGACACCGCCGGGCCGGCGATCAACCCGATGATCAAGGTGGCGAACATCGTCGCGCTGCTGATCATCCCGCTGATCACCTGAGACAACCGACGCGAGCGACACTCGGTTTCGTCTGCACTTGACTTAGTGCCGCAAACCGGGTATCGTTCGCGACGTCTTTTCACCCCGGTGGGCTGTTGGGGGACAGTTCACCATCGTGTTCGAAGAGGCCGCTCCGAAAGGGGCGGCCTTTTCTTTTGCTCAGAGACGGAGAGTCGTCCGGGGCGGACATAGACTTGCGCGCTGATGGCTGAGCGCAGACCAAAGACTCACTCGCTCGAACGCGTACTGGGCACCAGCGCGTTGTTCAGCACGGCCTATGGAAACGTCGGCAGCTCGATCTACTACGCGCTGGGTCTGGTCACCGCGTACGCGCTGGGCGCTACGCCGCTGGTCTTCGTGATCACCGGCGTGATCTTCTTCTTCACCGCTGCCACGTACATAGAAGCCACCACGATGTTCCCCGAGGCCGGCGGATCGAGTTCCTTCGCCCGCCACGCCTTCAATGAGTTCTGGTCGTTCTTCGCGGCGTGGGGCCAGATGCTCAACTACATCATCACCGCGGCGATCAGCGCCTACTTCGTGCCGCACTACCTCGGCGTGTTCTGGGAGCCGCTGAAGGAGGCCCCGTGGGACATCGTTGTCGGTATCGCGATTCTGATCGCGCTCGGAGCCCTGAACATCTTCGGCGTGCAGGAGTCGGCGAAGGTCAACATCGTCCTCTCGCTGATTGACTTCTTCACCCAGGTCCTACTGGTCGCGATCGGCGTGGCGCTCGTCTTCAACCCGGAGGTTCTGATCAGCCAGGTCGACTTCGGTACTGCGCCGACGGTTCAGAACTTCCTGATCGCGATTCCGATCGGCATGGTCGCGTACACGGGGATCGAGACGATCTCAAACCTCGCCGAGGAGGCCAAGGACTACCAGAAGACCGTTCCAGCCGCGACCAAGCTCGTGGTCGCAGCGGTGTTCGCGATCTACCTGTTCCTGCCGGCGATCGCGCTTTCGGCGATGCCCGTCGAAAACGGCGTCACGCTGCTCGGTCTGCCGGCTGAACAGGGTGGTTTCGCCGGAGACCCCGTGCTCGGAATCGTCGAGAACATGCCGCTCGGAGCGTTGCAGGGGCCGATCGAGATCTACGTCGGAGTGCTCGCCGCGACGATTCTCTTCATCGCCACGAACGCGGGCATCATCGGCGTCTCGCGCCTGACCTACAGCATGGGTCAGTACCGGCAGGTGCCTTCGGCCCTGCGATCGCTGCACCCCAAGTACAAGACGCCTTACGTCGCGATCATCGTCTTCGGCACGATCGCCTGTCTGACGATGATCCCCGGCCAGGCCGATTTCCTCGGGACGATGTACGCCTTCGGCGCGATGCTCAGCTTCACGATCGCCCACGCCGCCGTTCTGAAGATGCGACTCGATGAGCCGATACGCGAGCGGCCGTGGTTCGGGCCGCTGAACGTCCAGTTCCGCGACCGCAGCTGGCCGCTGTTCGCGATCCTCGGAGGGACCGGCACCGCGATCGCGTGGCTCACGGTCACAGCGTTGGATTTCGCGACGCTGGTTGTCGGCACGGTCTGGATGGCATCCGGACTCACCTTCTACGTCGTCTATCGACGTACGCAGGGTCTGCCACTCAGCGAGACGCACAAGATCGCAGCGCCGAAGTTGATCGTTGACCATGAGGTCGAGTACGACTCGATCCTCGTGGTGTTCGAGGACGGTGTCTACTCCGAAGAAGCGGTGCGGACCGCCGTGAAGATGGCTACGCGCCGTCGCCGCGGCATTCACGTTCTTGTGACGATCAACGTCCCGGCCAACGCTCCGATCGACGCGATTCTTCCGACAGCCGAATCGAACGCCGCCACGGTGATCGAACGTTCGCGCATAATCGGAGGGCGGCGCGTCACCGGCCACTGGGAGAAGGTCCGCGCGGGCGAAGCGGGCCGACGCATCGTCGCCGAGGCCGAAGAGATCAATGCCCGCGCGATCGTGTTTCCGTTGAAGGCCGACGTGTCCGGCTCACTGTTCTCGTCGGCGGTGCAGAAGGTGCTCGCCGAGCGCCCGTGCCGAGTGATCCTGACCTCTGAGCCGGTCCGCAAGGCGGTGACGGCGCGATGAAGCTGCGTGTCGCAAAACTCGTTCTGTTTGTATTGATCTTCGTGCTCGGGCTCGCGACGATCATCGTCACGGTCGCAAACGGTGGCGGCATCACGTCGCGTGGAATTCTGTTTGGCGGGATTCTGTGTCTGATGGCCGCGATTCGAATATTCCTCTCGATTCAGCACAACGCCTGATGTTTCGCCGACTGACAAACCTCCTCCGCTTCGGGCCGATGTCCACGATCGGCGCAGGCGCGCTGTTCATGGTCGTATACATCGCGGCAGCGTCCTCGCTCTACTTCGCGCTCGGCCTGATCGCGGAGCAGAGCCTTGGTCTCACGCCGGTCGTGATGGTGCTCGGCGGCGTGTTCTTCGTCTTCACCTTCATGTCGTACGTCGAAGGCTCTTCGCTGCACATCGAGCGCGGCGGGGCCTCGAGCTTCGCCCGTTTCGCCTTTGACGAGTTCGTCAGTTTCATCGCCGGCTGGGCGATCCTGCTGGACTACGCGATCGTCCTCGCGCTTGTGGCGTCGGCGGTGCCGAATTACCTCTCGGTCTTCTGGACCGGGTTTGACAGCAAGGCGGGGGAGATGGTCATCCCGGTGGCGCTGATCCTCGCGATGACGTGGTCGAACATTCGCGGCGTCAGCGCGGAAACGCTGCGCCGTCGCCTGCCGCTCGGCTGGATCGATCTGATCGTGCTCCTGGCGATCGTCGTGATCGGACTCTTCGCGGTCTGGAATCCGTCGGTGCTCACCGACAACTGGGACCTCGGCAGCGCACCCACTTGGAACAGTCTCTTCATCGCGCTGATCCTCTCCACGGTCGCCGGCACGGGAATCGAGTCGGCTTCGGGACTCGCCGGCGAGATCAAGATCGGGCGCCGCGAGCTCAAGTCGGTCGTCTGGTCGAGTACGGCATCCACGATCACGATCTTCACCGGTATTTCGCTGGTGGCGTTGATGGCTGACCCCGTCATCGGTGTGCCCGGGAAAGAGACGACCGCGATTGCGGCTCAGTACGTCGAGGATCCGGTGATCGGCGTGGTGCGCGGCTTTGACCCGTCGTGGCTGGCAAGCACCCTGGCCTACGTCGTCGGCATCGTCGCGGTGGTCACGCTCGTCCAGGCCTCGCGCATCTACGTGCTCGGGCCGATGCGCGTCACCTACGCGCTGGCGACCAACCGTCAGGTGCCCGGTGCGATCGGCCGGCTGCATCCCAGGTACGGCACGCCGTATGTCGCTGCGGGCGTGGTCGCGCTCGTCTCAAGCGGCTTGGCGATGCTCGACGACCCCGAACTGCTGATCGCGATCTTCGCTTTCGGCGCGCTGCTCACCTTTTCGATCGCGAACCTGTCGATCATCAAATTGCGTTTCACGGAACGAGACGCCCCGCGCGCCTATCGCGTTCCGTTCTCGATTCCGGTCGGCAAGGGCTCGCTGCCGCTGCCGTCGGTGATCGCCCTGATCGGCTCTGTGGCGGCGTTCGTCGGCGTGGTCGTCCTGCGCCACAACGCAACGATCGTCGGAGGCGTTTGGCTCGCGCTGGGCATCGCCCTGTACGTGACCTACCGCAAGACCCAGGGCAAGCCGCTGCGCGGGCGTGTGACGATCCCGGAGGAAGACCTCAAGCGTCGATCGGCGCGCGAGACCTCGAAGGAAGGCTTTGGCTCGATCCTCGTTCCAGTGTTCGGCGGCGTGCTCGACGACGACATCATCGGCACCGCCGGCCGACTCGCGATGGAGGAGGGCGACGACGAGGAGGGCGCGATGATCGAGGCACTGCATGTGATCGAGATCCCGATGTCGCAGCCGATCGACGCGCCGGTTCCGGCTGAGCGTCTGACGCGCGCGCGCAAGATCCTCGCGCGCGCCAAGGAGGTCGGCGAGGAGTATCAGGGCGTCGAGGTGGCGACCGCGACGGTGCGCGCGCGTTCAACCGGCGAGGCGATCGTCAAAGAGGCGACCAGGCGCGGGGTGGAGGTCATCGTGCTCGCAGCCGAGCGCCCGTCGCGCATCAGGGGCGGACCACTGCTCGGCGGTGTTGAGCCGCGAGCGGCCGAGTTCATCGGAAAGGTCACCGAGTACGTCGCCCGCAAGGCACCGTGCCGCGTGATCCTGACGGCGCCGCCGGAGACCGACGTCGAGGCTCTGGCGAGCTCGATCGCCGCGAATCCGCACGTCTCTGAGGACTTCGCCAAGCAGGAGGCCGATCGGCTTGAGCGCATGAAGGGCATCACCGAAGAGCACAGCGCGATCGATCCCGGTGTGGCACATCCGACCGATGCAACGCGACCGCATGAGCACGAGGCCGACCACCACGCGGTTGCCGATGACGAGGATCCGGACGACTTCATTGACACGATTGCCTGAGCGTCTGACTCGCACAATCTCGCCGATGCTCGGGCTTGGGGCACTCGGTCACGACCGAGAGGTCGCTCCCTCGTGCCCGTCGCCCTGCGCGTCGACGATCTTGCACGATTCAGTCGCCCAGGCTGCCAGCACAGGATCCATAAATTCCGATGTAACCTCCAACCATGTTCGTACTTATCGTTGGTTGTGGTCGCGCGGGAAGCGCGCTGGCAAAGAATCTCCTTGCAGACGGCAACACCGTCTCCGTCCTCGACGAGAGCGCTGAGTCGCACCGTCTGCTCGACGTCGGCCTTGAGACCAACTGGGAGGACGAGGGCGGGATGTTCACCGTCGGCACCGCGCTCGAGATCGACGCGCTGGTCGAAGCCGGTATCGAACGCGCTGACGCGTTCGTCGCCGGAACCAACGGCGACAACACAAACCTTGTGATCGCGCAGATCGCCCAGAAGAAGTTCAACGTGCCGAAGGTCGTCGTCCGCGTGCTTGACCCGCGTCGCGCCACCTGGTACGCCGAGCAGGGCCTGCACACGATCTGCCCGACCCAGGCCGGAATCGAAATGCTCACGGCCGCGGTCCGCGGCGAAACTGAAGTCGTCCTCACGGAGCAGATCTAGTCATGTACGTGATCGTCGCCGGAGGCGGAAAGGTCGGCCTCAACCTCACGCGCGAACTCATGGCCAAGGGCCACGAGGTCACGCTGATCGAGAACAACCGTCGTCGCTACACGATCCTTGAGCCGCAGCTCGAGCACATCGTGCACCTCGGCGACGCCACCGAGCTGTGGGTTCTCGAGCGCGCCGGAATCGAGCGCGCCGACATGGTCATCGCCGTCACCGGTGACGACGAGGACAACATCATCATCTCCCAGGTCGCGCGCGAGAAGTACGGCCGCGAGAAGATCATCGCCCGCTGCAACAACATCCGCAACATGGAGCACTTCGACCTGCTGGACATCAAGCCGGTGATCAGCTCCACCGACCTGATCCTGCGCCTGATCGAGCACGAGGTCCCGCAGTACGGCTTGGTCCACCTGCTCAAGCTTCAGGCCGAAGACCTCGAGATCATCGAGGTCGAGGTCAGCGCCGGATCGCCGTCCGCCGGCAAGACCGTCGGCGAGATCGACCTTCCCGATGGCGGCCTGATCATTGCGATCCTGCGCGAAGGTGAAGGCATTGTCCCGAGCGGGGACACGCTGATCAACTCCGGCGACGAAGTCATGTTGATCCTCAACCCCGGACTCGAAGACAACATCACGCGCCTCTTCACGGCGCCTGAAGAGTCCTTCATCTAGGTCGCCGCAAGCATGGCTGACCGCCACGTTGACCATCTGCTGATCGGCGGGGGCCTCGCCTCGGGCAACTGCGCGCGCCATCTGCGCGAGAACGGCGACGGGTCGATCCTGCTCGTCGGCCGCGAGCCTGAGCCGCCGTACAACCGCCCGGCGCTGACCAAGGGCTACCTCGCGCACACCGAGGAGCGCGCGATGGACTACTTCCGCCCGCCCGAGTTCTGGGAAGAACAGAACATCGAACTGATGACGCGCATGAACGTGATGAAGATCGACACCGATGCGCACACGGCGACGCTGATGAACAAGGACGTGATCACGTACGGCAATGCGCTGATCGCGACCGGAGCGAACGTGAATCTGCTGCGCGTGGAGGGCATGGGGCAGGAGGGGATCCACTACCTGCGCGCCTTCGGCAGCAGCGACTCGATCCTCGAGGACCTCGACAAGCTCGGTCGCCGCGTCACACTGATCGGGGGCAGCTACATCGGTTGCGAGGTGGCCGCGACGCTTTCGCGCCACGGCTGCGGCTGCCAGATCATCATGCTCGAGGACCTCCCGCTGCAGCGCACGCTCGGCGATGACCTCGGTGCCTGGACCCGGCGCCACCTTGAGCGCCTCGGGGTGCAGTTGCACCCGGGCGAGAGTCTTGCCAGCTTCGAAGGTGACGGTGAGCGCGTGACTTCGGTCGTGTGCGAATCCGGATTGAAGCTCGAGACCGACATTGTCGTGATCGGCGCCGGCGTGCACCCGGACACGATGCTGGCCAAGGCAGCGGGCCTTGAGATCGGTGAGCGCGGCGGCATTCTGACCGACGCAAACCTACGCACGAGCGCGGCCGATGTGTTCGCCGCGGGCGACGTCGCGGAGTGGTATTCGGCGGCGCACGAGTCGCACATCCGTGTTGAGCACTGGGACGTCGCCTTCAACCACGGCCGCACGGCAGCTCTGAACATGCTCGGACAGGACGTCAAGCACGAAGTCGTGCCGTATTTCTGGACCGACATGGCGGATGTCGAGATCGAATCGGTCGGCCCGGCATACGGGTGGGACCGCGTCATTCTGCGCGGCTCGATCGACGATCCATCCTTCAGTGTCTGGTATCTGCAGGGCAACCGCGTGGCGCAGGTCGCCGCCGTCGGTCGCGCGCACGACATCGAGGTCGGCAAGAAGCTGATCGCCGAGCGCCGCGAGATCCCGACGGACCAGTTGGAATCGCTCGGCAACGTCGAGTTTGACGTTGCGTGCCTGGCCTGATTTCGGTAGCTTCCGCGCAACTCAACCGTTTGCAGGGTGTTCATCAACTGTCTGCCCCGACACTCGGATCCGGGCGTCTGCTCGGTACCGGCCGTAGAGGCCCAGAAAGGTCGTAAAGGAATGCCCGCCAAGTCCCTCCCAAAGCTCCTCGCAGCCGGATTGCTGCTCGTGGCGCTTGCCTGCACGGGGACCGCATCCGCAGCGATTCCGGCCGGGAACACCGGCTGGTCCTGGGCCAACCCGTTGCCGCAGGGCAACACGCTCGACCGCCTTGAGGTTTCCGGAGGCCGCATCTGGGCCGGAGGGGCCACCGGCACGCTGCTGTATTCCGACGACGGCGGCGCCAACTGGACCGCCGTGCGAACCGGGCTGCTCGACGACATCCGCACGATCGAGGCGATCTCGCCGAACTCAGTCGTCTTCGCCGGACGCTGCGCACTGCGCCGCAGCGACGACGGAGGGGCAACCGTCAGGCGCCTCGCCTGGGGTTCCAGCGACGACTCATGCGCCGCTCAGATTCAGGCCGTCTCGTTCCCTTCACCCCTGATCGGATACCTGCTGCTGACCAACGGCGACGTGTACGCCACGGGCGACGCTGGTGACAGCTGGAACAAGCAGGGCGTGGCGCCGGGTTCGGTGGCAAGCAACGGCACCGCAGTCGTACGCGACATCTCCTTCACCAGCGTGAGCACCGGGGTGCTCAGCGTCGGCAACCGCGTCATGCAGACCGTCGACGCCGGCGTCTCCTGGACGCCGGTCAAGACGGCAGACACCGGCGCCGGTCTCTTCAACTTCGAGTTTCTCGGCACCACGACGGGCTATGCCGTCGGCGATCACAGCGACATTCTCAAGACGACCGACAGCGGCGCGACGTGGAACGCCGTACCCGGGGACTTTGCGACCCGCAACAGCGAGCTGACGAGCTTGAGCTGCGCGGACGAGTCGGCCTGCATCGCCACGATCGGCTCCAGCAGTTCGATCCTCCGCACAGCCGACGGTGGCGCGCACTGGGCTGCGGCAGTGCTCCCGGCGGATGCGATCTATGCGGCCGGCTTTCTGAACGGGACGGACGCCGTTGCAGTGGGCAGCGGGGGAGCGACCGCTCGCAGCGTTGACGCCGGAGCGACCTGGACGCCGACAACCTCGGTCGCCGCCGGAAAGTTCACAGGCATCCGCATCGACTCGCCGGCATCGGCGCTGATCTTCGGCGAGCAGGGCGCGATCGCGCGCTCGACTGACGCCGGGAAATCCTGGAAGCCCTTGACGCCGCCGCACGGCGTCAAGATCACCGACGCGGTCGCCGTCGGAGCGCAGCGGATCTACGCCATCAGCAATTCGGTCGCGCTCTCGGTCAGCAGTGACGGCGGCAGGACCTGGAAGGTCCAGAACACCGGTAAGAACGTCGCGAGCCGGGCGATTTTCGCGTGGACCGGTTCCCGGGTGATGCTCGTCGGACTGCACGGCGTACGGATCTCGACAAAGGGCGGCGCAAAGGCCAATCCTGTCCGGGGCAAGGTCGCAAAGCTCTCATTGAAGAATGTGGACGCCGCGGCGGCCGCAGTGTTCGTCTACGGCGACCGCGACATCGCGTCAACTTTCGACAAGGGCAAGACCTGGAAGATCGCGCGCAAGCCGCGCGGCGCCGGAAGGATCAAGCGCCTCGACATGGTCGATGCCAAGTACGGCTACCTGCTCGATTCAAAAGCCGAGCTGTTCGCGACCAGGAATGGCGCGCGCAGCTGGACGCGGGTCGAGACGACCGGAGCGAACGTTGCCGAGTCGATGGCGTTCGGCGACCGCAAGCACGGATACATCACAGACAACACCGGACGAGTGCTGGCAACCAACGATGCCGGCGCGACCTGGTCACGGCAGTACCCGTTCTACGACCAGTCGGGCCAGTCGAACTCGTTGGTCGCGACCGCGAGGAAGCTTTCTGCGACGACGCTCGTCGTCGGAACGAACCGCGTCTTCACGTCTGACACCGGTGGCCGCATCGGCAGCTCGTCCCACCTGACGCTCAGCTCCTCGGCCGCGAAGGTGCGCAAGGGGACAATCGTTCGCGTCACGGGGAAGCTCACGCCGGCCGTCGGGACTGAGCGCGTAGCGGTGCTCGCGCGCGTGCGCAACGCCAAGGGCGGAACACGCTGGATATCGCAGGAGCGCACGGTCTCATCCACCGGTACGTTCACAACTTCTTGGAGGATCACAGCCGCGACAGAGTTCATCGCGCGTTGGTCTGGCGACGCTTCCCACGACGGAGATGCTGCACCGCTGGTTGTCGTGAAGCTGCGCAAGTAGACGCAAGCTATTCTCTTCAACCGCGCTGACGATCCATGCGCAATCTCTGGGGGATCGTCTAATGGTAGGACGCTCGGTTCTGGTCCGAGAAGTCGGGGTTCGAGCCCCTGTCCCCCAGCTACCGCCCGATCGTCACGCGAGCCAGCAGTTTCTCTCGCGCAAATCAGGTGGCCCAATTCGGGTCATTTGTTTCGCGCAAAAATACAGGTACCGGCCGGAACTTACAGAACATCACAGTGTTCTAGGGGCAGCGTCGATGGCGGCGCTGAATGCTCGTTGCTCACGATTCACCGGCATCGCCGGGAAAGGCTCGCTACCCATGTCCAAGAGACTGCTCACTTTCGTTCTGGTGGTCATCGCAGTGCCGCTCGCACTCGCGTCCACCGCATCGGCGGCCGTTGTCGCCGGTAACACCGGCTGGTTCTGGTCGAATCCGCTGCCACAGGGAAACACGCTGACGAAGGTCGACACGATCGCCGGTCGGGCCTACGTGGCCGGTGAAGCCGGCACGATCATGCGTTCCGACAACGGAGGCGCCAGCTGGGCCGGTATCCGGAGCGGACTGCCTGCTGCGCTCAGCGATGTCAAGACGATCCGCGCGATCACGCCGGACACCGTGATTTTCGCCAGCGACTGCGGATTGCGCCGCACCGACGACGGCGGAGCGACCGTGCGCAGGCTCCCGTGGAGCTCCAGCGACGTCTCATGCGCCTCACCGATCGTGTCGCTCTCCTTCCCGACCGCGTCGAACGGCTATCTGCTGCTCGCAACCGGTGAGATCTTCCAGACCCAGGACGGCGGGGACACCTGGCGCAAGGTGACGGCGCCGACCGGCACCCCGGCGGCAGGCGGCGGCACCGCCCCGCACGACATCTGGTTCAGTTCGCCCACAGCCGGAGTCGTGAGCGTCGGGACGAACATCTATTACACGACTGACGCGGGCGCGTCATGGACGGCAGTGCAGGCGGTCCCGGGGCTTGGTTCGCTGCGCTACGAGTTCATTTCAGCCACTGAAGGCTTTGCGTTCGGAAACAAGTCTGGTCTCTACAAGACGGTCAACGGCGGCGCCACCTGGGCGCTCGTGGCCGGCGACGGCACGATCGAGGGCAACGCGGTCAGCTCCTTGAGCTGCGCCGACGCAACCGCCTGCCTGGCGGCGACCTCGGACGGCGCAAGCATCCTGCGCACGACCGACGGTGGCCTGACCTGGACAACGCTCAAAGCCTCGACCCGCGCCACGTATGCGGTCGGGTTCACCACAGCCACCCACGCGATCGCCGTCGGTGCCGGAAGCGTGATCGTGGCGACCGAGGACGCGGGCCAGAACTGGACTCCGCTCAACTCGGAGGCGGCCGGCCAGTACTTCCGCGCGCATGTCGACAGCCCGACTTCGGCGGTGCTCTTCGGTGGCGGCACGGCGATGGCGCGCACGACGGACGCCGGCGCGAGCTTCAAGCCGATTGTGACCTACGCACAGGCCCCGATCCTCGACGCGGCGTTCCCGACCGCGCAGCGCGGCTACGTGCTTGACACGCGCAATGAGCTCACGCGCTCAGACAACGGCGGAATCACCTGGCGGGTCCTCGACCTTGCCGGCGCTCGCCCCAACGCGCTCTTCTCGCCCAACGAGAAGACACTGCTGCTCGTCGGGTCGAAGGGCGTTCGTCGCTCGAGTGACGCCGGAATCTCGTTCAAGACGGCAGGCAAGGGCAAGTTCCGCAAGCTGAAGTTCGCGAGCGTCGACAAGGCCGGCTCCGCGATTGTCGTGTACGGATCATCCAACATCGCGCTTTCGAAGAACGAGGGCAAGGACTGGAAGCTGATCACGAAGTCGAAGAAGATCAAGACGATCAAGCTGCTCGACTTCGCGGACGCCAACAACGGCTTCCTGACCGACCAGAACGGTGAGCTCTGGTCCACCAAGAGCGGTGGCAAGAATTGGACCCGTATCGACACGACCGGCTTCAACACGATCAAGTCACTCGCGCTGACCGATTCCAAGCACGGCTACATCGCCGACGGTTCCGGATCGGTGTTCGTCACCGCCGACGGCGGCAAGACCTGGTCACAACAGTCTCCGTTCCTGAACAAGAACCCGGTCAGCACGCTGCTCGCCGTGCTCAGCTCGAAGGGTGCGATCCTGGTGATCCCGGGAACCAACCGCATCCTCGCGACGTCCACGTTCGGGCAGATCGGCACACCGTCGACGCTGAAGATCAAGCCGTCGAAGGCCACGGTCAAGAAGAACACCGAGTTCACCGTCTCCGGAACGCTCGCCCCTTCACAGGGCGGAGAGCAGGTGACCGTGCTCGCGCGTCAGACTGATGCCAAGGGCGGCAAGAAGTGGGTCAAGCAGACCGCGACGGTCTCGCTCGGCGGAACCTTCACCACCACGTGGAAGATCTCCAAGGCCACGATCTTCGTAGCGCGCTGGGCGGGAGACGCCACGCATGACGGGGACGGTGCAAACCCGATCATCGTGAAGCTCAAGAAGAAGAAGTAGGAACGAGTTCAGAAGTCCGGCGGAAAAGGCCTGCAAACCGCGTTTTAGAGCGGTTTCAGGCCTTTTCTCCATCCGCTGCGGGCGGCATCCTCAGGGCGATGCCAGAGCCTCGTCCGCGCTATCCGTTCTCGGCCGTTGTCGGCCAGGACGACTACAAACTCGCCCTGCTCGCCAACGCGGTCGACCCCGCCATCGGTGGCGTTCTTGCCGTCGGTGAACGCGGGACCGCCAAGTCCACGCTCGCGCGCTCATTTGCTGCGCTGCTCCCGCAGGTCAGCAAGGATGAGGATGCGGAGCTTGCGCCGTTTGTCGAGCTGCCGCTCGGCGCCACCGTTGACCGCCTGACCGGCTCGCTCGACACCGCGAAGCTGCTCGCCGGTGAAGGCGCCGTGCTGTCCGACGGCATGCTCGCTGCGGCTGACGGAGGCGTGCTCTACGCCGACGAGGTCAATCTGCTCGGCGATCATCTCGTCGATGTTCTGCTCGACGCGGCGGCATTCGGGTTCGTCCGCGTCGAACGCGACGGCCTCAGCGCCGAACAGTCAGCGCGATTCGTCCTGGTCGGAACAATGAACCCCGAGGAGGGCGCGCTGCGCCCGCAGCTGCTCGACCGCTTCGGTTTGTCGGTCACGATCGCGGCGCCACTTGAGCCGTCCCAGCGCGCCGAGATCGTCCAGCGCCGCATCGCGTTCGAGCAGTACCCGGGCATCTTCTGCGAACGCTTCGAGGGCACCGAACACGCGCTGCGCGAGATCGTCGAGCGCGCTCGCGCGGCCTGGCTCGAGGTCGACCTGCCCGACGAGACTCTGAACGTGATCGCCGAGGCATGTTCGCGACTAGGCGTGGAGGGCATGCGCGCGGACATTGTGATCACGCGCACGGCAACGGCCCTCGCGGCGCTCGACGACCGCCGATCGGTGATCGACCGCGACATCGAGACCGCAGCGCGGCTTGCGCTCCCGCATCGCGCGCGCACGACCGCGAGCGAACAGCAGTGGTTCAGCGAGCAGCAGATATTGGAGGCGTTCGCGCAGGCGCGCGGTGAGTCCACCGAATCCGAGCCGGCACCGGACCCACGCGTCGCGCCGCCGCGCACCCAGGCCGGGTATCGCGAGACCAGCCGTCGCCAGGCGCCGGATCTCGATCAGGGGCAGGTCAGGTCCGGCAGTGGACCTGTCGGCCGCTCCTCCAAGGCTGAAGGGGGCGAGCGTCCGGCGATCGATTCGCGCCCGGCGGCCAGCACCGACGATCTTGATGTGATCGCTACCGCTCGCGCCGCCGTGACGCGGCGGATATTCCAGGGCCCGGGCGCCGATCCCGCAGAAGCACTCGGTGGCACCGGCTCCGACGTGATGAATTCGGGTCCCGGCGACATCCGCGCCGAGGACCTGCGTGAGCGCGTGCGCGCCGGCCGCGAAGCGAACCTCGTCCTCTGCGTGGTCGATGCGTCGAGCTCGGTGCTCGAGAACGGACGCGGGGGAGAGCTGCGTGCTCTGCTCGGCGGTCTGGTCGCCGATGCCAGGCGCAAGCGCGATCGCGTTGGGTTGATCGTGTTCCGCGGGCGCGAGGCACGGCTCGTCGCACCGCCGTCGCGCAATCACGCCGCGGTGCTGGCTGGGCTTGAGACGGTCGAGCCCGGTGGAACTACACCGCTTGCCGAGGGCATCCGGGTCGCACACGACACCGCCACCCGAGAGCTGCGCCGGAACCCGGACCTCCGACCAATCGTCGCCCTCGTAACCGATGGCTACGCGAACGTTTCGCGCTCGGGCGATGCGCTCGGCGAGGCGCGCACCGCCGCACGGGCGCTGCGCCGCGATGGCATCACGCTCGTCGTGATCGGTGAGACCGGCAGTGGAGCGCCGCAGTTTGCACGCGCAACGGGCGCCGAGTTCTACCCGTTTGATCCGCCTGCCCGGCGCACCGAAGCCGCGTAACCGACGCTCGGACTACGCGACTTGTTGTTCCCAGCTCGCGTAGAGCTGGGCGTAGTGGCCGCCGGCGGCCACCAGTTCATCGTGTGAGCCGATCTCGACGATCTCCCCGCCTTCAAGCACGGCGATCCGCGACGCGTTGATGATCGTCGAGAGCCGGTGGGCGATCACGATCGCCGTGCGGCCGGCGAGCAGGCGGCGCAGGCCCTCCTCGATCCGTAGCTCGGTGTTGACGTCCACACTTGCGGTGGCCTCATCGAGGATCAGCAGTTTCGGCTCGGCGATCAACGCTCGGGCGAATGCGACGAGCTGGCGCTGGCCTGCCGACAGGTGGCTTCCGCGCTCGCCGACGACGGTGTCAAAGCCGTCGGGCAGCGCCTCGATCAGGTCGTACGCACCCACCGAACGCGCTGCGTCTTCGATCTCCTTGCGCGTCGCTCCGGGCTTGCCGAACTCGATGTTGTCCGCGATCGATCCCGAGAAGAGGTAGCCCTCCTGCGGCACGTAGCCCAGCTGCCGGCGCAGTGAGCGCGAATCGATGCCGGTGAGGTCGTGGCCGTCCACCAGCACGCGGCCTTTCTGTGGGTCGTAGAAGCGCGGGACGAGCTTGGCGAAAGTGGACTTGCCGGCGCCGGTGGCGCCGACGAGGGCGACCGTCTCGCCGGGGTTGATCGCGAGGTCGATCCCGCGCAGTGCCCAGACGTCGTTGTCCTGGTAGGAGAACCACACGTCCTCAAAGCTGATCGCGCCGCGCACCGGGCCGAGCTTCTGCGCGCCCGGCAGGTCGGTGACGTCGGGCTCTTCGGCGAGCAGATCGAAGATCTTGTCGAGGGCGGCCATGCCGGACTGGTAGGTGGTGTAGAGCTGCGAGAGCTGCTGGATCGGGTCGAAGAAGTTCTGCATGTAGCCCGCGAACAGCACGAGCACGCCGACTTCGATGTTGCCGTCGAGCACGAGGTATCCGCCGAACAGGAGGATCACCGCCATCGAGACCGCCGACAGGAACTCGATCGCCGGGAAGTAGGCGGCGTTCAGCCGGACCGAGCGCATGTTGGCGTCGCGGTTGACCTCCGAGAGCTCGGTGAACTCGGACACGTGGCGCTCTTCGCGGCCGTAGGCGCGGACGACGGAGACGCCCGAGATCGTCTCCTGCAGGTATGCGGTGACGACGCCGATGCGCTCGCGCGTCTCGCGGTAGACGTCGGTCGAGACGACGCGGAAGATGAAGCTCGCGAGCGCGACGATCGGGAAGACCGCAAAGCAGGCGAGCGCCAGCGGAACGCTCTGCAGCAGCAGGATCACCGTCATCGCGACCAACGTGACGACCGACTGGAAGAGCGTCATCGCGCCGTTGCTCACAAGCTGGTCGAGCGCTTCGACGTCGTTGGTCAGGCGCGAGACGAGCACGCCGGTCTTGCGGCGCGAGTAGAAGCCCGAGGACTGCTTCTGGAGATGATCAAACAGTGCGAGCCGCAGGTCCTGCAGCGTCTTCTGGCCGACCCAGCTCGTCATGTAGGTCTGCACGTAGGTCGCGCCCCAGAGGATCAGCGCGCTGGCCAGATACAGCACCACAACCAGCTGGAGCGTGCCGAAGTCCTTGGCGATGATGCCGCTGTCGATCGCGACCTTCGCGAGGTAGGGCGGCGCGAGTCCGGCCGCGATCGCGATCGTCATCGAGAGGAACATCAGCGCCACGCGCCACTTGTACGGCCGCACCAGCGCGAGCAGCTCGCGCAGCCTGCGGGCGCGGGTCTTCTCGCCGCGCAGGCGCTTCCAGGTGCTCATGAAGTCGGTGTAGCGGTGGCGGATCACAGGCCGGCTCCGATCTCGGTCGCGGTCGGGTCCTTGCGCGTGAGGAAGACCGATTCGGGCATGCCCTTGGTGGCGAGCGCGCGGTACTGGTCGCAGCGTTTCATCAGCTCGTCGTGCGTGCCGTGGTCAACCACGCGGCCGTCGTCGAGCACCACGATGGTGTCGGCGAGTGAGATGGTGGAGAGGCGGTGGGCGATCACGAAGGTCGTGCGGCCGGCCATCACTTCGGTCAGCGCGGTCTTGATCTCCTGCTCGGTCTTCGCGTCCACGGATGATGTCGCGTCATCGAGGATCAGGATGCGCGGGTCGGCCACGAGCGCGCGGGCGATCGCGACGCGCTGGCGCTGCCCGCCCGAGAGCGTGATGCCGCGTTCGCCGATCACGGTGTCGTAGCCATCTGCCAGTTGCTCGACGAACTGGCCGATCTGCGCGCGGTGGGCTGCTTCCCTGATCTCCTGGTCGGTTACGTCGTCGCGGGCGTAGGCGATGTTGTCGGCGATCGATGCCGAGAAGAGGAAGCTGTCCTCGGCGACGAAGGCGACGTTGCGGCGGAGCTCGACGGGGTCGAGCGTGCGGACATCGGCGCCGTCCACGGTGATTGCGCCGGCATCGACGTCGTAGAGACGGGAGACGAGCGAGACGAGCGTGGTCTTGCCGGAGCCGGTGCCGCCGACGATCGCGATCGTACCGCCGGCCGGGACGGTCAGGTCGATGTCCTTGAGGATCAACCGATCGCTTGTGGGGAAGCGGAAGTCGACGTGTTCGAAGACGACTTCGCCGCCACCCTCGGGGAGCGGCTTGGCATCGGGCGCGGCCTCGATCTGCGGCGCGCGGTCGAGGATCTCGAAGATGCGGGCGCCCGCAGCGGTGGCGCGCTGCGCCGATCCGAGCGAGCTTCCGAGCATGCGCATCGGCCCGATCAGCATGCCGACGAAGAAGTAGAAAGAGGTGAAGTGGGCCAGCGACATCTGGCCGTCGATCACGAGATTGCCGCCGTAGAGCAGCACGGCCGCGAGGCCGATCGAGGGGATGAAGCCCAGCAGCGGGTCGTTGAAGGCCGAAAGCTTGGTCGAGTAGAGGTTCTGGTCGAAGACGCGCTGGGCGGAATGCTTGAAGCGATCCATGCGCTCGTCCTCGCGGGCGAAGGCTTTGACGACGCGGATGCCGGAGATGTTCTCCTCGACATCGGCCGAGAGCTCGGCGAGTCGTTGCTGGACTTCCTGGACCGCCGGGCGGGCGCGCTTGCCGTACCTGGCGGCCGCGGCGACGATGAACGGCATCGTCGCGAGCACCATCAGGCCGAGCGTCGTGTCGAGGTAGACCATGATCGCCCCGGCAAAGAGGATCGTGAAGGCCGACTGGATCATGAAGATCAGCCCGTACCCCAGGAAGAAGCGCACGACCTGGAGGTCGACGGTGGCGCGGGACATCAGCTGACCGGTCTGCTGGTCGTGGAAGAAGCCGATCTCAAGATCCTGGAGGTGGGAGTAGGTCTTGCTGCGCAGGTCGTGCTCGACGCCGAGGGAGACCTTGCCACTGAGGATGCGACGGCCGATTGAGGTGCCGGCGCGCAGCAACCCGACGCCGACCACAGCAAGGGAGATCAGAACGAGCCCCTGCGAGTCGCCGTCTTCAACACGCCCGACAGCCGCACCGGCCAGCAAAGGAATCGCAGTCCCGATCCCCATCGCAAACGCAGCAAGAAGCATCGACCATGCAACTCCGGAGCGGTAAGGCTTGAGAAAGCCAAGAAGTCGCCAGAAATTGGTCACTTCAGAAAGTATAGTTTTGAAGTTGAAGTCGCGGTCAAGTCGCCCGCAACAGTGTCGCTAGGGAGCTTGGCGAGTGGGATCCCGAGGGCAAATCGTGGAGTCGGCCTTACGCTTAGCTGCAATCGCCGCAGCGGCCGAGGCCGAGGTCATCTGCCGCCCAGCCATGCGCGATCCGGCTAACGGCATCCGGATCCTCAAAATCAACTTCCTTGTAGATGTGCCCGACAAAATCCGTAGGCATATCGGGGGTATCGATGTCTTTGAGAAGGGCTACGCGCCTACCGGTCATGAGCATTGCGCCAACCTCGATTTGGAGATTGTCGTTAAATTCGGCACCGAATCGAGTCTCAAAGAGTCCAATTCCGTACTTGCATGCCCACATGTGCGCGGCGATGTTCCCAAAAAGCTCGTCGTCGGCGGTACGGTCGGACGCCAAATGCAGGACGAGGCCATGGGAGGCGAGGCCTTCACGTGCTGAGCCGATCACCGCACGCACGGGATCAGGTAGCTCGTCTTCCTTCTCTGCATTGGGAAATCGCGTCATACAGAAGACGTTTGAATCGAACGGGAACCGTGTGAGGAGACGTGCAATTCCGGGCGCCCACCGAACTGGCGCAAGCTCTGGCGGTATGAGCGTCTGCGGCGTGTCGTCCAGTTCGGGTGCGTGTGACCCAACGAGTTCCGCTTCGATCGCCGCGCTGTCTAGCTCGCCGACCAGCGACCGAGACCTCTCTCGGCCCTCTGGCGTGAGAGACCAGGAACCCCCCGACGTCTTGCGAACCACCAGGCCATTGTCTCGCAAAGCCGCTAGCGCTTGACTGACATTTCCCGGTCGCGGTAGCCGAAAAACTTCAAACATGTTCGCGACTTCACCCGGGGTGAACCATCCGTGGCCAGAGCGAGCGCCCACGATCTCGCCGAGGACGAGGACGCGGTCGCGGACGGCTGGAAGCCGCTGGATTGTGAGACCGAATCCAGGCGTGGGAACTACTCCGCGGAAATCAATTCGGCGGCGAGAAGGCCTGCAGACTCGTATCCCGCGTCGTTCATTTTGAGCTCGCGCTTGGATCTCTCGCCTCGAAGTCGAAGACCGTGGCCGTCCAAGTCGCTCATCTGTGAAGCGAAGTTGCCAGAATCAAGTACGCCTTTTTTCTCTGCAACTTTGCGGATCTCTGCAACTTCGGTCCAATCTTCAATGCCGGCCGCCTGGCGCGCGGCAGCGATGAGTAGGGCAACCTCTTGAGTCGCTTTCTTCTTTTGCCCGGCGAATGCTGATCGAGGGGGAATTAGGTGAACGCCGTCATCATCGACATCGAAGACTCGCGACACGACGTCGTCCGGGATGCGAAGACGCGTTGCGATCGCTGCCATTGGCGCGTCCAAATCGGACTCCACCTTGGACGACTGCGTTGAGGCAGTCGGCGCGGCTGAGTGGTTCGCATTTGTGCTGAGGCCTAGGAGTGAATCGAGCGCCTTCGAGAACGCAACCTCGCGCAGGTCTTCAGGAACGTTCGATTCTTCGAGTGCTGACGTCGCCTCTTTGATGGCGTCGGTAAGTGACTTTTGCGTCATAACACATGAAACGATAGCCACATGCGCGGATATGTTCGCTACCCGTTGCGGTGTGTGATCCCGGGTACGCCACGCATGGTGCCGGGCGAAATGCTCCGGCCGAACATTCTTCGTCGGGCGAAACGAAGTAGCGGGGGAGGGACTCGAACCCCCGACACGCGGATTATGATTCCGCTGCTCTAACCAACTGAGCTACCCCGCCAGGGAGCGGTGATCCTACCAATGCTGATGTCAGTGCCAAACGTCTCTGAAGGTGTCGATGAGGCGGCGATCACCGCGATCGGAAGCGCTTTTGCTCCCGCAAGGTTGCTCAACGTGCACAGCGACGCGGATCATCACCGTTCGGTCTTCACGCTCGTTTCAAAGCAGGGCGAACTGGCCCGTGCTCTCGCAAATGGCGCGGCCGCCGTCCACGAGACCGTCGACGTCTCCGCCCACGAGGGCATCCACCCGCACGTAGGCGCAATCGACGTCGTCCCGGTCGTCTACCTCTCGCCGGACCAACGCGGCGCCGCCTGCGCCGAGGCGCTCACCGCCGCGGACCTGATCGCCCGCAAGACCAACACGCCCGTCTTCCTTTACGGCGAACTCGCCGGCGGCCGCGAACGCGCCGAACTGCGCGCCGGCGGCATCAAGGGCCTCGCCGAGCGGATCGCAAGCGGCGAGCATCGCCCGGACTTCGGCCCCCACGAACTGCACCCTACGGCCGGCGCGACCCTCGTCTCCGCGCGCCCGCCCCTGGTGGCCTTCAACGTGGACCTCGCCGACGGCGAGTCGCTCGACCGGGCAAAAGAGATCGCCTCAGAACTGAGGGAGTCCGGCGGCGGCCTCCCGGGCGTACGCGCGATCGGGCTCTGGCTCGACGCTCGCGACCGCGCCCAGGTCTCGTGCAACGTCCAGGACCCGTTCAACGTCCCGCTGGCCGACGTCGTCGCATTCGTCCGCGAGCGCGCAGCAGTCGAGAACGCCGAGCTGGTCGGACTCGCCCCGAAGGCGGCGTTCGAAGGCTTTCCGGAAGACATCGAGATCCCCGGCTACGACCCGGCAGAGCGATTGCTGGAAAACGTCATAGAAGAACTAAGCTGACCGCCGTGGCACAGACAAAGAAAAAGCGGCGTACAAAGCACCGCGGCACTCAGGCAGGAACGATCGAATCTCGCGGGCGCACGAGTCGTCCGACATCGCGCGCGCAGGCCCGTCAGCAGGCGGCTCAGCGTTCGCAGCGCAAGAAGGTCGATCGCGCTGATCGCGAACCGAGTTGGCGCGGCGCCTTCATCCGCGCTGGTATCGCCGCCGGCGTCTTCTTCGTCGTCCTTCTGTTCATGCAGCAGGCGCCCGTCGGCGCAATCTTCGTCGCGATCGTGATGTTCGGTCTCTATGTCCCGATGGGCTACTACACCGACCGCTTCCTCTACGACCGCCGGCGACGCAAGGAAGCCGAAGCCCGAGCCGCTGCGGCCGCTGAACCCAAAGCGAAGTAGAACGGCCGCATGAAGGTCGCGTACCTCACAGTCGGACCGGTTGGCGAGAACACCTTTCTCGTCATCAACGACGAAGCCGAGAACGCCGCACTGCTGATCGACCCAGGCGACGAGCCCGACAACATCGCCAAGGCGATCGAGGAGACCGGCGCGGACGTCAAGGCGATCCTGCTGACCCACACGCACTTTGATCACGTCGGCGCGGTCAAGCCGATGGCCGACCAGCTCGGAGTTGAGGTCTGGGTGCCCGAGCTCGAGCGCCACATCCTCGCCGACATCAACAACTTCATCCGCTTTCCCGGCGTCGGACCGTTCGAGAGCTACGAGGCCGAGCACACCGTCAAGGGCGGCGAGCACCTCGAACTTGCAGGCTTCGACATCGACGTCTTCTTCACGCCCGGGCACTCGATCGGACACGTCAGCTACTCGATCCGCGACCAGCTCGCGTTGTTCTCCGGCGACGTGCTCTTTCAGGGCTCGATCGGCCGCACCGACCTGCCCGGCGGCGACGCGCAGACTCTGCTTGACTCGATCGCGATGCTGATGGACAAGCTCCCGATCCAGACCGCCGTCTTCCCCGGCCACATGGGCGTCACGACGCTGGAAGCAGAAGCCGCCTCGAATCCGTACCTCGCCGGCGCGGTTCAGGGCTGACCCGGATGGCCGAGAAGCTCCAGGCCCCGCGCGGGACCTTCGACGTTCTGCCGGACAACGCCGCTCTGCGCACCCAGCTGATCGACCAGATCGCCGGGCCGCTGTTCGCGCAGGCCGGGTACGGCCGGATCGACACGCCGATCTTCGAGGACACCGCGCTCTTTGCCCGCGGTGTCGGCGAGTCCACCGACATCGTCAGCAAGGAGATGTACACGTTCACCGACCAGGGCGATCGCTCGCAGACGCTGCGCCCGGAAGGCACCGCTCCGGTCTGCCGCGCGTACGTCGAGCACGGCATGCACAAGCTGCCCCAGCCGGTCAAGCTCTGGTACGAGGGGCCTTTCTTCCGCCAGGAAGCGCCGCAGGCCGGGCGCTACCGCCAGTTCTTCCAGATCGGCGCCGAGGCGCTCGGCAGCGACGATCCCGCGCTCGACGCGGAGTCGATCGTGCTTGCTGCCCGACTGCTGGATGGGGCAGGGGTGACCGGGGCGCGGCTGCGCATCGGCAGCCTCGGATCCGGTCCTGAGCGCGCTGCGTACTCGGCGGCGCTCAAGACCTACCTGCGCGCACACGAGAGCGAGCTCTCCCACGACGTCGCCGCGAGGATCGACCTCAACCCGCTGCGCGCATTCGACGCCAAGCACGAGGGCACGCAAGCGGTGATGGCAAACGCGCCGCGACTGCTTGAGAGCATCTCGGCGGAGGATCGCGAGCACTTCGACGAGGTGCTCGCTCTGCTCGACGCCGCAAACGTCGAGTACGAGGTCGACACCACGCTCGTGCGCGGCCTCGATTACTACACGCGCACGCTCTTCGAGTTCACCTCCGACAAGCTCGGGGCGCAGTCGGGCGTCGGCGGGGGCGGTCGCTACGACGGGCTCGTCGAGATGCTCGGTGGTCCGGCCACACCCGGCATCGGCTGGGCCGCCGGAATCGAGCGGATTCTTGCCGCGGCCGAGGCCGAGGCCCCGCAGGCGCAGCATCCCGCCGCCTACATCGCGCTCGACGAAGGCGCAGATCGGGCCGCCGCCTTCGCGCTGCTGTTGAAGCTGCGCGAGGTCCACGGCCTCGCAGCGCAGATCGAACTCGCCGGACGCTCGATGAAGGGGCAGCTCAAAGCCGCATCGCGCGTGGGCGCAAAATCGCTTGTCATCTTCGGAGGCGGGCGCGGCCAATACGATGCGGCCGTGAAGAACTTGACCACCGGGGAGCAGATCGAATTGGACGGATTGACCGCAGGCGACTACTACGACCGCATCGCTGAGCGCGTGCTCGCAGGTATCAAGGTATGAACGACCGCCACGAAGTCCTGGGCCAGCCGCGCAAGAACGCGTACCGCGACACGTGGGCGACCGGCGCGATCGAGCAGCCGATCGGCAAGGAGATCCAGGTCAGCGGCTGGGCGCACCGCCGCCGCGACCACGGCGGGCTCGTCTTCATCGACCTGCGCGACCGCAGCGGAATCATTCAGATCGTCTTTCACCCCGACGTGGCGGCCGCCGCGCACGAAGCCGCCGGAACGCTGCGCGCCGAGGATGTCATCTCGGTCAAGGGCAAGCTCATCAAGCGCGACGAAGCCGTGGTCAACCTGGCAATTCCGACCGGGCACCTCGAGCTCCAGGCGAGCGAGATCGAGATCCTCGCGCGCTCGGAAACCCCGCCGTTCCAGGTTGACGAGGACGGCCACGTCGATGAGGCGCTGCGCCTGAAGCACCGCTACCTCGACCTGCGTCGCGGCACGATCACTCCAAACCTCAAGTTGCGACACCGCGTGACGCAGACGATCCGCCGCGTGCTCGACGAACACGACTTCCTCGAAGTCGAGACGCCCAACCTCACGCGCCCGACGCCGGAAGGCGCGCGCGACTACCTCGTCCCGAGCCGCGTGAAGCCGGGCGGTTGGTACGCGCTGCCGCAGTCGCCGCAGCTCTACAAGCAGCTGCTGATGGTGGGCGGCCTTGAGCGCTACTTCCAGATCGCCCGCTGTTTCCGCGATGAGGACCTGCGCGCCGACCGTCAGCCCGAATTCACGCAGCTCGACCTCGAGATGTCATTCGTCGAGGAGGAGGACGTCATCGCGATCACCGAGGCGGTGCTCAAGGAAGTGCTCGCCGACGCCGGCATCTTCGTCGAAACGCCGTTTCAGCGCATGTGTTACGACGAGGCGATGGGTCGCTTCGGCAAGGACGCGCCCGACCTGCGTTACGGCCTGGAGATCCAGAATCTCGATGAGGTCTTCGCCGCCAGCGAGTTCAAAGTCTTCAACTCAGTGCTCACCGGCGGCGGCACTGTCCGCGCCATCAACGCGGGCAAACGCGAACTCTCGCGCGCCGATCTCGATGAGCTGACCGAGTTCGTCAAGGGCCACGGCGCCGGCGGGCTCGTCTGGGCCTTCGTCGAGGAGGACGGCGGCTGGCGTTCGCCGATCGCCAAGTTCCTCTCGGCCGAAGAGATCGCCGCGGCCACGGCTGCGATGGGCGCCGAAGTCGGCGACGTGATCCTCGCGGTTGCGGACGCCAAGAAGAACACCGCCGCCGGCGCGCTCGGCGCACTGCGCGAGCGCCTCGCGCGTCAGTTCGACCTGATTCCATTCGGCGAGCACCGCCTGGTCTGGATCGTCAAGTTCCCGATGCTCGAGTTCGATGACGACGCGCAGGCCTGGACGCCTCTGCACCACCCGTTCACCGCGCCCGACGGCGATCTCAACGATCCGGCGAACCTGGGCTCGCGCGCCTACGACATCGTGATGGACGGCTGGGAGATCGGCGGCGGATCGATCCGTATCAACACTGTTGAAGTCCAGGAGAAGATCCTCGACATCATCGGCATCGACCGCGCAGAGGCCGAAGAGCGTTTCGGATTCCTGCTCGAGGCACTCAAATACGGCGCCCCGCCGCACGGGGGCCTTGCGATCGGCCTTGACCGCCTGGTCACGCTGCTCGCCGGCGCCGAGTCGATCCGCGATGTGATCGCGTTCCCCAAGAGCGCGACCGGCGCCGACCCGCTCACCGGAGCGCCCGCCGGCGTGGACGAGCAGCAGATTCGCGATCTGCACATCGTTTCGACCGCGCCCAGAACAGACGACTGAAATGGGCCTGTTCCGCCGCCGGAAGTTCCCGAGCAGCGGCAAAATCACGCTGCGCGTGGGCGATG
>JAEMSX010000107.1 GCA_016462645.1 Thermoleophilaceae bacterium
TTCTCGAGCTTCTTGTTCAGCTTGTCCATGCCGCCGAGCAGGTACTCGGTCGGGACGCGGCAGTTCTCGAGCACGACCTCAGTGGTCTGCGAGGCGCGGATCCCGAGCTTGTCCTCCTTCTTGCCCTGCGAAAGGCCCGGAGTGTCCTTCGGGACGATGAACGAAGCCTGACCACGGGTGCCGAGCTCCGGGTCCACGCTGGCGACGACGACAGTGACGTCGGCGATTCCACCGTTGGTGATGAAGACCTTGGAGCCGTTCAGGACCCACTCGTCGCCTTCAAGCTTTGCCGTGGTGCGCAGCGACTTGACGTCGGATCCGGCCGACGGCTCGGTCACGGCGTAGGCGCCGAGGTGAAGATCATCACCTGATGCGAAGCACTTGGGAACCCACTCCATGACCTGCTCCTGCGTGCCGGAGGAAGCGATTCCGGCGGCCGCGAGGCCCGAGCCGGCGATCGAGAGCGCGATACCCGCGCAGCCCCAATGCATCTCCTCCGCGTAGATCGTGGCGAACTGGCCCTGCGGGTCACCGCCCATCGACATCATGAAGTCGAGAGTTCCGATCCCCTCCTTCGCGGCTGCCTTCATCACGTCCCAAGGCACGGTCTGTTCCTTGTCGTGCTGCATCGCAACCGGGCGAATCTCTTCAACCGCAAACTTATGAATGCGTTCCTTGAGCGCTAGTTGCTCAGGCGTGTAACCGAATTCCACTTTTTGCTCCTGTTTAGGAAAATTGGGAGAGGATGGCGCCGCGCGCGTCAGATGGGTGTGGCGGCGAACAGCGCGAAATTGTATCCGTGAAGTTGCCATATAACGGCCTTTGCGCCTCAGTTGCGACCCGGTTAAGCCAGCACCCGGCCGCCCCGGGCGCGGGTATCGTGCCCGTTGCATGCCCCTCTCCCTCCGCCACCGACGCCGCAGCATCGCTGCGACGCTGTTCACGCTGCTGGCCGCCACCGCGCTCTCCGGATGCACGCTGGGCGATCAAGGCCTGCAGTCAACGAGCCTGAAAAGCGGCGAGGGCGTCGAGGACTTCTCGCGCGGAAGCGGCTCGCCGGCGCTGACCACGCGCAACACCATCCGGATCCCAGGAGCCGACCCGGCCGCAAACGCGGCGGCCGCGGCGATCACTGTCTACCCCTCCAGCAGCGCCTTCACGCGACCGACGGCAGTCTCAGTCGTGGGCGAGGACGACTGGCGCGCGGCGATCGCGATGAGCGTCCTCTCCGCCCCGCCGGTCAACGCCCCGATGCTGCTGAGCGGCCCCGACGAGCTGCCCGATGTGACCGAGTCCGCGATGACCGCGCTCAACCCGAGCGGCGTTGTGATTCCCGGCCAGACGCTGCACCCGAAGGCGTTCACGGCCGGAACACTCAAGCTCCCCGAGCGCACGGCACGGGTCAACCTCGTGGATGACAACTACGAGAATCTCTCACTCGCTGTGGACCGCCTCTGGACGCGCATGACTGGCGGCAAGCCCTCGGACGAAGTGATCGTCACCACGGCCGACCCAAACCTCAAGCGCTACGCCCTACCGGCCGGCCCGCTGGCCGCAAACACCGGCAGCCCTGTCTTCTTCGTCAACAAGGACACCGTGCCGCTGGCGACGCTGCGCGCGATCAAGGATCACAAGAAGCCCGCGATCTACGTGGTCGGCCCCAAGCAGGCGGTCAGCGACCAGCTGCTCACGGTGCTCCGCAAGTACGGCACCGTCCGCCGCATCGCCGGTCCCGATCCCACCGACAACGCAGTCCAGGTTGCCACCTTCTCCGACCCCGCGACCACCTGGGGCTGGGGCATCACCGACCCCGGCCACGGCTTCGTGATCATGAACTCACACAACGAGATGAACGTCGTTGCAGCGACCACGCTCTCCTCCGGCGCCGCCTACGGGCCATTGCTGCTCAACAGCAACCCCAACGTCGTCGACCGCTCGCTGCGGAACTACCTGCTTGACGAGCAGTCCGCCTACATCGACAACCCCGCCAGCGCCGTCTACAACCGCGCGTGGCTGCTGGGCGATGAGGCGCAGCTCTCCCCGGGCATCCAGGCGACATTCGACAAGTTGCTCGCCGTGACCAAGCTCGCGCCCCAGGGCGAGACCGCGGCGACCGGCGACGGCGCCACCGCGCCGGTCCCCTAGAGCTTCATACACTCAGAGCGATGAGTGAGTTCGAGAAGCCCGAGCTGAAGTCCACGGGTCACACCGTGACCGTCGATGACGTTCGCGAACTGGCGGGCGCTGCCACTCCGCACTTCTCACTGCAGGTGCGCAACCGGTTGAGGCGACTGGTCGCCCCGCTCGCAGCCGATGATCCCGCGCGGCAGCTCGCCGAACTTGAGATCGCGAAGCTCGAGAAGCTGGCCGTCGAAGGTCAGCGCGGTTCGGGTTCAGACCTTGAGCCTCTGAACCAGCTCTGAATCTTCACAATCTGACGGTTGAACGGAAGTAGTTTTTCGCTCGTGCACCGCAAGATGCTCACTCAAACCTTGGCCTCGCTGGCCGTGGCTGCGTCACTCGGCGCGTGCGTAGCGACAAGCTCTGCGGCGATCGACCCGTCGCTACTGCCGTTCTACAAACCGATGGTCACGCAGGTTCCTGACCGGGCGACCGCAACGATCGCGACCTTCCGTGCGACCGATCCGGTCACTGTGCCGCCGATCGTCAAGCTTTACGGCGAGGTCGACCCCGCCACCGGCCAGACACTCCTCGGCATGAACGCGGAGCTCGCCCGCCCCGCCTATCCGTTCGGCACGGGAAGCGGAAAGCCACATTTCTGGCTCGTTCCCGCCGCAGGCAACTCAATTTCGGCGATCGAATTCGACAAGAAGGGACGGGAGGCCGACGAAAGCGGGCTCACCTTCAAGGTCAGCAAGACGTTTGAGAAGTACGGTCACGTCGAATGGTGGCCACCGTCGAGCGCAAAGATGCCCACCGAGATCCGCGGAATCGTCCCCGACTCGATCAAGACCTTCAAGATCATTACAAAGCGGCGCAGCAAAAAGCCGTTGACGAAGACGTACAAGGTTCGGAACAACGCGATCATGCTCGACTTGAAGAAGCCGACCTACATCGTCCTCGGCGGCAAGAGGTTCAAAATCCAGCCGTCGAAAGGCGCCGGTTACTTCACCGGCGAATACCTCAAGTGATCTAGACCGACTGCAGCGCGCCCGACGGCTCGAACGTGCCGTCGATCAGCTTTGCTGCTGCCGGGTCGAGCGAGGACTCGCCCTTGCCGGACTGAATGTCCAGCGACGAGAGGAGTGCGCCGACGATGACCGGATCGAACTGCGTGCCGGCGTGGCGGACAAGTTCTGCGCGGGCGTCCTCGACGGGCATTGCCTCGCGGTAGGGACGATTGCTGGTCATCGCGTGGAAGGCGTCGCAGACAAGAACGATGCGGCTGGCCAGTGGAATCGAGTCGCCCTTGAGGCCGTCGGGGTAGCCCTTGCCGTCCCAACGCTCGTGCTCGTGGCGGATCGCCTG
>JAEMSX010000044.1 GCA_016462645.1 Thermoleophilaceae bacterium
CCGGCCCCCTCGCAGTCTCAGTCGACAACCTCACGCGCTACTACGGCGATCGTGCGGCGCTTGACGACGTCTCCTTTGACATCCCGCGCGGCAACACGCTCGTCGTGTTCGGTGCGAACGGCGCTGGCAAGACCACGCTGCTCAGAATCCTTGCGTCGCTCCTGCGGCCGCACGAGGGCAAGCTCGAAGTCCTTGGCGAAGAGCTGCCCAAAGACGCCTGGGCCGTCCGCGGCCGCGTCGGACTGATCGGCCACGACCCGCTCGTCTACCGCGACCTCACCGCGCGCGAGAACCTTGAGTTCATCGCGAAGCTGCACAAGGTCGACACCGCGGGCGTTCAGGACATGCTCGAGAGAGTGGAGCTCAGCACGCGCGCCGACGAACCCGTGCGCAACTTCAGCAAGGGCATGACCCAGCGGCTCGCGACCGCGCGCGCCCTGCTTCCCCAGCCCGAGCTGCTGCTGCTCGACGAGCCGCGCGCAAACCTCGACCCCGGCGCCGCGATGCTGCTCGAACCGTTCATCGGCCGCGCCGGCCACCGCACGCGCGTGATCGTCACGCACGACATCGACTACGGACTCGACCAGGGCGACATTGCGCTCGGCCTGAAGGACGGCAAGACTGAGTGGCTCCAGCCGACCGATCGCGTCTCCGGAACCGAAGCGCGGAGGCTCTACAAATGAGGCAGAACCGCCGCCCAGCACCTTCAACCCTCAGCGCCGCCATGACGATCCTGCGCAAGGACCTCAGGCTCGAGCTGCGCACCTTCGAGACGATCACGGTCACGCTGATCTTCACGACGGCGACTTTCATCGTCTTCCACTTCGCGCTCAATCGCGACGAGCTCTTCGGTGATCTCGCCGCCGGGGTCTTCTGGGTGACGATCCTCTTCGCGAGCTCGCTCACGATCAACCGGCTGCTCTCGAACGAGCGCCAGCAAGGCGGCTACGAGGGGCTGCTTCTCGCCCCGATCGACCGCAACGCGATCCTCTACGCCAAGGTCGCCTACCTCTTCCTCGCCCTCACCCTGCTCGAAGTCTTCGCACTGGGCATCTACGCGATCATGCTGCTCGGGCCGGGCTTCGACTCGGCGATGTTCGCGCTGATTCCGATCTGCCTGCTCGTCAACCTTGGCCTCGCGACGATCGGCACGCTGATCAGCGGACTTGCCACCGCCACCTCCGCGCGCGAACTGCTGGTGCCGCTGATGACGCTGCCGCTGTTCATCCCGCTGCTGATCGCCGCATCCGAGGCGACCGCGCCGCTGTTTGCGAAGACGCCGGAGATCGTGGACATCGGCAAGTGGCTCGGCCTGATGGGCCTCTACGACGCCGTGTTCCTGATGCTGGCGATCGCGGTCTTCGAGTACATCCTCGACGACTGAAGCGGCGAATCTTCCACGGTCTCGCCCTCGCGGGCGGGACCGAGGATCAAAACCCTGATGGCCATGCGGCCCCGGCTACTCGCCGCGCTTGGCCTTCTCGTACGCCGCTTTGTAGGAGGTGCGGTAGCCCTTCTTGTAGCCCGCCGCGTAGCCCTGCTTCTTGCCGATCTTCTTGCCGGCGGCAGTTCCCGCGCTGGTGCCGGCGGCGCGCGCGGCGTCCACGTTTGCGCCGCCCTCGTGGCCAATGAAGTAGCCGGAGATGAGGAGCAGCAGCGCCGCACCGGCCGTGGCCAGCGCGTACATGCGTTCCTTTGGCGGGGTCAACTCCATCGCCGCGCCATCGTACAGGCAGAGCCATGCGATTATTCCCCGCGTGAATCTGGTCAAGGGACTCATGATCGCGGTTGCGGTGTTCGCGCTGGCGCTCGGCATCTCGCTCGGGCACGACTCGCGGCCCACTGACGCCGACGCGCAGATGGCCAAACGGGAGGCCTTCGCCGCCGCATCCAAGCGCGCGCGAATCGCGGCGCGCGGCAACGCGTTCAACTCCGGCCTCCAGGCGGGCATGCTCAAAGGCGCGCGCCAGGGCAAGGCCAAGGGCGAGGCTGCCGCTCTGGAAGCCGAGCCGACCGGCGCCACCGGCTCGAGTTCGGCGACCACCGCCACAGGTGGAGCCAGCCCGACGGGCGCCACCGGCCGCTAGGTTTTCATCCCGCAGTGGCCCAGCCCCAGACAGATTCTCGTTTTTTCTCAGCCCCCAGCAGACCCAGCCGCGACAGCGCTGAGCAGTTCGCGCGCGGGCTGAAGGGCTTCACGATCGCTGCCGTGATCGGCGTGATCATCACCGGGCTGCTGATCTTCTGGTACGCGCCGATCGACGCCGACCAGGGCATGCGCCAGAAGATCTTCTATCTCCACGTGCCGCTCGCGATCGTCGCGCTCGGCGGATTCATCGCCGGCGGGATCATGGCGATCCAGTACCTGCGCACCCGCGACAGCGCCTGGGACCTGCGCTCTTACGTGGCGATCCACCTTTCGCTGATCATCGGCGTGGTCGTGCTGCTCACCGGGATGATCTGGGCCAAGACCTCGTGGGGCGTTCTCTGGGAGTGGAAGGAGCCGACGCTCGTCTCCTTCCTGATCGTCTTCCTGATGTACGCGATCTACCAGCCGATGCGCTTTGCGATCGAGGACCCCGAGCGCCAGGCGCAGACGGCCGCCGTGTACGCGATCATCGCCGGCGCGTTCGTGCCACTGAACTTCATCGCCGTGCGGCTCTCACAGTCGCTGATCCACCCGCGTGTGCTGACCGCCACGGGCGACAACCTGCCCAGCGAGATGCGCATCACCTTCTACGTCGCGCTGATCGCCGCGACCCTTGTCTTCATCGCGCTCTGGAAGTTCGAGCTCGTCGCCAAGAGCGTCTCAATGCAAATCAAGAAACTCAACCGGAGTGCTGCCTAAATGAACGTCCTGCTTGCGGCCGACACCGGCGGAGGCTACGTCGCCGCCGCCTACCTGATCTTCCTGGTCGTCCTGCTCATCTACGTGGCGATCATGGCCAACAAGCTCGTGAAGATGCAGAAGACGCTCAGCGAGCAGCGGAAGAACTCAGATTCAGGCGACTGAGCGCGCTCCGCACCTTTGGCCCGAAAACTGGTTTAACACCTTTACATTCGCGCAATGGCTATTAAGCTGAATGAGATGCAGAAGTCTCTCGGCGAGCTTTTGCGGAAGTCAACAACGTCAGACGACCTCAAGGATTAGAGGAACCAGGCATGCGCAAGTTCGCGCTCTCGGTGCTCACCACCGCAACAACTTTTTGTCTCGTAGTCGCAGGATCCGCATTCGGAGCAGTTGACCCTGCCGACAAGACACCCCCGACGATCAGCAACATCAAGGTCACCAACAAGATCTTCAAGGTGGGGACCAAGAACACCGCGCTGATCACCAACGTCACCAGTGCGGCCAAGAAGAAAAAGGCTCCGATCGGGACGAAGATCAAGTTCGACCTGCTTGAGAACGCCTACATCGCGATCGCGGTGTTCAAGGCCGTTGAGGGCCGCACCCAGGGCAAGGACTGCGTCAAGCCCACCCCCGAGCTTGAGAATGCCAAGAAGTGTGCGCGTCCGGTCTTCATCAACACGATGCAGCGGATCGGCAAGCCCGGCCCGAACTCGATCAGCTTCAGCGGCCGGCTTGACGGCAAGAAGCTCAAGCCCGGCGCATACGGCTTCGGAGTGATCGCGACGGACGAGTCCGGAAACTCGACGCCGATCGTGCTGAAGAACTTCATCATCGTCAAGGGGTAACTTCGGCGCGGCCAGGATTCTGGTATTTCTGAGGCCCGACCCGACCCGCCAACCCCGCTCGACCCAAGGATTGATGATGCGCTCGTTCATGCTCGCGGCAATTGCTGGACTGTTTCTGCTCGTACCGGGGGCTGCGCAGGCTGCGCCGGTCGCAGACGGAGTCTTTGATCTGCCGGATCAGGCCAAGCGGCTGGCACTGGGTCCCGATGGCAACATCTGGGTGACGCTGGCCTCGGCCAGCCCAGACCTTGCCCGCGTGGCGCCCGACGGCACGGTGACACCGTTCACCTCCGGGCAGTTCGGTGCGACCGTCACGGGGATCACCGCAGGACCCGACGGGAACATGTGGGTCACCGGCACCAACTTTGCCGGCAAGTTCTCACCTGCCAACCCGGCTGGCGCGACAAAGACCACGATCAACGAGATCGGCTCGGCCAACGGGATCGTGGTCGGCCAGGACGGCAATCTCTGGACCGGTAGCGACGGCAACGTGGTGAAGATTCCGCCCGCAAATCCGGCTGGCTACGTCCCGATTCCGTCGGGGGTCGCAAATTTCTCGGCCCGGGAGATCGCGTCGGCCTCGGACGGCCGCCTCTGGGTCGCAAACGGCGACGGTGCCAATGCGGGACTACTACCGGTGACGCTTGCCGGAGTACCCGGGCCCTATCTGCCTGCATCTGCACCGGAGGCGCTCCAGGGCGTTGCTGCAGGCCCGAATGGGCAGATCGCCTACTCGCAACCGAATGCCAACCCTCAGCGGATCGGCCTGGTGAACAACAACACCCTGGCCCCGCCATTCATCTTCCCGGCCCCGGCCGATCCGAACGGCGTCACGTTCGGGCAGGACGGTGCCTACTGGTTTGCGCTCTCCAACCCATCTGCGATCGGCCGCTACACAACTGATGGCGTCTACGCCAAGTTCGCCGACATGCCGGCAAACAGCTTCCCGCGGCGGATCAGTCAGGGCGCCAACAACACCATCTGGGTGATCCTTGAGCGACCGGGCGAGCTGTTCAGCCGGATCGCCCGCATCAGCGGCGTCGAGAACCCAGACGTCCTCGCGCCCGCCTACTCCGGCCTCAAGCTCACGAACACCAAGTTCAGAGTCGGCAAGAAGAGCACCGCGCTGGTCGCGAAGGCAAAGAAGAAGGCGAAGGCCGGCACCACCCTCAGCTACACGCTCTCTGAGATTGCCACCACAAGCATTGCCGTGCAGAAGGCCACGACGGGTCGCAAGAGCGGCACGAGCTGCGTCAAGCCCACCAAGAGCCTGAAGAAGGCGAAGAAGTGCACCCGCTACGCGGTGGTGAAGACACTCACGCGACTGCAGCTCGCCGGTGCCAACAAGGTCTCATTCAGCGGTCGGATCGGCAAGACGAAGCTGAAGGCCGGCAAATACCGATTCTCCGTCACCGGCAAGGACGCGAACGGAAACACCTCGCTT
The DNA here is from genome assembly GCA_016462645.1 of Thermoleophilaceae bacterium. GTDB lineage: Bacteria > Actinomycetota > Thermoleophilia > Solirubrobacterales > JACPNS01 > JACPNS01. Next base: position 5,141 of record JAEMSX010000044.1, read on the forward strand.
CCGGTCACGAAGGCGTTCACGATCGTGAAGAAGTAGCCCCGGCGCAGTATCTTCAGAGGTAGCGATCCCCCGTCGCACTTCTTATGCCTGAGCTTCTCTCAATAGGTATTTCGCACAAGACCGCACCCGTCGCCCTGCGCGAGCGTCTCGCCCTGTCCACAGCTCAGGCCAGGCAGCTGATGCACGACCTGATCGGGAGCCCCGAAGTCCACGAGGCCGTCGCGATCAGCACGTGCAACCGCACCGAGCTCTACCTCGTCGCGGCCGACTCGGTCGCGGCCGAATCGCTCGCCCTGAGCAAGCTCGCCAAGCGCGCCGAAACCCGGCCGACCGAACTGGTCGAGCGCCTCTACACCTTCCACGGCAGCGACATGGTCGCGCAGCTGATGCGCGTCTGCGGTGGCCTCGACTCGATGATTATCGGCGAGACCGAGATCCTCGGTCAGGTCAAGCGCTCCTATGAGCTTGCGCTCGAGGAGAACACGACGGGCCCGATCACCAACCGCCTTTTCGGCCACGCGATCGCGGCCGGCAAGCGCGTTCAGACCGAAACCCAGATCGGCGCGCTGAAGGTCAGCGTTTCGAGCGCGGCCGTCGAACTCGCCCGCGAGACGCTCGGCGACCTCGACAACAAGAAGTCGATCGTGATCGGCGCCGGCGGCAACGGCGAGCTCACCGCTCGCGCCCTGAGCGACGCAGGCGTCGACACGGTGTTCGTCGCCAACCGTCACTACGACCGCGCGATCGGCGTCGCCGAAGGCATCGGCGGCAAGGCCGTGCGCTTCGAGAAGCTGCCGGACGAGCTGCTCACCGCCGACATCGTGCTCAGCTCCACGGGCTCGCCCCACGCGCTGATCCACCCCGACGAAATGAACCTGGTCATGTCGCAGCGCGAAGGCAGGCCGCTGCTGATGATCGACATCGCCGTGCCGCGTGACGTTGCCGACGGCGTCGGCGAGATCCCCGGCATCACCCTCTTTGACATGGACGACCTGCAGACCGACGTCGACCGCAACCTCTCGGTGCGCCGCAGCGAGTCGGCCAGAGCCGAGATCATCGTCGCCCAGGAAGTCGAGAAGTTCGAGCACTGGCTGGTCACGCTGGAAGTGATCCCGACGATCACCGAGCTGCGCCGTCGCGCCGACGCGATCGCCGAGCAGGTTGTCACTGAGAACGCGAGCAAGTTTGAAAACCTCTCGGACGCCGACCGCACGCGCATCGAGGCGATGGCCGGAGCGATCGTTTCGCGCATGCTGCACGAACCGACGCTGAAGCTGAAGAAGTCTTCCGGCGAGGATGATTCGTACGTCTACATCCAGGCCCTGCGCGATCTCTTCGCATTGGATGCCGGTGCTCCCTCTAACGTCGAGTCCGATGACGATCTCGGCACGGTCGCAGAAGTCCACTCGCTGGATGACCAGCGCAGTTCGCGTGACCGCGCCCAGAGCTAGAAAGGCCCCTGTTCGATGCTGCGAGTAGGAACACGCGGCAGCAAGTTGGCGCTGGCCCAGACCGGTCACGTGATCGACGCGTTGCGCGCGCTTGACCCGGACTTGACGATCGAACCCGTCGTGGTCGAGAGCGCCGATTCGACGATCATGGACAAGTCGCGCTACGTCTCCTCGATCGAGGAGCAGCTGCGCTCGCACGAGATCGACCTCGGCGTGCACTCGGCCAAGGATGTGCCCGGCGAGGACGTCCCGGGACTGCTGATCGTCGCTGTGCCTGAGCGCGTGAACCCGTACGACACGCTGCTCGGCGCCGAATCGCTTGAAGACCTGAGGGACGGCGCGACCGTGGGAACAAGCTCGCTGCGCCGCGCCGCGCAGCTGCTCGCCGCGCGCCCGGACCTGAAGATCGAACCGCTGCGCGGAAACATCGACACGCGGCTGCGCAGGCTGACCGACGGCGACTACGACGCGATCGTGCTGGCCGCCGCGGGTCTTGAGCGTCTCGGCATCGCCGGCGACGTGACGCAGGGCAAGCTGGACTTTGTTCCGGCTCCCGGCCAGGGCTGCCTGGCGCTGCAGGTGCGCGACATCGATCTCACAACCACCGGCATCGTCGGACCCCTGTCGCACGGCCCATCGCAACGCGAGTTGATCGCCGAGCGCGCCGCGTCCTCCGGGCTGGTCGCCAGCTGCAACACGCCGCTCGGCGTGCACGCGACCGTCGAGCACGAAGCGGCTGAGAACGGCAAGGACAAGGTCACGGTGCGCGGATGGCTCGGGCTGCCCGACGGCACGTCGTTCGTAGAGGACGAGGTCTCCGGACTTGCGAGCGAGGCACACCTGCTCGGCCACCTGCTGGCGCAGCGCCTGCGCTCGGCCGGCGGGGACGACATCCTCGCCCAAGCCGAAGAGATGGCTGCCTGACCCTGTAAGAATCCTCCCCGCATGGAAGACACGGGGAAAGTATTTCTTGTTGGCGCCGGCCCGGGCGATCCCGGGCTGATGACTGCCCGCGCGCTCGAGCTGATCGCCACCGCCGACGCCGTTCTCTACGACCGCCTGATCCCGGGCGCCGCCCTCGACGGAGCGCGTGCTGACGCGATCCTCGAGTACGCCGGCAAAGGCCCCAGCGGCGACTCGGTCAAGCAGGGTGGAATCGAGGCGCGCATGGTCGAGCTGGCCGAGTCCGGCAAGTCTGTCGTGCGTTTGAAGGGCGGCGATCCATTTGTGTTCGGCCGCGGCGGCGAGGAGGCGGCGACGCTCGCCGAGCGCGGCATCCCGTTCGAGATCGTTCCCGGCGTGACCGCAGGGGTTGCCGCCGCCGCATACGCGGGCATCCCGGTGACTCACCGCGACCACGCTGCTGCCGTCGCTTTCATCACCGGACACGAGGATCCGACCAAGCCCGAGACGGCAATCGACTGGCCGGCGCTGGCGTTGTTCCCGGGCACGCTCGTCTTCTACATGGGCGTGAAGAATCTGCCGCGGATCAGCGAACAACTGATCGAGGCCGGGCGCCGCGCCGACGAGCCGGCGGCGGTGATCCATCAGGGGACAACCACCGACCAGCAGACCGTGGTCGGACGACTTGTGGACATCCCCGAGCTTGCCGTCGAGGCGGACATCCAGCCTCCGGCGCTGACCGTGATCGGCGATGTCGTATCCGAGCGCGAGCGCATCGCGTGGTTTGAGCAACGCCCGCTGTTCGGCCGTCAGATCGCCGTGACGCGCGCCCGCGCCCAAGCCAGCAAGTTCGCCGCGCAGCTGCGGGAGCTCGGCGCAAACGTCGTGCAGGCGCCGGCAATCTCATCGCGCCACCGCTCCGACGAGGCAGTCGCAGCGGCGGTCGAGGAAGTCGAGACGTTTGAGTTCATCGCATTCACGAGCGCCAATGGCGTGGAAGCATTCTTCGAGGCGCTCGAGCGCGCCGGCAAAGACGCCCGGGCGCTCTTCGGCGCGACCGTCGCGGTCGTCGGCGGAGCGACCAAGGACGCGCTCGCCGCGCACGGCATCGTCGCCGACCACGTACCGCAGCGCCAGACCGCCGAAGGACTGCTCGACGCCCTCGCGGGCGTGGACGTGACCGGCAAGCGGTTCCTGCTGCCGCTGGCCTCCGACCCTCGTCCCGTGCTTGCGGACGGACTGCGAGACCGCGGAGCAGAGGTGCACCAGGTGGCCGTGTACGACACCGTTGTTGAAGGCCTCTCGCCCGAGCAGGTCGCAGCGGTCGCAGATTCGGAGTTCGTCACCTTCGCCAGCGGCTCGGCCGTGCATTCGCTGATGCAGGCGATCGGCGGGCCGGAGGCGCTCCGCGGATGCGCGCTGGTATCGATCGGACCGACCACCTCCGATGCGTTGCGCGCACACGGTCTTGAGCCCACCGCAGAAGCAGCGCAGAGCGACATCGACGGATTGCTCACCGCGCTGCTCAAACTCGCCTGAACATTCGTCCAGCCTCGCTGGCGAAAGCAGGTCGCACTACCCAAATAAGAGTAGTCTGGGGTCATGCGCCCGATCGCACTCCTGGTTGCGGCGACCGCCCTCCTTATAAGCCTGCCGGCTGAAGCTCAGGCGTTTCGCTATACCCACGGACTGACGATGACGGCCCAGCTCACCGACCGCTGGACGGTGAAGGACACCTCTGAATGCGGTGTCAACGGCGGCGGGAGCGTGAATCTCAATCTTCGCACGGTCGGCTCCACACGCTTTCGTCCCTACTACGACCGCAAGGCCCCGCGGCGTCTCGGTCCCAAGCACGGAAACCTCGTGCTCACGGTGCCACAGGGAAGCCTTGTGGTGCCGATGCCGCCACGCCTGAGCATCGGCACGATCGAGACCGTCGACAACACGTACATCCCTCCGGACCCGGATATTCCTGAGGACTTCTGCCCCGAGCTTGACAAGTCCGGCTGCGGAGCGTTCCCAGTTGTCGATGCGTTCCTGAGCGTCGGCGGATCCGACCCACGACACCTCTACGCCACCGCGGCGATGCCGTTCACCGGGTTCTCAGTGTTTGGGGCGGGTCCGTGCCAGCTCGGCATGCTGGACGGCTGGGCAGAGCCGCCGAATGTCAGCATCAATGCGCCATCCCCTTCCGTGCTCACCTTCGGCCCCACGAGCGCAAGAGCGATCGGTCGCTACAAGTACCGCGCCTTCAGCCGGACGACCTACGAAACGATGACGACCGTGTTGAGCGATTCCGTCGTCGTCACCGACGACATCACTCGCACGATCACGGTGAAGATCGCCAAGCTCTAGGTCGTCTGCGTGATTCGGTGCCTATGCCGGTGACCGCACTGTTAGGTTGCGAGAGTGGCGCTTCGTCCGATTGCACTTTTGACTGACTTCGGATTCCGCGATCCCTTCGTCGGCATCTGCCACGGCGTGATCCTGCGGGAGAATCCCGGGATCCCGACCATCGATCTGACGCACGGAATCGCGCGGCAGGACATCCGCGCGGGGGCCGTTGCGCTGGCGGACTCGGTGCCGTTTCTGCCTGCCGACGCGGTCGTGGTCGGCGTGGTCGATCCGGCCGTCGGAACCGACCGGCGCGCGATCGCGGTCGAAGCGGCGGACGGGAAGATCTTCGTCGGACCCGACAACGGCCTGCTGACAGAGGCGATTGAGCGCTGCGGGGGCGCGCAGGCGGCATTCGAGATTTCGCGCTCGCCGTGGTGCCTCCAACCGATTTCGGACACGTTTCACGGACGGGACATCTTCTCGCCGGTCGCGGCGAAGCTCGCGGCCGGCGAGCCGATCGTGGCCAGCGGTGTCGCGATCGAGCACGACAATCTGGTGACATTGGATGTGCCGAAGACATCGATGATCGACGGTGACCTGACCACGGCAGTGCTGTCGATCGACCAGTACGGCAACGCGCGACTCGGCGCGACGCCGACGGACGTCGAGTCGTTCGCGCTCGGTTCGAGGGTCGAGATCGACACCGACGTCATGCGCAGGCAGGCGACCTACGTGCGCACGTACGCGGATGCCGAGAACGGCGACCTGTTGCTGATCGTCGATTCGACGGACTCGCTCAGCATCTCGGTGAGTGGTGGCGATGCTGCCCAGATGCTGCGGCTGGAGCCCGGCAAGGTCGTCAGGATTCTGCGCTCGTGAACAACTTGCTCGGTCATCCGCACATCCATCTCGATGTCGTCGATTCCACCAACGCGCTGGCCAAGAAGATGGCGATCGAGGGCGCGGTCCACGGGACGACGATCACTGCGGAAGAGCAGACCGCCGGTCGCGGTCGTCAGGGCCGCGCCTGGGTGGCGCCTGCCGGCAGCGCGCTGCTGATGAGCGTGATCCTGCGGCCGGCCGAGACGCATCATCGCTTCGCCCCTCTGGCCGCGGCGCTCGCGGTGGCCGAAACGTGCGAGGAGCTTGCGGACGTGCGCGCGCAGATCAAGTGGCCCAACGACGTCTGGATCGACAAGCGCAAGGTCAGCGGGATCCTCGTCGAGGGAAGGCCTGGCGACAACCCCGACACTTCCTGGGTGGTGATCGGCATCGGTCTCAACACCCGGGTGCGCCTGGATCAAATGCCGCCCGAACTCCAGCAGACTGCCACGACGCTGTCGCTCGATGAAAATGTCGATGCGCTCGCGCCGCTGCTTGCGCGCCTCAATCATTGGATCAGTTCCGACACGTCGGCGCTGCTTGCGGCCTGGAGCGCGCGCGACGCGCTGCGCGGTCGGGACATCTCCTGGAGCGAAGGTGAAGGCGTCGCAAACGGGATCGACGAAGAGGGCAACCTGATCGTCCGACGTTGCGGCGGCGGAATCAGCGTTCTCGGTGCGGGCGAAGTGCACCTGACGCTCGGCGACTAGTCGCCGCGCGAGAGCTCTTCGAAGCTGCCGAGGACTGGGACCTTTGGCTTGTCCTTTGAATCACCCTCGGACTTCTTCGGGGGGTCGCCCCACTCGAAGCCGCCCTTTTCAGTGCTGTCCTTTTCGGCGACCATCTTCTCAGCGTTGCTTTCGGCGCCGCTTTCTGCCGCAGGCTTCTTGTTGCGCGGACGACGCTTCTTCTTCGGCTGACCGTCGCCGCCGTTGCTCTGCTTGCCGCCACGATCACCGTCGCGCGTCTTCGGCGTCTCCTGGTTCTCGGCGCCGGCCACGGCCTCCACGACTTCATTCGTCGCCTCGCCCTTTGCGGCGCCGTTCCTCTGGCGCTTCTTGCCGCCCTTCTTGCCTTCGTCGCGACGGCGGCGGCCCTTGCGACCGCGCGCCTTCGGGAAGTTGCGGCCGAGCTCGCGGGCAAGCGCCGCGGGCTTGCGGGCCAGACGGTTGCGCCCACCACGCAGGGCCTCTTCGGCCTCAGGTGAGTGCGCGACCGCCGCGGCGAGGATCGCCGAGGCCAGGCGCAGGTCCTGCTTGCGCGTCTCCTGCACGATCCGGCGCGCGTTGCGGCCGTGGGCCGGTCCGGAAGAGTTGACCAGCAATCCGAGCAGGCGCTTGGTCTCGGGCCAGCGCTGCACCGCGTACTGCTCGTGCAGCTCACGTGTGTAGCTGGCGAGGATCCAGATCCAGGCCTGTGACTGCTCGCGCGAGCCGACGTTCTTGTCGGCAATCGCCTTGAGCATCAGCTTGGTGGCCTCGCGGCGTTCGTCCTTCTGCCAGCCACCGATGATCTCGATCGCGAGGTCGTACGCCTCGGGGTCCTTCGAGTTTGCGAGGTCCTGCAGCGCGCGCAGACGCACGGCGCGGTGCTTGTTGCGCTCAAGCGCAGTGACAAAGAGATGGCGACGAAGCTCGCCGGTGCGGTCGTGCTGGATCATCGCGCGGGCGCGGCGCCAGTTGTTGGCGTTGGCCTTGGCGCCCGCGAGGGCGGCCCAGACGCGCTGCTCGCCCCAGTCGAGGTTGCTCACGCTGATGCGCCAGAGCTCGCGCTCGAAGATCTGCGCGCGGCGCTCGGAGTCCGGGGTGACCGGCAGGACGCGACGCTCAACACGCAGGCGACGACCGCGACCGCGGCGGACCGGGCCGACGACGATCGCACCGCCGCGATAGACATCGCGCACGAGCAGCGAGTGCAGCGTGACGACGGGATCGTCATGCGTGGTCGCGGGGTGCACGAAGTCGACGACGATGCCGGCTTCCTTGCCCGGGTGACGACGAGTGACTCGTCCCACACGCTGCTGGTAGATGCGCTTGGAGGCCGTCGGCGCCAGGTGCATGCACACCGTCGCGCGCGGCGAGTTCCAGCCTTCGGCGAGCAGCTGCGCGTTGACGAGAACGTCAACTTCGCCGCGCTCATATGCGGCCAGCGTTTCGGCCAGCTCGCGTTTGGGCGTCTCTCCGGAGACGGCCTTCGCCTTGATTCCGAATTCACGGAACGCCTCGGCGACGTTGTAGGCGTGCTTCACACCGGCGGCGTAGACAACGCCGGGCATGTCCTTGAAGCGCGCCCGATAAAGGTCTGCGATCGCGAGGTTGAACGGCGCCTGGTCCAGCAGGGCGGCCAGCTCTTCCTGGTCAAAGTCCTGATCGACCTCACCTCTTCGCAGCGGAACGTTGGCGATCGTGCGGACGCCCGGTCCAGGAGGGATGCGCACGCAACGCAGCGGCGCGATCACGCCGCGGCGCGCGGCCTGCGCGAGATCGAAACGTGAAGTCTGGGTCGGGAAGAGGTCCGTGACGTGGCGGGCGATCAGCGCGCCGGTCGCGGTCATGCCGATGAAGTACGGCTCTTTCCATTTGCGGATCGCAGCCGAGGTCTTCTCGCCGAGCGCGGTGTGGGCCTCGTCGCAGATGACGATCGTGTAGACGTCGGAGATGTTTCCGGCGTGGCGCACGTACCACTGGTAGGTCTCGACGGTGAC
>JAEMSX010000108.1 GCA_016462645.1 Thermoleophilaceae bacterium
CTGGCGGACCTCACGGCCGCCAACCTCCGCGCCAACGACCGCCTCACTGAGGCGTTCGGCTCGGAATCGGTCGCGCTCGCGTAACGCGACCGGCTCCCCTACCCCCGTTCAGCAATCCCAGGAGTTTCAGAAGCAAATGGCAGACCTCGAAATCATCAACCTTCACGTCAGCGTCGACGACAAGGAAATCCTTCACGGGATCAACCTCAGCGTCAACAAGGGCGAGACACACGCCCTGATGGGGCCGAACGGTTCCGGCAAGTCCACGCTCGCCAACGTCCTGATGGGCAACGACACCTACGAGGTCACCGAGGGCCAGATCATCTTCAACGGTGAAGACATCACCGAGGAGGACCCCGAGAAGCGCTCACAGGCCGGACTCTTCCTCGCGTTCCAGTACCCCGCGGTCATCCCGGGCGTCTCGGTTGCCAACTTCCTCCGCCTCGCAGTCAACGCGCACCGCGACGAGCCGATCGCCGTCAAGGAGTTCCGCGACCGCCTCAAGGAGAACATGGACCTGCTGAAGGTGCCGCGTGAGTTCACCAGCCGCTACCTCAACGACGGGTTCTCCGGCGGCGAGAAGAAGCGCGCCGAGATCCTCCAGATGGCGATGCTCGAGCCGACGATCTCCGTGCTCGACGAGACCGACTCCGGACTCGACATCGATGCGCTGCGCATCGTCTCCGAGGGCGTCGTCGCGCTGCGTGAGCGTGGAATGGGTTCGTTGATCATCACCCACTACCAGCGCATCCTCGACTACATCCAGCCCGAGTTCGTCCACATCATGCTCGACGGCAACATCGTCGAAGAGGGCGGCCCGGAGCTCGTCGCAAAGCTCGAAGAGCACGGCTACGACTGGATCCGCGAAGAGGTGGCCGCCAATGCCAGCTAGTCATCTCGAAGCAGACCGCAAGTCGGCGCTCGAGGTCTACGAGTCAGCCGAGCTGCCCGAATGGCGACGCAGCGGCTTCTGGACCACAAGCCTCAAGGCAGTTGACTTCGACGCGCTCCAGACGCGCCACTACGAATCCGTCACCAGCCGCGAAGAGCTCCCGCAGGTCGTCCAGGACGCAATCAAGGGCGAGGAGTACGCCGGACTGATCGTCCAGCGCGGCGCCTCGGTGATCTACACCGAGACCGCGGCAGACAACCCCGAGGGCGTGATCGCAACCACCCTTGAGGACGCTTTCGCAAACCACGAGGCACTCGTGCGCAAGTTCTACGGCACGAAGGTCGGCCCCGCGGACGGCAAGTTCGCGGCGGGCAACGCTGCGCTGTGGACCGGTGGCGCCTTCTTCTACGTCCCGAAGAACACGCAGGTCGACAAGCCTTTCCAGGTCATCAACGTGATCGACGAGCCCGGCACCATTCAGTACGGCCGCCTGCTCGCCATCGTGGACGTGAGCGGCAACGCGCGTATCCGCGAGTACAACCTCGCTCCCGACTTCGACGGCCAGGCGCTGCACGCCGGCGTCTCGGAGATCTTCGCGCAGGACAACGCATGGGCCAAGGTCAAGACCTTCCAGGACTGGGGCGCGGGTCAGGTGTTCGACATCAGCACCAAGCGCGTCAACATCGCGCGTGACGCCCACGCCCGCTGGTTCCCGATCCACCTCGGTGGTCACCTGACCAAGCAGACGCTGGACATCATCACCGCAGAGCCCGGCGCCGACATGCGCCACAACGGCGTCTACTTCACGCAGGGCGACGAGCACCTCGACCTCTTCACGACGGACCGCCACGAGAGCCGCGACACGACCGGGGACACCGTCTGGAAGGGCGCCTCAACCGGCAGCTCGCGCGCAAGTTACGAGGGTCTGATCGAGATCATCGAGAAGGCGACCAACAGCCACACCTACCTGCAGACGCACTCGCTGATGCTTAGCAAGGACGCCAAGGTCGATGCGATCCCGTCATTGATCGTCAAAGTTGATGACGTCTCCGCCTCGCACGGCGGAACGGTCGGCGAGGTCGATGAGAACCTGGTCTTCTACATGCGTACGCGTGGAATCAGCCGTGAGGACGCAATCCGCATCCTCGTCGAAGGCTTCTTCGAGCCCGTCGTCACGCTGTTTGAGGACGAGCACCTTGAAGCGCTCGTGCGCGAACGCATCGCCGGCAAGCTTGCCGAGGCGCGCGAAGACATCATCGCCTACGCCGCGAGCAAGTAGATGAACGCGGTGGCTGCATCCACCGACACCGCAACGCTGACGCGCGCGGAATTCCCGATCCTCAATCAGGAGATTGGCGGCAAGCCGCTGGTCTACCTCGATTCCGCTGCGACCGGCCAGAAGCCGAGCAGCGTGATCGAGGCGATCGACCGGTTCTACCGCGAGGACAACGCGCCGATCCACCGCAGCGCCTACGACCTCGCGGCCCGATCCACCGAGGCCTTCGAGGGCGCGCGCGGCCGCATCGCCGCGTACATGGGTGCGACGGACGAGACGACGATCTTCACCCGCAACGCGACCGAGGCGATCAACCTCGTCGCGCAGGTGTGGGGACGCGAGAACCTTGGACCGGGCGACGTCGTGCTCTCCACGCTGATGGAGCACCACAGCAACATCGTCCCCTGGCAGATCGTCTGCCAGCAGACCGGCGCGAAGATCGACTACGTGGAGGTGACCGAAGACGGACTGCTCGATCAGGCGGACCTCGACGCGAAGCTCGCGGCCGGCAACGTAAAGCTGCTGACCGTGGCGCACATCTCAAACGTGCTCGGAACGATCAACGACCCCGCGGAGCTCTCCCGGAAGGCCCATGCCGCGGGAGCGAAGATCCTGATCGACGGGTCACAGGCAGTGCCTCAGCTGGCGGTCGATTTCGCCGCAACCGGCGCAGATTTCTACGCCTGGACCGGCCACAAGGCTTACGGACCGACCGGGATCGGCGTGCTTCACGGCCGGCGCGAGATCCTCGAGGCGATGGGCCCGTGGCTCGGCGGCGGCGACATGATCAAGGTCGTCAGCTTCGAGAGCTCGACCTGGAACGACCTGCCGTGGAAATTCGAGGCCGGCACCAGCGCAGTCGCCGAGGCCGTCGGTCTGGGTGCCGCAATCGACTTCATCGAGCGCATCGGCATCGAGAACATCACCGCCCATGAGCGCGCGCTCACCGCTTACGCCCTGCCGAAGATCTCCGCGCTCGACGGCATCACCGTCGTCGGCCCGCCGGCTGACAAACGCGGCGGCGTGATCAGCTTCACGCTCGACGGCATGCACCCGCACGACATCGGCGAGCTGCTCGGGCGCGAGGGCGTCTGCGTGCGCACCGGCCATCACTGCGCTCAGCCCCTGATGCGAAAGCTCGGTGTCCCGGCGACGGCGCGCGCTTCTTTCGCCTGCTTCAACACGACCGAAGAGGTGGACGCGTTGATCGCCGCGCTCGTCAAGGCGAAGGAGGTGTTCGGCATATGAGCGACGAGCTCTACCGCGACTACATCCT
>JAEMSX010000045.1 GCA_016462645.1 Thermoleophilaceae bacterium
TGCTGATCTCGGCGTGCCTGGCGGCGGGCTGCATCGGCTTCCTCTGGTTCAACTCTTTTCCGGCGGCGATCTTCATGGGCGATACCGGCTCGCTCGGCCTGGGCGGAGCCATCGCCGCGCTCGCGGTGATGACCGACACCGAGATCCTGCTGGTGCTGATCGGCGGGATCTTCGTGATCGAGGCGCTGTCGGTGGCGATCCAGGTCTTCTGGTTCAAGATGTTCCACAAGCGTGTGTTCCTGATGGCGCCGATCCATCACGACTTCGAGATGCGCGGCTGGTCGGAGACGAAGATCATCCTGCGCTTCTGGATCGTCGCCGCGGGCTGCGCCGCCGTCGGCTTCGTGCTGTTCCTGAATCCGCTCTAGCCTCTCGGGCGTGACAACTTTCGAACTCGTACCGCGGCCCGGTGTTCCCGATGGCAGCTACCTCGTCATCGGCCTCGGCAAATCCGGCCAGGCGGCCGCGAAGCTGCTGATCGCCCGCGGCCACCGCGTGATCGCAGTTGACAGCGGCTCGCCCGCCGGCAGCGACACGCTCGGCGACTTCGGCGCGGAGGTCCACCTCGGCACCGACGGCACCGAGTTCGTCGACGAGGTGGACAATGTGGTCAAGAGCCCCGGGGTGCCGCAGGAGGCCGCGGCGGTCGCGGCCGCAAAGGCCGAGGGCAAGAACGTATTCGGCGAGCTGGAGCTGGGATGGCGCCTGCTGCCGAACCCCTTCATCGCGATCACCGGCACCAACGGCAAGACGACGACAACCGAACTGCTCGGGCAGATCTATCGCGATGCAGGGCTGCCGGTCGCTGTGGCCGGAAACGTCGGCACGCCGGTCTGCGAACTCGTGGACAGCATCCCGGGGGATGCGACCGTGATCTGCGAGGCGTCGAGCTTTCAGCTCGAGGACGCGCCGGAATTCACGCCCGAGTGCGGGATCCTGCTGAACATCGCACCCGACCATCTCGACCGTCATCACAGCTTCGAGAACTACCGCGACGCAAAGCTTTCGATGTTCGCCGGCCAGAAGCAGGGCCAGTTCGCCGTGATCGGACCCTCGATCGACTATCCGATCCCGGGCGAGGGGCGCAAATACAGCGTTCCGGCGCCGGATCTCGAGGTCGTCGGCGAGGTGATCGCGGTCGAAGGCTCGCACAACAAGGAGAACGCCGTTATCGCGACCCAGGCCGCGATGCTGATGGGCGTCGACCCACTCTCGATCGCCGGTACGCTCGCGACATTCCCGGGTCTGCCGCACCGCATGGAACTGATCGCGATCAAGGGCGGCGTCAAGTACGTGAACGATTCGAAGGCGACCAACGTGGCGGCCACGCTCGCGGCCCTCGGCTCATATGAGGGCACGGCGCGCGCACTGATCGGCGGCTCGCCCAAGGGCGAGGACTTCGCGTCGCTGAAGGCGGCGGTCGAGCGTTCGTGCGCCGCCGTCTACCTGAACGGCGCCACGGCGACTGCGCTCGCCGCGGCACTGGAGGGGGCCACCGTGGACGTGACCACGTTCGGGACGCTCGAGGAGGCGTTCGCGGCCGCGTCCGGCGCCGCTGATCCCGGTGAAACCGTTCTGCTCAGCCCTGCGGCGGCCAGCTTCGACCAGTTCAAGAACTACGAGGCGCGCGGCGAGCGCTTTCGTGAACTGGTCGCAGCACTTTCCGGGTAGGGCAAGGGGTCGCGTGAACGCCGTCGAACTCAGTCGGGATGAGGATTCCGCGCGCCCGGACGCAGAAACCAGGAACAAAAAAGGCGACCGCCAAAGCGGACCGCAGGCCATCGCGCCAGTCGCCCGACGAACAACTGCTCTGGACAATCACGATCGCCCTGTTCGCGGCGGGCGCCGTCATGGTCTACTCGGCAAGCTCCGGCAACGCGGCTCTGGCGGTCGGCGGCGACCCGATGGGCTATCTGAAGCGCTACCTGATCATCGGCGCGGCCGGTCTCGTGATCATGCGCTTCGCGTCGCGCATCGACCTCAACCGCGTCCGCGAACTGACGCCGATCCTGCTGATGATCGCCTTCGGAATGCTGGTGCTGGTGCTGATGCCCGGTTTCGGCGTCGAGGTCAACGGTGCCAAGCGCTGGCTCGGCGCTGGCATGCTGCGTTTTCAGCCTTCCGAGGTGATGAAGATCGCGTTGGTGCTCTACGCCGCGATGCTGATCGCGCAGAACCCCAAGCGCGTGCAGTCGATCGGTTCGCTGGCGAATCCGCTCTTCTACGTGATCGCCGCGGCCTGCGGTCTGATCATGCTCCAGCCGGACATGGGAACCGACCTCGTGATCTGCTCGACGCTCGGCCTGCTGCTGATCGCGGCCGGCGCGCAGCTGAAGGATCTGGCCAAGGTCGGCGCGGTACTCGGTGTGCTGGTGCTGCTGATGAGCATTCTCGAGCCCTACCGCATGGCCAGGCTCACGTCCTTCCTGCATCCGGACCACGATCCGACGGGCGCCGGCTACCAGTCGCAGCAGGCGCGAATCGCGATCGGATCGGGCGGAATTTTCGGAGTTGGGCTGGGCGAATCGGTCCAGAAGATTCACTACATGCCCGAGGCCCACACGGACATGATTCTCGCGGTGATCGGCGAGGAGCTCGGCCTGATGGGTATTGGCGTGCTGGCGACGCTCTACACCGGACTGATCTTCGTCGGCCTGCGCGCGGCAAAGAACAGCCGCGACATCTACGCGCGTCTCCTGGCGGTGGGCATCACTTCGATGCTCGCATCACAGGCGCTGCTGAACTTCTTCGCCGTGCTGGGCATGGCGCCGCTGACTGGCGTCCCACTGCCATTCATCTCGTACGGCGGTGCCAACCTGATCATCATGCTGTCGGCAATGGGACTGCTGATCAACGTCGCTTCGGGCAGGCACCAGGCGCGCGTACGCGTGATCCGCGGCGGGGGACGCTCGGAATCGCATCAGCGGACGAAGCCGCACACGCAGCGAAAGGTCGCCGCAGCTGGTGGCGCACGCACTCCATCACGGCCTCGCGGGGGTCACAATGAGAATCGCCGTCGCAGCGGGGGGAACGGCCGGTCACGCCGTTCCGGCCCTGGCAGTCGCTGACGCCCTGAAGGAGCGCGGCGCAGAAGTCATCTTCTTCGGCGGAGAACGCGCCGAAGCCGAACTCGTACCCGCCGCGGGTTACGAGTTCAACCAGCTCACGCTCGCGGGTCTCGACCGCAAGAACCCGCTGAAGGCCCTGCGTGCCGTCTGGCTCGCCGTCAAGGGCGTGTTCGTGGCACGCAAGTTGCTGCGCGCCAAGGGTGTCGACGCCGTCATGGCCGGTGGGGGATACGTCGCCGGACCGGTCGGCGCCGCAGCCGTTACGTTGCGTCTCCCGTTGATCGTGACGGAAGCCGACGCGCACCTCGGTGTCGCGAACAAGCTGCTCGCACCGTTCGCCCGACGCGTGTGTCTGGCGTTCGACCTCGAGGGTCACAAGGGCGACAAGTACCTCGTCACCGGTCGCCCGATCGCGCCGCGTCGCGCGGGACTGACCAGGCCCGCCGCGCGCGAGCAGTTCGGACTTCCGACCGACGGTCTATGCCTCCTCGTGTTCGGCGGATCGCTCGGCGCGCGCAACATCAACCGCGCTTCGCTGGACGCCTTCGCGGACGGCCTGCCGGATGGCCTCTGCGTTCTGCACCTCACCGGCCGCGGCGATTTCGAGGCCGCGAAAGAGATCCTGGACTCGCGCCCTGTGCTCAGCGAGGATCGCTACCGGATGCTCGACTTCACCAACGAGTTCGATGTTGCACTCGCGGCCGCAGACGTCTCGGTCTGCCGCGCCGGCGGATCGATCTTCGAACTCGCCGCCGCGGGCCTGCCGGCGATCCTCGTGCCGTATCCGCACGCAACAGCCGACCATCAGGCGTTGAATGCCAAGTGGTTGACGGATGGAGACGCGGCGGTGATGATCCGCGATCACGATCTCAACGGAGAAAGCCTGCGCGCACTGCTGAATCCGATCCTCGCCGACCCGACCCGCCTTGACGCGATGCGCGCGAACGCCCTGGAGCTCGCAATGCCGGACGCGGCCGACCGCATCGCAGGTGCGCTTCTCGAGGCCGCGTCATGAGCGCTGACTTTGCGGGGCGCAAGCTTCATCTGATCGGCGTCGGCGGCGTCGGCATGAGCGGCCTTGCGATCGCCGCGCACCAGCTGGGGGCCGATGTCACCGGCTCCGACCGCGAAGCCTCGTCCTACACCGCTCGCCTCGAAGAGGCCGGCATCGCCGTCACGATCGGCCAGGACGCGGCGAATCTGCCCGCCGGGGCGGAGATCGTGCGGTCCACGGCGATCCTCGATGAGAACCCCGAGCTCGCCGCAGCGCGTGAGCAGGGACTGAAGGTCCTCCACCGCTCCGAACTGCTGGCCGAGCTGGTCGCGACGAAGCCGCGCTGCATCGCCGTCGCCGGAAGCCATGGCAAGACGACCACGACCGCGATGATCGCCCACGTGCTCGATCAGCTGGGACTCGACCCGTCCTATTTCGTCGGCGGCGAGGTGACGATCGGCGATCGCACGACCAACGCGCATCTCGGTAGCGGCGATGTTGTTGTGATCGAGGCCGACGAATCCGACGGCTCGTTCCTGCGCTACGACCCCGAGATCGCCGTGATCACGAACATCGAGTTCGAGCATCCCGAGACCTGGAGCGGCCTCGACGAGCTGATCGACGCCTTCCGCGATTTCGCCGCGCGCGCGAAGAAGATCGTGATCTCCGCGGACCAGCCGCGGATCGACGAACTCGCGATCGACGATCGCTCGATCACCTTCGCGCCAGCGCCGATCACCGCGGACTTGCAGGCCGCGACGATCACCACCCCCGCGGACCCGGCGCTCGGCAGCAGCTTCCAGCTGGGCGAAGACGTCTTCGAGCTGGGCGTGCGCGGCGAGCACAACGTGCTGAATGCACTTGCCGCACTGGCCGCGCTTGAGCTGGTCGGGGTTGCGCGTAAGGATGCCGCCGCGGCGCTCAAGTCCTTCACCGGCGTCGGTCGCCGCTTCGAGTTGATCGGCGAGACTGCAAACGGCGCCGTCGTCTACGACGACTACGCACATCATCAGACCGAGGTCCGCGCCGCGCTCACGACCGCCCGCCAGACCGCGAAGGGCGGCCGCGTGGTCGCAGTCTTCCTGCCGCACCTCTATTCGCGCACCAGGTCGTACGCCCGCGAGTTCGGCGAGTCACTCGCCCTCGCCGACATCGTGATCGTCAACGATGTCTACCCGGCACGTGAGCTCGCCAAAGACTTTCCCGGCATCACCGGCTGGCTGATCGCCGCGAAGACGGCAGACGCCGCACCGGGCAAGCCGGTGTACTACGAGCCGACGTACGACGACGCCGTCGCGCTGCTTGAGAAGATCCTTGAGCCCGGGGATCTCTGTATCACCGTGGGCGCAGGCGATGTCTATCGCGTGGCCCACCGAATCGTGGGAGCGGGGGCATGAGCAGTCCCGCAGGTGTCGAGAGAGACTTCGACCTCGCCCGCCTGACGACCGTGCGCACGGGCGGAGAGGCCGACTTCTACGCGCGGCCGTCAAGCAACAAGGCCGTCGTCGAACTCCTTGCATGGGCAAGTTCAGAAAACCTCGCGGTAGGGGTGATCGGCTCGGGATCGAATCTATTGATTGCGGACAAGGGATTCCGCGGTCTCGTGATCAAACTCGACGGACATCTCACGGAAGTGCATTTTGAGGACGACGGCGTCCTCAGCGGCGGTGGCGCGCGCCTGCCCAGGCTCGCGGCGAAGACCGCCGAGCACGCACTCTCGGGCCTTGAGTTCGGTGTGAACATCCCCGGCACTGTCGGCGGCGCAATTCGCATGAACGCAAACGCCTATGGCGGAGAGCTGGCCAGCGTGCTCGAGTGGGCCGAGGTTGCGAGCCCGGAAGGCATCGAGCGCCGCGTGCCCGAGGACTTCGAGTTCACCTACCGCCACAGCAACATCTCCGGCTACCAGGTCGTCACACGCGCGCAGTTCCGCCTGACCGCCTCGACCACCGAGGCGGTCAAGGCGAAGCTCGCCGATCTGCGCGACCGCCGCAAGGCAGCGCAGCCCGCCGGCATCAAGACTTTCGGTTCCACATTCAAGAACCCGGATGACCCGCGCGCCGCAGGACGCACCGCGGGTCAGTTGCTCGAGGCGGCAGGATGCAAGGGCCTCGAGCAGGGCGGGGCGCGCTTCTCGCCCAAGCACGCGAACTTCGTGGAGAACTTCAAGGACGCGACCACGTCCGACATCGTGGCGTTGATCGCGGCCGGCCGCGAGCGCGTCGAGCAGCAGTTCGGCGTTCGCCTCGAGACTGAGGTTCAGGTGCTCGGCGAACTCGACACGGCGCTCTGGGAGTCCAGGTGAGTTTTCCCCAGGCAATCGATCTGCGCCGCGCGCGCATGCCGCGCATCTCGCTGCGACCGATCGCCGCACGCATCCACCGCCCGTCGCGCTGGAGCCTGATCGTCGCGTTGATCGTGCTCGCGGCCGTGCTTGCGGGTGCGTTCATGCTCGTGCGCAACTCCGGGCTCGTTGCCGTTCAACAGGTCAAGGTCGTCGGCCTGTCCGGCTACTACGACAAGAAGGCCCGCAGCGCTGTCGTGGCCGAAGCACTGCAGATGACCACGATGAACTTCGATCCCGCGCGCATCGAGGAAGCCGCGAGCGGATTTGTCGATGTCGCCGGCGTGACGGTCGAGACCGACTTCCCGCACCGCGCGACGATCTACCTGAAGGTCCGGCGCCCGGTCCTTGTCGCCCGTTTGAACGGTCGCACCGTCACGCTCTCGCAGAACGGCGAGGTGATCACCTCTGCGGCTCCGGTCGCGGGGCTCCCGAAGATCGAGGCGAGCGGAAACGTCGTCGACGGTCGCGTGACCGGCGGAAAGGCGCTGTCAGCGGCCAAGCTGCTCGGAGCCGCGCCGGACGTTCTGATGCGCAAGGTTGACGCGATCAAGTGGGGCAGGTTCGGGATCGTCGTCTCGATGCAGAAGGGGCCGGATCTCTACTTCGGAACATCCGCTGACGCCCGGCTGAAGTGGCGCGATGCGGCGACGGTGCTTGCGAGCGACGCAGCCGCGGGCGCCGCCTACCTCGATCTGCGCGTCCCCGGTCGCCCGGCGGTCGGCGGCCTCGGCGCCGCGCCGTCAACGGTCACCGGACAGCCGGTCGTCGAGGAGACGCCCGAAGCGACTTCAACCGACACCTCCGGCGTCGAAGCGACCGCCACTGAGGCGCCCGCTGAGACCCAGGCGCCGGCGACGCAGACCGCGCCTCAGCAGCAGGCGCCCGCGACCACACCGACCCAGCAGGCACCGGCGCAGGCCGGTGGCGGGGCGGGGCCCAATGGCTAGTGACACCGGGATTTCGGTGAAAACCATGTATAACTCCCAAGTGAACCCTCAACGTTTGAACCCTCAAGGTGAAGTAGAGAGTGCCCTAACTCTCAACTAGTACTTGAGAGTTCGGGGCTGCAACAAACCTCGCAGCGCTACGCAATCGGGCCGGGAGGCCGTTAATTTCCGCAATATGAACGATTTCGATTACACACCGCAGGGAACCAGCCAGGCTGGTCGCGACGCAGGCAGCTACTTGGCCGTGATCAAGGTGGTCGGCGTGGGCGGCGGCGGCACGAACGCCGTCAACCGCATGGTCGACGCTGGTCTCAAGGGCGTCGAGTTCATCGCCGTCAACACCGACGCGCAGGCTCTGCAGATGTGTGACGCCGACGTCAAGCTGAACATCGGTTCGACGCTCACGAAGGGTCTTGGCGCGGGCGCCGACCCGTCGATCGGCGGAGGCGCCGCGGCCGAGAGTCGCGACGACATCAAGGAAGCTTTGAAGGGCGCGGACCTCGTGTTCGTGACCGCGGGCGAGGGTGGCGGTACCGGGACCGGAGCCGCGCCGGTGATCGCCGAGATCGCCAAGCAGGAAGTCGGAGCGTTGACGGTCGGTGTGGTCACGCGTCCATTCTCTTTTGAAGGATCACAGCGCGCCAAGCAGGCCGACGAGGGGATCCAGCGACTGCGCGAGCAGGTCGACACGCTGATCGTCATTCCGAACGAGCGACTGCTCAGCACCGTCGAGCGCCGCACCTCGATCCTCGATGCGTTCCGCGACGCGGACAACGTTCTGCGTCAGGGTGTCCAGGGCATCACCGACCTGATCACGACTCCCGGTCTGATCAACCTCGACTTCGCCGACGTGCGCACGATCATGCACGACGCCGGCAGCGCCCTGATGGGCATCGGCGCCGGCAGCGGTGAAGGCCGCGCAGGCGAGGCCGCAAAGAACGCGATCAGCTCGCCGCTGCTCGAAGAGAGCGTCGAAGGCGCGACCGGCATCCTGCTCAACATCACCGGTGGCAAGGAAGTCGGTCTCTTCGAGATCAACGAGGCCGCCGAGATCGTCTCCAGCGCTGCAGACCAGAACGCAAACATCATCTTCGGCGCAGTGATCGATGAGGCGCTGGGCGATGAAGTCCGCGTCACAGTGATCGCCACCGGCTTCGACCGTCGCGGCGCAGCGTCATCGTCACGCAGCGGTCTCGACTTCGAGAGCGGTCGTTCTTCGCGTCGTCCGCGTCGCGATGTCGGACGCAGTGACGTCGATCGTGGTTCGCTGTCGATCTCGGATGACGAGATCGACGTGCCCGACTTCCTCCGCGAGGACTAGCCATGCTCCGGGCTGACGGCCCGGCACCAGCGAGCCGCGACCAGGCGCAGGTTGTCATCGACGCGGCGGCGATCGACGCGCGCGTGATCGCGACGTCGGCGCTGGGCGGAGGCGCGAAGAGCGTCGTCACGCGGGTCGAGCTTGAATCCGGAGAACCGCTTGCGCTCAAAGTGTTCACGCGTGGCGGCAACACCGCGCGCGAGCACTCCGCCTATCGCCTGCTCGGCGATCATCAGCTGCCGATTCCGCGGATGCTGCACGGCGCGGCCGAAACGCCCGAGTTCCCCTTCGGCTACACGCTGCTCACGATGGCCCCGGGGGCGCCGCTGAACATCAATCTGGCCGGTCTGGATCGATCGCGCCTGGTTGAGGTCTATCGCGGAGTGGGCGAGTTTCAGGCCGCGCTGCATCGAACCGCCGGTCCAGGGTTCGCGATTCTTTCTGACGAGCGCGTCGATCGCGACAACGCCGAGTTCATGGCTCGCACGTTCAACGTTGAGCTGGGCACGTTTCTCGCGCACGGCGGAAGCCCGCGTCTGGCCGGAAGGCTTGAGGCTTACTTCGATGACGCCTCGGCGCGTTTCGCCCAGGCCCCGGCGGCGGTGCTCTGTCACGGCGACCTCCATCCCGAGAACATCTTCGTCGCGGGCAGCCTCGATGAGTTGGCGTTCCTCGGGGTGATCGACCTCGAGGAGGCGTTCACCGGCGATCCCGTGATGGATCTTGCGCGGACCCTCCAGTCCTGCCCGTTCCCGGGAGACGATCTGACCGCGGCTGTGCTCGAGGGATACGGCGGCAAGCCCGAGGGATTCGACGCGCTCTTCGACGCGTATTTCGTCCTCTACGAACTCAAACTCTGGAATTACTATGCGCGGGGCGGATCACGCGGTCCGCTGCGCAGTATCGGCCGTCGTATCCGCAGGCGCATTCGCGGCCGGCATGCCGGCGGCTAGTACTCTCGCCGCCGATGACTGACTCGACCGAGAATCTGCGCCGCACAAGCCTTTACGAACTCCACAAGAAGGCCGGGGCGAAGCTCGTCCCGTTTGCCGGATGGGAGATGCCGGTCCAGTACCCGGATGGCATCCGCGCCGAGCACCAGCAAGTCCGCTCGCACGCCGGCATCTTCGACGTCTCGCACATGGGCGAGATTGAGACGACCGGTCCGCAGGCCGAGGAGTTCCTCCAGCACATCCTCAGCAACGACGTGAGCAGAATCGCGGTCGGCGGCGCGCAGTACTCGGCGCTCTGTCAGGAGGACGGCGGCGTGATCGACGATCTCTTCACGTATCGGCTTGGTCCCCAGCGCTACCTCACGGTCACCAACGCCTCCAATCACGAGATCGACTTCAAGTGGTTCACACAGCAGGCCGGTGGCTTCGACGTGGACGTGGTCGATCGTGCCAACGAATACGCGATGATCGCGCTGCAGGGTCCGGATGCCCGCAGAATCCTCGGCGAGTTGCTCGGCAATGGAGCTGCGCCGGCGCGCATGACGATTGTCGAGAGCCACTTCGGCGACCATCCGGCGTTGATCTGCGGAACGGGATACACGGGCGAGGACGGCGTCGAGATTCTCGTCGCACCTGCCGACGCGCCGGCGATCTGGGAAGACCTGATCATCGCCGGTGCGAAGCCGATCGGCCTCGCCGCGCGGGACACGCTGCGGCTTGAGGTCTGCTTCCACCTCTATGGCAACGACCTTTCGCTGGACCGCGACCCGATCTCGGCGGGGCTCGAATGGGCCTGCGCGCTCGACACAGGCTTCATCGGCGCGGACGCGTTGAAGAAGATCAAGGAAGCCGGTCCCAAGCAGAAGCTCACGCCTTTCACGATTGTCGGGCCGGGAATCCCGCGTCAGGACAACCCGGTGTTCCTCGGCGGCACCGAGATCGGCATTGTCACCAGCGGCACGCTTTCGCCATCGCTCGACAACGGGATCGGCATGGCCTACGTGGATGCCGAGTTCGCAAAGCCCGGGACCGACTTCGAGATCGACATCCGCGGCAAGCTGCGACCGGCGCAGGCGCGCAAGAAGCCGTTGTACGCAAAGCAATAGGATTGCGCCAGCAATCGACCCCGAGAGGACCGACCCGTGGCTGACGAGCACTACCCCGAAGATCTGATTTACCACCCCGAACACGACTGGGCCAAGGTCGAGGGCGACGTCGCCACGTTCGGAATCACCTGGTTCGCGCAGGACGCGCTGGGTGAGGTTGTGTTCTTTGAGCCGCCGGCTGTCGGAACTGTTGTGACGAAGGACGCCTCCTACGCCGAGATCGAATCGGTCAAGGCCGTGAGCGAGGTCGTGGCTCCTTTGTCCGGCGAGATCGTTGAGGTCAATGACGCGCTGGAAAGCGCGCCGGAGACGATCAACGACGACCCGTACGGCGCAGGCTGGATGGTCAAGATCAAGCTCAGCGACCCGTCGGAGGCCGCTTCGCTCCTGGACCCCGCGGCCTACAAAGCGCTCCTCTAGCGATCCGCAGCGCGGGAGTTCCCGCAATTTGCGCGATAGTTAGTGGCACCTGCAACACCGCCTTGGCACCTGGTGCCAACCCCGTGCTGCAATCGACACAAGCACGGGGGCGGGACGAGCCTCCACTCATCGGTGCCAACGCCACCACCTTCTAAGGTTGTCCATAACGTCGCGCGCCTCCCCAGCGTGCTTCCCCCGACTCACGAAGGACACCGTTGAGCACCTACACCTCTGACACGCCTGACGACCGCGCCGCGATGCTGGCCGCGATCGGGGCGAAATCGATCGATGACCTCTTCGCCGACATCCCTGCGGGTGTGCGGCTCCAGCGCGAGCTCGACCTGCCCGCCGGCAAGGCCGAGTTCGAGGTGTTCGACCACCTTTCGGAGCTGGCCGACAAGAACATTCACTCCGACCGCGAGATCAGCTTCCTCGGCGCGGGAATGTATGACCACTACGTCCCGGCCCTGGTCGACTCGATCATCACGCGCAGCGAGTTCCTCACGCCGTACACGCCCTACCAGCCTGAGGTCTCCCAGGGTGGCCTGCAGGTGATGTTCGAGTACCAGACCGCGATCGCCGAGCTGACCGGCCTCGATGTCTCAAACGCCTCCGTCTATGAGGGTCCGAGCGCGATGGCCGCCGCCGGCTATCTCGCCCAGCTCGAGAACGGCCGCGGCAGGTTCGTCGTGAGTCAGGCGGTCAACCCGCAGTACCGCGAGACGCTCAAGACCAACGCCCACGGCTACGGAACTCAGGTCGTCGAGGTGCCCGCGACCGACGGCCTGACCGACCCGGCCGCGCTCGCCGAAACGATCGACGCCGACACCGCGGCGGTCTTCATCCAGAACCCCAACTTCTTCGGTGCGATCGAGGACGTTCAGGCGCTCGTCGATGCCGCGAAGGCGCACGACGCGCTCGTCGTCTGCGTCGCTGACCCGCTGACACTCGGCGTGCTCGCGCCCCCGGGCGACTTCGGCGTGGACATCTGCGTGGGCGAGGGTCAGACGCTGGGCAACCGCCTCGACTTCGGCGGTCCGTCCTTCGGATTCTTTGCCGCAACCAAGAAGCTGATCCGCCGCATGCCGGGCCGCATCGCCGGCGAGACGACCGACGTCGACGGCCGCCGCGGCTGGGTGCTCACGCTCCAGACCCGTGAGCAGCACATCCGTCGCGAGAAGGCGACCAGCAACATCTGCACGAGCCAGGCGCTCAACGCGCTGGCCGGCGTGATCTACCTGTCCTGGCTCGGTCGTCAGGGAATCGTCGAGCTCGGCGAACTGATGCTCAAGCGCACGGCCTACGCCCGTGAGGCGCTCGGTGCCGTTGACGGTGTCGAGATCCTGTTTGACGCCCCGGTCTTCCGCGAGTTCGCGATCAAGCTCGATGCGCCCGTCCGCGCAGTGCTCGACCAGCTCGCGCTGGACGGCATCAACGGCGGCTACCCGATCGGCCTCGATTACCCCGAGTACGAGAACACGATGCTGGTGGCGATCACCGAGAAACGCAGCAAGGAGCAGATCGACTTGTTCGCCAAGAGCCTCGCGAGTGCCGTGGCCGCCAGCAAGACCGGAGTGGGGGCAGAGGCATGACGATCAACGTGACCGAGACTCCGATGCAGGCGGATCAAGCCACAACGATTTACGAGAAGTCCAAGCCCGGCCGTCGCGCGTCGACCTTGCCCGTGCTGGACGTTCCGGACGTGTCCGTCGAGGACCTGCTGCCCGCTTCGGCGATCCGCAAGAGCCCGCCGCGCCTGCCGGAGATCAGTGAGCCGGAGATCGTCCGCCACTACAACAAG
>JAEMSX010000046.1 GCA_016462645.1 Thermoleophilaceae bacterium
CCGCGAGGTCCGCCGTGACGATCGCCTTTGGCGGATCGCCGCAGTAGTAGACGTCAACCTTCGGCGAAAAACCGCGGCGTTTGTTGCTCGCAACCCCGACGCGCTCCCAGCTGTGCCCGAAGAGCTCATCGAGCTGCCTGCGCATGCGTTCGAAGTTGGCAAAGATGTCGTCGTCACGCATGACGTGAAAAATAGCTCCAGCGCGCATGCCGCGAGGCCGGTAGGCCTCGTAAGATCGGCGCCGTGACCGAATTCGTCGAGCCCCGGATCAAATTTCGCTTCAGTGCGGAAGGACTGGCCGGGACGATCTATGGCGTGGTGACGGCGATGGCAGTCATGGCCGCGCTCGCGGATTCCGATGCGAACGTGATCTTCATGGCCGCCGTCGCAATCGGGACATCGGTTGCTCTGGCGCTCACGTTCGTGTACTCACACTGGCTCGCCGGAAGCTACGCGGATCAGCCGCACGACGGCGGGCGCGTCGCCTGGCGCTTCGAGCTGCCGACGATCATCGGTCCGGTCGTCCTGTCGGTGATCATGATCGTCGTCAAGTTCTGCGGGGCGGAGCCGTATCAAGCGGCCGAGGCGACAATGTGGGTCGGGGTGGTGATCCTCTTCGTGCTCGGCTTCAGGATTGCGCAGCACGGCGGACACACGCGCTGGGCGGCATTCAAGTTCGGGCTGCTGGACTCAGCGATCGGCGCTTCGCTGGTGCTCGCGAAGGTGATCGTTCACTGAGGCTTGGCGGCCTTGCCGCTCAGAACCCAGTGCGGATGGCCCTGGCGATCGGCCGTGACGATCGACCCGTCCTCGCAGACGAATGGGACTCCGACGAGCTTGCCGCTGTAGGTGTTGCGACCGGTCAATGCGTCGATCGCAGTGACGTTTCCGTCGGCGGCCTGGGTGACGACGATCGGCGAGCCGGCCGGGCTGAGCAGGCGCTGGGCGCCGAAGTCGTGCCGCCAGATGGTCCGACCGCCGGCCGAGTATCGAGCGGCGACGACGGTTTCCGGGGCTGACCTCGGCGTGAAGATCGCCGTGGTCCCGTTCTCGTCGACGGTGCACGTTCCGCTGGTCACCGGGGGCCCGAAAGCGGCACCGGACGCACTGCCGAAGGCCGTGCGGCTGATGCGCGTGCCGACGGCGCCGATCCACCGCTCGTCATCGCTGACGCAGACGTTCTTCAGGCCGACTTCTGTGATCGATCGATCAGTGGCCTGCCACCTCCCTGCGCGCAGCGCGACCTGGCCGAGCACGCCGACCTTCCCCCGGGCGGAACCGACGACTGCGCGGTCACGGGGCTGCACGGGTTGAACCTCTGAGGGATTCAGGACACCGAGCAACGTGAACCGCCCGCTGGATTCCAGAACGTAGAGCTGCGGCGTTGCGTTCGTCGGAGGGCTGACGCGAAGAAACGCGGTGTCGCGGCCGGTCAGCGCCATCACATCCTCGGACTTGGGCGAGAGCTTGTTCAGTTCGTCCACGAAGCGCTCGCTGACTCCACCGAAGGCGCTGTAGCCGCTCTCGAAACCGACGAGGGCGGTGGGGCAGGCCGTCATGCACCATGCCGTCGCGTCATTGGCCCCGGCGCCGTAGGGGTTGCTGGGCGTCTCCTTGAAGCGGTCGAACTTGGTGGACCAGGTCTCATCACCGCTGCGTCTGTAGCCCGCGACCTTGCCGTTCCCGGTCTGGGTGATTGCGCCGTCGCGGTCAGCGTCGAGCACGGTCGCGCCGCTGTTCAGCGCGTCGCCCATCGACTTGGTCATGCCGTGGAAACCGTCACCCGACCTGGCTGCGGCGACGAACAGGAAGATGCAAGCGACCAGCGAGAAGGCGAGGCATCCGTAGACGAGCTTCAGCACCGCGTCGGCTCCCGGGGGTCAGAGGACGTAGACGGAGCCTTCAGCGGCAACTGCGACCGGTCCGCCGAAGGATTCCTCGGCCTCGGTCTTGGCCCACAGTTGGTCGAGCTCGTCGGAGATATGGGTGAGCACGAGACGCTTGGCCCCGGCGCGGTTGGCGTGCTCGCCGGCCTCTTCGGGAGTCATGTGGCCGCGGTCGCCGGCGCGCTCGGGGCGCGGCAGTGTGGCCTCCATGATCAGCAGGTCTGCGTCAGTCGCGAACTCCACGATTTCATCGTTGGGCCTGTGGTCTGCGCCGAAGACGAAGTTTGCGCCCGCGTCGTCGACGAACTTGATCGCCCAGGTGGGGATGTAGTGCGGTACGGCCTGGAAGCTGAGCGTCACCGCCCCGATCTGCAGCTGCTGCGACGGGTCGTACTCGGCGACCTCGAAGGCGCTCTCGATCAGGTCGGGAACGCCGATCGCGTCGACGACCTGGTTCGCGACCTTCAGGCCGTTCGGCGGGAGATAGAGCAACGGACGCGGCGGCTTCTCGACTCCGGACCAGCGCGCGACCGGGACAGGCTGCTGGCGCGGCGCGTACCGGAGCGCGAAGGCGTAGGGGATCAGGTCGAAGAAATGGTCGGCGTGCATGTGGCTGATCACCACGGCGTCGGTCTGCGTGTAGTCGCGCACGCGCCGGAGCTTTGAGAAGACGCCGTTGCCGCAGTCGGCCAACAGGCTGGTTCCGCCATCTTCGAGCAGGTAGCCAGAGCATGCCCCGCCGGCGTCCTGCCAGGCGGGAGATTTTCCGAGCACAGTTACGCGCATGTCAACAGTGTCGCCGTTCCCTCATGCGGGGAAGAGTGTCGCAGCGTGGATTGCGTTCTTGTACGCGCGTGTTCAGCGCGGCTGGGCGAACACCCATGCCGAGCGGGTGCGCTCCTGCCGAAACACAAAGCTCAGCTGTTGCGGTGCCTTGAGGTTGTCTGCGGCAGCGCGGAAGGTCGGGCAGGGCTTGGCCTTGTCGAGCGCGCAGAGGTCGTTCTGGTGGAAGTAGCAATCCGCGCACGAGATCTGCGGCGCGTTCTTCGGACGCTTGGCCCTGGGTGCTGCTGGTGCGATTGTCGGATTCAAGTTTGCTGCGTTTCTGCGTGCGCACAGGGGTGCGTGCGACGGCGGCTGCAGTCGCTCGGCACTCGGCGCGAGGCGGTGAATATGGAGCTGACGGTGTTCCCCTGGAGCACCGTTTCGCGATTGGTTTCCAACCTAGCGCAGACGCGCGAACCCGTTACGGGGGTAGTTCGCAAATCGCAACAATTTTGTTTCGGCGGGGAAATCAGTTACGTGCAAAGAGCGGGGAAGTTGGGTTGGGTGAGGTTGCGAATCGCGTGAAGGGCTTGCCATGTCGATGGCGGCGAGGGGGTGAGGCCGCGTGGGTTTGGCGGGAGGTCGCCCGGAGGGGATCGACGTAGTCTGCCGGCGGGCTGAAAGGTGGATTGGCATAGGTAAGCGGTGTTTACTCCTAGGTCCCGCCCTCGAGGGCGGGACCTAGGAAGATTTCCCGCATAGCTATGCAGATCACCTTCCCGCCCCTCGGTCTATGCCCTTCGGGCAGGGCCCCGAACCGAAACAAACGGCTTCACCCCCTCGCCGCCAAACTCGACCACCCCACAAAAAAGCCCCGCCGACCAAAGAGCCGACGGGGCCAGTTCAAACAAACAGCAACCAGCGGGCTAGACCCGAGCCAGCGCCTCCACCAGCTCCTCAACCGCACCAGCCGAGCTCTTCAGCTGCTCGGTCTCTTCGTCGGTCAGGTCGATCTCGATGATCTCCTCGACGCCTTCGGCGCCGATCTTCACCGGCACGCCGACGAACAGGCCGTTCAGGCCGTACTCGCCCTCGCAAAGAGCGGCGCACGGGATGACGCGCTTCTGGTCGTGGACGATTGCGTCGCACATCTCGACCGCTGCTGCTGACGGCGCGTAGTAGGCGCTGCCCTTCTGCAGGAACTTGACGATCTCGGCGCCGCCGTCACGGGTGCGCTGGACGATCTCTTCAAGACGGCCTGCGCTGATCTTCTGCGAGACCGGGATGCCGGAGACGTTGGTGTAGGAGACGACCGGGACCATCGTGTCGCCGTGGCCACCGAGCACGAAGCCGGTGACGTCCTGGGCGGACACGCCGAGCTCCCACGCGAGGAACGTGCGGAAGCGGGCCGAGTCGAGCACGCCGGCCATGCCGACGACGCGCTGACGCGGGAAGCCGGTGGCGTCATAGGCCACGTGGCACATCGCGTCGAGCGGGTTGGTGACGACGATGACGATCGCGTTCGGAGAGCGCTCAGCGACCTCCTTGGCGACGCCGCCGACGATCTCCTTGTTCTTCGCGAGCAGGTCGTCGCGGCTCATGCCCGGCTGACGCGGGAAGCCGGAGGTGATGATGACGATGTCGCTGCCGGCGGTCTCTTCGTAGCCGGTCGTTCCGACGACGTTGGGTTCGTAACCGACGATCGGACCGGACTGGTTGATGTCGAGGGCCTTGCCCTGGGGGATGCCGTCGACGATGTCGACGAGGACGACGTCGGCGTAGTCGCGCTCAGCCAGACGCTGCGCACAGGTCGCGCCTACGTTTCCGGCGCCTACGACCGTGATCTTCTTTCTGCTCATGACGGAAGGGAACTCCTTGGATTGGGGACCGTCGCAGAAAATGGGTCTGCGGCGGCAGATGAAAAACAGTGGTGAGCGATCGATCGCCGCGCAGAAAAAAAGAGGGCGCGCCGGCGTCGCATGTCCGATGGAAAAAGTAGCGCTTCCGCTAGGGAATACGCGGATTCAGCGGTACGCCGTACACCCTCGACCGGTACCGCGTCCAGGTGCGGTGCATGCCGCAGAGGAAGAGAACCATCGACGGTCCGGGTCCGACGGAACCCACAGGGCGAAAACAGCCCTGCCCGGCCGGCGAGACGAACTGCGACTTCCAGTTCTCGTACTCCTGATCCGCATCCCACACTTCCACGCGGTAGTTCTTGCCGACGCCGCGTGAGATGAACAGCCGATGCGGGTCGTTGTGGTCAACCGTGAATCCGCCCGAGTAGAACGAGTGGAAGTACTTGTTGGCGCGAGCGCGCGGCTTCTCACTCGCGTAGGTGACGAAATGATCGATCCAACGCCTGCCGGTCCAACGCTTGAGCCGGAACTGCACTTTCTTGTGGCGGCTCCAGCCGGCCGTGTAGGCGATCACGGGGTTGCCGTTCCCGTCGTCGGTCACGTCCATCACCCAACCGTTTCCGTGCGTGCGCGGCGCGTAGATCTTCTCGCCCCGGCGCATGTGCACCGGCGCCTCCCCGATCTGCGAACCGTCGGCGCGGTAGAGCTTGTCGCTCTGCGGGTCCACGGATGCGTAATAGATGCTCGTGCGGTCCTCGAACGGATGACCGTCGGTGTAGACCATGTGCACCCGGCCGTTCTTCGCCGGGGCGTACTTCGTGTACGGCCGGCGTGGCAGCTGGCCGCGGAAGAGCTTGCGCCTGTCGCCGGGCGCGGCGACCAGATTGCGCGCGGGCTTCCATCCGTGATCGCCGAGGATCGAACGAGTCGGCATCCAGTTGCCGCCACGCCACGCCAGCCAGATCTCGCCGTTGGCAAGCATTATCGGACTGGGGTAGGTGTATCCGAGCCCGCCGCGCGCGTTGACGGACACCTGCTGCACCGATCGCCAAGTGCTGATGTCGCCGGGCAGTCTCGAGACGATGAAGTACATGTGGGCCTTCCGCCCGACCGGGATCCGCGGCCCCGAGTGCGGTGAGTAGAAGACCACGATGCGCCCGTCCGGGCGGATCATGAGTGCCGGGTTGTTGTGGTCGTCCGAGCCCGTCCGCGGGGTCAGCACGCGCTCGCGCTTGATCCCGCTGCTCCAGTCGTAGCTCGCCACATGTACCCATCCCCCCGCGGAGATCCAGCCGGTGAACGTCTTGTTCCCGTCGGAGACGCTGCGCGGATCGGTGAAGTAGGTCCAGGCGCCGGAACCGAATTCGATCATCGGTCCGGCGGCAACCGCTGCCGGCGGGTCGCTCGTCGTTGCGGCAAGTGCCGGCGTGGCCGTCGCGAGCACGACGGCCGATGCAGCAATCAGGGTCAGTCCCGCACGCCGGAAGAAGATCCGGCCACGTTACCAACGGTCTTCGGCCCCTAGTGGACCGTCAGTGTGCGCTTTGCCGAAGTCCCGGCGCCGAGGCTCGACGTCGCAGGCGCGACCACGCGGTATGCGGCGCTCTTGTAGATACGGATGCGCTTGCTGTAGCTCGAGCGGACATCGCCGGCGTCCACGAGCTTGATTCGTCCCACGGTGTTGTAGCTACCGGTGCTTGAGCGCTTCTGCAGTGAGACGTAACTCCCGTCGCGCGCCGGGGTCACGGTGCCGTAGAAGCGGACCTGGGCGCCCTTTCTCGGGGTCTTGTCGCTGACCGAGAACGACACGCGCTGATTGACGGTCTGCGCCAGCTCTGCGCTGATCACCTGAGGGGTCGCGGTGGTCGTCACGACGCGATAACGCGTGTTCACGCGCGGCGCGACGCTGAATGCGTATGCACCGGTCGCTGACGTGTTCGCCGAGAGCAGGGTCGTGTATCCCGCGTACGGGAACGGGTTCTGCTGCAGCGCGATCGGCATGTTCGCCGACGGGTTGCCCTTCAGGGCGCCGGTGATCTGCACTGACTTGCCGTACGTCACGGGGTTCGCCGACGAGGCCGGCTTGGGCGCGTTGGTCTTCGCCGAGGCGCCGGCGGTCCAGATCAGGAGCGCGGCGACGAGTGCTGCGAAGGCGAAAACCGCCGTCCGCAATGAGGATGGGCTGAAAGCTGAATGTTCGTTAAATATGTGCACATAAATACAAACGAGTCCAATGTCCAAAAGTGTCGCTGACGATTCGTAGCTCGCGGCCTGACAAAATGCGATCCATGTTTGGTGGCGGGCGGAACATGCCGTTGTTCAAGGTTGCGGGGATCCAGGTCTCGGTCGACTGGAGCTGGCTGCTTGCGCTCGGATACGTCATGTTCGTGATGGTCGACGACTACCAGCAGCTGCTCGGACCGGATCAACAGAACCTCGCCTTCGCCTACGGAGTCGGGGTCGCTTTCGCTTTCTTCGCCTCGATCGTGCTGCACGAGTTCGGGCACGCGATCGTCGCCCGGCGCAACAAGATCGGCATTCTCGGGATCGACCTCTGGCTGCTCGGAGGGCTGGCGCGCATGGATCGCGAACCCGAGAGTCCGGGGGTGGAGTTCCGCGTATCGGCGGCCGGCCCGTTGGTGACGCTGATCCTCGCCGTCGGCCTGCTGGGTGCCGCGTTCGGCCTGAACACCGGCCCCAACTCGAACCTCGAGCCGCTGCAGATCACCGCCGGCGTCGAGCCGTGGCTGGTCGCGCTGACGACGCTCGGCTGGATCAACGTCTTCCTGCTGTTCTTCAATCTGATCCCGGCCTACCCGCTCGACGGTGGCCGGATCGCGCGCTCGATCATCTGGAAAGTCACGGGCGATGAGCACAAGGCCACGTTGATCTCCGCGACGATCGGGCGCTTCTTCGGCTACGCCCTGATGGGCCTCGGAGTCGTGATGTTGCCGTGGTCGCTGCTCAGCGGCGCGCTGTTCATCTTCATGGGTTGGACGCTCTCACAGTCGGCGCGCGGCGCGACGATCCAGGATTCGATCTTCAACGAGGCGCGCGAGTTGCGCGTCGCAGACGTGATGGACCGCCAGCCGGTGGTGATGCCGGCGGACGCCTCGGTGCAGCGCGCGCTCGACGAATTCTTCTGGCGCTATCGCTGGCCGTGGTTTCCGGTCGTCGATCAGGACAATCACTTCATCGGTCTGATCGAGCAGAACTCGGTCGACCGCATCGAGGAGCACGACCGCGCCTCCACGCTCGCCGGAGAGCTGATCGCGCCGCACTCCTCGAAGAACCGGTCCGTGCCGGATGACACTCCGCTCACCGCCCTGCTCGCAAACGAGCAGATCCGCGACTTCGGGTCACTGATGGCGATCGACGATCGCGGTCAGCTCAGTGGGGTCGTCACGATCGAGCAGGTCCAGCGCGCGCTGCGCGACGCGATCGCGCGGGCGACCAGGACCGAAGAGCCCGACTTCCCGCGCGCGCCCTAGAGCTCGATCGCCGGGGGGTGGCCGAAGGACTCCGCGGCGCCGTCGGCCACCACCAGACGACGAAGCTCGAAGATCGACTCGGCGGGGTTGGGATCGCACTCAATGCCGATTTTCTGCAACGCCGGAAACACGACCGTCTCGAGCGCGGCACGAGCTATCTCATCATCGGCCCAGATCTGCAGCATCCGCGAACCGATCGGATGGTCAGCCACGAGCAGTGCGATCAGGTCCCGGGGAATCCGCTTCTCAACACCGAGTGCGCTGATCACCGCGGTCGCTTCGGCGGTCAGGTCCAGC
This sequence comes from Thermoleophilaceae bacterium, assembly GCA_016462645.1. Classification (GTDB taxonomy): domain Bacteria; phylum Actinomycetota; class Thermoleophilia; order Solirubrobacterales; family JACPNS01; genus JACPNS01. The sequence continues at coordinate 8,299 of JAEMSX010000046.1, forward strand.
TCCACGATGACCGGCCGCGTCCCGAGTTTGTCGATGGCGGTGCCGTCGGGGTCCTCGCTGATGTCGGAAAATGCACCGGCGTAGTACCCGAGCAGCCACTCGTGCACCTGGAGTCTCAGTGGCTCGACGTCGGTCGTTCCGGAGGCGCTCTTCGCAGGCCCGAGCTCACGAACCGTGTCGGTCACGGCCTCCAGCCCGACGCTCCCGAAGTATTGGTCTGCGGTGAGGTTGTCGTCCCAGAGGTAGATCGTGCGCCAGCCATCGCTGCCCTCCCAGCTCGCGTGCGCGCTCATGCCCTCCGGCCAGTCCCGGGCGAGGCCGAGATGGCGGTAAAAGGCCTGGTAGTAGTCCCAGTCGACGCCGGGGAGCACATAGCTCGAAAGAATGTTGACCGCGGGCGGCCCCGTGCCCCGGTTGATGGGCACGCAATCGCGCAAACGGGCGACTCTGCCAATTGCTGCGTCGTTGGTTTCCATGGCTGCAGACGCGGGGGTGGGTTCCCGCGAACCGTTACTTCAACCTACTGCTCGGAGGCCGACCGGGTGTCAGATCCGGAACGGACCGTCCACCGAGCGCGTGAAGCGGCGCAGCGGATCTTCCGGCGGCATGCAGACCACGAACGAGTGCAGCTCCAGCCAGCTCTTGGCGATCGTCTCCTCGGTGATGCGGCCCGGGCGCAGCCGCTCGTAGGTCGGGTAGACGTTTTCCTCGTACCAGGCTTGACCGCGCTCCCGGTCTTTCCAGAAGTCGATCGCATGGACTTTGTCGCCGATTCTGTAGGCGAGCGTGGCGAGCCGGCCCGGCACCGCCTGCTCGAGCTGGCCGGACTCTTCGACCAGCTTGCGAAAGACGTCGATGCTGATGTCGGCCGCGTCGGATGAGCACGCCGCGATTGCGCCTGCCGGTACGAACGTGAACGGCCGTGCCTCGACTTCGTCCGACACAAGCAGCTTCTCGAGCCGGTGCTCGTCGCGCGACATGTCCAGCGCGCGGCCGCTCGAGACCATTTCGTTCTGAGCCTCCGGCGCGGAGAAACCGAGGAACCCTTCGAGCATCGCTGCGCTGTCCCTGAAGACCGTCCCGACGACGAAATTGTCGTCGCGCCAGGTCGTGAAATGCATCAGCACACCCTGCGGCTGCTCGCTGCGCGCGGCAACTCGGCGCAGCACTCCCTCGTAGAGCGAGGCACCGTGATCCTTCGAAGTTCGGATCAGAGCAATGTGCGGATCGATGAGCACTGGACGAATCCTTTCCCCGCCCGCGGCCGGAAGATTCGACGGCTCTACGAAGCCTCCCGCGCGTTAGGTACAAGAAGTAGGTAATCACAGGATCGTTATACTCGCCGCGCCTTGCCTGAACACGACGTACTTGTAATTGGAGCTGGACTCGCTGGCCAAAGGGCCGCCCTCGCTGCTGCAGAGCAGGGAGTGACTGTCGGCATCATCAGCAAGATCCACCCGGTGCGTTCCCACTCGAACGCAGCACAGGGCGGCATCAACGCCGCGCTGAACCCCGACGACTCGTGGGAGTCGCACGCATTCGACACCGTCAAGGGCTCCGACTACCTCGGCGACCAGAACGCCATCGAGATCATGTGTCGCGAGGCGCCGGACGAGATCCTGCACCTCGAGCACCTCGGCGTCACCTTCCACCGCAACGACCAGGGCCTGCTCGGCACGCGTGCATTCGGTGGAGCTTCCGCCGCCCGCACGTACTACGTCGCCGACATCACCGGCCAGGCGATCCTCCACGTTCTTTACGAGCAGATGCTCAAGTACAGCGATCAGATCGACCGCTACGAAGAGTGGTTCACCGTCGACATCACGACCGACGACGACGGACGCTGCTCCGGCGCAATCATGCGCAACATCCGCGACGGCTCGCTCGAGGTCTTCAAGGCCAAGACGGTCATCCTCGCGACCGGCGGATCCGGACAGATCTACAAGCCCACCACGAACGCGCTCGTCTGCACCGCAGACGGCCAGGCGATGGCTTACCGCGCCGGCGCTTCGCTGATGGACATGGAAATGATCCAGTACCACCCGACCACGCTGCTGGGCAACGGACTGCTGATCACCGAAGGCGCCCGTGGTGAGGGCGCGCACCTCTACAACGCACTCGGCGAGCGCTTCATGGAGAAGGACGCGCCGAACAAGATGGAGCTGGCCTCGCGCGACGTTGTCTCCCGCGCCGAACAGACCGAGATCAACGAAGGTCGCGGCTTCCCGGACGGCTCCGTGCACCTCGACGTCACAGTCGTCCCGAAGAAGCGCATCCACGAAGCACTGCGCGAGATCGTCATGGTCGGCCGCGACTTCGCCGGTATCGACATCACCAAGGAGCCGATCCCGGTCAAGCCCGGTCAGCACTACATCATGGGTGGAGTCAAGACCGACGTCGACGGCCAGACCGACATCCCGGGTCTTTACGCCGCAGGCGAGGTCGCCTGCGTCTCCGTCCACGGCGGCAACCGCCTGGGCGCCAACTCGCTGCTCGACACGCTGATCTTCGGCAAGCGCTCCGGCGTTCACGCCGCGGGTGTCGCCAAGCAGCGCAACATGCCGGACGTCCCGGCCACGCGCCTCGACCAGGTCCGCGACGAGATCGACGAGCGGATCAACCGCGCGCCCGGTACCGGTCGCCGCGTGTCGGAAGTCAAGGCCGAACTCGGCGCGATCATGGACGCGAAGGTCGCCGTCTACCGCGACGAAGCCGGCCTCCAGGAAGCACTTGAAGTTGTCCGTCGCCTGAAGGAAGAGGCCAAGACGGCAACGATCGACGACAAGGGCACCGTCTTCAACCAGGACGTGCTCGGTTCGATCGAGCTCGGATACATGACCGACATCGCCGAGACGATCGTGCTCGGCGCGATCGAGCGCAAGGAGTCGCGCGGAGCGCAGTTCCGCACCGACTACCCGGAGCGCAACGACGAGGAATGGCTCAAGCACATCGACATCAAGTTGGTCGACGGCGAGCCGAAGATCGAATACAGCCCTGTGACCATCACTCAGTGGCAACCGCAAGCACGCACGTACTAGTTTTCCATCCGTAGGTAGGGACCCCCATGCCGAAGTACACCCTCAACATCCGCCGCTTTTCCCCCGAGACCGGAAAGCCGGCCTACTTCGAAACTTTCGATGTTGAGATGGAAGGGCACCGTCCCGTCCTCGACGCGATTCTCGAGGCTCGCGCCGACCAGGACGGCTCGATCGGAATCCGCTGTTCATGCCAGGCGGCAATCTGCGGTTCCTGCGGCGTGCGCATCAACGGAAACCCCGCACTTGCCTGCAACACGCTTTTGCGCGACGCCGTCGCCACTGCCGAAGACGGCGTGACGATCGACATCGAGCCGATGGGCAACATGCCCGTCATCAAGGACCTGATCGTCGACATGGACGCCGTCCACTGGAAGAAAGTCGACCGCGTCGTGCCGTGGCTCGTCCCGGCCGGCGACCCGCCGGAGCGCGAGTACGTCGTGCCCCACGAGGCGATGGTCGACGTCACCCAGACGATGGCCTGCATCCACTGCGGCGTCTGCGTCTCGGACTGTCTTTCGATGGAGGCCGACCCCGAGTTCATCGGACCGGCCGCCTCCGCCAAGGCCTACCGCTTCGTCGGTGACCCGCGCGACTCGGCCACCAAGGACCGCCTGGTGCACCTCGCCAACGACCCGTCCGGCATCTACGACTGCACGCACTGCTTCAAGTGCGTCGAGGTCTGCCCCAAGGGCGTCGCTCCGATGAACCAGATCATGCGTCTGCGCCGCCGGGCAACAGGCGACTACAAGATCAAGGACCACAACAACGGATACCGCCACGAGAAGGCGTTCGTGAACATCATCGAGAAGTGGGGCACGCTCCACGAGGCGAAGCTGCTTCCGGACTCCTACGGCGAGGGCATCCTCGGCAAGGCGACCCCCGACGCGCAGAAGAACCTGATCGGTTCGCTGCCGACCGCGCTGCGCGGGCTCGCGTCGGGCAAGGTCACGATCCCGAAGGTCCTGCACCACCACAAGATTCCGGACATCGACAAGGTCCAGGACATTTACAAAAAGGTCGAAGGCCGCCCCGAGCGCATCGAGCTGAACCTCTACATCGTCGGCGAGGACGCAGACGCCCTGGAAGAGGAAGGCGCGTCGGAAGTCACTCCGATCGCCGCGACTGCCCCGGCAGAAGAAGGAGCAAGCTGATGAAGGTCGCCTACTGGCCCGGCTGCGTATCGCGCGGCTTCACACCGGAACTGCATGGAGCGATGGACCTCGTCGCACCGAAGGTCGGCCTCGAGCTCGCCGAGCTCGACCGCGCGAACTGCTGCGGCGCCGGCGTGATCGCCGAGCACAACCAGGAACTTGCAGACACCTTGAACGCCCGCACCTTCGCGATGGCGCAGGCCACTGACGGCGCCGAGCTGATGATGAACATCTGCTCGACCTGCCAGGGCGCGCAGAGCG
>JAEMSX010000047.1 GCA_016462645.1 Thermoleophilaceae bacterium
ACGACGAGCGCGAGCAGACGCTCAACCAGCTGCTCGTCGAGATGGACGGCTTCGAGACCAAGGACAACGTGATCCTGATCGCGGCGACCAACCGCCCCGACGTGCTCGACCCCGCGCTCCTGCGTCCCGGCCGCTTCGACCGTCAGGTCGCAGTTGACCGCCCGGACCGCAAGGGCCGCATCCAGATCCTCAAGGTCCACACCCGCGGCAAGCCGATGGAGCCGTCGATCGACCTTGAAAAGCTTGCTGGCCAGACCCCGGGCTTCACCGGTGCTGACCTCGCAAACCTGATCAACGAGTCCGCGCTGCTGGCAGCGCGCGATGGCCGCAAGGCGATCGGCGAGAAGCAGCTCGAAGAGGGCATCATGCGCGTGATCGCGGGCCCCGAGAAGAAGTCGCGTCTGATGAGCGACAAGGAGCGCCTGATCACCGCCTACCACGAGATGGGTCACGCGCTGGTCGGCCACTACCTCCCGGGTTGCGACCCGGTCCACAAGATTTCGATCATCAACCGCGGTCAGGCCCTGGGCTACACGATCAGCATGCCGAGCGAGGACAAGTTCCTCACCTCGCGCTCAGAGCTGACGGACACGATGGCCATGACGCTCGGCGGACGTGCCGCCGAAGAGATCATCTTCGGTGAGATCACCACCGGTGCTTCGAACGACCTCGAGAAGGTCACCTCGACCGCCAAGCAGATGGTCATGCGCTTCGGAATGAGCGACAAGCTCGGTCCGCGTGTCTTCGGTCACGACCACGGTCAGCCGTTCCTCGGTCGCGAGTTCTCCAATGAGCCCGACTACTCCGACGAGATCGCCTCCGAGATCGACTCCGAACTGCGTCGCCTCGTCGAGCACGCGCACCAGACCGCGCACAAGGTGCTCGAGGACCACCGCGAGAAGCTCGACCGCATTTCCAAGATCCTGATCCGCCAGGAGACGATCGAAGCCGACCAGTTCCTGCGGCTGCTCGACGGCGAGCCCGAGGATGAGGTCTTCAAGGCCCCCGAGCCCGAGACACCGCCGAGCGAACCGTCCGGCCGTCCGCTCCCCGAGCGCCCGGTACCCGGCCGCGGCAGTCGCCCAACTCCGCTTCCCCGTCCCGGCCTTGCCGGCGGCGGCGCTGAGTAACTCAGCCCGCTACTTGACTCGCGGGTAGATGCCCCTTACGCTTGAGGGGTGAAGTTTCTCGGCCCCCGCCTCGCGCGTGCACTGCTGCTCGCATGCGTCTCGCTATTCGTTTTCTCCGCAGCCGCGTCCGCGGCTGACTACGAAGAGGGCTTCGAATCGCTGGCGACAAACGGCTGGTCGGTGGCCGATCTTTCAGCTACGCCGGGCGACGGTGCTTGGGCTCAGGGTGACGAGGAGCATCGGGGAAGCCTGACGGCGCATTCCGGAGCAGTCGATTCGTTTGTTGTCGGCTATCCGAATATCGGCGACAACGGAGAGCAGGCCAGTGAATGGCTCATCTCGCCGAAGTTCTCAACGCTTTCAAACGGCGACCTTGTGCGATTCCAGATGCGCGCCAATTACATCTGGTGGAATATCGCGCCGTCGCTTGAGCTGAGGCTTGCGTCAGGCGACGAGTGTTCCCCGGGGACCACAGCGGAGTCGGTGGGCGATTTCACGAATCTGTTGCTGACCCTGAACCCGGGGAAGTACTCCGGCCCGTACACCATCGCGGAATTCATGTCCCACAGCATTCATCCTCCGTGGGCCGAGCAGGGTGCCTACATCAGCGGACTGCCGGACGGCGAGCACTCCGGCTGCCTGGCAATTCGGTACAAGTCTTACGTCGGGTTCCCGATGCTCGGGATCGACGATTTCGCGCTGGAAGAGCGAGCGTCCGCCCCGACTCCCGTGAAGTTCCTCGACAACTTCTGGAAGGGGAACGATGAGCATGCGCCCTTCCCGCTCGTGCGAGGTATTGCTGAGCGCGGTACGACTGTCTCGGTCTACAACAGTTCAGACTGCTCCGGCACCCCGCTCGACGCCGTCAGCTCGGATGAGTTCGACTGGCCGGGTGTCCACGTGTACGCGAACGAGGAAAACGTGCCGTTCACGATCTCAGCGAAGTCCACGAACGCCACTGGCGAGGAATCAGGATGCACGGACGAGGGCGTCGAGTTCGTATGGGACACGATCGCACCGACGACCACTGACGATGTCGGTGACGGGACAACCGAGTATCCCGGCCCGGCGAAGCTCAGCGCGGAAGACTCGGGCGCTGGCGTGCTGAGGACCTATTACACCGTCGGCGTGGACCCCGAGACGCCGACAGCCTCGAGTTCGATCTACAACTCCGCGTCGCCGCCGACCATCCGGCCCGGCGAGAAGATCTCCTACTTCAGTGTCGACAAGGCGAACAACGCCGAGGCGGTCAAGACCTCGCAGACTGCTCCGTTCCCGAAGGAGCCCGAGGCAGAAGGGACCGTCAAGCAGTCCTCGTCCGATGGCCGGTCAGTCGTGCGGCCCGCGAGCAGATCACTCCATTTCTCGCGGGGTCGGATTGCGATCACGTTGATCTGTGACGGCGCGCCGAACGCGGCATCATGCACTGGCAGCGTCTCCGTTCGCGGGTCAACGCGGCTCACCAGCCGCACATCGAATTACTCGATTCCGGTCGGGTCCAGCGTGACGGTGAAAGTCACGTTCAGGGATTCTGCGCGCAGGTTGCTCGCGAAAGCGAGAGGACGTTCCCCCTGGGTACGAGTGCTCGTCAAGCCGACGAGCGGCTCGGCGCAGAAGACCAGCTTCCGTCGCAAGCTCCGCCTTTAGCTCGCTTCAGCGATAGATTGGCCTGGCATGTATCGCCAAGCCGACGAACCCCACGATTCGTCTGAACATGTGGAGCTCCCGCAGGGCTCGCGCAAGTTCGCGCCGGTGCCGCTGGGGATCTTCAGTGGCCTGATCGGCCTTGCCACGGAGTTCTTTGGACTCTTCCTGCTGGCATGGGGGATGGCACCTACGAGCATCGGATGCGGCGTCGGCCGCGCGGCGTCAATGACCGGAGCGCAGCTCGTGATCGCGCTCGGGATCTTCGGTGCGTTCGCCGCGGTCGGAATCGGAATCATGCGTGAGGCACACGAATCGCAGCTTCGCCGACGCTCATATGTGCTCACGTTCGCCGCGGTCTACGTGCTCGGATCGATACCGCTGATCGCCACAGCAGCGTTGTTCGGCAGTTGCTTCGACTTCTGAGCACGGACCGGAGACCCGGCCTCTGACCCGGCAGTGTTTTCCCGCAACGCACTCAGTATTTGGCCGCAGATGGGGGCGTAACTTTCCGTTACGTCCGCGGAACCTGTACAACTACCGTCATGGGCGCAATGTTCAACTCAGGTGAACGGCCGCTCGAAGCAAAGTCCCCGGTGATCGAAGTCGATCCCGGCCGATCTCGGAAAGAGTCTGATTAATGCTCAACCACCTCTCCTCGTTACTGCCGATCGCAGAGGTGGCGCAGACCACCGGGAAGCTCGGCGGCGGCGAAACCGACCAGCTCGTCTGGGCTCGTCAGCTGCAGGCGCTCTCGCTCGTCTTTCATATCCCGCTGGTCTGTTTCGGGATCGCATTCCCGACCATGGTCCTCTTCACCGAGGGCCTGTACCTGCGCACAGGTGACCTCCACTACAAGCGGCTGGCCAAGCGCTGGTCGAAGGTGATCATCATCTTCTTCGCCGTTGGTGTGGTCACCGGAACGATTCTCACCTTCGAGTTCGGAATCCTCTGGCCGAACTTCATGGCGACCTTCGGCGATGTCTTCGGGCTCGGGTTCGGTCTGGAAGGGTTCGCCTTCTTCACCGAGGCGATCTTCGTTGCGATCTACGTCTACGGATGGGATCGTCTGCCCAAGAAGGTCCACTTCTGGTCCGGCGTGCCGATGGCGGTCGCCGGTGTGATCGGGGCGACGATGATCCTCGCCGTCAACGGCTGGATGAACGACCCCAAGGGATTCGACGTCGTGAACAACCAGATCGTCAACATCAACCCGTGGCGGGCGTTGTTCAACGATTTCTTCTGGCACGAGCTCGCGCACATGTACCTCGCCGGCTACGTCGTGGTCGGCTTCCTCGTCGCCAGCGTCTACGCAGTCGCCTGGTTGCGCGGGGATCGCAGTCGATACGTGCGCACCGCGATGATCATCCCGCTGACGTTCGCGGCGCTCGTCGCACCGGTGCAGGTGATCGTCGGAGACTGGGCCGCACGTGAAGTTGCCACCGACCAACCGGTCAAGCTGGCCGCGATGGAGGGCCTGGGCAAGACCCAGGAGGGCGCTCCGTTCACGATCGGCGGCCTCTACGACAAGGACACCAATCAGGTCGAAGGCGGGGTCGCGATACCGAAGATGCTCTCGCTGCTCGCCTTCCATGACCCGAACGCCACCGTGGAAGGTCTCGATTCGGTGCCCGCCGACGACCGCCCCGGACCGGTCAACACCGTCCGCTACTCCTTCCACGTGATGGTCGGAATCGGCACGTTGCTGGCACTGCTCGGCGCGTGGTTCGTCTTCGCCTGGTGGCGCAAGCGCAGCCTGCCCGAGACCAAGTGGTTCTACCGGGCCGTCGCGGTATCCGGCGTGCTCGCGGTGATCGCGTTGGAGGCCGGATGGATCGTCACCGAAGTCGGACGACAGCCATGGATCGCGTACAACGTGATGCGCGTCGCCGACGCCGTCACGCAAGCCGACGGGATCAGCGTCCTCTACGGATTCGGAATCGTCGTGTACATCGGGCTCGCCGCGATGGTGGCCTGGCTGCTGCGGCGACTGGCCAAGAATGCTGAGCACCTCAAAGAGGATCAGCCCGAGTCGGAGGTGTCGTCATGATCGAGTTCCTCGTGCTGTTCCTCATGTTGCTGGGCGTGACGATGTACGCCGTGCTCGGCGGCGCCGACTTCGGCGCCGGAATGTGGGACCTCACCGCCGGCTCTGCCCACGGCGGAGCGCGCATGCGCGGCGTCATCGAGCGCTCGATGGGGCCGGTCTGGGAGGCGAACCACGTCTGGCTGATCTTCGTGCTGGTCGTGGCCTGGACGTGTTTCCCGACCTTCTTCGGGTCGATGATGACCTCGTTGTGGATCCCGATGGCGATCGCGATGTTCGGGATCATCCTGCGCGGCGCTGCGTTCGCCCTGCGAGGTCAGGCCGCGACGATCAACGAGGCCCGCACGCTCGGCGCGATCTTCGCGCTCTCGAGCGTGATCGTCCCGTTTGCACTCGGCACCGTCGCCGGCGGCATCGCCTCCGGTCAGGTCGTCTACGGCAACGCGACCGAGACTGACGTCTGGGGCGCATTCCTCAACCCGTTCTCGATCTACGTCGGAATCCTCGCGATCGTGCTCAGTGCATACATCGCGGCGATCTTCCTGGTCGGCGACTCGGACCGCATGGGCGCCGACGACATGGTCGCGGCATTCCGCAAGCGGGCGCTGGGCTCAGGAGTCCTCGCGGGAATCCTGGCGATCGCCGGACTCCCACTCGCCCACTCTGAGGCTCGGTATCTGTATGACGGACTGACCTCCGGCATGGGTCTGGTCTGCGTGGTCGTATCGGCACTGGCCGGTGCCGTCACGCTGTACCTGATCTGGAAGGGCAGCACGCAATGGCCGCGGCTCACCGCAGCTGCTGCCGTCGGCGCGATGACCGCCGGCTGGGGCTTCGCCCAGTCGCCGTACCTGCTGCCGCCGGGCGCGGCCGACAGCACACTGAAGGCGTCGCAGGCGATCGGCGACTCGACCACCCTCTGGTGGCTCGTGATCTGCGTCGGGCTCGGGCTCTTCGTGCTCGTGCCATCGCTTTACTGGCTGTTCAAACTCACATTGACCGGAGAGATCCAGCCCAACTATCGGGCCCTGGATGATCTCGAGGAGCCCGACAAAGGAATCAAGACCCTGCCATGACCAAGCCGATCACATTCATAGTTCTGTTCCTGGTGGGCGCGCTCGTGATGTTCGTGTTTGACAACACGTTCACGTTGTTCATCGGGATGTTTCTCCAACTGGCTGCAGTCGGGATCGGAGTGTTTGCAATCGCCACTCCGGGCTTCCTCGACGCAGACGGCGACGCCGCATCCACACCGCAGCAAGCGGCCGGCGACGACGCCTGAGGGGGTCAGATCGCCACCGAGCGTGCGGGCGGCGCCGAGACCGTCCGCACCTCAGGCGACCAGCTTCCGCCAGCGGCGCTGGCGGTAGCGGAAGAAGCCGTTCACGAAGATCCTGGTCGCAAGGTCGAGCACGCCTGCCGGGATCTCAATCTGGTCTGTGTAGCGGCAACTCGCCTCGCCAGTCGGTTTGAACGTGAGCCGGTGGTTCCATACGCGCACCGGCCCGCTCGTCTCGTTTGTGTAGATCTCAAAGCCACCGTCTTCGAGCGGGCCGCCGGAGATGATCCTGAGTTTGTGCTTCCAGGCGGGGATGATCTTGAAGTACCAGAGCCGCCCGCTGTACTCGGCGCCCACGCGAAAGGCGTTCTCGCCCAGCGCTTCGGCGCGCTGCTCGTCAGAGAGCGCTAGTCGGAGCACGGGGGAGACAACGAACTCGAACGTCTCGAGCTTCTGCGCAAGCGCGTAGGCGCGATCGGCCGACACCGGCAGCTCCGAGCTCACTGAGACGAACTGCGTCCTCACAGCGGGGATCTTCGCAGCGCCGACGCCTACGATCAACCCCGTGAACCGTGATTTCCAGATCATGGGCGTGGTCAATGTCACGCCCGACTCATTCTTCGACGGCGGCGCCCACGACACCCCGGGTCCGGCGGCCGCGCACGCGGCAACGCTGATCGCCGAGGGTGCGGACATCGTCGACATCGGCGGCGAGTCAACCCGCCCCGGAGCGGTTGAGGTTTCCGCTGCGGAAGAGATCGCGCGCGTCGTCCCGACGATCGCGCAGATCCGCGCCGCGCACCCGAGCGCCCCGATCTCGATCGACACGATGAAGTCCGAAGTCGCCGCCGCCGCGATCGAAGCCGGCGCCACCTACGTCAACGATGTCTCGGCCTTCAGCGCCGACCCAGAGCTCGCCGGTCTCGCCGCGAGCGCCGGTGTGGACTGCTGCCTGATGCACATGCGCGGCGAGCCGCGCACGATGCAGGACGATCCGCAGTACGGCGATGTCGTCGATGACGTGCGGGCGTACCTCGAGTCGCGCATGACCTTCGCGATCGCTGAGGGCGTGTCGGAGTCGAAGATCCAGCTTGACCCGGGCATCGGGTTCGGCAAGACGCTCGCGCACAACCTGGAGCTGCTCGCGCGCCTCGATGAGATCGTCGCGATCGGCCGGCCAGTCGTGATCGGCGTGAGTCGCAAGTCGTTCATCTCGCGGATCGCGCAGGACGCGGGTGTGAGCGGGGTGGAGGTGGAGGACAGGCTTCCGGGCACGATCGCCGCCAACGCTCTGGCGCTGGAGCGCGGGGCACAGGTCTTCCGCGTGCACGACGTTCGCGCGACGGCTCAGGGGCTCGCCGTGGCGGCCGCGGCGCTCGCGAGCTCTAGGACTCGGGCGTAAGGATCAGGACCGGGATCTTGCGGATCCCTTCGGTTTTTCTGGCGTACGCGCCGTAGCCGCGATACATCTTCTTCGCGAGTTCGAACAACGCAGTGCGCTCGGGCTCCTCGGCCTCGCGCGCGGTGTACCTGCCGCCTCCGCCGCGCCATTGCAGCTCGGCTCCGCCCGCGGCCGTGACGTTGTGGTACCAGGCGGGAAGGCTTTCACCGCCGAAGTTCGATGCGACCAGGATCACCTCGTCGCCGCGCGTGAAATACAACAGCGTTGCCGTGCGTGGCTCGCCGGACTTGCGGCCCGGCGCAGTGACGTTCACGCGCGGCCCTGACCCGAACTGCAGCTTGCCGCGACTGGCCTTGATCATCGCCGGCTCGATGTGGCTGACCACGTGCTTGAAGAACCAGGTGCCCGGCGGAGTGGCGACGGCAGCTTCCATCGCCTTGAGCGCAGCGTTCTTGTGCTGCACCGGGTCCACCTGCGGAATCGGTTCCATCGGTGCAATCTACTGACTACGCTGGCGAGGCGATGAGCGACGAGAAACCAGAACTGCCCGCCGACGACCAGCGTCCCGAAGATGAGGACCTGCCGGTCGATGATGCCGATGACGACGATGATGACGATGAAGAGGACGAGGAAGGTGAAGGCGAGACGACCGTCTCGATCGACATCACCGGTCTCTCGGTCTACACGCATCACGGCGTCACCGCGGCAGAACAGGAAGTCGGTCAGCGCCTGCTGATCGATGTCGGTTTCGAGCTCGACGTCTGCGACGCCACCGTCACGGACTCGATCGACGACACCGTCGACTACGGCGCAGTCTGCGAGCAGGTCTGGCTCGCCGCACAGAATCGCTCGTACAAGACTCTGGAGCGCCTGTGCAGCGCGATCTGCGACCACCTGATCGACCACTTCGGAGTGGACTCCGTGATGGTGCGGGCAACCAAGCCCGAGCCGCCGATTCCGCTGCCGGTGGGGGATGTGGCTGTGGAGGTCTGGAAGGAGCGGTGACCCCCTTGGGCGAGTCGCATCCTCTCTCTGAATCGCGCATGCGCGGCTCGGTCGTGGGCCTGGTCGTCGGCTTCGGGACGGCGGCAGTCTTTGTTGTCCTGCCGACCGTGGTCGCGATCGTCTGTTTCGTGTTCGGTGCCGCGCAAGGGACGGTTGAGGCATTCGACGAATACGCACTGAAATGGTGTTTCATCGCGCTGCCGATCCTTTGCGGCGTGGCCGCTCTCACGGCATATCAGCGGGTTGGACACGGGGCCTCCGCGGCGCTTGCCGTCGCGATCGCGTTGTTGATCTACGTGCCGACATGCATGTTTGCGCTTGCGACGCTCAGCTTGTTGTTCGACGGGTTGGACAGCTACGCAGTCCCCTTGGGGGACTGATGTTCGGCTACCTGGGCCTGGGCTCAAACGTTGGAGACAGCGCGGCGAACCTGCGCGCGGCGGCCGACGCACTCGAAGCGGCGGGCGTGAAGATCCTCGCCCGCGCGTCGATCTACATCACCGCCCCGCAGGGCGAGATCCTCGATCAGCCAGACTTCTTCAACAGCGCGCTGAAGATCGAGACCGAGCTGCCGCCGCTGGAGTTGCTCGTCCTCGCCAAGTCGATCGAGCACGACATGGGTCGCGACCCGAACGGCGTGCGCCACGGTCCGCGGCCGATCGACGTCGACATCCTGATGCTCGGCGAGGAGCCGTTCGAGTCCGAGCGGCTCAATCTTCCGCACCGCGAGATCAGCACGCGGCGCTTTGTGCTTGAGCCGCTGCTCGAGATAGAGCCCGACTTCACGCTGCCGGACGGCACGCGCGCCGATTCGCTGCTGGCCGGCGTCGCCGACCAGCCGGTCGAAAAACGCTCCTCGCTCTAAGCGCCGACGGTGGCTCCGGCCGCGGCGTTGACCGCCGTGAGCCATGCCGCCTCAAGCGCGCCTTCGGGAATCTCGCCCGGCGCTTCGCCGAAGACCTCGCGCGTCTTGCGCCCTGCGGGCCGCGAGTCGATCAGCGGGCGCAGGTCGGCGATCGAGCGCAGCAGCCAGAGATTCGAGAGGATCGTCAGATCGGCGGCGTTCGGCTGCGCGTTGCCGATCACGCCGCCGGCGATGTACTCATCGATCTCGTCGATCATCTTCGGGAGCACTTCAAGGTCAGCCCGCACCTGATCGTCGCTCGCGTTGTTCAGCTTGCGCTCGCCCCAGATCACGGCCGGTCCGGCCGGCTTCGCGATCGCGTCGGGCAGTGGAAGATTCGAATCAAAAGACAGAAGCGCGTCCGGCTTCGCGGCCAGTGCGACCCAGACGATCCGCCGCGTCAGGTTCTGGATCTCGCCGACGCCCCAGGCTTCGGCGGCGAGCACGCGCTCGCGCGCGTTGGCCTCGGCGGGGTAGAACGCTGGTTCCGGCTGGAGCGACTCAAGCGCGCGCAGGCATTTCACGGTCGTCTGCGCCTTCTCCTTGCCGTTGGGTCCGCCGATGATCTTCATCGCGGGAACGGTGCGCGAGCCGAACAGCATCGTGGCGACGATCGGCTGGGTCAGCGGCGCGAGGTCCACGACCTTGTGCTCGATGCCCTTCAGTTCTGCGCCGCGGATGACGGCCTGACAGGGGTGTGACGCGGGTACGCGGTAGATCTTCAGCTTCATCGGGGTTCCCTCCTCCGGAACTGGCGGATCATCGCAGAATTCACCATTTGCCGGGGCGCTACCGATTAGTCTCCGCGCATGCTCCTGGCAGTGGACATCGGCAACACCCAGACCCACCTCGGCGCCTTCCAGAACGGCAGCCTGCTCGAGCACTGGCGCCTGACCACCGAGCGCGACGTGACCGCCGACGAACTGGCCTCCACATACACCAACCTGCTCGCGTTGCGCAAACTCAGTTTCGACGACATCGACGATGTGATCATCAGCAGCACGGTGCCGAAGATCGTGCCCGAGTACGTCGAGATGACCGAGCGCTATCTCGGCGAGCAGAGCCTCGTCGTCGGCCCCGGCCTGAAGACCGGTATGCCGATCCGCGTCGAGAATCCGCGCGAGCTTGGCGCTGACCGCCTCGTGAACGCGGTTGCCGCCTACGACCGTCTGGGTGGCCCCTGTGTGGTGGTTGACTTCGGCACCGCCATCACGTTTGACGCGATCAGCTCCCAGGGCGAGTACCTCGGCGGGATCATCGCGCCGGGCGTCGAGATTTCGCTCAACGCGCTGACCGAACGCGCGGCAAAGCTCCCGCAGGTCGAGCTGACCGAGCCAGAGCGCCTGATCGGCCGCACCACGCTTGAGGCGATCCAGGCCGGCGTGATCTACGGGTTTGCCGCGCAGATCGACGGCATCGTCGAGCGCCTGCGCGACGAGCTTGGCGATGAGCTGCAGGTGATCGCGACCGGCGGACTCTCCAGCCACATCGTTCCGTTCTGCGATTCGGTCGAGCTCACTGACGACATGCTCACGCTCACCGGTCTGCGTCTGATCTACGAACGCAACGCGGGTCAGTAGCGCACGCCGAACTGATTCACAAAGATCACGAACGGCCCGTTCGAGTCTTTGTAGGCGCCGCCGACGCCGCCGTCAGACCAGAGCGCTGAGACCGCCTGGTCGCGGAACCCCTCGTTGAGCATGTTCGCGCGGTGTGAGGGAGAGTGCATCCAGCCACTCACGATTCTTCGCGGCGTGGCGATCGGCGAGCTTGCCCAGGCGAGGTTCTCGCCAAGCGCGTAGCCGCTGCGGTCCGGGTCGTAGCCGAAGTCGAGAATGCGATCGGCGAAGCGGCGGCCGCCACGGCGGTTGTGGCCGAAATAGCGGTGCTTGAGCATGTCGGCGGCCTGGTAGTCCGACGACTTCTGCAGACGGTCATTGAACTTGAGACGTTTGAGACCGCGCCTGGTGCGCTCGCGGTTGACAAGGCAGCGCGTCGCCCTCTGGATGCGCACCATCTGATCGGCGGATGTGGGTACGAGTCCGGCGTCTTCGCACCGCTTGGATTTGGCGGACGCTGTCGGTGCTGCGATAAGAAGCATCGCTGCGAGGGTCAGGAGGACCACTCGAACGCTCCTCATGGTCCCTCCTGAATCGATCGAATCGCCACTACCCTGAACAAACATGTCCGTACTCAATGAATCCTGGTCGCTCGGCGGCGTAGAGGTCGAAAACCGTGTCCTGCTGGCCCCCCTGGCGGGGATCGGCAACTGGTTCGTCCGCCTTCAGGCCAAGCGTTACGGGGCCGGATTGACGGTCTCGGAGATGGTCTCGAGCCACGGCCTCGCCTACGGAGACAAGCGTACGCGCAATGAGTTTCTGCGGCTCCACCCGGATGAGGGTCCCACCAGCGTTCAGCTCTTTGGTGCCGATCCCGCGATCATGCGCGAGGCGGCGGCGATGGTCGCCGAGGCCGGAGCCGACCTGATCGATCTGAACATGGGCTGTCCGGTCAAGAAAGTCTGCCGCACCGGTGCAGGATCCGCACTCCTGAAGGACCCGCAGCTTGCGGTGGACGTCGCCCGCGCGGCAGCCGAGGGCAGCGGTCTGCCGGTCACGGTGAAGCTGCGCCCCGGCATCACGCCCGGCGAACGTACCGGCGTGGTCGTGGCCGAGCGCCTCGCGGCCGAGGGCGTCGTCGCCGGCATCGCATTCCATCCGCGTCACGCCAGCCAGCAGCACAAGGGTCTGCCCGACTACGAACTCGCGCGCGAGGTTGTCGAATCGCTCGACGTTCCCGTGATGATCAGTGGCGGATTGCTGAGCGAGGAGAAGGCGCGCAGAGTGATGGAGATCACCGGTGCCGAAGCGATCCTGCTCGCGCGCGGCGCGCTCGGAAACCCGTGGCTGTTCGAGCGTGTGCTTGGCGAACGTGAGGGTCTGCCCACCGGAGAAGAGGTGGTCACCGAGTGGCTCTGGGTGATCGACCAGTCTTCCGACCACTTTGAGTCAGACGAGCGCGCAGCGCGCTATCTGCGCAAGTTTCACCCGTGGTATCTCGATCGATTCAAGGAAATCGACCCCGAGACGTTCACCCGCGCGCGTCTCAACGAGATCAACCAGGACTTGCAGAAAACCGACTCGCTCGACGCCGCGCGCGCGGTCGTCGGCGCGATCAAGCTTCCGCAGGCGGCCTGACCGCGTAGTTACCCGGCCGCCGGGTGCAATCTGTATACTCGCGCGCTCTGATGGCCAAAGAATCATTCGTCACTGCAGAGGGCTACGAAAAGCTCAAGAACGAGATCGAGGATCTCTCTGGTCGTGG
>JAEMSX010000016.1 GCA_016462645.1 Thermoleophilaceae bacterium
GTCGAATCCTGCGTCAGGACCCTGACGTCATTCTGATCGGAGAAATGCGCGACGAGGAGACGGTCGAGACCGCTCTGTCGTCCGCGGAAACCGGCCACCTCGTCTTCTCGACCCTGCACACGCTGAACGCGACGGAAACGATCAACCGCATCATCGACTTCTTCCCGCTGGAGCAGAACAAGCAGGTCCGCGCGATGCTCGCGGGCACGCTCCAGGGCATCATCTCCCAGCGCCTCGTCCGTACGGTCGACGGCAAGGGCCGCGTGCCGATCGTCGAGGTGATGGTGGCGACCAGCCGCATCAAGGACATGATCGAAGACCCCGAGCAGACCGGAAAGATCGGCGAAGCGATCGCTGAAGGCGCCTACTACGGCATGCAGACCTTCGACCAGGCGCTTTTCACGCACCTCCAGGCGGGCAACATCACCATGGAAGAGGCGATGAAGGCCGCGACCAGCCCGAACGACTTCAAGCTTTCTGTCGCCGCCGGTGGATCCGACGGATCGATGGACAAGGTCATGGAGGCCGCCAAGGCCGACCACGACGCGCAGAAGGCAGCCGCCGAGGCGGCCAAGCAGGCGGCGGCCGAACAGGCGGCGGCCCAGCAGCAGCCTCAGCAGCCCGCCGTCCCGCAAATGGACCCGGAGGAGCTTGCTCGGCGCATGGAGCAGCAGGCGCAGCCGGTGGCACCTGGTGGTGGCGCGCAGCCGCCCAGCCAGAACGGCGTCGGCTAGCCGCTCAATCCATCCTGAGGCAGCGCCGCTTCATTAAGTGAAGTAACAGCGCTATCCTTTGTATATGGCCACAAAGACCGAAAACGACGCTGCCAACGCTGAATGCGGTGTCTGTGCAACGGCCGAGATTCTCTGCAGCAAGTGGACCGCGATCATCGTTCGCGATCTCGCCGAGTGCGACTCGCGGTTCTGCGAGCTTGAGCGCTCGCTTGACGGCATCAGTCCCCGCACTCTGAGCCTGCGACTGCGCGAACTCGAGGCCAACGGGATCGTTGAGCGCCGCACCTACGCCGAAGTCCCGCCGCGCGTCGAGTACGCGTTGACGAAGAAGGGCGAGGCCCTGATTCCGATCGTCGACGCCATGCGCACATACGGCGAGCAGTGGCTGGGCGAGCTGTGCGGCCGCGAAGGCCGCCAGGCCGCCCGCGCGCGCACCAAGCAAGCCGTAGCCGCGTAACGCGCACCTGACCGTCCATTCCCGGCGCGTCGGCAGGATGCCGTACGCCCGCGCAGAAACCGTCCTTCATGCGCGATCGAATGCTTCACGACTCACTGCGCGCGCTTACGGATGACGCCGCGCGCCTGCTCGAGGACCTGCTTTCTGCAGGTGCCGAAATCCCCTTCGAGGTCGGCGACGCCGGCCAAGAGCCGCCCGGCTCGAAGGGCTCAGTCACGATGTTCGCGTACCGCCCGTTGACGGCGGAGTTCGTCTCTTCTCACGCAGACCAGCTGCGCTCGCTCCCAACCTTCGAGAACGCCGCGCACAACCTCGCCCGGACACGCGGCGTGATCGCATACCTGCGCGTTCGCAATGAGCCCGTGCTTGATGTCGGCGAGCTGACTCACGCGCGCCTCGGAGTCCTCGCGTTCCTTTCTTCCGTGTGGCAGGACGCCGAGCGCTTTGAGTATTGGGGCGATCGCTTCGAGCGCGCCTACTCCGAGCTTGAGTCGATCTCGCTCGCCGAACGCCTCGTCACAACAGTCTTCATTCCCGTCCACGGCGTCGCGCTCACCGAGGGGTCGATCAACCTCGGTGCCGGTGTCGAGCTGATCGCAGCCGAAGAGCTTGAGCCGGCCTGCGCCGACCGTTTCAGCGACGCCTCCGAGGGCGCTGACTGCTTCTGTTCGATCTCTGTGGCCGCGCCCTCCGACGCCGCAACGCCGATGCCGGCGATCCGCCTCTCCGCTCGCGCGCTGCTGACGGCGCTGCGTCTCTTCCGCCCGGGCAGCGTCGCCCTGGGCATGACGGCGCAGGCTGACATCGCCGGCTCCTGGCACCAGGTTTCGATGCCTTTCAGCGGCCGCTCGCGCGAGGACGCCTGGCTGCTGCGCCCGTCCGACGAGGAGGAACTGCGCCAGTTCGTCAACGCCGTGCGCCGCGTGGAGCGTCGCACCCGCATCGCCTGGGCGCTGAAGCGCTTTGAGACCGGCCTTGAGCGCACGGTTCCCGCCGAGGGCCTGACCGATTTCCTGCTCGCGCTGCGCGCTCTGCTTCAGGCCGAGGACGATCGCGGCAAGGCGGCGCTGCCTGCCCGCGTCAGCGCGCTGTGTGCCCAGGATGCGGAGCGCATCCGTGTGCGCGAAGAAGTCGAAGCCGCCTTTGCCCTTGAGCGCCTCGCGATTGACGGCCAGGTCGGCCGCGCCGACCGCAAGCGCCTTGAGAAGCTTGCGCCGCTCGACGTCATCGCCGGCGCGGAGCGCCACCTGCGCGCGTTGCTGCACGACCTCGTCTGTGGCTATCTCGCCACCGACCTCAAGAGCCTCGCCGATGAAATCCTCACCGCCGACGGCGAGCCCGCCGGCATTGAGATCGTCGCCGAGGATCCGGTTTATCTCGAGCCCGTCCCGGACCCCGGTGCGCCGCCGGCCACCGACCCGACCCAGACGGTTGAGTTCGAGGCCGTCTTCGACGACACCGCAGAGATCAGCGCGATCGACCTGCGCGAGGAGGAGCCCGAGGCCGACTTCGGTGCGCCCACCGGCGACGCGGGCGAAAACGTCTGGACCCTGCGCCCGGCCGCTGAGATCGCTCCCGCGCCAGAGGTGACCGAAGAGCCTTCGCCCGAAATGCATGCGCTTGCTGACGAGCTCGCACAGAAGTTCGACGCGGGTCTGAACGGCACGATGGCGTCGATGGAGTTCGACATGCTGCCGCCCGAGCGCGACGACACGCCGATCGCGCAGGCCGAGCCCGAACCGTTCGTGGCCGCCGGGCCGGAGCCGGCGATGGAGGACATCGTCGTTGTCCCGGAGTGGGAGGCTTCGCCTGAGCGCAAGCCGGTGACCGAGCACACGCACATCGACACCGGTACCACCAGCGGCTTCACATTCGACTTCAAGAAGGTCGACACGCCGGAGCCGCCGGCGCCGGGCGCGTCGAAGATCACGCCGCCTGAGACCGAAGTCGGCGCAGGCGCTCCCGACTTCCCGATTCCGGAGTTCGGTGTGCCGATCGGTCGCGGTCCGGCCGCCGCGCGCAGCGACGACGAGGTCGACGGCCAGGCGCAGCACAGCAACTTCCGCGAGATCATGGACGAGAACTTCCAGCACCCGGCGCGCCCGGCCGACGAGGCCGTGACCACGCCAGTCGGACGCGACGGTCGCCCGCACCTGGTTGCACTCGACAGCGAGCCCGAACAGGCAGCGCCGCGCATCGTGCATCCCGGCCAGGTAGAGCAGCCGCTGATCCCGCTCGACCCGGACATGACCGTCGAATACGACGTCCTGTCCGCGGAGACCAGCGCCGAGGAAACGGCTCAGCTTGCCTGGAGCCAGCAGTTCCTCGGCAACCGCAACGAGCAGCAGCCGGTCGATCAGGAGCCTGAGAACGAGGTTGAGCCGGAGCCGGAGCCGGCGCCCGCGCCGCGCCTGCTTCCGCCGGTGCGTCCCGTGCCCGATCTGGTGCTGGCGACATTCCCGGAGCCCGCCGAAGAGGTCGAGCCGCAGGGTCACCGCAGCGAGAACGAGCGCGACCATCGCATCGGTCCCGCCACGATTGAGTTTCGCCCGGTCGTCGATCCCGACACGGACGACCCTGATGACTTTGCGGGTGCCGTATAGGCAGCCCGCAAAGCGAGGGCACCGTGCCGGCGCCGTCTAGAAGCGTCTGTCCGGGTTGCGGCCTGGAGCTGGATGACGTCGACGGCCCGACGCACGACTACATCGGCGCCAGCCCCGCCTGCTGGAAGCTCTACGGCCAGGTGCTCGCCCGCGACTACGGCGAGTACGGCATGCCTGAGGAGCACAAGTTCGTCGTCGATGCCTACGCGATCCAGCACCCCGGCGAGAACGAACCGCGCGCACGTCAGTCGGTCGGCGTTCACCTGATCCGCCTCTGCCTGATGCTCGAGCGCAACAAGCCCCAGCGCTACGCCACCGCGCTGATGACCCGGGCGACCCACGGCGGGCTCCACGTTCCGTGGTTTGACCCGGTCACCCCGCTCGGCAACATCACTGTTGCGGACGTGCTGGCCGCGAAGGACAAGGCGGCGCACATCGCCGCCTCACGCGCGTGGGCCGAGGATCAGTGGGCGGCGTGGTCGGGACAGCACGAGATCGTCCGTCGCTGGTGCGACGCGCTCGAGGCGCAGTTGCCGGATTACACGCCGGGCGAGGACAGCTAGTCGCCGAACAGCGTGTGCACCATGTGCACGAGGCCCTCGACGCCATGGATGTCGTCGGAGAACAGCGGGACCTGAACCAGGTTGTCGGTTGACAACGACTTCTCGAGCCGCTCGATGTTCTCGGCATCGCGTTTGCCGAGCAGGCGCTGCCGTTCGTAGTTCTCGAGCACGCGGGCGGCGAGATCGGGGTCGAGGTCGTCGGGCAACTGCTTCTTGGCGCGGTAGTAGTCCGGTCGCACCTTGTTGACGATCGCGCCGCAGAACGGAAGCTTCTGCTCCTTCAGCACGCGACGGAAAAAGATCGCCTCATCGACTGGCTCGTTCTCCGGTGAGCAGATCAACAGGAACGTGGCGGTCTTGCCGCGGAGCAGCTCGTCGACCCGCTGCGCACGCTCACTGAAACCCGAGGCCATGTCCGCGAAGTTCGCGAAGAACTCGGAGAGATCGTTCAGAAGGTCTACCCCGGTGATCTTCTTCATCGCCGAGAACAGCATGCTGCCCCCGCGACCCGCGATCTTCAGTCCGAAGCGGCCGGGCGCCAGGAACACGCGCAGCGCGCGACCCTCGACGAAGCGGGCGAGGCGCTTGGGCGCGTCGAGGAAGTCCAACGCGTTGCGCGAAGGCGGCGTGTCGAGCACGAGCAGGTCGAAGTCGCCGCTCTCGTGCAGCTCCAGGAGCTTCTCCATCGCCATGTACTCCTGTGAGCCGGCGATCGCGTTCGAGAGCTCCTGGTAGATGCGGTTGTTGAGGATGTTCTCGTAGGTCTCGTTGTCGGGCGCGTAACGCAGGATCAGCTCGTCGAAGGTGCGCTTGGGATCGAGCATCGCGGCGTGGAGCTCGCCGGTGATCTCCATCCCGTACGGCTCGAACAGCCTGGGATCGACCTGGCGCAGTTCGGTGCCGAGTTCGGCGAGTCCCAGGGAGTCTGCGAGACGCTTGGCCGGGTCGATCGTGAGAACCGCGACCTTCAGGCCGCGCGCAGCCATGCCGATCGCGATTGAAGCGCTCGTGGTGGTCTTGCCGACGCCGCCGGAGCCGGCGCAGACGACGACGTCCTTGTCCTCAAGTTGCCTGGCCAGATCCATTACGACACGCCCATCACTTCGCGACCCGTTCGAGCTGCTCCGCGAGATCGCTGCTGAGCTTGTCGGCGAGCTCATTCAGCTCCTGGCGGCCGATCGACTTCTCATACAGAAACGGAAGATCGATCACGGGGCGTTTGAGCTCCTTGGCCAGACGCTCGTACTGCTCGGCCTGGCGCACCGAGCGCTCGGACTGCAGCACGGCGGCCTCGATCGGGGCGATCTGGTCCTCCTTGCGCAGAATCCCGATCTCCTTCGCCGTGAAGTACTCCGGCTCGAGCGCGTTGACCACGGTCAGCGCGATGTCGAGACCGACGCGAGCAATCAGCTCGCGGCGCAGGTCGAGTGTTTCGTTGACCGGCATCTCCTCGGCCGTCGCGACGGCGACGATCGCGGTCGTCGCGGGGTCGTGGAGGAAGGACTGGATGTAGCCGGCCTGCCGATGGATCGGACCGACGCGGGCGATCTTCTTGAATGTCTCGGGCGCCTCGAGCATCGCCAGCGCGTGGCCGGTCGCCGGCGCATCCACGATCACGAGGTCGTACGGCTTGGTCTTCTTCGTCAGGCGATCGGGCTGCGCGAGCTCCCAGACCTTGCCGATCGTCACCAGCTCGGCGAGGCCCGGCGTCGCGGCGGCGAAGTAGTCGAAGACGCGATTCTTGAACAGCATGTCGTAGACCGGTCTGACCTTGATCTGCAGCAGCAGGTACTCCTCGATCGCATGCTCGGGGTCGATCGCAATCGCAGAGAGATCCGGGGCCAGCTCGACTTCCTCGAATCCACGGGTCGAGACGTTGAAGAGGCTGTGCAGGCGCTCGCGCGCGTCGAGCTCGCAGACGATCGTGCGCAATCCCGCATGAGCAGCGGCAAGACCGAGCGCAGCGGCGACCGTGGTCTTGCCGACGCCGCCTTTTCCGGTCACGAAAAGCAACCTGTGTTCGAACAGATCCTTCGGCGGCGGTGCGGTAGCCGGTCCTGGCATGCACGGCAGGCTATCCGGCAATCGACCCGCCGCGAGTGACCCTGCACACCCAAAATCGCGGTAGGTCACCCTGCAATCCCGCTCCAGCTCTGGAAATCCGACATGACGTTTGTGCAGGAATCCACAAAACCCCTGCGAATACGGCTGACATAGGGCCCTCTCCCGGGGTCCGCGACACCACTTTTTCCACGCCTCTCCAATCTGGGAGCCCGCAACACCATGACTGACACTCCGAAAGACATCAAGAAAAAGGCCAAGGTCATCGCCTTCGCCAACCAAAAGGGTGGCGTGGCAAAGACGACCACCACGCTGAATCTTTCGGCAGCCTTCGCCGAAGAGGGCCACAAGGTCCTCTGCATCGACATGGACCCGCAGGGCAACCTGACGATGTCGCAGGGAATCGACCCCGACACTGTCGAGACCAGCATCTACGACGTGCTCGTCAACAAGACCCCGATCAGCGAGATCATCGTCCACCGCGAGATCGACGTCGCCGTCGCCTCGATCGACCTGGCCGGTGCCGAGATGGCGCTGTCCTCACAGATCGGCCGCGAGCGCGCGCTCGACAAGGCGCTCAACGAGGTCCGTGACGTCTACGACTTCATCTGCATCGACACGCCGCCGAGTCTCGGCCTGCTGACGATCAACGCTCTCACCGCCGCTGACAAAGTTATTGTTCCCGTACAGTGTGAGTACCTCTCGATGAGGGGACTCATCCAGTTGCAGAACACCCTTGAGATGATCCGAGAGAACCTGAACCCGGACGTTGACATCGAGGGGATTCTGCCCACATTGGTGGACTCGCGGACCCTCCACGCCAAGGAGGCAATCGAGTTGCTGGAGGAGAATTTCGGAGACCGCGTGTTTGCTTCTCGAATCAAGAAGACGATCCGCTTCGCCGAGGCTCCCGTCAAGGGAATGTCGGTCCTGAAGTACGACCCCGACGGCATCGCCGCTCAGTCCTACAGAGATCTGGCCAAGGAGGTCATCGCACATGGCAAATAACGACGGATTCTCTGAAGATCAGGACAAGCCCAAGCAGCCTGCCGTGAACAAGCGCGCGAGCATGCGCGAAGGACCGCTCGCTTCGCTGTTCCGCAAGACCGAGCCCGATACGCCCGAGCCGGAGGCGGCAGCCCCTGCGCCCGAGCCCGAGGCACCGGCGCCCGAGCCCGTCGCAGAGGCCCCCGCGCCGCGTACCCCTGCCGCCTCCTACGGCGACTCGACCAACGCAGAGCGCGAGGCCAACACGATCGCCAGCGACGTTCCGGCCAAGGAGCGCCTGAAGAAAGTCTTTGACATGCACGTTCCGTCGAACACCGTGATCGACGGAACGACCGACGAGCCGCCGGCCGCGCACTACGGCCGCAGCATCCCGGACGCGAACGGTCCCGCCTTCTCCTCGACGCCGCAGGGCGTCGTCACTCCGGTTCTCCGCGTGGTCGGCGTCGGTGGCGCCGGTGTCAATGCGGTCGACCGCATGATCGAGGCCGGCGTGACCGGCGTCGAGTTCATCGCGATCAACACCGACATGCAGTCCCTGCAGGGCAGCGCCGCAGACATCAAGCTGCACATCGGCGCCGACATCACCCGCGGACTGGGTGCCGGAGCAGACCCGGAGCAGGGCGCACGCGCCGCAGTTGCCGACTACGACGCCATCAAGCGCGTCCTCAAGGGCAGCGACATGATCTTCATCACGGCCGGAGCCGGTGGTGGCACGGGAACGGGCGCAGCCCCGATCGTCGCGCGCATCGCCCGCGAGGTCGACGCGCTGACCGTCGGCATCGTGACCACGCCGTTCGGCTTTGAGGGCACGCGTCGCAAGGGCGCGGCAACGCTCGGAGTCGAAGCCCTCGCCGACGAGGTCGACACGCTGATCGTCGTCCCGAACGACCGACTGCTCTCAATCCTTGACAAGAACACCTCGATGGTCGAGGCCTTCGGCGTCGCCGATGACGTCCTGCGTCAGGGCGTCCAGGGCATCAGCGACCTCGTCACGCTCGCCGGCCTGATCAACATCGACTTCGCCGACGTGCGCACGATCATGTCCGACGCCGGTCAGGCGCTCCTGGGCATCGGTATGGGCACCGGCAGCGCCGACACGCGCAGCACCGACGCCGCAAACCAGGCCGTCAGCTCGCCGCTGCTCGAGACCAGCATCGAGGGCGCCCGCGCGATCCTGCTTTCGATCACCGGTGGTCCGGATCTCTCCCTCTGGGAGGTCAACGAGGCCGCGCAGATCGTCCAGGAGGCCGCGCACCCCGAGGCCAACATCATCTTCGGCGCAATGGTCGACCCGAACCTGACCGACCAGGTCTGGATCACGGTCATCGCCACGCGCTACGGCGACCACCGTCAGCAGACCGTTCGCGGCGCTGCGGCGGCAGGCGGCGTGCGTCAGAGCGCGTTGATCGAAGCCACACGTGCAGATCGTGAGCCCCGCGTGTCCCGCGGCGGTCGCGAGGGCGGCATGGCGATCAATGACATTGACGTGCCTGAATTCGTACCCCGCGGTTAGCGCGCAGGCCTAACATCCCCGCATGAGCGCCAGGGGAGCCATCTCAGCAGGCCATCCACTGACGGCAGAGGCCGGCGCCAAAGCCCTGCGCGAAGGCGGCAACGCGGTCGACGCCGCGGTCTCCGCAATCCTCACATCCTTCATTGCCGAATCACCTCTGACCGGCATCGGCGCGGGTGGCTTCATGCTGATTCACACCCCGTCCGGCGAGTCGCATCTGCTCGACTTCTTCGTCAGCTCTCCGTCGACGGTCGCGCCGGCAGCCAGCCAGACCGAGTTCACGGTCGACTTCGACGGCGCGCTGCAGCAGTTCAACGGCGGCGCGGCCACCTGCGGCGTGTACGGAACCGCGGCGGGACTCTGGAGTGCGCTGGATCGTTTCGGGACGATGCCGATGACCGAGCTCGCCAGGCCCGCGATCGAGCTCAGTCGCGCGGGCGTGCCGACCAGCGAAGTCCACGCATTCCTCTACCGGATCCTCGCGCCGATCCTGATGGCCTGGCCGGAGGGCCGCGCGGTCTACGCGCCCGACGGAAACATGCCGCAGGTCGGCGAGCTGCTGATGCTGCCTGAATTCGGCGAAGCGATCGATCGTCTCGCGCAGGACGGGCCTGAGCCCTTCTACACCGGCGAGGTCGCGCAGAAGGTCTCCGACTTCGTGACCGCGAACGGCGGCACGATCTCGCGCGAAGACCTCGCGAACTACTCGGTGATCGATCGCAAGCCCGGCGAGACCGTGTACCGCGGCCACCGCGTGATCACCAATCCGCCGCCGTCCTCCGGGGGCCTGCTGATCGCCGACAGCCTCGTGCATCTGGAACAGGCGGGCGCGGTCAATGCCGGTGAGCTTGTCGCCGCGATGGACTTCGCCAACCGCGGCCGCGACCGCGAGTTTGTCGAAGGTCTGACGCGTGACGGCTTCTGGGATGAGTTCCTCGCCGCCGGCGCAAGCTGGCTGACCGACGAGCACGACGCCGTCCGGGGCGGAGGCGCGCTTCCGGAGAGCATGCTCGGATCGACCACGCACATCTCGGTCCTCGACGAAGCCGGCCTCGCCGTTTCCTGCACCTGCTCGAACGGTTCGTGCAGTGGCGTGATCGTTCCCGGCACCGGGATCTCGCTGAACAACATGCTTGGCGAGATGGACCTCAATCCACTCGGTGTGGAGAACAACCGCGGCGGAGAGCGCGTGACGTCGATGATGTCGCCGACCGTCGTGCTCGAGGATGGCGCTCCGCGCATCGTGGTCGGCTCCGCAGGCTCCAACCGCATCCGCTCGGCAGTCCTTCAGACGGTCGTGAACGTGATCGATCGCGGGATGAGCATCGATCAGGCTGTTCAGGCGCCGCGCGTGCACTTCGAGGACGGCATGGTCCAGGCCGAGCCGGGGATTGACGAGCTCGCGCTCGAGGCGATCCAGCGGGCCGGAACACCTGTCGCGCAGTGGGATCGCAAGAACCTCTTCTTCGGGGGATGTCAGGCTGTCGGCAGGGACGCCGACGGTGAGCTCGCGGGCGGCGGAGATCCACGGCGCGGCGGCGCATTCGTGCTGGTGTGATCCTCAGGCCGTTCGCATCCGTATGATCCGATCTTCATGACCACAGTCACTTCTGAAACCGCGATCAGGGCCAGCGGCCTGACCAAGAGCTTTGGTGATGTCAAGGCCGTCGTCGGCGTCGACATCGAGGTTCCGCGCGCGACGGTGACGGCGATTCTCGGGCCGAATGGCGCCGGGAAGACCACCGTGGTGCGGATGCTCACCACGCTGCTGAAGATCGACGCGGGAACCGCTGAGGTCGGTGGCGTGAACGTCGCGAAGGACCCGAACGCCGCCCGGCTCAAGATCGGCCTGACCGGCCAGGACACGGCCGTCGATGAACTGCTGACCGGACGCGAGAACCTGATTCTGATCGCCCGCCTCACGCGCCTCTCCAAACAAGAGGCGATCAGGCGCGCCGACGAGCTGCTCACGCGCTTCGACCTGCACGAGGCGGCCGACCGCAACGCGGGCACCTACTCGGGCGGTATGCGTCGCCGCCTCGACCTCGCCGCCAGCATGATCGCCGACCCCGAGGTTCTGTTTCTCGATGAGCCCACGACCGGCCTCGACCCGCGCAGTCGCATCGACATCTGGAAGAAGATCGAGGAGCTCGTGGCCGGCGGCACCACGGTGCTGCTCACGACCCAGTACCTCGACGAGGCCGACGAACTTGCCGACGACATCGTCGTGATCGACCACGGAACCGTGATCGCCCGCGGCACCTCCGACGAACTGAAGGACCGCGTCGGCGGCCAGCGCCTCGAGTTCAAGGTGTCCGGCCCCGAGGCGCTCGATCACGCTGCAGAGAAGCTCGAGGCCCAGAACGTTGAGATCGTCGGTCGTGACGAGCGTGAGCACCGGATCACGGTCGCTCTGACCGAAGGTGCCACTCAGGTCGCTCGCCTGATCGATTCGCTTGAGTTTGAGGGCGTGAAGATCGAGGAGGTCTTCGTGCACCGCCCGACGCTCGACGACGTGTTCCTCACCCTGACCGGCCAGCACGTCGCCACCGACGAGGAGGAGTCGCTCTCATGAGCCACGTCTTCGGCGACACGATGCTGCTGTTCCGGCGTTCGGTGACGCACACGTTCCGCAGCCCGGAGATTCTCGTCGGCGTGACGGTCTCGCCGATCATGTTCGTGCTGATCTTCCGCTACGTCTTCGGTGGCGCGATCGAGATTGCCGGTACTTCGTATGTCAACTTCCTGATGGCCGGAATCTTCATCCAATCGATCTCCTTCGGCGCGCTGACCACCGCGATGTCGCTGGCCTATGACTTCGAGAAGGGCATCGTCGAGCGCTTCTTCACGCTGCCGATGTCGCGCCCGGCGATCGTCATCGGCCGCACGATCGCCGATGCGATCCGCGCCATCTTCTCGGTGTTCGTGATGGTGATCATCGGCTACATCGTCGGCTATCGCCCCGTCGGCGGCCCGCTCGACTACCTGGCCGCGCTCGGCGTGATGGTGCTGTTCAGCTTCGCCATCTCGTGGGTGGGGGCGCTGCTGGCGATATTCATCCCGAACCCCGAGGCACTCCAGCAGCTCTCGTTCGTGATCATTCTTCCGCTCACGTTCGTGAGCTCCGCCTTTGTCGATCCCGCGACCATGCCCGCGGGCCTCCAAGCGTTCGCCGAGAACCAGCCGGTCAGTCAGGCGGTGGACGCAGTTCGCTCGCTCACCACCGACCTTCCGGCGGACGGATCGATTCTCAACTCGATCCTCTGGAGCATCGGGATACTTGTCGTTGCGGTGCCCACCGTGGGTTGGGCCTTCCGCCGCGTCGGCTCACGCTGAGCACAATCCTTTATCCGCAGCGTTGAACGTTTGCAACACCGCTCGTTCACCAGCGTCTCACCGCTGAGCGGCGCAATTACTGGCGGAAAGGGCGCAGATCGGTGGGCGGTCGCACCAATCTGTAACCACTTTGTATCAACAGCTTCACCGCTCGATAACCGGTCCTACTCATCCCCGGGCGTAGGTTCACCGGCTATGAACACTCACTCTCACTCTTTCCCACTCACACGCGTTCTTGCGGCCGTCATCGCCGCCTGCGCGCTGCTCATCGTGCCGGCCGCTGCCCAGGCTGTTCCGACCGATCCGACCAACCTCGCATTCACCAGCACGGCGCCCACCGGTGTCAAGTACGGCGACAAGCTCGCCTACCAGGTCGTCGCCAACAGCGACAACACGGTTACCCCAATCACTTTTGCTGTTGACGCGTCATCGTCCACCGTCTGCAAGTTGACCGGCGACATCGTCAGCGTTCTCGGCGCTGGAACCTGCAAGATCAACGCTGATCAGGTCGAGGCCGACCCGTTCCTGGCCGGCACCGCAACCCAGTCCTTCTCAATCGCCAAGGCTTCGCTCTCGATCACCGCATCGAGCAGCTCGAACTTCTTCGGTGGATCCGTCCCGTCGATCGCCGCCTTCTACAGCGGCTTTGTCAACGGTGACAGCTCCTCGAAGCTGAAGACCAAGCCAAGCTGCTCGACGACCGCGATCGCCGTCAGCCACCCAGGCGTCTACCCGACCTCCTGCTCAAAGGCCGAGTCCCCCAACTACTCGTTCACCTACACGGGGGGCACCTACACCATCTCGCTCGCGCCGCTCGTGATTGTGCCGAGCGCCAAAGTGCACCTCGGGAAGCTCCCGAAGAAGTACACACTCACCGGCTACGGCTGGCAGGGTTGGGATGACGACGTCAGCAACGACCTCGCGGGCAAGCCCAACTGCAAAGTGCCGTCCAAGGCCAAGCGCAAGCCCGGCATCTACAAGATCAGCTGCACCGCCGGAAAGCTGAAGTCGCTCAACTACGCGATCACCTTCGCCCCCGGATACCTGATCGTCAAGAAGTAACGCGGCGACGGGGCCTGTCGCTAGGTTGGGTGCGTGCCCTTCAAGGACTACGTAAACGACCTCAAGCCATACGTGGCGCAGGCCCCGGTCGAACGCCTTCAGAGCGAACTCGGGATTGCGAAGATCCACAAGCTCGCCTCAAATGAAGGCGCTTTCGGCCCCGTACCGGCCGCGCGCGCAGCTCTGTCAGAGGACCTCGACCTCGACGAGCTGCGTCGCTACCCGGACTCCGCAGCGCCCGAGCTGCGCGCGAAGATCGCGGCGCTCAACGGCCTCGCCCCCGAGAATGTGGTGCTGGGCAACGGCGCCGACGAGCTGATCCGCCTCGCGGCGCTCTCGGTGCTCGAGACCGGCGACAACGGCGTCTTCCCCTGGCCTTCGTTTCCCACCTACGTCGCCGCCTGTGCGACCACGGGCGCAGAGGCCCGGCCGGTCAACCTGACCGACGAGTGGCAGATCGACTTCGAGGCGCTGCACGCCGCGGTCTTCCCGTCAACGCGGATCGTCTTCATCTGCAATCCGAACAACCCGACGGGCCAGCTCGCTCCGCGCGAGACGGTGCGCGAGTTCATCGCTGCGCTTCCGCCGCACGTGCTCTGTGTGCTGGACGAGGCCTACGCCGAGTATGCCTCCGGGGATGACGAACCCGAAGGCCCGCAGCTGATCCGTGAGGGCGTGCCCAACCTGCTCGTGCTGCGGACGTTCAGCAAGATCTACGGCCTCGCCGGGCTGCGCATTGGTTACGGCTTCGGTTCGCCCGAGGTCGTGGCGGCCGTCGACCGCATGCGCAGCATCTTCAACGTCAATGCCCTCGCGCAGCGCGCAGCGCTCGCGTCGCTCGATTCCCAGGCCGAGGTCTGGAACCGCGTCGAGCACGTCAAGCAGGCGCGCACGCAGCTCCTCAAGTACCTCTCGCTCGCAGGCCACAAGCCGCTCGCGTCGCGCGCAAACTTCGTCTTCGCCGAGGTCGGCGGGCGCGGGAGCGGGGCGGACGTGGAGCGCGAGCTGCTCAAGCTTGGCGTCGCGGTGCGCGAGCTCTCTGGATTCGGCGCGCCCGGGGCCTTCCGCGTGACCTGCGGCAGCGACGAGGAGAACGCATTCTTCGGTGCCGCGATCGATCGCCTCGCGGGCTAATCTCGCGCTCATGGAACACGTAGACGTCAAGGAAGCCAAGCGCCTGATCGACGAAGAGGGCGCCGTCCTGATCGACTGCCGCGAGGACTACGAATGGGACGAGATGCGCATCAACGGCGCGACGCTCGTTCCGCTCTCTGAGTACGAGGGCGACCCGGAGATGGTTGACGAAGCTCCGATCGTGATCTTCCAGTGCGCGCACGGATCCCGCTCGCAGGTCGCGGCCTCGATGTATGAGGGAGTGCACCCGCAGAGCCGGGCACTGACGATGGACGGTGGGATCGCCGACTGGGCCGCCAAGGGGCTGCCCACCGACTTCGGCCCGCCTCCTACGGCTTGACCGCCCCGATCATCAGGTTGTAGAAGATGCTCGCCGGCAGGCGGCCTTCGAGTGCCGTGCGGTCGAACTTCTGGAAGCCCAGGTAGCCGCGGTAGGCGTACTGGCGCCAGCTCCACGGGATGTCCTCGGGGATGCCGTCGGCCTCGAGCGCGCGGTTGAACCAACCGAACCAGTTCGCCGTCAGCTCTTCGCCGATCACGTTGACGTCCGAGAATCCGGCGGTCTTCGCAAACCCCGAGAGGTCGCCGGGCTTGAATGCATGAACGTCGACGAGATGCTCGACCGAGTGGCCGTCGATGTACTCCTGCGAGCGCTCGCCGGCGGCGACGGCCTCGGCCTCGCGCTCGGAGAGCTGACCGACTTTGAGCGCTTTGCGCCAGAGCGGCGAGAGGTGGTGGCCGATCTGCTTCGGGTAGCGCGCGATCTTGTCGCCGCGCTCTGACGGCTCGCCGGCGAAGAAGATCATTCCACCGGGCTTGAGCAGGCGGTAGAACTCGTTGAACGATTCCTGCAGGTCCGGAAGGTGGTGCAGGATCGCGTGACCGAAGACGAGGTCGAACGATTCGTCCTCGTACGGAAAGCCCTCGGCCTCCGTGTGAAAAGTTGTGACGCGGTCCGAGAATCCGAGCCGTTCAGCGGAAGCCTCGACGCAGTCGAGCATGCCCTGGGAGATGTCCGTGCAGACGACTTCGTCGATCACGCCATTCTGCATCATGTTCAGCGACAGGTAGCCCGTGCCGGAGCCGATCTCCAGCGCACGCTCGAAGTGCGCGTCCTTGCCGAGGACCTTGTTGGTCTTGATCGCCACCTGGGACTGGCCGATGTCGCCGTAGTCAATTCCCCACTTGGCGTCGTACTCCTCGGCCGCCGCGTCGTGGTAGGAGATGTTCGCGTCTTTTATCTGATCTGCTGAAAGGGTCATGGGGGGCGCAACTATAGTGCGGCGCCGATGGCGGAGACAGTCGAAAAATTCGTGCAGCTCAATCAACCAGATGGTGTACCGCCTCTGGAGTTGACCGGCGAGCGCACGCTCCCGGACCTGCCCGAGGAGAACTATTGGTACCGCCGGCACCTCGTGGTGTACGACTGGATCGCGCGCCGTGTCGACGGCAAGAGCGTCGTGGACATGGCCTGCGGCGAGGGCTACGGCACCGCCGTGCTGGCCCAGACGGCGACGCGTGTGATCGGCGTCGACGCCAATCCCGAGGCCTTCGAGCACGCCAGCGCGAAATACACGAGCGATCGCGTCGAAATCGTGCGCGATCTGATCGAGACCTACCGCCCGCAAGACGAAGTCGACGCCGTCACCTTCCTGCAGACGATCGAGCACGTCCAGGATCCGGCGGGCGTGCTGCGCCACTTCGCCTCGCTGCTCAGCACCGGCGGCAAGGTCTACGTCTCCACGCCCAACCTCCTCACGCTCGCGCCCGAGGGCGCAGAGAAGTCCGAGAACCCGTGGCACGTCAAGGAGTACAAGCCCGCCGAGTTCCGCGAACTCTGCCAGGAGGTCTTCACCGACGTGACGATCTACGGCGTCTTCCACGCGCGGAAGCTGCGCGTACACGAGCTCGCGCTGGGCGTCGGCTGGGACCGCGTGCACAAGGCACTGCGCATCAGCAAGCTCTTCTACGACCGCTTCACCCCGGCGATCAGCGAGCACGATTTCGTGCTCAGGCGCGGCGAGTCCGACGGCTCGCTGGCCAAGGCGCTCGACTTCGTCGCCGTCTGCTCCGGGCCGCGGTCCTGAGTCCGCGCCGAAACGTCACGAGGGCCGCCGGAGCGACCCTCGTGAGTTGAACATGTGTGCGCGACCGGGCCCCCCGGGATCCGCGTGCGTATGGCCGGTTAGTGCCAGGAGCGCGCGGGGCGCATCAGGAGCAGCTGTCCGTCCTCGACCGTGTTGGCGGCCGGAGCCGTGGTCGGCCCGTGCGCCTGCACGTCGAAGATCCAGCTGTCGCGGCCGAAGAAGTCACCGGTGTCGATGATGCCGCTGCTCTCCCAGATACCGGCAGTGGTCATGACTCCGTCGCGGCCGGCCGGGTCCAGTTCAGCGACTCGTTCAGCGGCGTATCCACGCTTGAGGTCGTAGCGCCAGATGCTGCCTTCGCGACCCTTCGCGGTCATCACCGCGCGGCTCTCGGAGGTGCCGTCTTCCTGCACCATCAGGTAGCGCCCGTTGACCTCGACGTTGTCGGGTGAGAGTGCGGTGTCACCGCCAGCGGCGATCACCTGGTCGGCGTTGACGACTGTCGTCAGCTTGCTGGCGTCCGTCGGGTCACGCGGGTCGAACTCGAGGCGGTAGATGCGTCCCAGCTTGTTCATCGGCGAGGCCGGGTTCGGGTAGCTCGCGCCCGTCGTGACGAAGTGGAACTCGCCGCGCTTGGACGGGTTCGCGGCGCCGTCCTCGATGCGGATGAAGCCCATGGCGCCCGCGGCGTCTGCCGCAGCTTCGATCTGTGCTTCGTTCAGCGTCTCGGCGCCGACGATCTCCGACCAGGAGCCGGTGGTGCTTCCGCTCGGCAGGTTGCCCTCGGTGCTGACGCCGGTACCGGCGACGAACACGAAGAGCTTGCCGTTGTCGAGTCCGTTGCGGCGGAGGACCGAGCTGCTGTGGCGGTCCTTCGTGCCGACGTACATGAACAGCTGCGAGTCCGGAGTGGACGGGCCGTCCTCGAGAACGAAGATCACGGTCTTGTTCCCCGTACCCGGCATCACGACCTGGTTCTCCTTGGCGAAGTGGCCGAGGCGCGGAAGGGTGTGGAGCTGGTTGCGGTAGACCGCGGCAGAAATGCCGCCCTTGCCGTCGTAGGTGTCAGCACCGCCGCCTTCTTCGCCGGCGAGATAGATCGGCTCGCTGAAGCCGACGCTGCTGTCGGCCATGAAGCCGGAGCAGAAACGCGCGAAGGCCGAGGTCGAGTTGGTTGCATCCGCAGCCGGACCGACAAGCGTGTCCTCGTTGTAGACCGAGTCATAGGCGCGGTCGCCGGAGAGCACTGAGCCGTTGTGTCCGAGCTGGAGCTTCGAGACGAATGCGCCGCGGTTGAGCGGTGCGCCGATCAGCGGCTCGGAGGTGACCGAGCGGCCGAACTCCTGGTTCATGAAGACAGTGGTGCGGCCGCCGATGCGCGAGATGCCGAGTCCGTCCGGAGTTCCGACCATCTGGAAGCGCTTGCTCGGGTTGGAGGTCTCGGGGACCTGGTCAGCGACCGAGATCAGCGGCTTGATGTCGTACTCACCGCCGACAGGGACTGCGTAGGGCTTCACCGAGGTGAGGAAGCCGAAGCTGTAGTGAGCCACCGCAGTGGCGGAAAACACCGCGACGAGGCCGAATACGGCCAGCGGCAGAAGCTTGCGGAGTAGGTGCATTTTCATCTCCTGAGGATGTTTGCGACGCCAGCGTGGGCGTCGGAGCGGGTACTTGTCTGAATCGTCCGCAGGCTAGGGCGGTGGGGGCGACCAGCCGGTTATCGAACTGTCGCAATCGGGAGACGATTTTGTGATGACGATGTGAACTGACGGCGTAATTCAATGCGCGCAGGCGCGCATCTAGGATCAGCCCCATGACCCGGCACCGCGGCCAGTTGGCGATCGTCCTGCACTCGCACATGCCGTATGTGGAGGGTCACGGCGTCTGGCCCTTCGGCGAGCAGTGGCTCTGGGAAGTTGTCGCCAGCTCCTACATGCGGGTCGCCGACGTCGTGCGCGGCCTGCCGGTGACAGTGGGTCTTACTCCGGTGCTGGCAGATCAGTTCGACGCGATGCGCGGCGCTGCCGGCGATCGCTTCGTGGCATGGGTCAATGACTCCCGCGAGTACTGCTTCGGCGAGGACATGGCCGCGTTCATCAAGGTCGACCGGCCTGAGCTGCACGCCGCACTGGCACCGCAGCTGACGGACTACCGCGTCGCGATCAATCGCTTCGAGAACGAGTTCGACCGCGATCTCAATGGCATGTTCGACGACCTCGGCGCGAGCGGGGTGGAGCTGATCGGCGGCCCGGCGACGCACCCGATCCTTCCGCTGATGGCGAGCGATTTCGGGCTCGACCTGCAGCTTTCGACCGGTCGTGCGAGTCATGCAACGCGGTTCGGTCCGGCCTCCGGGCTGTGGCTTCCGGAGTGCGCGTGGGACCGGGGACTCGACGCCGCCCTCGCGCGCAACGGCGTCGAGTACTTCTGCGTCGATCAGTCCGCCGCGCTCGGTGAGCAGTCGCTCGACAACCTCGATCCGATCGCGACGCCGGCCGGTCCGACCGCGATGCCGATCGACTGGCACACGGTTGCGCAGGTCTGGCGCGAGGACGGGTACCCGTCGGCTCCGGTGTACCGCTCGACCTTTGCCAGAACGATCCACGATCTGCTGCCGTACAACAACGCCGGTGACGGCTGGTCGCCTGAGGGAGCACGCGCGCAGGCGCAGGCACACGCGGAGAGCTTCCTGCGCTCGCTGGCCGCTCGTCTGGAGGTCTACTCGACTGAGCGGGGCAGCATCGGCACGAGCGTCTTCGCCGCAGACACCGAGCTCTTCGGCCACTGGTGGTACGAAGGTCCGTGGTGGCTCGAGCACGTGCTGAAGATGGCGCCCGAGTACGGCATCGGGCTGGTCACGCTGGGCGAAGCCGCTCGCGATGCAGCTCCGACCACCCGCGAGATCGCCCGCTCCTCGTGGGGCAGGAACAAGACGCTCGAGACCTGGGACTCACCGCGCGTCGCCGAGATGGTCTGGAATCAACGCCGCGCCGAACTGGAGCTCGAACAGGCGCTCTCGCGCGCGGACATGGATGGGGAAGTCGCCGCGCGCGCAAGAGCCGAGCTACTGGCTCTGCAGACGAGTGACTGGGCGTACATGGAGAGCGTCGGGCTGACCGGGGACTACGGATCCACGCGCTTCGCGGAGCACCTGGCGGGGTTCGAGCGCGCGCTCAGCGAACTGCGCGGCTAGTCCCTCTGCGACAATCCGAGCGCCTCACCCCATTTCGACCCACCCCAAAATTTGCGCACACTGATTCTTTCCTGGGAGTACCCGCCGCTGATCGAAGGCGGTCTCGCACGCCACGTCCGCAAGCTTTCCGAGAACCTCGTTCAGCTTGGCGCTGAAGTTCACGTGCTCACGCGCGGCGACGGCGCGGCTCCCGACGAACAGCTCCTGGGCGGCGTCCACGTGCATCGCGTCCGCGAGCCTGACCGCCCGCGTGACCTCGGTGAGTTCGTCACCTGGATCGAACACATGAACACCGACATGCTGAGCGCCGGCGTCGCGCTCGGCGATGACTACGACTTCGATGTCGTGCACGGACACGACTGGCTCGTCGCGTCGGCCTGCGATCACCTCGCCCGTCGGTTCGATCGCCCGCTGGTGATGACGATCCACGCCACCGAGTACGGCCGCCACCAGGGCTGGGTGGACAAGCACCCGCAAAGCCACATCCATGGCGTCGAGAAGTGGATCACCAACCGCGCCGACAAGGTGATCGCCTGTTCGGCCTACATGCGCGAACACATCGCCGACATCTACGCCCTCGAAGAGAGCCAGGTCAACGTGATCCCGAACGGGATCGACCCCGAGGATCTGCGCCCGATGGACAACCTCGAAGAACTGCGCGCGTCGTTCGCCGAGCCAGACGAGAAGCTCGTCCTGTTGGTCGGCCGTCTGGTCTATGAAAAGGGCTTCCAGGTCGCCCTCGAGGCCCTGCCCACGCTGATCGAGAACGTCGGCAACGTCCGCTTCCTGATCGCAGGCTCCGGCACGCACGAGGAAGAGTTGAAGGCGCAGGCCGAGAAACTCGGCCTGATGGAGCACGGCACGTTCGTCGGCTGGATCGGCGATGACGTGCTGCATTCGCTCTACAAGATCGCCGACCTCACCGTCGTTCCGTCGATCTACGAGCCTTTTGGTCTGGTCGCCCTTGAAGCGATGGCGAGCGGCTGCCCCTGCATCGTCGCCGACACCGGCGGACTGCGCGAAGTCGTGCCGACCGAGAGCGTCGGTCTGCGTTTCCAGTCGCGAGACCCGAAGTCGCTGGCGCACATGGCCGAGCGCGTATTGACGGATCCCGAGCTGCGCGACCGTCTCGTCACCGAGGCGTCCGACCACGTGCTCACGTTTGACTGGCTCGACGTCGCACGCACAACGCTCGAGCTGTACGACGACGCAGTTGCCGTCGGCCCCGGCGCCCCTGCGGCGACCCGCTCCTAGCCTGCGCTGCGCGCGGTCACGACCCAGGCCGATCCCGGC
Organism: Thermoleophilaceae bacterium; assembly: GCA_016462645.1. Classification (GTDB taxonomy): domain Bacteria; phylum Actinomycetota; class Thermoleophilia; order Solirubrobacterales; family JACPNS01; genus JACPNS01. Next base: position 21,045 of record JAEMSX010000016.1, read on the forward strand.
GCGGCCACTACGCCGTCCGGACGCTTGAGCTCTTCAGCCAGCGCGCGCAGATCGTCCGCGATCAGCGGCCGCAGCTCCGCGGCAGAGTCTCCGGCCAGGCGCATCGTCTCCGCTGCCGGGCCGAGCGCGAATGCGGCGTCGACGGCCTCTTCGACACTCGATCCGAATTCGATCTCGACGTCCACGCGCCGTAGCGCGATCTGCTCGAATCCCGCGGCATCCAGCACCGCGGAAGTCGTGTCTGCGTTCGCCATTGAAAACGGGCCGGGCCCGCAAGTGAGTTCGTCGCTGTCCTCGGGATCCTGCGGCGCCACATACTTGTCGACGATCTCCTCGCTGCGAAACATGAAGGGGTTGTCGAGCTTGCGTCGCCAGACGATCATGCAGAGCCGGCCGCCCGGGGTGACCGCTTCGCGCACGTTGCGCATCGCGGCGACGGGGTTGGCGAAGAACATCGTGCCCATCCGCCCGAACGCGTAGTCGTAGGGTCCGCCCGGCACTTCCGCCTGCACGTCGGCAACGCGGAAGTCCACGTTCTCGACGCCGTCTGCGGCTGCCTCCTGGATCGCCTGTTCGATGAATCGCTCGGCCGCATCGATCCCTGTGACCGATCCATACGGTCCGACGATCCGCGCAAGATCTTGCGCGGTATCGCCGAAGCCGCAGCCGAGGTCGACGACGCGGTCGCCCGCGGAGGGGGGTTCCAGGGCGAGGGCGTCATCGCTGAAAAGCTTCAGAGCCTCCACGAAGATGTGGCGATAGTCGCGGAAGCGGTCGAAGAGAACCGTGTTCCACGCCTCGGTGGCCTCGCTGTTGTCGACGTAGATCTTGTCGGCCATAGGCGTCCGATTCTACGGAAAATTGCTTAGTTGCGCTGCGCGCTCAGTTTTCCCATTTGAGCCGCTCCGGCGCCTCGCGCATGCGCAGAACGCGCGCCGGTATTCCACCGACGATCGCGTTGGCCGGGACGTCTTTGGTGACGACGGCGTTGGTGCCCACGACGGCCCCGTCCCCGATCGTCACGCCGCGCAGAATGCACGCGCCGTAGCCGATCCAGACGTTGTTGCCGACGCGCACGGGCTTGCTGTAGAGCCCCTGCTTGCGGATCGCCTGCTCGGGGTCCTCGACGATGTGATCGAAGTCGATGAACATCGCACGGTCGGCGATGATGCACTCACGGCCGATCGAGATCTCCTCGTAGGTGCTGAACGTGATCTCCTCGCCGAGCACGGTCTTGCTGCCGATGCGGATGAAGCCGCCGTGCGAGCGCAGTTTGGTGCGATTGCCGATCCAGCACCAGCGATCGAGATACACGTGGGCGAGCGGCCCGATCTCGATCTTCACCTTGTTGCCGATGAAGCACAGCCCGTCGGTGTGGATCTTCCTGCCGTACTTGCGTCGGTGGATCACCTTGTGGTTGAACATCCGCAGGTATGCCGCCAGATAGCGCTTGCGAAAGAGCCGGTTCTTGATCATGAAGCGCAGCAGCACGATCGGGCCGCCGTGGCGCGGAGCCGGGGGCGGCATGATGATCGGGTCGCCGGAAGTGTGTGGCGCGGTGCCGGGTGCCGGTTCGTGTTCCTTGGGCAGGGCCATGTCGTTGCGTGGAACTTTACGTGGGTGGAGGTTGGTGGCGGGGAAAATCGCACGCCCGGTCCGCCGTCCCGCATACCATCGTGCACCCATGGCCCGAGCCACCGCACACGATCTCGCCGAAAAGCTCGTCGCCGGCGACAAGCGCGCCCTCGCGCGGGCGATCAGCCTGGTTGAGAACAACGACCCGGCTGGCTGGGAGCTCGTCAAGGAGGTCTATCCGCACACGGGCAGGGCCAAAATGGTCGGCCTGACCGGGCCGCCCGGTGTCGGCAAATCCACGCTGATCGGCGCGCTGATCAAGCAGCTGCGCGCGCGCGAAGAGACGATCGCGGTGCTCTCGGTCGACCCGTCCAGCCCCTTCACCCACGGCGCGTTGCTCGGCGACCGCATTCGCCTGAGCGAGCACTTTCTCGACCCGGGCGTGTTCATCCGTTCGATGGCCAACCGCGGCGCGCTCGGCGGACTCAGCGAGGCCACGCTTCAGGCCGCGCTGCTGATGGATGCCGCGGGACGCGACAACGTTCTGATTGAGACCGTCGGTGTCGGGCAGGCAGAAGTCGACGTGATCGACCACGCCGACACGATCGTGCTTGCGCTGATGCCCGGAAGCGGCGACAGCGTCCAGGCGCTGAAGGCAGGCGTGATGGAGATCCCTGACGTGATCGTCGTCAACAAAGCCGATCACCCGATGACCGACACGCTGGTGCGCGAGATCAGGGGCGTGCTCGCGCTCGGTCATGCAGAAGACGGCTGGGTCCCGCCGATCGTGCAGACGCAGGCGGCCCACGACATCGGCATCGAGGAGCTGCTCGATGCGATCGAGTCGCACCGCGCGCACATCGTTGAGCGGGGCACCCTCGCCGAGCGCCGCAGCCGCAACCTGCGCAATGAAGTGATGGAACTTGCCACGATCAGCCTGCGCCGCGAGCTGGAAGCCTCGATCCACGAGGACGCGAGCGTGCAACAGCTGCTCGACGAGGTGGTCGCGCGGAAACTCGATCCCGGGAGTGCGGCACGTGAAATCCTCCGTCGCAGGGAAGAAGCGAACTAGCCAATGCCCGCAGTCATCTACAGATTCCTCCGGCTCGCCTGGCGCTATCGCCGCCTGGTCGCCCTTGCGCTGACCGTCGTCGCCGGCCTGATCGAGCGGCATCGCTCGAAACTCCCCGGCCCGTTGCAGCGGCTCGACCTCACCAGGCTGCCGGGCGTCGCCGGGTCATCCTCCGGTCCGGCCGCCAAGGACAAGAGGTAACTACACCGACGCTGGCTCACGAAGGGGGGTGCGTGATCCAGCGCCGGTGGAGTTGTGCCTCAACCCGGAGTCGCGTGAGCCCGAGCGTGCAGAAACCTGGAGTCTCTGCCGCGACCACCCGAACCCACGCGGTTCTCCGGTCGCACACGTAAGTCCTCGTGTACATGGTGTTAAACGGATTCGGAAGCCAAAGATCACGCTCGACTGAAGATTTCTGTCGCTCGCTCGCCGGGGGCGCGGGTTTGGAAGCGTCCTGCGCGGGGCAGGGGATCAGTGATGGAACCGCGAATCGTCCAGACTTCCTCTCGCCCTGCCGCCGCGCGCGCCCGCGTGTGGGGCCTGCAGACAGACGCCGTGCTCTGTCGCGCCGCATCCAACGGGAACGAACTGGCATTCGCGGAGCTCTTCCGTCGTCACTACCCGGCCGTCAAGGCATTCGTGTTTCACATGCTGGGTGCGCGGCACCGCAACGAAGACGCTGAGGATGTCGTGCAGGACGCGTTCGTCCGCGCATTCGACGCCATCAGCGGACGACACTTCAGCGGCGACTTCAAACGATGGCTCTTCACGATCGCGCGCAATCGGTCCGTCGACCTGCTGCGCGGCGAACGCGTTCGCCTCGTCTCGATCGAGTCGGCACGGATCGAGCTGGGACCGCAGCAGGCCCCCGCGACGACCACCGCGGCGATCGCCGAGGCGCACGAAGAGGTCGCCTGGCTGGTCGAAGCGCTCGAAGCGCTGCCAGAACGCCAACGCAGCGCCCTGCTCCTGCGCGAACTCGCCGGTCTCTCGCACGATCAGATCGGGGAGGAGCTCGGGACTTCGTCGGCTTCGGCCAGGCAGCTGATCCGGCGAGCGCGGGACGGCGTACGGGCCGCAGCCGATCGCGACGGACTCGAGCGTGAATCGCTCGGCGACAGCCAACTGCGGCGCAAGCTGCTCGATGCGACACCGATCCTGCCATTCGCGGCCGCAGGCGCTGTGGCCTCGGCAGGAACGACCGCCGGCGGATCGGCTGCGCTCGCGAAATTCGCGGCAACCGTGTTCGCGGCGGTGGTGCTCGCGGGATCTGCGGGGCCGGTCAGTCGGGGGATCGCGGGCGCGGACGGAGCCGCAGCCACGCCCGCGACCACGCAGAGCGCTGACGCCGGATCGCGACCAGGCGCCGACCGGTCTGCGTCGGAGGCGCGGCACGCCGATGCACCCGGGCACGGAATGAAGTCGGAGTTCTCGGCCCACGCGCCGGCCGCTGAAAAGCCCACACCTCCTGGCGGTGATCGGCCGGTCAGCGAGACTCCAGCCACCGTCGGCGACCATCAGCAGGTGGCGACAGAGAACACCACAGTTGAATCGCCCGCCGCATCGAAGCCACCGTCTCCTCAGGCTCCCCAGCCGGTCAGGGGGATCGTCGAGCTACCGGCACAGGTTGTCGAACAGGTGGCCGGCGACGTCCTCACCGACGTCACCGACACGCTTGACGGGACTACTTCTGGTCTGCTCGGCTCTGGCTCTGGCTCTGACTCGCGTTAGTCAGGGAACCGTCCAACCTGCGTGGGTGTCCGATCGATCCGACCTCCGACACGTCACGCCCGAACGGCAGGCTGACGGTCCAGTCGATCACCGCTCGGAGCTTGCGCGAGAAGCTCGCGATCTGACTCACGTGGTACGTGCGCGCCATCCACCAGGCGAGCGGCCCGCGCACGCGCAATTTGCCGGTCATGGCGACGGCCTTGTAGCGACCGAGGTTCACGAACGATCCGCGGTCCTTGTAGGAGTACGGCTTCGCGCGTCCCTTGCCGAGTGACGCGGCGACGTTGAGGCCGGCCGCAATCCCCTGCCTGCGTGCGTGTTGCGCCGTCGGTGGTGAGGAACGTTCAGGATCGATCGGATTTGGCACTGCGGCGGCATCGCCGATTGCCCAGATGTCCTCGGCGCCCTCGACGCGCATCTCTGCGTCAACGACGATGCGCCCGGTCTCATCGAGCGGCAGCCCGAGGTCGGCGACCAACGGGCTCGGTTTCACGCCTGCCGTCCAGACCAACGTGCGGGTTTCGACGCGCTCGCCGGTCGAAAGCAGGATGTCAGTTGCGGTGACCTCGCGAAGCTGCGTGTCGAGGCGCACGTCGATGCCGCGCTTGCGCAGCTCGCGCACGGTGTACTCCGCGAGTTTCGGATCCAGTTCACGCAACACGCGGTCCGCTGCCTCCACGAGCATCCAGCGCATCCCGTGCTCGCGCGCAGCCGGGTACATCTCCAGCGCGTCCGTCGCGAAGTCCTGCAGTTCGGCGAGCGCCTCAAGCCCGGCGTATCCGCCGCCGACGAACACGAAGGTCAGGAGCTCGTCAAGGCGGCGCGGATCGCGAACGGTCTCGGCGAGTTCGAGCGAACGGATCACGTGGTTGCGCAGCCAGATCGCGTCGGCGAGGCTCTTGAACTGAGCGCCGTGTTCGGCGAGGCCGGGGATGGGCAGCGTGCGTGAGACCGAACCGGGGGAGAGCACGAGACGGTCATACCGAAGCTCGACCGGATCGCCCTCTTCGTTGCGCACCTGCACGACTTTGCGCCCGACGTCGAGTCCGGTCATCGAGCCGAGTGCCAGACGTGAGCCGTGAAGCAGGTCGCGCAGCGGCGTGACCACATGACGCGGTTCAAGCGTGCCGGCCGCGGCCTCGGGCAGGAACGGCGTGTAGAGCAGGTAGTTCTGCTCGGAGACCAGAGTGACCTTGACGGCTTCTTCCGAGAACTTCTTCTCGATCGTGCGGACGGCGTTGTATCCGCCGAATCCGCCTCCAACCACTACGACATTCCAAGCCATCGTGCACCTCGCTTTGTAACAAGTTGTTACAAGACATAGTAACAACATGTCACAAAGTCCGCACCGACGAAAAAGCCCCCGACGGGAGCGGGGGCTTTTTCGGTCCTGCGATTGCGTTCGATCGGCCTAGAAGTCGCCCTCGTCGGCAGCAGCCAGGCGGATCTTGGTGAACACGCCGTTCTTGATCTTCGCGCTGCGCACGCTTGCGTCAGCGGTCAGATCAGCGGTGGTGCAGGCGACGGTGTCTTCGTCGTCGTCACCGTGGTGGTGGCCGCGGTCGTCACCGGTCGGGCCGGTCGCGCCGCTTGGCCCATCGTCGTCGCTGCGATCGCCACGGCGGTCGTCATCTCCGCCGTCGTCGTCGCCACGTCCTCGGCGGTCGTCGCCACTCTCGTCCTCGTCGGCACCGTCACGCGAGACCGAAGCCGTGTTGTCGCTGCTCACGTCGTCCTGCTCACAGACGACCGTCGGCGAAACAGCGGCCGTGATCAGACCCCTTCGGCCGATTGCGAGGGTCAGACCGTCTTCAGCGCTGTAACTCTTGACGGTGGCCTTCTTGATCTTGAATCGCGTGTTGGCGACAGAGCAGTTGGTGCGCAGGCGGGACTCCGCGGCGTTGTTGGCGCCATCTCCGTCGCTGTCCTCGAGGCCGTCGATCGTGCCGTTGGCGTCTGTGTCGGTAAGTGTGCCGTCCAGGCCGGCCTGGGTTTCACAGCGGTTCGAAGCGCCGTCGCGGTCGCTGTCGATTCGTGCCTGGCGGTCGCCGTGCCCACGGTGGGCAGCGGCCGAGCCGACAACAATCGCCATCCCGGCGAGTGCGAGGGCAAGCACGGCTACAAGCTTGAACTTCTGGATGGAATGCATCGCTTTTTGGCTCCTTCGATGAAAATTGGGCTTGTGCGATCTGTCGCACCCGCCGATATCAATGAAGACGACGCCATTTGGCGAAAGTCCCGCGGAGATCCCGATCTCAGCAAGTTCTCAGGTTCTTATGGGACCTTTAACGTGCTCGCGCGTCTATAGGTATTAAGGCTCTTGGAGGCATCCCCCACATACGAACCGCTGGCGCAGCACCCTGCGGCCACGCGGCTGATGAACGCCCAGCCCGATGCGGTGCTCTGCCGCCTCGCTGCGCGCGGAAACGTCTCCGCCTACGACGCGATCTACCAGCGCTACCGCCAACCGGTGTATGCCTTCGTATTTCACCTGCTCGGTCGCCCCAACGGCAATGAGGACGCCGAGGACATCACGCAGGACGTCTTCACGCGAGCGTTCGCCGGCATTCGCGAGCAACGCGTGGACGGCGCCTTCAAGGGGTGGCTGTTCACGATCGCGCGCAACCGCACCTTTGATCTGATCCGTGGCGGCCGCCAGAAGGTCGTCTCGTTGGATGCCGAAAATGCCGAGCCGCCGCTCGCCCCGCAGGCCGAAGAACCGGCCGAGCAGGCCGAGCAGCGCGCGGAGTTTGCCTGGTTGATGACGGCGGTCGCCGATCTGCCCGAGCGCCAGCGCGAGGCATTGCTGCTGCGCGAGATGGGCGGCTTCTCACATGAGCGCATCGCCGCGGAGCTCGGAACCAGCGTCTCGGCGACAAAGAAACTGATCAGCCGAGGTCGCGACGGCGTCGGCGCCGCCGCTGCAAGCGTCGGCTACAAGCGCCGCGCGCGCAGGCGCCTCGGCCACGACCTGGCGATGGCCGCGCCGATAGTTCCGATTTCAATGACGCTCGCCTCACTCGGGGTCACCGGTGGCGCGGCTGCAGGCGGCGCGGTGGCGAGCGGCGTCTTCGCGGGCGGCGGTGCCGCAATCGGCGGGAAGGCAGCCGCCACGGCGCTCACGTTCCTCGCGATCGGCGGCGGCGCAGTTGTCGTTGAACAGGACGCCAAGCACAAGAACCAGGGCCCCCAGATCGCTGAGCAGCGTCAAGCCGTTGCCGGCCCAGTGCACACCGAGACGGTTGCAAACGGCCGTCCGGGAACGCGGCCGGGTGATGTCGATGGACGTCGCGGCCGCGGATCTGACGATCCCGCCGACGGCCGTCGTGGCACCGGAGGCAACTCCGGCCCGGGATCAACGCCCGGGGACCGCGGCAGTCGGGACGACTCCGGTCGCCGCGGATCCGGTGGCGACGGTGGACGCGGCGGTGACGACGTCCTCGAGCCGGGCGACGACAGCGGCGGACATCGCGGGAGCGGTAAGTCTGGTTCGTCGGACTCAGAAACCGACTCTGGATCCGGCTCGGATGACGTGGCCGAGGGCCAGGAGATCGAGCCGCCGGAATCAGGCAATGACGGAGGATCCGATCAGAGCGGCAAGGACTCGGGCGACAGCTCCGGTTCTGGATCGTCGGGATCCGGCGACACCTTCGAGTCGGACAGTACGTCCGGCGGCGGCTCAGACGACTGAGCGAAGTAGCGGCGGGGACGAGGGCGGCCGCAGATCAGCGCCCCCGTCCCGAGCAGGATCAGCCGCTACTTGACCAGCGTCACCGCGACGAACTTGCCGCCCTTGGTGCGTGCCTTGTGCACTTTCGCGCCGGTGACAAGATCAGCCACCGCGCAGCTGGATTTGGGGGAACCCTTGCCCTCGGATGACGTCGAAGCGTCGTCCGTGGCCTTCTTCACTGAGCACCGCAGCGTGCTGCTGACGGGTGCGGTGACAGTGCCGCCTCCGCGAACTGTCAGCACGAGCACGCCGTCCGTCAGCGACGTCACTGTCGCGCGACGGATCTGGAGATGCGAATTCGCACGGCCGCAGTTGGAGTGGAGATTCGATTCGGCGCGATTGGTTGCGCCATCGCCGTCCGTGTCCTCGTCGCCGTCGACGATCGTGTCTGCGTCGCTGTCGGCGACGCCGGGGTCGGTCTTGGCCTGGTACTCGCAGCGGTTGCGCGCACCGTCGCCGTCGGCGTCACGGTTGCCCTGGTCCTTCTTGGTTGAAAGGTCGTGTGCCTTCTCCCATGCATCGGGGATGCCGTTGTCGTTCCGGTCCTTCGGGGCGGCGGAAGCCTGGGCCGCGAACACAGAGACTGCAAGCATCAATAGCGTCAGCATCATTGCCATTTTCGTCGTATATGTGCGAGTCATCGTTTCGTCTCTCTGTGGGGTGGTCGCCGGGTTCGAATTGCACCGGTCATCCAACTTGACGAGGCCGATTCCCGGGGGTGTCACGCAAGATTCGAATTAATGGACGAACATTGCAGTGACACCCTTGATATGGCGATACGTCAGGTAGAGAAGGATGGAAGCTTCACCAAAGGAAGGACATCGTCTGGTTCCGCCAGGCGCGGTAAGTGGACGGCTGCTTTCAATGCAGCCGGATGCGGTCCTCTGCAAACTCTGCGCTCGCGGTAGCGACGACGCTTTTGCGACTTTGCATGCGCGATACAGCCAACAGGTCTTCGCGTTTGTCTTCCACCTCCTCAATCGCCCGGGCTCCGTGGACGACGCTGAGGATCTGACCCAGGAGATACTCGGAAAGGCGTTCGCCAACATGAGCACTCGCCGCGATGAAGGGTCCTTCAAGGCATGGCTTTTCAGGATCGCCCGCAATCACACCTTTGACCACATCCGTGCACGTCGACCGAGTCCGGCGTCGTTCGACGACCCGAACTTCGCGGCGGAGCCCTCGAACGTGATCAGCCTCCAGCACGAAGTCGAGAAGCGCTCGGAGATGAACTGGCTGCTCGCCGCGATGAACCGTCTGCCGGAACGCCAGCGCGAGGCGCTCGTTCTGCGCGAACTCGGAGGAATGTCCTACGGGGAGATCAGCGAGACACTCGAAACATCGCCGGAGGGCGTCAAGCAACTGATCAAGCATGGTCGGGCCAACGTCTCCCAGGCAGCCGAAGCCAGCGGATACCGCAGCAAGAATCTCGGACGCGAGCTGGCGCTTGCCACCCCGATCGTGACGATCGGCTGGCTTGGCGCTGGAGTCGGAAAGGCAAGTGCCGCGGCCGCAGCCGGAACTGCGGCTGCAAGCACCGGCGGAGCGGCTGTTTCTGGCGGCGCCGTGGCCGGCGGCAGCGGATTGGCGATCGCAGGCGGAAAGGTCGCAGCGACCGTTCTGGCCGTTGTCGCCGTGGGCGGCGGCAGCGTTGTTGTCGGCGAGAAGGTCGCCTCAGAGCGCACCAGCAACGATTCGCAGACTCAGGGGGTCTCCGAGCAAAGCGCGACCGCACCCGCCGTTCCCGCCCAGTCGCTCACGGTTGGCGAGAAGGCAGCCGAGCAGGCCAGGGCCAACAAGATTGCCGCCAACAAGCGTCGCGAGCGTGCGCAGGAGCGCCGCGCCAAGGCACGCGCCAAGCGCGCCGCCGCAAAGGAGAAGGCCGCAGCCAACAAGGAGCGCGCAAAGTCAAAGAGCGCCGCCGGGCGATCGAACGGCTCGTCGAATTCGGCCGGCCGTGGCAACTCGTCCGGGGGCGGGTCCTCGAACAGCAACTCAGGGTCGAACAAGCAGAGCACCGGCAACAGCACCGGCGGAAACTCCGGCAGCGGCGGCAACGGCTCGGGTGCGCAGGGCGGCTCGAATCAGGCCCCCGCGCAGGGCGGGGGCTCCGGTTCGGGCAACGGTTCCGCCAACTCGAACGCCGGCGGCAAGTCCAAGGAGTGAGCCCCCGGGGCTAGCTTGCCCCGTGCTCGCGCGCCAACTCGACCAACAGGCGCGTTCCGAATCCACTTGCTCCGCTGCCCACGTACGCCCGTCCGTTGTCCCACGCCGTGCCGGCGATATCAACGTGCGTCCACGGCGTGTCGCCGACGAAGTTCTTCAGGAATTCCGCCGCAGTGATCGATGAGCCCTTGCGCGACCCCGGCGCGTTTGAGATGTCGGCGTACTTGCCCTTGATCAGGTCGGCGAACTCCGGGTGGAGGGGGAGGCGGTGGCCGATCTCGCCCGTCGCGTCGCCGGCCGCTTCGACAGCGGCGGCCCACTCGTCGTCGTTGCTGAAGAGGCCCGCGTAGGTGCTGCCGAGCGCGACGATGATCGCGCCGGTCAGCGTGGCGAGGTTCACGATGCGCTCGGCGCCGAGCTCGACGCAATAGGTCAGAGCGTCGGCGAGAATCAGGCGTCCCTCGGCGTCGGTGTTGTCGATCTCGATCGTCTTGCCGTTGTACGCGGTGACGATGTCGCCCGGCTTGGTCGCTGTGCCACTCGGCATGTTCTCGGTGGAAGGAACGACGGAAATCAGATTGATCGGCAGCCCGAGCTCAGCGATCGCGGCGGTGGCCTCGAGCACCGCGGCGCCTCCGGACATGTCGAACTTCATCTCTTCCATCTTGCCTGAGGGCTTCAACGAGATTCCGCCGGTGTCGAAGGTGACTGCCTTGCCGACAAAGCCGAGCGTCGGGCCGGTTGCTCCGGCGCCGTTGTACTTGAGCACGATCAGCTGCGGCTCTTCGGGCGTGCCCTTGGCCACGGCGGCGAATGCACCCATGCCCTTGCCCGCGATCCACTCGCGGTCATGGATGTCGAATTCGAGGTTGTGTTCCGCCGCGATCGCCGCTGCGCGATCGGCGAGGTAAGTCGGTGTCGCGACGTTCGGCGGCTGGTTCTGCAGATCGCGTGCGCGGTTGGCTGCGTTGGCGGCGGCCACTGCGATCTTCACGGACTCCGATGCATCCTCGTCGGTGAAGATCTCGAGCGATGTGATGAAGCCGTCGTCTTCCTTGTCGTCGTCGGACTTGCTCTTGTAGGCGTCGAAGCTGTAGTTCTTCAGGATCACGCCCTCTGCGAATGCTCCCGGGATGGCGCTTGAGCCGGAGTCCTTGGGACCCGAGGCCGAAAGCGACTTTGCGCCGACGCCCTTGGCCGCGGTCGTCGCGACCGCACCCGCGACCCGTGCGCGCTCGGCGGTGAACTCGTCGCGCTTGCCCAATCCGACCGTGACGAAGCGCTGACTGTGCGAGCGGGCAACGCCCGTCGACTTGTACGAAGCCTTGATCTCACCCGACTCCACGAGCTTGTCGATCGACTCGATGCCGCTGGGCTCATCAACGAAGAGCCCCACCACGCGGGTGTCGGCTGAGGTTTCGGCGGGGTCGCCCTGGCGCGTGGTGACTTCGATGATCTGAGGCATGAGGGGCAGATTATCCCCAACCGACGCTAAGATTTTCGACACGCACGAACGGTCGTGCGCTACGCCATCACTACCCTTTCAACCCACGGCGCTGGTTGAGGATTCGCCCGCCCACACCATCGAACCAAACCTCTTCATCTCCATCACCGCCACTTTCAAAAGGAAGTCGTAACTCTCATGGCCAAGACAGTCATTCTCGGATCAGCTCGTACACCCGTCGGCAAGCTCGGCGGAGGACTCTCATCACTGAAGGCTGTCGAGCTCGGTGGCATCGCCATCGAGGCCGCGCTTGAGCGCGCCGGCGTCAAGGGTGATCAGGTCGATCACGTCGTGATGGGCAACGTCCTCCAGGCCGGCAATGGCCAGGTGCCGTCGCGCCAGGCCCAGATCAAGGGCGGAATCCCGAAGGAAGTCTCCAGCGAGACGATCAACAAGGTCTGTGCTTCTGGCATGCGCGCAGTCGGCATGCTTGACACTGCGATCCGCGCCGGCGACATCGAGGTCGGCGTCGGAGGCGGCATGGAGAGCATGAGCAACGCTCCCTACCTCCTGCCGCAGGCGCGCTTCGGTTATCGCATGGGCGACGGCAAGATGATCGACGCGATGATCCACGACGGCTTGACCAACCCGTTCTCCGGCAAGCACATGGCCCACGAGGCCAGTGAGGTCGCTGCCGAGATCGAGATGACCCGTGCCGACATGGACCGCTGGTCGGTCCGCTCGCACGAGCTGACAGTCAAGGCCAACGATGAAGGCAAGCTGCCCGAAGAGATCGTCTCGGTGACAATCAAGGGTCGCAAGGGCGACACCGTCGTCGAAATCGACGAGTCGGTGCGCCCGGACACCACGCTCGAGGGTCTCTCGAAGTTGAAGCCGATCTTCATGGAGGACGGCACCCACACCGCGGGCAACGCTCCGGGCGTCAACGACGGCGGCGGCGCGATCGTCGTTTCTTCCGATGAGTGGGCAGAGGCCAACGGCAAGACTCCGCTGGCGACGATCGTCTCCCAGGCTTCGATCGCTGACGACTACGCGTACCTCGCACGCACGCCCGCCAAGGCTTCGCTCGCCGCGCTTGAGAAGATCGGCAAGACGCCGGCCGACGTCGACCTCTGGGAGATCAACGAGGCATTCGCCTCGGTCACCCTGAACTCGATCCGCATGCTCGACATCGACGAGGAGAAGGTCAACGTCAATGGCGGCGCAGTGGCGATCGGTCACCCGATCGGCGCGTCCGGAGCCCGCATCATCGGCACGCTCGTCCACGAGCTGCGTCGTCGCGGCGGCGGACTCGGCGTCGCAGCCATCTGCTCCGGCGGTGGCCAGGGCGACGCGGTTGTTGTTGAAGTCGCCGGCGAGTAAATAGTTCTGACCTAATGTGCGTGGGGTGGAAGACCTCACGCACAAAAAGGTCGTCATCATCATGACTTGCATCGTCGTGGGATTCCTGATGATGATCTTCCTCCCGATCCTCGCCTCGAGGTGGGTGTTTTGAACGACGCACAACTCACGATCTACGAGAAGCCGACGTGCACCACGTGCAAGAAGACCGTCGCACTTCTGAAAGAGAACGGCGTCGAGTTCGAGGCTGTCAACTACTTCATCGACGAGCTGAGTGAAGCCAAGATCGCGGAGCTGCTCGACAAGATGGGGATCTCGCCGCGCGAGCTCTTGCGGCCCAAGGATCCGCTCTACAAGGAGCTCGGGCTGAAGGATTCCGATCACACGGATCTGCAACTCATCGAGCTGCTCGCCGAGCACCCGGGCCTGATCCAGCGTCCGATCGCGGAGAAGGGCGGCAAGGCTGTGCTTTGTCGGCCGCTTGATCGGGTGCTTGAAATCCTCTGACGCATTCGACGAACTAGACTCCCGGAGCAACTCGCTGAACGCTCAACAAGCGAGTTTTAAACAGCCGGTGACCACAAACCGCCAGCCGGACGCGCATAATCGGAGTCAGATGAAGCCCCCACCAGAGACGCTCACCGACGGCAAGGCCGCGCCCGCGAGGGACGACGGCCAGGAGCGCACCCCGCAGGGCGAACTGCTCACGACGATTTCCGGCGAGCCGACCAAGGCGCTCTACCGGCCCGAAGACGTGGACGTCGATTACGAGCGCGACCTCGGCGACCCGGGAGAGTTCCCCTACACACGCGGCCCCTACGAGACGATGCACCGCGGTCGCATGTTCACGATGCGTCAGTTCGCGGGCTTCGGCACGGCCGAGGAAACCAACGAGCGCTTCCGGTACCTGCTCGACCACGGCCAGACCGGTCTCTCGACCGCGTATGACATGCCTTCCCTGATGGGCCACGACTCCGATGACGCCCGCTCGCTCGGCGAGGTCGGCCGCGAGGGCGTGGCGATCGACACGCTTGACGACATGGAGACGCTCTTCCAGGGCATCCAGCTCGACAAGGTCAGCACGTCAATGACGATCAACGCGCCCGCCGCGATCATGCTCGCCTTCTACGTCGCCGCCGCTGAGCGCAAGGGCGTCCCGCCCGACAAGCTCGCCGGCACGTTCCAGACCGACATCCTCAAGGAGTACATCGCCCAGAAGGAGTGGTGCTTCCCGATCGACCACGCGATGCGACTCGTGACCGACCTGATCGAGTACTGCACGCGCGAGATGCCGCTGATGCATCCGGTCTCGATCAGCGGATACCACATCCGCGAGGCCGGATCGACAGCCCAGCAGGAGCTTGCGTTCACCCTGGCCGACGGTTTCGCGTACGTCAAGGCCGGCGTCGAGCGCGGCCTCGACGTGGACGACTTCGCCCCGCGCCTCTCGTTCTTCTTCAACGCGCAGATCGAGTTCTTCGAGGAGATCGCCAAGTACCGCGCGGCCCGCCGCATCTGGGCGCGCGAACTGCGCGACACCTATGGCGCGAAGAACCCGAAGTCGATGCTGATGCGCTTTCACACCCAGACCGCCGGCGTGTCGCTCACCGCCCAGCAACCTGAGGTCAACCACATCCGCACCGCGATCGAAGCGCTCGCCGGGGTGCTCGGCGGCACGCAGTCGCTGCACACGAACTCCTTCGACGAGGCCCTGGCGCTTCCGACAGAGGACGCGGTGCGTATCGCGCTGCGCACCCAGCAGGTGATCGCGCACGAGACGGGTGTGACCCGCACGGCCGACCCGTTGGGCGGCAGCTATTACGTCGAGGCGCTGACCAACGAGATGGAGGCCGCGGCGTATGACTACTTCCGCCGCATCGACGAACTCGGCGGAATCGTCGAGTCGATCAAGCGCGGCTTCCCACAGCGTGAGATCGCCGACGCAGCATTCCGCTACCAGCAGGAAGTCGACGCGGGCGAGCGCATCGTGGTCGGTGTGAACAAGTACAAGCTCGAGATCGACGACTCGCCCGAGATCCTGAGGATCTCCCCTGAGCTCGAGCGCAAGCAGGTCGATCGCGTCAAGGCCGTGCGCACTTCGCGTGACGTCGCGAAGGTCGAAGAAACGTTGAAGGCGCTGCGCGAGGCCGCGACGACCGACCAGAACCTGCTGTATCCGATACTTGACTGCGCCCGCGCGATGGCAACCGAGGGCGAGATGGTGCACGCGCTGCAGGATGTGTTCGGGACTTACACGGAAGTGCCCGTCTTCTGATCGGACAGTTTCGTGTGAGGCTTGCCTAACCTCCGCCGTCAGTGCTCCTCGCCTCTTCCTCATCGGCCGCGACCTCTTCAGGTCCCTCTGCCCCTACCTGGCTCTGGATCGCATTCGGCGTCAGCGTCGTCTTCTTTCTCTTCCTCGATCTCTTCGTCTTCCACAAGGGTTCGCACAAGGTCGACATCAAGGAAGCGATCTGGGCGAACGTGCTCTGGCTTGCGATCGGGCTCGGATTCGGGCTGGTCGTTCTGTGGGAGCTCGGCGGAGACAGCGCCAGCGAGTACTACGCCGGATACCTGCTCGAACGCGCGCTCTCCGTTGACAACGTCTTCGTTTTCGCGGTTGTCTTCGCTTATTTCCAGGTCCCCGCCAAGCTTCAGAATGGAGTGCTGTTCTGGGGTCTCGTGATGGCCCTGTTCATGCGTGCCGGGTTCATTCTCGCCGGTGCCGAGCTGATCGAGGCATACGACTGGATCATCTACTTCTTCGGCATCCTGCTGATCGGCACGGGTATCCGCATGGCGGTCCACGACGTGGGCGAGACCGATCCGTCGAAGAATCTCGCGCTGCGCTTCCTGCGCAAGCTGATGCCGGTCAGCAACGAGTTCCACGGGGAGAAGTACTTCATCCGCGAGGAGGACGTCCACCCGGGCGAGACGTTCGAGGCCGGTCGCAAGCCGGGCCAGAAGGGGTTGCTCGGCAAGCTCGTCGCGACGCCGCTCGCCGCAGCGATTCTCGTGGTCGCGGCAACTGACCTCGTCTTCGCGATCGACTCAATCCCCGCGATCTTCGCGATCACGAACGACAAGTTCATCGTCTACACGTCGAACGCGTTCGCCCTGCTCGGCATGCGCGCGCTCTACTTCCTGCTGGCCGACGCGATGGACCGCTTCATCTATCTGCAGATGGGACTCGCGGTCGTGCTCGTGTTCGTCGGCATCAAGTTCATGATCAGCGAGATCTACCACGTGCCGATCGGGCTTTCGCTCGGATTCATCGTCGTCGCGGCCGGTGGTTCGATCGTGTGGTCGCTGCTCGCCACGCGCGGACAGGAACCGCTGCTCCCCGGCGAGCCGGAGTCCGATCTGGAGCGCAAAGCACACACTCCGTCGCTGCCGAAACCTCCCGACGAGTAACCGCAATCGGTTGGTAGGTTGGCGGCATGATGTCGCCGTCCATTCGTGTCGCACTGGCGCTCGCGCTGACAGTGATCGCAACGGCCCTCACCGCGCCCGGCGCGGTGGCCGCGGGGATCACATTCGACACGCCGAAAGACACCCGTGTCGTCGACGGCACCTCGGTCGGGGGCGCGCGCCTCGGGCACAAGCGTGCGCGCGTGGTCAAGAAGCTCGGCAAACCGACTTCGACCGTTCGCGGCGAGACGAAGTCATTTTTCTGCGACACCTACGCGAAGATCGGACTCGCGGTGTGCTTCAAGCGAATCAAGGGCAAGGTCACGAGCGCTGTGCCCAGCTCAGGCAAGGCCAAGACGAAGGTCAAGAATTGGAATGGAACGGTCATCACATTCGGAATCGCCAATCCCGCGTTTCGGACCGTGGACGGCAGCCTCGGAATCGGGACGGACTTCGAGACTCTGACGAACTGGCGTAAGGGCACCGAACTCAACTGGGGCCCGGACAAGTTCGGAAATCCGCCCGACGCGCGTGCCTATGAGGTCGCCGACTCTGACGACCCCGGGATCACCCGATGGTTTCTGACCGGTACCGGCGAGGCCGGCAGTCCGATCACTGTCGCGAGCTTCATCATCGGTATTCCGAAGTACATGGGATCGCTCAGCGGCTACCTCGACTCGCAGAGCCCGAAGCCGGAGTAGCCGGCCGAAATTCTCAGCGTCTCTGAGGCGCCTCCCAGCTCTTTCACAGCCGCAGGGTCGAACATCACTGCAACCTCCCCACCAGAACAGGATGCAGATGAATCTCGACCAACAACAGAAGACCCGGCTTGCGATCGCGCTCGGCGCAGTCGTCGCGCTCGTGCTGGGGTTCTCCGTATTGAACAAATCCGACTCCGGCTCGAATGCCAGCGCCAGCACGGCGATGCGCGGGCAGGGCATGCAGAACGGCCAGGGCCCGCCGGGTGCGCAGGGTGGCTCCGGCGCAACGGGCGCGACCGGCGGCGGGATGGGCCAGGGCGGCCCCCCGAACGGCGGACAGGGCGGTCCTCCGCAGATGACTGAACTCACCGGCACGACCAGAACGAAAGCTGTTGCGGCCGCAAAGACAAAGGCGAGCGGCACGGTTGATCACGCGTTCGAGGCCCCGAACGGATCCGGCTACGTCGTGATCTTCGAGAAATCGGACGGCACGCACGTGGGCGTCCAGGTCAGCAAGGAGTTCAAGGTGACAGGGACGCGGACGATGCAGATGGGCCCGGGCGGCCAGGGTGAAGGTCAGGGTGGACCGCCGGCCGGCGCGCAGCAGCAGGGCACGAACACGCAGTAGCCCGAACCTCATGGGATGATTTCTCCTCGTCGCGTGTCTCAAGCATTGAGACTCGACGAGGGGAGATCAGCTTGATTCGAACGTCCATCGCGGCCCTGGCCGCGGCCGCCCCCACATCGCAGCCGGTCACGAAATCGACCATCTAACCTTCTGCCGCGTATGAGCGATTCCGCCACAGGCAAAAAGATCCGCGTCGTCGTGGCCAAGCCCGGCCTCGACGGTCACGACCGCGGTGCGAAGATCATCGCGCGCGCCCTGCGTGACGCCGGAATGGAAGTCATCTACACCGGCCTCCACCAGACCCCCGAGCAGATCGTCGAGACCGCGCTGCAGGAAGACGCCGACGCGATCGGCCTCTCAATCCTCTCCGGCGCCCACATGACGCTGGTCCCGAAGATCATGAAGCTCCTCCAGGAGCAGGACGCCGGCGACATCCTCGTCTGCGTCGGCGGCACGATCCCGTCTGATGACATCGAGCCGCTGAAGGAGCTCGGCGTGGCCGGCATCTTCACCCCGGGCTCACCGACGACCGACATCGTCGACTTCATCACCGGCGCTGTCGCCGCCTGATTCTGGCCGTACGGTCCGGAGGCGCCGCCGTCGCGGCGCGATCTCGAATAAAGTGCGTCGCACTGCGTGCCCGATCGAGAGGATTTGTTTATGTCTGGCTCCACGAACGAAGTGCTCGTTGCCGCCTACCAGGACGTCGAAGCCGCTCGAACTGATTTCGAGTCTCTCGTCAGCCTGATCAAGGCCAAGACCGTCAAGGTCGAGGGCGTGATTCTCGTTGCCCATGAAGAAGACGGCAGCGTCACCGTGGTCGATACCGGCGACAGGCTCGGACGCAAGGGAGCCGGCTGGGGCGGCGGCGTCGGTCTCGCGGTCGGGCTGTTTCAGCCGGAACTCATTCCGGCAATCGCGGTCGGCGCGGGTGCCGGCGGGATCGCCGGAAAGTTCGCCTCGCACCGCCTCCAGACGGGGCTCGGAGACAAGCTGGGCGAGGCTCTGCCCGCGGGTTCGGCAGGGATCATCGGAGTCTTCTCGGCGGAGTACCGACTGGAGATCGAGCGGGCGCTGCCGGGGTCGCCCGCGAAGTCCGTCGTCATGACGGACGAGAAAGGCCTGCTCGGCGCGCTCAAGAGTGATCTCGAAGCTGCGATGGGCAAGTTCAACCCGGATCGCACGAAGCTCCCCATCCCCGACCCCCCGTTCGGCGGCGTGCTCGGCCGCACGATCTCGGAATCGATCGCTGACTGGTCGATCGTCGCCGGCGTCAAGCCGCCACCAGACTCACCCAACGTGCTGGTCGTTCTGATCGACGACGCGGGATTCGGAAACACAGAAACCTTCGGCGGACCGATCAGCACGCCGGCGATGTCCCGCGTGCGCGAGGCCGGCCTGACGTACAACCGCTTTCACGTCACGGCGGTCTGCTCGCCGACTCGCGCCGCGATGCTCACCGGGCGCAATCACCACCGCGCGGGTATGGGATCGATCGTCGAGTTTCCGGGACCGTTCCCGGGCTACACGGGCGCGCTTCCGCGTAGCTGCGCACCGGTGCCGCGCATCCTCAAGGAGAACGGATACGTCACCGGCGGCTTCGGCAAGTGGCACCTCACGCCGGACCAGGTCCAAGGCGCCGCCGGCCCGTTCAACCGCTGGCCCCAGGCATGGGGATTCGACCATTGGTGGGGCTTCCTGAGCGGGGCCGCCGGTCAGTACGACCCGATCATCACGCAGGACAACACGGTGATCGGAGTGCCCGAGGGCACGGACGGGAAGCCCTATTACTTCCCCGACGACATCACGGACAAGTCGGTCGAGTGGCTCAACGCCGTGCGCGCGCAGGATCCGGACAAGCCGTGGTTCATGTATTACTCGACGGGCTGCGCGCACGCCCCGCACCACGTCATGACGGAGTGGAGCGACAAGTACAAGGGCAAGTTCGATGAAGGCTGGGACGTCCTGCGTGAGCAGGTGCTCGCGCGCCAGAAGGAACTGGGCATCGTCCCGCAGGACACGGAGCTCTCGAAGCGTCCTGACCTGTTTCCCGCGTGGGACACGCTCTCAGAGAACGAGAAGAAGCTCTACGCGCGGCAGATGGAGGTTTACGCCGGTTACTGCGAGAACGCGGACTGGAACGTCGGCCGACTGCTCGACGCGATCGAGGAACTCGGCGACCGTGACAACACGCTCGTGATCTATGTCTGGGGCGACAATGGCGCCAGCATGGAAGGCACGACCACCGGCTCGTTCAACGAGATGACCTTCCTCAACGGTGTCGTGCTTGACGCCGATCACCAGCTCAAACTGATCGAGCAGTACGGCGGAATTGAGGAGCTGGGCGGAGAGCACACCGCGCCCCACTATGCCGCGGCCTGGGCGCACGCCGGCAACACGCCGTTCCAGTGGGGCAAGCAGATGGCCAGCCATCTCGGCGGCACGCGCAACCCGATGGTGATTTCCTGGCCCGATCGGATCAGCCCCGATCTCGCCGTCCGCGATCAGTTCACGCACTGCATCGACATCGGCCCGACGATTCTCGAGGCGGTCGGGATCCCCGAGCCGAAGGAGGTTGACGGAATCCCGCAGGAGCCAATGGATGGCACGAGCTTCCTTGAAACCTTCAGCGACGCGAACGCCGAGGACCGCCACACGTCGCAGTACTTCGAGATGCTCGGCAGCCGCGCGATGTACAAGGACGGCTGGTGGGCATGTACGCGCCTTGACAAGGCCCCGTGGGACATGTCTCCTGAGACGATGGCGAAGTTCGGCCCCGGCTCTGACTACGACCCGGAGGCCGACGAGTGGGAGCTCTATTACCTGCCCGACGACTTCTCTCAGGCGAAGAACGTCGCGGCGGACCATCCCGAGAAGGTCAAAGAACTCGTGGAGCTCTGGTGGCAGGAGGCCGAACGCAATCGCGCACTTCCGCTGCTCGGCGCATTCTGCGTGTTCTTCGACATGCTCCCTCCGCTGCCGACAAAGACGCGATTCCGGTTTGGTTGCGATGTCCAGAACGTCCAGCGCGGAATGGTGCCCCGGATCGCCGGTCGTTCCTACGCGATCGAGGCGGAGCTCGACGTGCCCGACGGCGGCGCCGAAGGCGTGATCGTGGCCAACGCCGATTTCATCGGCGGCTTCGCGCTGTGGGTCGACAAGAACGGTCTGCTCAATCACACGTACTCCTACCTCGGCGTTGAGACCTATCGCCAGCAGTCGAACAAGCCGCTTCCGCACGGGAAAGTCAGCGTGCGCATGGAGTTCGAGTCGAAGGAGATGAAGCCCGGCTCACCAGGGACGGCTTTCCTCTACGTGAACGACGAGGAAGTGGGCTCGGGCGAACTCGCACACACAGTGCCGCTCGCCTTCTCCTCATATGCGGGCATGGACATCGGCCGCGACAACGGCGGCGTCGTCGACCTCGAGTACGAGGATCGCGCGCCGTACGCATTCACCGGCACCGTCCGCGAGGTCACGTTCGATCTCGCTCCGGCGCACCACGAACACGAGAAAGCACAGCACGCAAAGGCGGTTCAGCAGGACTTCGCCGCCGGCGTCGCGGGCTGATGATCACGGCCACAGAGCCGTTTCATCTGCTCGCCAAGCCGACCGGCGCAGTCTGCAATCTCGACTGCGACTACTGCTTCTTCCTTTCCAAGGAGATGCTGTACCCGGACAGTGACTTCCGCATGTCCGAAACGGTGCTCGGCGCCTACGTCACGCAACTGATCGAAGCGCATGCCGGTCAGCCCGAAGTGCAGATCGCCTGGCAGGGGGGAGAGCCGACCCTCATGGGTCTGGAGTTCTTCGAGCACGCGGTCGCGCTGGCGGAGCGTGCAGCCGAGCCGGGCCAGACGCTCGTGCACACGATCCAGACCAACGGGACCAAAATCGATGCAGCCTGGGCCGAGTTCTTCAAGCGCAAGGACTTCCTCGTCGGGGTCTCGATCGACGGCCCGCAGGCGATTCACGACGCCTATCGCGTAACGAAGGGTGGGCGCGGAAGCTTCGAACAGGTGATGCGCGGGCTCGACCACCTGCGCGAACACGGGGCCGAGTGGAACGCCCTCTGCACGATTCACGCGAAGAACGCTGACCGTGGGCGCGAGGTCTACGCGTTCCTCCGGGATGAGTGCGGTGCGCGATTCATGCAGTTCATACCGATCGTCGAGCGCGTCGCAGGCGCGGATCTCGACGACGACGGCGGAGTGCCCTGGTCGTCATGGCGCGATCGTCCGCTCTATCGCCAGGAGGGGACCGCCGTCACGTCACGGTCGGTCACCGGCGAGCAGTACGGCCGCTTTCTGATCGATGTCTTCGAGGACTGGGTTCGCCGAGACATCGGTGAGGTCTTCGTGCAGATGTTCGACGTGGCGCTTGCCAACTGGGTCGGTGCCCCGCCATCGCTGTGTGTTCATGCGGAGACCTGTGGTCGCGCACTGGCACTCGAGCACACCGGCGATCTGTACTCCTGTGATCACTTCGTCGATCCCGAGAACCGACTCGGCAACATCCTTGAACTCCCGATGGCTCAGCTCGTCGAAACCGAGCAGCAGAAACGCTTCGGCGCGGCCAAGCGCGATTCGCTCCCTGTTCAGTGCCTTGAGTGCGACGTGCTGTTCGCCTGTCATGGGGGCTGTCCCAAGGATCGCTTCATCGAGACTGCCAGTGGTGATCCGGGGCTCAACTACCTCTGTGACGGATATCTCGCGTTCTTTCGCCACATCGATCACCCGATGCGGCGGATGAAGGCCCTGCTTGACGCTGGTCGCGCGCCGTCGGAGCTCGTCGCGGACTACGCCGCGGCGGATGCCTCCCGTGGCCGAAACGACCCGTGTACGTGCGGTAGTGGCAACAAATGGAAGCGTTGCCACGGCAGGCCCGCAGCAGCGGGACCGAGCTCGGCGGATACAATTGAGACCACCTAAGTAACTATTGAGTCACTTAGCAGCGACAGTTACCGAAAATCGAGCTGCCGCCAACCGCATGAACGTTCGTAAACCCGCTACCTTTCACCCGCGCGTATCCGACCGTTGGAACGCGACCACACAAGCTTTCTTCCCATTCGAGAGCTCTCTTTCGTTCTGGCTCCCAAACCAGGATCCAATTGTTGTCATGACCACCAATCCGTCCGTGCCCAGTTACGGCCGAACCCCTACCAGGAGGACATCTTGAAGATCGCCGTCCTTGTCAAGGAGGTTCCGGACGCCGCCGTCGAAAAGCGCCTCGATCCCAACACGAAGCGCATCGACCGTTCCGGCGAGAAGAACCTCAACCCATTCGACACGCACGCCCTTGAGGCCGCGGTGCAGCTCAAAGAGGGCGGCGCTCCGGTAGAGGAAATCGTTGCGGTCACGATGGGACCCGATTCATCCGTTCGCACCCTGCACAAGGCAGTCTCGCTGGGCGCAAACCGCTCGATCCAGCTGACCGACGACGCACTCGCCGGCTCAGACGTCAACGCCACCGGATACGCACTTGCAAAGGTGCTCGAGTCCGAGGCACCCGACCTCGTCCTGCTCGGACAGCAGTCCGACGACGGCGAGAACTACACGATCGGCGCAGTCGTCGCCGACCACCTGCAGTTCCCGTCACTGACCCAGGTCGTCGACCTCAAGCTTGAGGGCAACACTCTCACGCTGAAGCGTCAGGCCGAGTACGGCTACGACACCGTGCAGGTTGACCTGCCGGCAGTCCTCTCCGTCGGTGACGCGCTCAACGAGCCGCGCTACCCGTCGCTCAAGGACATCATGGGCGCCAAGAAGAAGCCGCTCGACACCAAGTCGGCCGCTGACGTCGGCATCGACGTCGGCCAGGTCGGAGAGGCCGGTTCCAAGACCGAAGTCCTCGCGATCAACCCGCCGCCGGCGAAGGAAGCAGGCGAGCTCATCGAGGACGCAGACGCAGACGTGGACGCAACCGTCGCCCGCATCGTGTCCTTCCTCGAAGAAAGGAAGCTGATCTAAATGGCAGGCATCATCG
>JAEMSX010000109.1 GCA_016462645.1 Thermoleophilaceae bacterium
GCGATCGTCAAGGAATCGACGATGCGCGGCTCGATCGAGAACAAGCACGACAAGCTCACGAACTTCTACAAGACCAAGGGCGTCTCACCCGATGTCGTCGCCAAGGACGCCGTCAACGCGATCCTGCGCAAGCAGGTGATCAAGCCCAGTCCGGCCTGGCAGGTCAGCCCGGGATGGATCCTGATGCGCATTTCGCCCCGCGCCTACACAGCGGTTGCTGGAAAAACGTTCAAGTCACTCTTTGGGTAGTCCGATACGGAATGAATGAACCGATCCGTAAAGCTCATCTTCGCCGTCATCGCCGCCTGCGCGCTCGTCATCCCGGCCACCGCGCTGGCAGGTAGTTACACCTACTACAAGATCAAGGGTGGCAATGTCACCTTCGACATGACGGCGGCGCCGACATTGAGCAAGGAGTACGGAATCGAGCTGAGCGACAACGCCAGCGGTGGCGGGGGCAACAAGCTCGGGAACTTCGCGCTGAAGAAGGGCGGTTCGGTCTACCAGTCGAGCAACACGCTCACGGCCGACATCAAGAACAATCAGTCGATCACGATCAAGTACGACACGCGTGGACCAAACGGACACAAGGCCGGAACCACGACGGTCACGATCAAGCGCATGAGCGTGACGATCGGCCAGACCTCCTCGTTCGTCGTCGGCAACGTCTCCGGCTCATCGACCGTTCCGGGCGTCACCGTCAAGACCGGCGAGCACCGCGTCTTCAACATCGAGGGCGGCAAGGTCAAGAAGTCGAAGTCCAAGAGCTACAAGTACACCTTCAACTCGAGCGACATCACGTTCAACTCGCAGCTCACGAACCTGCTGAACACCTTCGGGACGCCCAAGGGCACGAAGAAGGCCTCGGCCAAGATCGACCTCGGCAGCTTCTCGGTCAAGATCAAATAGACGTCTTCGACGTGAAGTGCCAGCCCCCGCACACCGGGCACTGGTAGATCCCCAAGCCGTATTCGTCGGCCAGGCGCTGGGCCTCGCCGCGCAGGCCGAAGCGCTTCTTCTCGCCGCACATCTTCGAGGCGAGCTCGGTGCGCATCTCGGCGGTCAGCTCTTTCTGCTGCGTCCGCTCGGCCATTGACTTGCGCCGCTTGCTGCGCTGGGGCCGCGCCATGGCCGCCTACGCGGCGACGGCCGCGCGCTCGAACACTTCGTCGAGCTTGAGGCGGCGCAGGCGGGTGACGAGCGCGTCGCGATTCTCGTCGGTCAGCTTGGCGAAGAGCTCCGCGGAGTCCTCCCAGGCCTCATCCTCGATGATCGTCTCGCCAAAGGCACGGATGTCATTTGCGGTGCCGCGAAGCAGAGCGGCGACGCCGTTGTTCGGGTCCTCCATCTGCGCATAGGCGGGCACAAGAATCGCCCAGCAGTCGTGCTTGGTCGTGGCGGCGACCATCTTGTCGAGCGACTTGGCGTCGATCGATCCGGAGATGTTGATCACGCGGATGTACTGCTCGTCAGAGAGCTGGGAGAGCAGGTCCATCGCCTCGGGCCAGAGATCGCCCTTGGCGGCGGTCTTGATGATTGAGGCGATGCGCTCATCCGACTGCGGGGTGAGCGCGGCGGAGATGCGGTCCTTGTCCTCGGCGACGAACGCCGTGCGCAGGAGCGCCTCGTCAGAAGAGAAGTTGAAGGAGATGCGCAGGATCTCGTCGGAGGCGAAGCCGACGAACTGGCCCATCGTCACGTACTCGTGGCGCTTGATCAGCTCGAGCGCGACGCGTTCAACGGTGCCGTTGTCGAGGCGACCGATGACCGGGCCGACGCGACGCGGGTCGATCGCGGTCGCGATGTCCACGACGAACGCGGTCGGCAGCTTGGATACGACTGACGCGGCCTGCTTGGGATCGACGAATCCCGCGATGCGCGCGGCGAGCACAGGCCCGACGGCCTCCTTGGTCAGCGAGGCGATCACTGAAGCGGGGAGGAGGTTTCCGACCTTCGCGAAGCGCTTGAGGTTTGAGCCCTCGTCGCCGTAGAAGACCTCGACCAGCTGCAGGCGGAAATCGATCAGCGTCTCGGGCTCGCAGACGGCGAGGTATTCGATCTCGCTGGGCGGCACCTGCAGCAGGTGGGCGATCTTGACGATCTCGGCGTGCGTCTGGAGCTGCGCGCTCATGAGTTCACCCCGAGCAGTCTGCGCACCGTTCCGCGCAGTGCGCGCGGTGCCTGATCAATGATCGAGTTCTCGGCCTGGATCATCGCCTCCTCGTGCTGCGCGAGCGCGGCCTCGACCTTCTTGTTCAGGTCCTGCAGGTCCTTCGCCGGCAACTCATCCAGAGCTTTCGGCGGTTTCGCGTCCAGCGTTTTTGAGAGCTGCTGGAAAGCGAGTGAAGTCTTGTTTGCTGCTGCGGTGGCCATCTGCCGTGTGTCCTTCGGTCCTTCAACGTTTAGTAGAGCACGTTTGGCGGATATCTCGGGCCGTAAAATGGCCCATTTTCCGCCCTGCACACAGCATCGGCGTTTTGTCCAGTGGGGTCAACCTCAATACTTGTGATCGTGCAACGTCAGTGGATCGCGACGTTCGGCGTGATGCGGTCGAGCCAGTTCGGCAACCACCAGTTGGCGTCGCCGAACAGCCGCATCGTCGCCGGCAGCAGCACGAGCCGCACGATCGTCGCATCGATCGCAATCGCGAACGCAAGACCAAGGCCGAGCTGAGCGCTGCTGACCAGATCGCTGGTCAGCGCCATCGCCACGAACAGCACGCACATCACCAGCGCGGATCCGGTGACGATCGACGCGGTCTTCAGCACGCCGTCGCGGATCGCCTGCTCGTTGGAGCCGGTCTTCAGGTAGCTCTCGCGCATGCGGTTGATCATGAAGATCTCGTAGTCCATGGACAGCGCGAAGGTGGTCGAGTAGACGACGAAGAACGACGTCGCCTCCATCCAGCCCGGTCCGCCGAACAGCGGCGCCTTGCCCGAGTAGAGCAGCGCCACGAGGCCCATCGCCGCGCCGACCGTGATCAGGTTCAGCACGACCGCCTTGGCGGCCAGCAATACGGAGCGGAAGACCACCAGGAGGAAGACGAAGCTCATCAGCGAGAGCGCCAGCAGCAGCACCCAGATCCGCTTGCCGGTGAAGTTGTCGTAGTCGAGGAACGTGCGGCCCGGTCCTCCGACCTGCACGTCCGCGCCGACGCTCTTCTCGAGCTTCGCGGAGTCCGCGACGAGACGATCGTTGAACGGTGCGATCGCCTTGTTGGTCGGGAGATCCTTGGTGAAGATGTAGGCGCGGGTGGTCGTGCCGCCGTTCTCCTCGTTGAGCACGAGGTTGAGGTTGCGCTTCTGCTCC
>JAEMSX010000048.1 GCA_016462645.1 Thermoleophilaceae bacterium
GTGTCCTCGCACATCAGCACGACGGACATCCCGCCGCTGCCGATCTTCTGGATCTCGCGATAGCGCCCGGCGATCAAGGGCTTTGCTGGTGTCTGGGGAGTGTCGGTCATGTCCCTGGCCCTGCTCCGCCGGAGTCAGCGGGCGGCGCCGGGTCCTGCCCGGGGGTCTGGTCGCCTCCGTTGTCGGGAGTGACCGGTGTGTCGGTGCCGCCGCCGTTGTCGGGATTGACCGGCGTGTCGCCGCCGCCACCAGTCGGTTCGACGGGTTCAGTCGGCTGGACGTCTCCGGTGGAGCCCGTCTGGGGGGTCTCCGGTGTTGGCGAATCAGGCTTGATCTCGACGCACTCGCGCTCGACCAGTGTCTGGAGGCGGGCGACGCTGCTCGCGTAGGCCTCGCCGAGCTCCGGTCGGTCGTCGTTGATTCGCGTCGACTGGACAGCGAGCGCGTTCACGCGGCTGCGGGCGCGGTTGCAGCGCCCCTCATCGACGTATTCCTGGACCGCGTCGAGCGCGGCCAGTGCGTTGTCGGCTTCGCTGCTCGAGAACTTCTCGTTCGAACTTCCGCAGCCGGAAACGGCCGCGAGTGAGGCGCAGATCAGAATTGCGGCGGCGAAACGCGCAAGCAGGACGGATTTACCCGGGGTTCGGGGCACCCGCACAGGGTAAGTGTCGATGCGGACTTTCAGGCCGTCACGAGTTGCCGCGGCGGAGATCGACCGCTGATGTCAGCGCTTCGACCATCTCGTCGATCGTGTAGTCGCCCTTTGCGAGGAAGCCGTCGGCGCCGGTCTCGCGCGCGACGCGGTCGCCATCCTCGTCGGCTGCGCCGGAATGCAGTATCACGGCGGAATCGGGGACCTGTTCGCGGAAGACCTCGACGATCGTCGCGCCGGATGCGTCGCCGAGGCGCAGGTCCACCAGCGCGGCGTCGCAGTGATTGCCGCCTTCGAGCCACTCACGTGCGTCGGCCGCGCTGTCACACGTGTGCACCGCGAAGCCTTTCGACTCGAGCATCGCCGCCGCGGCATCCCGGACCAGAGCATGGTCGTCAACCACCAGCACGGTGAGTCCCTTGCCGGGCGCCAGGCTGGGGTCATCCACGGCCGCCTTCGGAAAGGAACTCGATCCCTCGGATGTGTCGATGCCGTCGCCACCGGAGATCGCGTTCAGGAGTTCGGTGAGCGTGGACTCTTTGAGCAGATATCCGTCGGCACCGGCACCGGTCGCCGAGCGAACGCTCTCTTCCTGGGCAGAGGCCGAGAACGCAAGGATCCGCGCGGTCTGGGTGAATCTGCGCAAGGCGCTGATCGTTGCGGTTCCGCTGAGTCCGGGTAGGCGCATGTCGATCACATAGACGTCGGCTTCGCCGCCCTCGCGCACCCAGGCCACGATGTCGCGGCCGTTGTCGAAGCTCGCCACGAGCTGGTAGCCGTCGATGTAGCTGAGGACTTCCTCGAGCAGGTTTCGGATGACGGCGGAATCGTCGGCGACAGCGATTCGCGTCGTCTGTGCGGTGGCAGATTTACTCATGCAGGGTCATTGTGAGCACAGTTCGCGAGAGTGCGCGTGCTCGTTCAGCGGACGTTGGGTGTCGGTACCGGGAATTTGCTCAAGCAAGTCCGAGTACCCGGTAGGCGCCAGATGTTAATACGCAGAATCCCCAACTTGGGGTACACCATTAATGCGAAGTCAGACGCCGGCTTCTGGCGATCCGTCGAGCGGCAGCGTGGCGTGGATTTCGGTGCCGCCGCCGGAGGCACCTGAAATCGAGAATCTCCCGCCGAACATCTGGGCGCGCTCGCGCATGCCGAGCAGCCCGAGGTGGCTGCCCTCGGCGCTTGGGCCGGTGACGGCGCCCTCGTAGCCGACGCCATCGTCGGTGATGTCGATCTGTATCGAATCCTCGGTGACTCGTACATCGACGTGCGCGTGCGCGGCGTGCGCGTGCTTCTGGATGTTGGTCAACGCTTCCTGGACGATGCGAAAGATCGTGATCGAGAACTCGTTTCCGAGATTGTCGGGGACGTCCGACCGCACGTCGACGACCACGCCCTCGACGTGCCGGCCGAGTTCATTGAGCGCCGCGTTGAGACCGTTGTCGTCGAGCACCTGCGGCCGCAGCTCCATCAGCAGGGCGCGCAGCTCGCGCGCGCAGGAGCGGATCTCGTTCGCGCCGTCGGCGATGATCGCGCTCGCGGTGCTGAAGTCCTGCTGCTCCACGCGCGACTGGGCGAGTTCGAGGCGGATCGCAGTTGCGCCGAGCTGCTGCAGGACCCCGTCGTGGATGTCGGCAGCGACCATCGAGCGCTCGCGCTCCTGAGCCTCGACCAGTCGACGCGTCGCTGAGCGGCGCAGGGATTCAATCGTGGCGCTGGCTCGGAAGCGGGCGACCGTGCCGGCGACGGCCGAGGCGATGCTGTTCAAGGTGTCGTTCTCGACCTCGCCCAGCGGTAGGCGCGACTGAATCGTGATTTCAGCTTGGGGGACGCTGTCGATGACCACGGGAAGCGAGATGCGGCCAGCCGCTCGCGCAGCCTGGATCTGCGATTCGTCGGCGACGGTGGAGAGCGAGTCCAGCGGTGCGTCGATGTTGCCGAACTCCTTGACCATGCGCTCCTCTCCATCAACGATTTCGACCGCCCTTGCCCCGAGCAGCGCGTCGCAGTCGCCCAGCGCATCAATCGCCTCGCAAAGTGCGCTCGCGCGATCGCGCGGTTCGACGAGCGAGCGCTGCGTACGCGCCGCGGCCTGCGCGAATTGCAGTGCGCGCGCCGCGGCGCGGGCGCGGACTGCGTTCTCCATCTGCATTCCGACAATGGCGGCGATCGTCGCCGAGCCGATGAGCGTGTTCGCGTCTGGCGTCATGTCCGCGGCGAGCGGGACTGCGACCATCGCGCCGGCGATCTGCTCACCCTCGCGTTCGCCGCGAGCCGGAATCGGGATGGCGAGAATCGTCTCGGCATCGGGGATCGAGACAACCGTCGGGAGCACGTCGCGCTCGAAGCTCGCGCGAGCGAGTGCGGCACCCTCGGGGTCGGCGCCCGGCGTCGACCAACCGATCGGAAGGTCGAACACCGGCTCGAGAACCCAGCCCCAGGCCGGCGCTGCCGGTTCCGCGAATCCGCGGACATCGACGATGCGCGCTGCCGTGCCGATGCCGGCTATCAGCGATTCTTCGGGCGCCAGTTCGAGGAGCAGCTGCTCGTTGAGCTGCGCCGCGGCGGTGAACAGATCGTCGTCAGAAAGCGCGAGCGCGTCGAAGGCGACGGAGCTCTCGTCGGCCAGGACCGTCAGGTCGGCGGGTAGTTTGGATGCGTTCTTTTCCATTTGCTCGCCCACTCGGATCCGGAGATGACCAGAGCCGAACAGAACCGACCCGCTCGATCAGGGCCCTCTGCGCTCCAGAATACAGCCGCAGCGCTGGCGATCGTGCTCGTCGCCGGATTGGTCGCGGACCTCGTGTTGTGGCCTCGCGATCAGTTGCCTCCGATCGCCGAAGTGAATCAGCACGCGTATTTCACGCAGGCCTTCATTGACCGCGCCCAGTCCTTCCGTGGCCTGCAGAGCTGGTTGGGGCTCGCGGCGTCACTCGCGCTCGTGCTCGTCCCGCTGGCCGTGGCGCTGCTCTGGCCGCACTCCGGACGTGAGGCAGGGCGGCTCTCACGCTGGACCGACCGTCGCACCGGGGTGCTGTTCGGACGCGGTGGCGCGGCGGGTGACGCGATGGTGGGGGCGGGGATCGCTGGTCTGGCGTTGCTGGCGGCGATGCCGTTCCAGTTCGCGGGTTTCATGCGGGCGCGGGACTTCGGCCTGTCGGTGCAGAGCGTCCCCGGTTGGTTGTGGGACTGGCTGCTCAGCACGTTGCTGACGATCGTTGCGCTCGCGTTGCTGGCGGTCCTCGCGGGATTCCTGATTCGCAAGGTCGCGCGGGTCTGGTGGCTTGTGTTCGGGATCTGCCTGATCGCCCTGGCGATCGTTTTTCAGGCGCTCGCGCCGGTCGTCATCGAGCCGCTCTTCGCCGACTTCACCAAGGCGCCGCAGGGGGCTCTGCGCAGCGACGTCGAATCGCTCGCGAAGAAGTCCGGCGTGCAGGCGGGCGAGGTGTTCGTCGTGGACGCCGCCAACCGCACCACCGGCGCCAACGCGTACGTGACCGGGCTCGGCTCGACCAAGCGAGTCGTTATCTACGACACCCTGCTGAAGGACTTCAGCCCGGTCGAACGGCGACAGGTCGTCGCCCATGAGTTCGGTCACGCACACCACCACGACCTCGTGGTCGGTCTGATGTGGTTCGCGTTCGTCGCGCTGATCGCGCTGTTTGCGATCGACATGCTCGCCCGCTCTTTGGCCGAGCGGCGCGGGGTGGACTTCGCATCACCGGCCGGTCTCGCGATGGTGCTGGCCGCCGCGATGCTTGCGATCGCGATCAGTCAACCCGCCGCAAATGCCTGGTCGCGGGCGGTCGAGGCGCGTGCCGATGCATTCGCGCTACGGGTCACCCAACAGCCGTCCGCGGCGATCAGCCTTGAGCGGCGATTGACGATCCAGAACATTTCACGCCCGCAGCCCCCGGCCGTGAGGCAGTTCCTGTTCGGCACGCACCCCACGACGATGCAGCGCATCGGCATGGCGGTGACGGTGCAGCGCGAGCTCGCGGCAGGACGAATCGAGCCGCTTCCCTAGGCGTCAGTCCTCTTCGGTCTCTTCGCCGTTGTCGCCGGGTTCGTCGCCCTCATACTCGGGCAGATTCCGAATGCCTTCGCTGGTCGTCCACTTGGAGTAGTTGTCCTCCATCGCGTCGATCAGTTCGCGCATGAAGCGGGGCGAGAGGTTCACTCGCGTGACCACGACGCCGGGGATCTCTTCGGCGTCGACTTCGTGGTCGACACGCGCGAACGTGACGGTGAACTCGTAGTCAGAGTGGCTGATGTTCGCGAAGTTCGCGTACACGCCGGCCATCTGCTCCGGCTGAAAGTGGATGTTGATCCCGCGCTGCTCTGACTGGTCGTCGGCCATCTGTGTTGCTCCGGTCGGTCGGTTGGTGCTGAGGGTCAGCAGATTAGAGGCATAGGGGTCTAGTATCGCGCCGGTTCGTGTCTGCAGGCGCACAAAACTCCTCCCGCAACGACCCGCTCGCCGGTTTGCGCGAGGCGGTGGGGGCTGCCGCGGCCGAAGTCGCCGGCGCTGAAGCGCCGCCGAGGGGCGTCGCGCTGGAGCGACCGAAGAACCAGGCGCACGGAGACTTTGCGACCAACGCGGCGATGGTGTGCGCGCCGATCGCGCGGGACAACCCGCGAAACGTGGCAGACGGAATCGCCGCGAAGCTCGCGGATGAGCTCGGCGATCTCCTGACCAGCGCCGAGGTTGCCGGTCCCGGGTTTCTGAACCTGCGCCTCAGCGACGCCTGGTACGGCGGCGCGCTCGGCCACGTGCTCGGCGAAGACGCCTTCGGCAGTGGCGTCGCGCCCACGCCCGAGCGGATCAATGTCGAGTTCCCCAGCGCCAACCCGACCGGCCCGATGCACATCGGCCACGGCCGCAACGCCGCCTACGGCGACTCGCTCTGTCGCGTCCTCAAGTACGCCGGGCACGAGGTCTCGCGCGAGTACTACTCGAACGATTTCGGAACGCAGGTCGAACGCTTCGGCGCGTCGATCGCCGCCCGCGCCGCCGGGTCCGATGTTCCCGAGGACGGCTACCAGGGCGAGTACATCGACGCGATCGCAAAGTCGATCCCGGGCGCGGCCGGGATGACCGCCGAAGAGCTGCAGCACGTCGGCGTCGAGAAGATGCTCGCGATGATCGGCGAGACGCTGACGCGCATGGGGGTGGAGATCGACGTCTGGTTCTCCGAGCGCTCGCTGCACCAGGACGACAGGTTCGAGCGCGCGATCGAGACGCTGCGCGAAGCCGGCCACATCTACGAGCACGATGACGCCGTCTGGCTGCGCACGAGCGAGCTCGGTGACGACAAGGACCGCGTGCTGCGCCGCAGCAACGGCGACTACACCTATTTTGCGACCGACATCGCCTATCACCAGGACAAGCGCCAGCGTGGCTTCGATCGCCTGATCGACATCTGGGGTGCCGACCACCACGGCTACATCCAGCGCATGAAGGCCGCGTATGCGGCGCTCGGCGGCGATCCGGACACTTTCGAGCCGGTGATCATGCAGCTCGTCAACCTGACCGAGAACGGTCAGCGCGTGCAGATGTCAAAGCGCAGCGGCGAGTTCGTCACGGTGGACGATCTGATCGACGACATCGGCGCGGACGCGCTGCGTTTCTTCCTCGTCCAGCGCAGTCACGAGACGACGATGGACCTGGATCTGGCGCTCGCCCGCGAGCAGAGCGACAAGAATCCGGTGTACTACGTGCAGTACGCGCACGCCCGCATCAACTCAATACTTGAGAAGGCCGGGATCGGCACCGATGCCGGTCTGCCCACCGCGATCCCCGAGCTTCACGAATCCGAGCGCGCCCTGATCCGCCGCCTGATCGAGTTTCCGGACGAGATCGCAGAGACTGCGTTCCGTCGCTCGCCGCACCGACTGACCATCTACGGCCGCGAGGTGGCGGCCGAGTTCAGCGCGTTCTACCGCGACTGCAAGGTGGTCGGGGAGGCCGATGACGTCACGCAGTTCCGCGTCGGGCTGTGTGTTGCCGCGCGGAGCGTGCTGGCGCAGACGCTGGATCTGCTTGGGGTTTCGGCGCCTGAGCGGATGTAGTTGACTGTTGCCCTTCGCTTGCCATGTTGACGGCGACGAGGGAGCGGGCTGGTTGCGACGGGCGTGTCGCGAGGGTTGCGGAAGCGTGACGGCGGCGTTACGGAACTGCGGGATTCTGGCCAAGTCTCTCCCTTGGGGAGAGGGATGGCCAGAAATCTGGCTTAGCTATCAGGGTTAGAAGTTGAGGTCGAGCGAGCCGGTCAGCTCTGCGGCCCAGGAGTTCAGACGGAAGAACTCGTTCGTGAGGATCAGGATCCCGACGATGATCAGGATCGCGCTCGAGACTCCGAGCAGCAACGGGTAGTGCTTCTTGATCCAGTCCGATGCGGTCGTCAGCGCGCCGATGCCCAGCGCCGAGGCGATGAACGGCACCGCGAGGCCCGCGGAGTAGAAGAAGAGCAGGACCGCGCCCTGGAAGAGGTGTTGTTGAGTGCTCGCGGCCGTGAGGATCGCGCCGAGCGTCGGCCCGAGGCACGGGGTCCAGGCGACCGCGAATGCCGCGCCGGCGATGATCGGTCCCCCGACCCCGGCGCGGTGCGCGAGCTGTTCGGACCGCTTCTCGAAGTTCAGCGCCGGGACGAAGATGGTCGCGGCCATGAACACGCCCAGCCCGATGATCGCGACGCCGCTGATCTTGCGCAGCAGTTCGGTGTTGTCGGTCATCGCCTGCCCGATTCCGGTGGCGACCATGCCGCCGAGCATGAAGATCACCGTGAATGAGCCGACGAAAGTCAGGGCCGGGACCAGCATGCGGCGCGCGCCGAGCTCTTCGTGGCGCTCAGTTGCGGCAACGCCGGAGATCGTCGCCAGGTAGCCCGGTACGAGGGGGAGCACGCAGGGCGTGAAGAAGGAGATCAGTCCGACGCCGAACGCGGCCAGAACAGTTGTGTCGACGCCGCCATCCATGAGAGAACTTGCCTAGAGATCGTATCTGCGCAGGTCGGTGTTGAGTTCGTCGTCCTCGTCAGCCGTCGCCGCGGACGGGACCGCACTGGCGCTGTTGCGCTTCCAACCGATCGCCCCGAGGACGATCGCGACAAGCACGGCGAGCAGGACGATGATCGGCACGACGTACGCGGCCAGGTCGAACCCGCTCTTCTTCGGCACGGCGAGCACAGCGTCGGTGTACTCGGCCACGAGTGCGGCCTTGATCTGCTCCTTTGACTCGCACTTCTGCACGCGCTCGCGGATGAAGTCGCGCTGGTCGTCGGACTGCGGGCCGCCGGCATTCACGAGCGGCACGCCGCAGATCACGCACATGACCTCGTCCTGGATGTCGAGCAGCGTCGTCTTCTCGCAGCCGACAGCTTCGGCGGCGGGGGCCAGCACGACGGCGATCCAGGCGGTCAGCGCGAGCACTGCGATCAGTCGCTTCATCAGCTGCTCCCGGCCGGCCGCTCGGCGAGGATCGGAGGGAGGACGGTGTTGAGCCATTCGTCGTCAACCTGGAAGCGCTGCAGGGCGGCGACGTTTCCCTCACGGTCGATCACGAACGTCTCGGGCATGCGCTTGGTGCCGAAGTCCTTGGTCGCGTTGGCGCTCGAGTAACGGATGATCGGATAGGTCAGCTTGTTCTCGATGATGAACTGGTTGGCGTCCTTGGAAAGGTCGTCGACATCGGCGCCGAGCACGATCAGGCCGTCCTTTGCGTATTTGGCGTATGCCCGTTCGATCGCGGGCGACTCGGCCTTGCACGGCTCGCACCAGCTGGCCCAGAAGTTCAGCAGAATGACCTTTCCGCGGAAGTCCTCGATCGACTTCGTGCCGGTGTCGTTGAGCACGCGAACCTGGCGGGTCGGCGCAGGCAGCCGCTCGCCCGCGGCCAGCGCATTGTCGAATTTGTTGCCGCCGGACTTGATCGCGACGCCGTAAATGAGCAGCGCAAGCAACGCGGCAACGCCTGCGAAGACGACATATGTCCAGGGTGAACGCTTGCTCTCCATGCGGTTGCTGAGGGTAGATGGGGAGCGGCGCCGAAACGTTGCATTGCGATTGTCCTAGCGATCCGGCAATATGTCGTCAGAACCGGGTAGTTGACCCAGACCACCATCCCAGACCCGCAATACATGCATTGGAGAGCCGACAATTGGCCGAAAAAACGACAACAGGACGACTGATCGCAGCCGTTGGCGGCGTTCTACTGATCGTCTCCCTCTTTCTCAGCTGGTACGGCGTTGACGTCGGCGGAACCGCTGGTCAGTTCGCCGCTGCCATCGACACCTCCGCAAACGGCTGGCAGTCCCTCGACATCGGAGACCTCGTGTTCTTCATCGTCGGTCTGCTCGCGATCGCGCCTGCCGCGTTCGACATCTTCGACCTGGAGATCGAGCTGCCGTTCGACGTTGGCTTCGTCGCGCTGGTCGGTGGAGCGGTCTCCGTCGCCTGGATCATCCTGCGCATCATCGACAAGCCCGGTCCGGATATTCCGGACATCGCCGGCGTTGACATCGGAATCGGACTGAAGTTCGGGATCTTCGTCGGCCTGGTCGGCGCTGCGCTGGTCGCGTTCGGCGGCTTCAAGCAGACGCAGGAGGACGAGGCCGGCCCGACATTCACGGATCCCGTGAGCGGTCAGCAGTACGCCACGCCGCAGGCCCCGCCGCCGGCCGCACCGCCTGCGGCTGCGCCCCCGGCTCAGGCGCCCCCGGCGGCAGCTCCGCCGCAACCACAGGCCCCGCCGCCGGCCAATCCGCCGCAACCGCCGCAACCGCCGGCGCCGCCGGCCGTCTGATCCAGGCGGAGTTCTTTCGACAATCTGGCCGCGCGGCAATCAAGCCGCGTGGCGGGATTGTCGATGGAATGGCATGGAATCGCCGGAGTCCCGCACTTTTGCTCAGTTCGGAGGGGCGCTCATTCTCGTGTCGCTCGCGCTGCCGTGGTTTGCGCTCTCACTCGCCGGTCTCGGATCGCACGGGTTTCGCGTCTGGAGCTTTGACAAGGGCGCGTTCGTTCTGATCGCCGCCTACGGCTTGCTGGCCCTCTCGCAGATCAGCATGGCGTCGCGTGATTCGATGGCTGTGATCTACCTGATCATCGGCGGCCTGATGACCGCCGCGTTCATCTACAAGATCTGGATCTCACCGCCGGGATCTGCCCCGCTGGGAGACATCGAAGGGCTCAGCGGCGTGTCCGCGAAGGAGATCCTCGCCCAGATGGGGATCGAGTTCAAGGCGAGCTACGGCGCTTACGTGGCATTCGTCGGGAGCCTGCTTTTCACGTTCGGGGCGTTCACCGAGTTCCGCGCCTCGGGCGCTGCGAAGGCTCCGGCCACGGCTCCCGCTGCTGGTCCGCAGCAGTACGCGGCGCCCGCAGCTCAACAGGTGCCTGCCGCCCAGCGCTACCAGGCGCCCGCTCCTCAGACCTACGCGCCCGACCCCTTCGCGGTTCCGGCCCCGCAGCAGGCCGTCCCGCAGGCCGCTGCCGCGCCGCACATTCCGCCGGACCCGTTCGCGCCGAAGCCGCCTGCTGCCTAGCGATTCAAGCGGGCGACGGGGCTCGAACCCGCGACCTCAAGCTTGGGAAGCTTGCGCTCTACCAACTGAGCTACACCCGCAATGCGGGGCAGATTACCTGTTTGCCGGGAGGCCTGCGGCCTCGCGTGCGCGGGCGAAGACGGCGTCGAGCATCGGCTCGGTGAGCCGCCCGGTGAAGGTGTTCTGCTGGCTCACGTGGTAGCTGCCGATCAGCGTGAAATCGCCGATCCTCGACTCCGCGCCGTGACTGAACCTCGGTTTTGGCCGGGGGATGGCATGGCCTCCCGCCGCAAGCGCCGTGAGCGCTCCGTTCCAGCCGAAGGCGCCCAGCGCGATGATCGACCGCACGTTCTTCAGCAGTGACAGCTCGCGAATCAGGAATGGCGCGCAGCGATCACGTTCGTCTGTCGCCGGCTTGTTGTCCGGAGGGGCGCAGCGAACGGCGGCGGTCACCCAGGCATCCGTCAGTTCCAAACCGTCGTCAGTTGAGATCGACTCGGGTTGATTGGCCAGCCCCGCGCGGAACATCGCGGCGTACAACCAGTCACCGGAGCGGTCGCCGGTGAACATCCTGCCGGTGCGGTTTGCGCCGTTGGCAGCGGGGGCGAGTCCGACCACAGCGATGCGCGCTGCCGGGTCGCCGAAGCCCGGGACCGGTCGCGCCCAGTACTCCTCGCCGCGGTACCGCTTCGGCGGATTCGCGGCGACCGACTCGCGCCATTCGACCAGCCGCGGGCACGCCCGGCAGGCAGAAATCTCGGCGCTTAGAGTTTCGAGCGACACCGTGGCAATTCAAGCACCGAGGTCGCCTGTAGATTGGCCAGTGATGGACGAGATCTCCGATTTTGAACCCGCCGGCAACGGCCGCACACGATTCCCGATCACCTGCGTCGACAACTCCGCGATCGACTCGATCTCCGAGAAACGCGCGCGTGGTGAGTTCGTCTGGGTGAATCTGCGTGATGCATCCCCTGAGGAGATCAAGCAGACCGGCAGAGAACTGGAGCTGCACCCGTTGACGGTCGAGGACATGCTCGAATTCGATCAGCGCGCAAAGGTCGAGGAATACGACAATTACGCCTACATCGTCTCCTATGGCGCGACCATGGCGGAGGGCGACAACGACATGCTCGTCGAGATCCACATCGTCTACGCATCCGACTATCTGGTCACCGTCGCAAAGGAGGAGTCGATCGAACTCGACAATTTGCACGAGCAGTCGAAGAACCGTGAGCTCAGTGGACAGGAGCTGCTGCATTCGGTTCTCGACGTACTGGTCGACTCGTACGCGCCGGTGCTCGATCGATTCGACGCCGAGATCGAACAGCTTGAAGAGCTGATCGTGCAACGCGACCTGCGCGGGCGCGAGCTCGAGATCCACCACGTCCGGCGCCGCCTCGGCCGGATCGACCGGGTGGTGCATCGCCAGCTCGAGTCGTTCACGCGGATCCGCGAGATGCTCCGCCGCATGCCGGGGCACCACCCCGACGACTTCCCGTACTTTCGCGACCTGCAGGACCACCTGATCCATGTCGGCGAGTCTGCGGACGCGATGCGCGACCGGATCGCGGGACTGTTCGAGCTCTACATGGCCGCGCTGGACAACAGGCAGAACATCATCATGAAGCAGTTCACCGTGATTGCCGGAATCTTCCTGCCGCTCTCGGTGCTGACGGGGTTCTTCGGCATGAACTTCGGCTGGATGGTGCGTGAGATCTCGGACGGGACAGCGTTCCTGGCGCTCGGTATTGCGCTTCCGCTCGCGATTCTCGGAGGCATCCTGACCTTCATAGCCAGTCGGGGGCTGTTCGGCGAGTGACCGTCGGCCGTTAAGCAATTCTATGGCGGTCCATCGAACGTCACCTGCGATAATCACGGCCCCTGATGGACCCCGCACGCAAGCGCAAAACCCGCCTGATCGTCACGCTCGGGATCGCACTGCTGCTGTCGACCGCTCTGATCTACACGAGTTTCAGCGCATCGACCGTTGCCAAGACGCCCTCGCAGCTCCTGGCCTCATCGACTCCCGGTGAGTCGTACCAACTCACGGGCAAAGTCGTCCAGGGCTCGGTCAAGAAGGCCGACGACGAACTGATCTTCCGCGTGAAGGATCGCGCCGCTCCGGAAGACGCAAAGTCAATCCTCGTGAGGTACACCGGCACGGTGCCGGATCCCTTCAGGGAGGGGCGCGAGGTGATCGTCACAGGGAAAGTCACCGGCGACGAAATGGTCGCCAAGCCGAACTCGCTCATCACCAAGTGTCCTTCGAAGTTCTCGAACTCCGAAAGCTCTGGAGCGACCGGTTCGGCCGCGAAGTACTAGCCGGGTACCCCTGAACGGAACGC
>JAEMSX010000110.1 GCA_016462645.1 Thermoleophilaceae bacterium
ACTCCCCGAACCGCAACCCTCGCCATCACCCTTTCGCCGCAAACGCATGGCAAGCCCAACGCAGCAGCCCCCCATCCCATCCCTATTCTGCATAATTCCAGTCCGAATTATGCTATTATCCCCGAACAGCTTCATTGAGCCGCGACGGTCTCCCCCCTGACCAGCCAATGAGCAAGCGTTGCGCGAACGCAAGTGGGTGTGGCCGCGCAGCACGTGGGACTCGCGCCCCCGCAGGCGATGAAGCAGCAGCTTCGCCGGCGGGGGCGCAGATCCCCTGCCGCAAAGCTCAGGCGCGGACGATCGCCGCGAACTCAGCAAACAGCGGCGCCGTGAGTGCACGGATCCGCGAGTCAAGCTCGGCGGCCTCACTCAGAATTTGCGCCGCGCCCTCTTCGCCGACAGCCATGAGCGCCTCCTCCCGCATCGACGGCTCGTTCATCCACAGCCGCGCGAGCTCCAGATCCGCCTCGGCGTGAAACAGGAAGCCCCAGGCACTCCCCTTTCGAAAGCCCTGCACCTCGGTCCGCGCGCTCGATGCCAGCAGCGTCGCCCCCGGCGGCAGGTCGAACACTTCGCCGTGCCAGTGCAACACGTCGGCCTCCGGCGCGAGATGCCGGGCCAGCGGATCGGAGTCATCGAGAATGGTCACCGGCGCCCAGCCGATCTCCGGCGCGGACCCAGAAACAACTGATGATCCGAGCGCCCGCGCCAGCAGCTGCGCGCCAAGGCACACGCCGAGCACCGGCAGCCCCGCGGCGACAGCATCAGCGATCCATTCGCGCTCGACCAACAAGCCTGGGTACTCATCGATCTCATCCACGTTCATCGGCCCGCCCATGAAGACCGCGCCGACCACTTCGTCGACCGCCGGCAAGGAGTCACCGTCGAGCGTGCAGCGCACATCGAGTTCAAAACCAGCAGCAATCAGCGCATCGCCGATGCGATGCGGCCCTTCCCAAGGGACGTGCTTTGTGACGAGGACGCGCTCAGCCATCCCCGCGGAACCGAAGGGCTAAAGAACCTTGAGGAGGAGCAGTGCGTTCACGAAGAACAGGATGCCGAAGGCGATCGTCCAACGGTCAAGGTTGCGCTCCAGCAAGGAGCCGCCACCAAACGGGCCGCTGCCCGGGGCGACGCCGAATGCACCCGAAAGCCCTGCATCTTTGCCCGAGTGCAGGAGCACGAGGAAGATCAGAACGACGGAGATGATCAGCTGGATGACTGCGAGTACTGCGTCCATGGCGGGAAAGTCTAGCCAGCGTTCGGCTGCTCGGCCGAATCTGAATCGGATTTCACGTGCAGGGTGTCGATCTTCGCGAGGATCTGCATGGCCTCGCGGCGCAGCTCGCGGTCGGTCTGGTTCCACTGATCCTCGGTCATGCGGCCGGCCTTGAACTCGAGTTCCGCGTCCCGGATCTCGCGATACTTGGCCTGCTTTGCGTCTTCGAGCTCCGCGCGCTCAGCGTCGACGACGCGCTCATCGACGCCCTTGATGATCGGCCAGGCGAGGAAACTGACGACGATCGAGACCATCGCGATTGTGAGCAGCACCTCAAGGATCACGACGATCCCTCCTCGGCCAGCTCGGCCGGCTTCTTCGGCGGACGCTTCGCGCCCTTGGCCGCGCGTGCGGCCGAGGCTGACGAGAGCTTCGAACGCAACATGTCGGGCGCGGGCCACAGCGCCGTCAAAGCACCAAGCAGCACGATGATCGAGCCGATCCAGATCCAGGTCACCATCGGGTTGACGATGAACAGCACGCGCGCCGAGGGGTTGGCGCGCGGGAAGGACTGGACAATCGCGGTGATCGCAATCGCCTGGACCTCCTGATTGGTCTTGATCTGCGGAAGCTTCGCCGCGGCGTCGATCGCGCGCTCCAGGCCGTCGGTGTTCGGC
This sequence comes from Thermoleophilaceae bacterium, assembly GCA_016462645.1. Lineage (GTDB taxonomy): Bacteria > Actinomycetota > Thermoleophilia > Solirubrobacterales > JACPNS01 > JACPNS01. Next base: position 1,897 of record JAEMSX010000110.1, read on the forward strand.
GAGACGCTCGTCCAGAGGTCACGCCACGGTCCGGCCTTCAGCGCGACTTCACTGGTCGACTCACCCTCGAAGTAGCGGGCGATCGGGCCGGGCGCCGCGGAGTTCAGCGGGTAGTTGTTGCGCGCCGGGCGCAGCGTCGTGACGTACTTGCCGTCCTTCGAGACCTCGAGTACGGCTCCGAAGCTGAGATTCTCGTTCGAGGCCGATGAGGTCGCCTTGACGTACTTCACGTCGTAGCCGGCTGTCCTGAAGGTCTCGCCCACCTTGACGTTGCGCTCGGTACTGGAACTGAAGGCCGCCGAAGCAGCAACCCCCACGAACAGCGTGAGGATTCCGATGTGCACGATGTATCCGCCGTAGCGCCTGCGGTTGCGCGAGACCAGGCGACCGAGCGCCGTGAAGAAGCTGCCGCCCTCGAGTGACTGCCTTGCGCGGGCGCCGCTGTAGAACTCGCGAATCATCACGCAGAGCGAGAACGCCGCCACGGCAAACAGCAGTGAGGCGCGCCAGCTGTCGAGCACGCCGACCAACCATCCGGTGAGCACGAGCGCGGCAGCGGCGGCGATCGCGGGCGCGATGAAGAGCGAGATCGCCTTGGCACGATTGACGCGACGCCACGGGATGATCGGGCCGATGCCCGACACCAGCACGAGCAGAATCGCCAGAGGTGTGACGTACTGGTTGAACCACGGCGGTCCGACGCTCGCCTTGGTCCCCGTCACGGCCTCCGAGATCAGGGGGAAGTACGTGCCCCACATCACGACGGCGGCAAGCCCGACGAGCAGGAAGTTGTTCAGCAGGAACATCGCCTCACGTGAGAACAGCGAGTCGAGGCGATGCGAACTGCGCAGATCGGGCAGGCGCGAGACGATCAGGGTGGTCGATCCGATGATGATCATCGAGATGAAGACAAGGAACGGCACGGCCAACGTCGATTCACCGAACGCGTGGATCGAGTCGAGGATTCCCGATCGCACCAGGAACGTCCCGAGCACTGCGAGCGTGAAGGTCGCCGCGATCAGCGACACGTTCCAGACCTTGAGCATTCCGCGGCGTTCCTGCACCATGATCGAGTGGATGAAGGCGGTGCCGGTCAGCCACGGCAGCAGCGCCGCGTTCTCGACCGGGTCCCAGCCCCAATAGCCGCCCCACCCGAGTTCGGTGTATGACCAACGAGCCCCGAGGATCACGCCGACCGAGAGGAAGGTCCAGGCAAGCATCGCGAAAGCGCGGGTTGAACGGATCCAGCTGGCGTCAACGCGGCGGGTGATCAGCGCGCCGATCGCAAATGCGAACGGAATCGAGAAGCCGACGTATCCGCTGTAGAGCATCGGCGGGTGGAACATCATGCTCGGGTGGCGCAGCAGCGGCG
>JAEMSX010000111.1 GCA_016462645.1 Thermoleophilaceae bacterium
ACCTCCCAAATCGTCCTCAAGATGCTTTATTGTGCAACTTGCCAGTAACAATTCGCTTTGAATTGTTGCGGGGCAATAGTTGGAGGGGTCAAAAAACTTGTAGAGACCGCCGTGTGACCTCCCCCCCGGTTCACGCGCCAGACCACCATCTGGCTCAGCGGTTTCAGCAAGACCCGGTTGCGCCGATCCGTTCGTCCGTTTTTCTGCGACGTCAGGGATCCGATGACGTAAGGACGATTCGGATCGGCGCCATAACCGGAGCGTTCACTCCGTTTGTTGATAAAGTGGAGCGGTCGATCCGCTTAGCGCCACCCCCAGCGCGCTTCTCTTCTCGAGCTTCCCCATCCCAGTGGCGTCGACGGAAAGGACCCTCTTATGAGTTCCGCATCGGATTCTCCAACTTCAGTGCCCGAAGGGCACATGGGCAATCGCGTCGACGGCCACAGTGTCAACAAGTGGCTCGTGCTCGTCGTCGTCTGCTTCGCTCAGTTCATGGTCGTGCTCGACGCGACCATCGTCAACGTCGCGCTCCCCTCGATCCAGACCGACCTTGACCTCTCCCCCCAGAACCTCCAGTGGATCGTCAACGCCTACACGCTTGTCTTCGGCGGCTTCCTGCTGCTCGGAGGACGCGCGGCCGACCTGCTCGGTCGCAAGAAGCTGTTCATCGCCGGCACCGTGATCTTCTCGGCGGCGTCGCTCGTCAACGCACTTGCGACTTCGGGAGAGATGCTGATCATCGCCCGCGGTTTCCAGGGACTCGGCGGCGCGCTCACCTCGCCCGCCGCGCTCTCGATCATCACGACCACGTTCGATGAAGGCCCCGACCGCACCAAGGCACTTTCAGTCTGGGGTGGCATCGCTGCCGGTGGCGCCGCGTTCGGCCTCCTCCTCGGCGGCATTCTCACGGACACGCTCGACTGGCGCTGGAACTTCATCATCAATGTTCCGATCGGGCTTGGCGTGATCTTCGCCGCGTTGCGGTTCGTGCCCGAGTCGCGCCACGAATCCGCACAGCGGCACTTCGATGTCGGTGGTGCGGTGACTGTGACCGCGGGGCTGATGGTGCTCGTCTACGCAATCGTGAAGGCGCAGGACTGGGGCTGGACCTCGCTCGAGACAATCGGCTGGTTTGCCGGTGCGATCGCGTTGCTCGGCTCGTTCGTCGCGATCGAGCTGCGCTCGCCGCAGCCGCTCGTGCGCCTGTCGTTCTTCAACAAGCGTTGGATCACGATCGCAAACCTGACGATGTTCGTCGTCGCGGGCGGCATGTTCGGCATGTTCTACTTCGCGTCGCTGTACGTGCAGCAGATCCTCGGCTACGACCCGCTGCAGGCAGGCGCGGCCTTCCTGCCTGTCTCCTTCGGCATCATGCTCGGCGCGGTGATATCGCAACAGCTGATCGGACGCTTCGGCGTGAAGGCGGTCGTCATGCCCGGCATGGCACTGGCCTCGATCGGACTGATCATTCTTGCGTCGACCACGAAGGTCGACGGCACGTACCTCGCGCTGCTCGCCGGCCTCGCGCCGATGGCGGTCGGAATGGGAATGACGTTCGTGCCTCTCACGCTGGTTGCGACCGCCGGTGTCGACCCGCAGGAGGGCGGACTCGCCTCCGGCCTGTTCAACACCTCACAGCAGGTCGGCGGAGCGCTCGGACTGGCAATCCTCGCGACGGTCGCCGCAAACACGACCGGCGATGTGCAGACGCCCGCTGCGATGGTCGACGGATTCCAGGCCGCCTTCGTCGTGGCCTCCGGCCTGATGCTCGCTGGACTTCTGCTTGTCACCTTCGGACTGCGCAAGCGTGAGATCAGTCAGATCCACATCGGCGAGACGGTTCCCGTCCCCGCATGACCGAACCGGCCGCAGCCAGGCGCCCGCGCGCCGACGCAGCCCGCAACCGCGAGCGCATCCTCGAAGTCGCCAACGAAGCTTTTCGTGAAGGCGGCCTCGAGGTCAGCGTCGCGGAGATTGCGCGGCGCGCGGGCGTCGGCAGCGGCACGCTCTTCCGCAACTTCCCCACGAAGACGGACCTGATCCACGCGATCGTCGAGATGCACATGAACCAGTGGCTCGACGTGATCGAGAAGTCGCTCGCGGCCGAGGAAGTCGGTCCGGCCTTCGAAGCGTTCTTCGAACGCGCCGTCCTGTTCAACTATCTGGACCGCGGAATGCTCGAGGCCGTCAAGGGCGGAATGCTCAACGACGACGCGGACCTCAACGCATGCAAGTGCGAGGCGCTCGCATCGACGGCAAAACTGATCGAGCGCGCCCAGGCGGCCGGCGTCCTGCGCCAGGACCTGAACGCAGACGACATCTACGCGCTGGCGGCGGGAGTGGCCGAGTCCGCCCACGCCGCCGTGCGCGAGGGTCTCGCCGATCCGAAGGACGCACACATGCGCTACATGGGCGTCATGCTCGCCGGTCTGCGCCCGGTCGGCTGACCGACTCCAGCCGTAGAGTCGCCCACGGCCATGGCGGACGCAACAACTCAGGTTCTCTCATACGCGCTGTTCGTGGCGATCAGCCCGATCCCATTGATCGCGGTTGTCGCGTTGCTCGCCGGTCCGAGCGGTCGCCGTAATGGCGTCGCGTTTCTGGTCGGTTGGTTCTTCGGCCTGCTCGTCGCCGGCGCAGCGCTTGTGGTGGTACTCAGCGAACCAGCTGATGCGACTGACGACACCACCTCGAACCCGCTCGGATGGGTGCTGCTCGCGCTGGCGGCACTGATGCTCTGGCTGGCGGTCAAACAACTGCGACAGCGACCGAAGGCCGGCGAAGAGCCAGAGCTCCCGAGCTGGCTCGCGAAGGTCGACAACCTCAACGCGACGCACTCGGCCAGTCTCGCGGTCGCGCTCTCGGTCGCCAATCCGAAGAATCTGATCCTGCTCGCCGGCGCCGCGGCCGCCGCTGCCGAGACCGGCGCATCCACCGAAGCGCGATTGGAGGCCATGCTCGTCTTCGCGTTGGTCGCGCTGATCGGCCCGGCGGTCCCCGTTGCCGCCCGACTGTTCGCTGGCGATCACGCTGAGCCGATGCTCGCCAGGATGCGCGCGTGGCTCGCACGAAACAACGCACTGATCCTCGCGATCATCTGCCTGGTGATCGCCGCGAAGCTGATCGCGGACGGCGTGGGCGCCCTGAGTTGACCATTCGGTTTTGGTCTGCGATAATTGCGCCGCATTCGGGGCGTGGCGCAGCCTGGTAGCGCGCACCGTTCGGGTCGGTGAG
>JAEMSX010000112.1 GCA_016462645.1 Thermoleophilaceae bacterium
AGTTGCGAGCCGAGGTTGGTTGGAGGCCTCGTTAAACCCCAACCAAAACCATAAATGCGGACTCTCACGAGTACGCCCTCGTCTAAATAAGACAAGGCATTCGTCCAGCGTGGGCCCGTGCGCTGGGTAGCGGGTGTTAGCCAACGGGCTTGGTCAGACCGCGTGTTTCAGGCGCCTGATGACATCTAACTGAGACTGGTTTTCCTGGACCCTGCCGGATCGGCTAAGGGGAAACGAGATCCAGAAATCCGGACACGCTCGTAGACGCTTCATCGCACGCAGTCGCGGACGCGGGTTCAATTCCCGCCGTCTCCACTACGCATCAAGCAAGTAGGCGCGCCAAAGGCGCGCCTCTCAGCGCGAAACTGTCGCGACGCGGGGGCCGTGTCGCGACCATCGAGATGGCGGCCCACCGGGACGCACGGACGCTTTGGCGCCTGCGCGTCCCGTCAAGCGGGGCCGCGACGTCTCAGAGCCGCTTCAGGTGATAGCGACCGTTCTTGTCGCGTTTCGAACAGGTGTATCCGTAGTTGTTGTAGTCGCTCTCGTAGCGACGCGCGCAAAACTGGCCGGCAGCGATGCACTTCCGCCTCCCTCCAATGGTGGCTCGTTTGCACGCAGTTTGTGCCTGCGGCGATGTGCTGGCGCCGCTGGCCGGAACGTATCCGATGCCGAGTGCGAGCGCGATGGCTGCAACGACAGCGGCGATGTGTCTGTCACGTGTTTGCAACATCGGGCGAACGTACCCAATGCTGAGTACAGATTCAAGTGCTGGACGTTGACGTCGCGCCCTTTGCGCGTGGAGCGCCAGGTGTGGTCGAAGCCCGCAAACCTGTCGAGTGCGTGAGCGCCGCGGAGCGCCTTTTGTAGCGCTTATGATTGAGAAATGGCGACACATGCGCAAAGAACGATTTCCGTTGGCGTCCGCGAGTTGCACAACCGCACGAGCGAGTTGATGAAGGCCGTTGCGGCCGGCGCGGAGCTGGAAGTGACCAACCGTGGCAAGGTCGTGGGTCGGATGACACCGTCGAGTCCGGACCTCCTCTACGAACGACTCAAGCGCGAAGGGCGGATCCGAGAGCCGAAGGCCGCGCGATCAGAACTTCCCCCGCCAGTCAAACTGGCGCCCGGCGTCACCGTCTCCGACCTGGTCAAAGATCAGCGGCGTTGAGGGTCTACTTCGACAGCTCGGCGCTGGTGAAACTATTTGTCAGTGAGCGGGGCTCTGAGTGGTGCACCGGGGTCTGGAACGACGCCACGAATCCGTTCTCAAGCTCGCTTGCGTATGCCGAGGTGCGGGCGGCGCTGGGGGCGGCAGCGCGCGCAGGCCGCGTCAAGTCGAGTGATCTCCCGGTACTCAAGGCTCGATTTGAACAGGTCTGGGAAGAAATCGGCGAGCTGGAATGCGATCCCGAGCTGATCCGCCATGCCGGCGAGGTGGCGGAATTCAAGGCGCTGCGTGGCTACGACGCGATTCATCTCTCCACGGCGATGGCTCTGAACGCGGTCCAACCGGTGTACATGCTGACCTGGGACGACGATCTTGCAGAGGCGTCGTTCGACGCTGGGATCAACGTGATTCGCACTCGCGGCGCGTAAGCTCCCGCGCATGTCCAACGCGCTCCTGCAGCCGATGCCAGAAGTCCCGGGCGTCGAGCACATTTACGTGAACGCGGGTGGGCTTCGCATGCACGTCGCGGTTTCCGGTCCCGAAGACGGACCGCCGGTGATGCTGCTCCACGGCTGGCCCCAGCACTGGTGGCTCTGGCGCAATGTGATGCCGAATCTTGCTGCCGCCGGTTATCGCGTCTATGCGCCGGACATGCGCGGGTTCGGGTGGAGCGAGGCGACTGGTCGGTTCTGCGACTACGACAAGCGCAACATCGCTCGGGACTTCATCGCCCTGCTCGACACGCTCGGCATCGAGAAGGTGCGGCTTGCCGGGCACGACTGGGGTGGGTTCGCCGGCTTCCTGCTTTCGATGATGGCGCCTGAGCGCGTCGATCGGTTTCTTGTCTTCAACATCACGCCGCCGTGGCTCGATCCGCGTCCGTTCAATTTGCTTGCGGCGTTGAAGGCGCTCTCGCGGCTCGGCTACCAGGTGATCATGTCCACGCCGGGACTCTCGCGCGTCGCGCAGGCGGGAATCGGGCGGCCCTTCTTCAAGGACGGTGTGACCAAGGGCAGCAAGACCCCTGAGATCTGGGGCGGCGGAGCGCTCGACACCTATCTCAACCAGTTCCTGGCGCCGCAGCGCTCGACCGCGACGAAGTTCCTCTACCGGAACTTCCTCGTCAAGGAGCTTCCGCTGATCCAGCTCGGCAAATACATGCCGGTCAAGCTCACGACACGCACCAAGATGGTCTTCGGCCTCGACGACGTGGCGATTGATCCCGACGTCATCACGGGAGACCACTCCAAGTACGCGACTGACTTCTCAGTTGAGACGGTCGAGGGCGCAGGCCACTTCATCATCGATGAACGGCCCGAGCTCGCGACCGAGAAGCTCCTCGAGTTCTTCGCCTAGCCGGCCGAGTCCAGCTTCTCCATGCGCCGCTCGGCCGCCTCGGCAAGCCCGCGGAAGAGCCGCTCCTGCTGGTCTTCCTGGCGCGTCTGGCTTTCGCTGTGCCACTGCACGCCGAGCATGAAGTCGCGGTCGGTTGCCTGGATGCCTTCGATCACTCCGTCCGGAGCCCAGGCGATCGCCTCGAGATTGCTGCCCAGGCGATCGCAGCACTGATGATGAAAGGAGTTCACGTGCGTCTCGGTTCGGTCGAGTGCGCGGTGGATCTTCGAACCTTCGAGGATCTTCACGTCGTGCGTCGCGAATGCGCCGCCTTCTTCTTGCGAGTGATTGATCGTGCTCTCCGGGAAATCTTCGGGGATGTGCTGATGCAGCGAGCCGCCCCGTGAGACGTTCAGCAGCTGAGTGCCGCGGCAGACCGTGAGGATCGGCATCTGGCGGATATCCGCCTCGCGAATCAATCCCGTCTGGAACGTGTCCGTCATCAGGTTGGTCGGGCCGACGTGCTCGTTGGCGACCTTGTTGTAGAGCGTGGGATCGATGTCCGGACCGCCGGAGACAAACAGCGCGTCGATGTTGTCAAGCACCTGACCGATCGCGCCCGGCATGATCGGCGGGATCACGAACGGGATCGCGCCCGAGAGCAGGATCGCGCGCA
>JAEMSX010000017.1 GCA_016462645.1 Thermoleophilaceae bacterium
TCGTAGCCCGAACCGTTCATCACGTAGTAGCCCGCGCCGTAACACTTGCGGATCAGAATCGTGACCTTCGGGACCGTCGCGCGGGAAGTCGCGTAGAGGAACTTCGCGCCGTGGCGGATGATGCCGGCCTCTTCGACCTTGCTCCCGACCATGAAGCCGGGCACGTCCTGCAGGTAGATCAGCGGAATGCCGTACGCGTCGCAGAGATTGATGAAGCGCGCGGCCTTGTCGGCGGAGTCGTTGTCGAGGATGCCACCGAGGTGCTTGGGCTGGTTGGCGACGATGCCGACGCTGCGGCCGTCCATCCGCGCAAAGCACGTGATGATCGACTTTGCCCACTTGCCCTTCATGTCGAAGTACTCGCCGTCGTCGACGATCAGCTTGATGATGTCGTACATGTCGTAGGGCTGGCGGCTGCTCTCGGGCAGGATGTTCAGCAGCTCCTCGGCGTGACGGTTGACCGGATCCTCGGTCGCCTTGATCGGCGGCTTCTCGCCGCTGTGCATCGGCATGTAGGAGAGGTAGTCCTTGATCGACTGGATGCACTCGGCGTCGTCATCGCACTCCATGTCGGCCACGCCGCTCTTGCGGTTGTGGACCTTGTAGCCGCCGATCTCCTCGTCGGTGACGTCCTCGCCGGTCGCTGCCTTCACAAGGTGCGATCCGGCCAGCGCCATCGAGCCCTGGCCCTTGACCATCGGCAGGAAGTCAGTGAGCGCCGGGACGTAGGCGGTGCCGGCGGCGCACGGTCCCATGACGGCGGCGATCTGCGGAATCACTCCGCTCATCGTCACCTGCTCGCGGAAGAGGTGGCCGGATCCCGCGAACAGCGAGCCGACGGCTTCCTGGATTCGCGCACCGGCCGAGTCGAGCAGCCAGATCATCGGCATGCGCTTGTTCAGCGCGAGCGCGCGCAGGCGCGAGAGCTTGACCTCGCCGGTGTAGCCCATCGAGCCAGCCATCACGGTGAAGTCGTAGGCGCCCACGCAGACCAGGCGACCGTTGACCTTGCCGTAGCCGGTGATCACGCCGTCGGCCGGAGCGTCAACGCCTTCCAGCGCGCGTTGCGAGAAGTGCGGGCGACCATGCAGGCCGAGTTCAACCCAGGTGCCCTCATCGATCAGGAGGTCGAGGCGCTCTCGTGCGGTGAGCTTGCCGCGCTCGTGCTGCTTGGCGATCTTCGCTTCGCCCCCGCCCTTGAGGTTGTGTTCGCGCTTGGCGAGCAGCTCGTCAACGAGCGCCTCCATCTTCGACTTCAAGGCTGCGCCTTCTTGCTCAGTCATCTATCGGCCCTTCCAGTTGGGTTCGCGCTTCTCGAAGAACGCCATGGCGCCCTCGATCGCATCTTCGGTTCCGAGCGCCACCGTGAACTGCGTGTGCAGGTACTCGAGTGCGCTGAAGTACGGCAGGTCCTGCTGATTGATCATCGAGTCGTGACCGAGACGCATCACGACCGGCGCCTTGGCGGCGAGCTTCTTGGCCCACGCGTCGGTCGCCTCATCGAGCTGCTCGCGCGGGACGGCCTTGTTGATCAGGCCGAAGCTGACTGCTTCGTCCGCGGTCATGCGCTCGCCGAGCAGCAACATCTCGTTGACCTTCTTGCGCGGGACGTTGCGGTAGATGATCGCCATGATCATGAATGGGAAGAGGCCGATGTTGATCTCGGGGGTTGAGAACTTCGCGGCGTCCGACGCGACGATCAGGTCGCACGCAAGCGCCACGCCCAGGCCGCCCGCGACCACGTGCCCGTTGGCCTTGCAGATCGTCGGCTTGCCGAGCTCGGCGATCGCGCGGAAGAGGTCAAGGAAGCGGGTCGTGCCGTAGTGCTTGTGTGCGAGCGGGACGTCGGCCGAGAAGCCGGAGAGGTCACCGCCGGCTGAGAACACGTCCCCCGCGCCGGTCAGAACCGCGACACGCACCTCCGGGTCTTCCTTTGCCCTGCCGAATGCGTCGACGAGATCGTCCAGCATCGGGTGACTCAGCGCGTTGCGCTTGTCCGGCTGATTGAGAGTGATGGTCGCCACCCCATCGGCGACTTCATAAAGGATGTTTTCGTACACGCTCTCTCCGGTTGCTCAAGTGAGAAGTAAGAAGTTCGACTTCCCACTCTACCGGATGCCCCTGTTGCGACCTGGGACCGCGCGCGAATCTCGAGCGGGATCGCATGGCTTCCTCAGTGTTTCGACGAGGAAGCCAGTGGGTTCCTCAGTGAAACCTTGAGGAAGCCGGTCGCGGACTCAGGGGCGTGGGTCTCCGGCGTCGAAGACGGGCTTCTCGCCCGCCTGGGCGGCTTCGATCGCGCCCTTGAAGTCATCGTGTGACTGGGCGAGCGCCATGTACGAGGAGACCATGTCGTAGTGCGTGTCGCGCGGCATCGACTCGGCCGTGTAGACGGCGCGCTTGATCAGCCGCTGCGCCAGCTGCGGGCCGGCGGCGAGTTTCTCCGCGAGCGCGTAGGTCGTCGCGGTCAGGTCGTCGCGCGGAACGGACTGGTTGACCAGTCCCCACGCTGCAGCCTGCTCCCCGTCGATCACCTTTCCGGTCAGCAGCAGCTCGAGAGCGCGTGCCGGTCCGACGAGATGCGTCAGCAGCCAGGCACCGCCGTCGCCCGGGACGAGGCCGAGGTTCACGTACGCCTCGCCGATCTTCGCCTCGTTCGCTGCGATCCGCAGATCGCACAACAGCGCCATGTCAAAGCCCGCGCCCATCGCGGCGCCGTTGATCATCGCGATCACCGGCTGGGGCACGCGTTGGAGCGAGCGCTGCACGCGGTGAACGTGATCGCGGAGGAATTCCTTCTTCGCCAGCGGGCCGGTGTCGGTGGCCAGCGTCGCGAGATCGCCACCGGCGCAGAAGGCCTTGCCCGCACCGGTGATGACGATCGCGTGGACCGTGTGGTCGTTGGCGAGCCTGTCGAGCGCATCAGCCCATTCGTCGACGAGTTCGGCGTCGAAGGCGTTGAACTTGTCGGGCTTGTTGAGCGTCAGCGTGGCGACGTGGGTCGCCGCGTCGACCTCGGTGAGGATCGCGTCGGGCATCGGGCGCAGACTACCGACCGGCGCGGCAAGAGCTGCGCCGGTCGGGTCTGAGATACGGGATCCGGGCTACTTGGCCGCGATGACCGTCAGGTTGCCGGTGTTTGCCACAACGTTCGCGTTGGAGCCGCTCGCGAAGTCGGTTGTGAAGGCGTCCATCTGTGCAAGGCCTCTCGGCGGTTGGAGCGCGCCGTTCGCGCCAGGTGCCCCCGTGGCGCCATCGCTGCCGGTAGCGCCGGTGCAGGCCGCGAGCAGTGTGAGCAAGACGACGACCGCGATGAGTCGCGTACGAGCAGAGCCGAGAGCCAGAAGTCATGTCAGTTATGCCCATTTGCGAGCCGATCGGCCCGACCGAGAGTGGCGATTTTGGGACAGACCGCTGCCCAACTCCAGCTACTGCAAGTGGAAATCGTCTTACCCGAGATGACTTCGCATTGGTAGGTTGCGGAAACGCATCACCGGCAAACTGGATTTTTCAAAGGGGAGAGTCATGGCAGGATCAATGGTCGAGTTCGCATCCAACGGGGGGACCGCCGAGGGCTACCTCGCGACGCCGGAAACACCCAACGGCAAAGCGCTGATCGTGATCCAGGAGTGGTGGGGCCTCGTCGATGAGATCAAGGGAATCGCCGACCGCTATGCGGAAGCCGGCTACTACGCGCTGGTCCCGGATCATTTCCACGGCGACTCGACCTCGCAGCCGGACGAGGCGCAGCAGCAGATGATGGCCATGAACGTTCCCGAGGTCGAGAAGGAGCTGATCGGCGCGGTCGACTTCGTCGCCGAGCAGGCCGGCACAGAAGTGGTCGGTGCGACCGGTTATTGCATCGGCGGGGCGCTCTGCCTCTACGCCGCGGCGCTGAACCCGAAGGTCGCGGCCAGCTCGAGCTTCTACTACGTCTTCCCGCACGGCAAGCCCGATTGGAGCAAGATCGAGGGGCCCGTGATGATGCATTTCGGAACCGAGGACGAATTCATGTCGGTGAGCGACATCGAGGGCTTGACGGCTGAGATGAAGGAAGCGGGCGTGGACGTCATCACCGAGTACTACGAGGGCGCCGGGCACGCGTTCTGCAACACCGCGAACCGCCTGGGAACGTACAACGAGGAGTACGCCGAGCTCGCCTTCGCCCGCAATCTCGAGTTCTTCGACAAGAATCTCGGCTGAAGTGGTCGATAGATTGGCGCCCATGACGCGACGCATTGCGAAAACTCTGTCGGCAGCGCTCATCGCCGGAGCACTGCTTTCCGGTTGTGGCGGCGGCGGAGACCAGACCTTCTCCACCCCGACCTACCCGTTCAGCTTCGACTACCCGGCCGGATGGACGCTCTCGCGCGGGGCGAACTTCACCTACGGCTCGAACGACACAGCGGTCCGCTCAGTCTCGGCGGCCCTCAAAGAGCCCTACGACCAGGTGACGATCACCCAGTACAAACTGAAGAAGACCCTCCCGGCCGGCACCAACGGCTACCAGCCAGAGGTCGATCGCATCGTCGCGCGCCTGACCAAGCAGGCCGGCGGTTCAGCCGGAGACGCGAAAGTCGTCAAGTACGGCGGCCAGCCCGGCTATCAGTACGTGGTCGAATACCCGGGTGGCAAGGGCGTCACACTGCAGAACAAGCTGACCTTCCTCTTCAAGGGCCAGCACGAGTTCCAGATCAACTGTCAGTCCTCAGCGGCCAATCGCAAGGCGCTGAACGAGGGCTGCGATCAGATTCTTGACAGCCTGAAGTTCAACTAGCGCGCTCGTCACCTGACACTGCGCCAGATGCCGTCGCCTTCGCGGATCTGAATCTCACGCACTCGTATCGCACTCGGGCCGCCGTCCTCCCCGAGCACCGACCAGCTCGTGAGCTGGTTTCCGCGACGTATCGCGTACTCAAGCGTGACGCGTCCGCCGCGGGCCAGCGAAGTCTTCGCGCCGTTCGGGTTGACGATCACAGCGGCACCGCGCGGCGCGAGTGCTTCGATCCGCACAGTGCCCGGCGCGAGCGAATAGGTGCGCACTTCAAGCTTGCGTTCCACCAACCCAGTTGCGACATTGCGCCCGCCGATCATCGAGAGGACCTGCGCGGGACCCCGCGAGACCATCAGCGTCGATTTCTTGCCGGTGCTCGGATTCACGCGCGTGGACTCGTGGCGCAAGTGCATCGAGAAGCTGTCGCTCTCGACCAGCCAGGCATCCGGCACCGTTGTGCAACCGGGACGAATCCCGGCGCGGATCGCGCCGTTCGGGGCGACATTGAGCAGGCAGTTGGGTGAGTAAACGATCCGAGAATTGACCGGCGGCATCTTCGAGATGTACGCGCGTTCGATGTTCGGGTTCCAGAATTCCGACTGGTAGAAGGTCGTCGGGTCGGAGTCCGACGCGATCAACATCGCGACCGGTTGTTGCGTCGCCCGCGCAACCCAGTCAAGCGATGACGGTTCCCTGGCGCGTACAGAATCCGCGTAGATCTGCTGGTAGGTCCAAGCTTTCGCCTGGCTGATCACCAGCACGAAGAGCGGAAGCAGGATCGCGAGCGCCCGGCCCCAACGCCTGGCCGCTTCGTGTGACTCGGGGAGCGACGCCGCGACATATGCGAGCCCGAGGATCAGCGTCAGACCAGCGAGCACCATCCCGATGTGCGGCAGCAAGCCGTCATGTTGATCGAGGTAGAAGCCGAGGTACGCCTGCCCAAAGGCGTCGATCGAGAACGGCACGTTGATCGCGTCCGACTGCATCCCGCTGACGATCAACATGCTCAGCCCCAGCGAGATCGCCGCGGCTTTCCAGCTGACACGCCCGAACGACGCGACCAACCCGATGAAGAACAGCGGACCGAGGTAGAACATGTAGCGCTCGTAGAAGATGTGTTGCTCGCGCCAGTGGAACGGGGTGATCGCTGAGAACCAGGTCATCTGCGCCACGAACGCCAACGCTGCGACGAGCGCCAACGCGGCCAGGGATCCGATCAGCGGATCGCGGCGGTTCGCCCGCGAGCCGAACAACCCGAATGTCGCGATCGCCGGGACGATCCCGCAGAGCAGGTAGACGTCCGCCGAGAACGCCTTCAGCCAGAACCACACCGCATCCAATGTGAGCGGACCTTGGTGAAACACTGCGGCGTAGATCCCCAGCGACGCGCTGCCGCGGACGATGACGTAGAGCACGGCGAGGACAACGATCGATCCGAGCATCGTGATCAGTGCCCGCTGCTCGCGCAGGTAGGCGACGCGAGTTCCCGGCTCGCGCATCGCTGCCACGAGCAACAACGTCATCGCGAAGATCGGCACCAGCAGTGCGAACTGGATGCGCACCAGAAGTGCGACGAGCGTCAGTCCGACCGCCCACGCCGCCGGCCTGACACCCGGTCGGGCGAGCGCGTTGAGCATCGCGACGAATGCCGCGGTGGCGAGCGGGTACGCGAGACTCTCGGTGCCCACAATCCCGGCATAGTTGAGGGCCGGCACCGCGATCGCAAAAGCCGCCGCGACCAGAGCAAGCCGCTGGGTCACAAACCAGCGTGCACCGACGTAGACCGGGAAAACCACGGCGCAGATCAATGCGGCATTGATCGCTTTGACCAGTTCGTATTGCGCGCTGACGCTCCCGGCGAGCTTGAACGCCGGGGCGATCACAACTGGATAGAGCCAGGATCCGACCCCGAGCGAGGCCCCGCGCCAGCTCGCGCCGTCGCCGGCGGCGATGTTCTTCGCCAAGGCCCAGTAAAGGAACTCGTCGACGAATCGCCGCGGCGACACGACGTCAAACGCGGCGACGCACACGACCACGGCCGCCACCGCCCAGACGGCAAGCAGGACCGCCAGCTCAGCACCGCGACGAGCCGGCGCTGCCTCCTCAGGCACGGTCAGAGGATTGTCTTCCACGGGCCATCGCCCTGCCGCACGTCAAGGCCTTTCACGGTCATGCTGCTCGGTAGTCCGCTGGGTGTCTTGACGGTGAACGACGTGTACTGCTCCTCTGCAGGCAGCTTGACCGTCAAAGTTCCGGCCTTGCCCGGCCGCAGCAGGGTCGAGCCCCCGGTGCTTGATTTCACGACTACCGCCTTGGCGCCCGCGTCAAGCTTCAGCCGAAGCTCGCCCGGCTCATCGAGGAAGGTGCGCACGTTGAAGGCGTTCTGAACCGCGCCGGTGCGCACCGCGCGTCCATCGACGATCGAGAGCAGGCGTGGCGGGGGCTCGCCGACCATCAGCGTCAGGGTCGGCCAGCTGTCGCTCGGGTGGACGCGCTTGGTCTCGTCCTTGAGGTGCATGGTGATGCTGTCGCTGCGCAGGTACCAGGCGTTCGGAACCTTGTCGCAACCGGTCCCGAGGATCTCTCCGGTACGCGACCAGTCGAACTCGCAGCGCGGCGAATACATGATCGGCGACTTGATCGGCTCGGTGTCAGTCGCAAACACGCGGACCACGCGGTTGTTCCAGAACTCGGTCGTGAAGTACGAGAGCGGATCGTCGGTGAACGTGACGATCATTCCGACCTCCTCGTCGGTGTTCTCGTCGATGAAATTCGCGGGCTTGGGGAAGTTCTGGAAGGCCTGCGCCGAATAGACGCGCGCGTCGTGCCAGGTCTTCCACTGGCCCTGGATCAACCAGACGAACGTGAAGGCGATCAGCACCCAGTAGAGGATCTTGCGCACCAGCTTGTGGTCGATCGTCGAGAGCACGTAGACGGCGCCGAGCAGGAAGGTCACGCGCGCGAGCATCATGCCGATCTTCGGCTGGATCTCGGGGTGGTTGCTCATGTAGGTCGCGATCGCCGTGAGCCCGAACGAGTCGTACGAGAACGGCATCAGCACGGCGTCGGTCTGGAAGCCGCTCATGATCGCGGTGGCCGCGGCCGTGGACACGAGCGCCGAGGTCCACGAGACGCGGTTCCAGGACGCGACGAAACCGACGAAGAAGATCGGCCCGAGGTAGAACATGTAACGCTCGTAGAAGATGTGGCGCGAGCGCCAGTCGTACGGGTTGGTCGCCGAGAACCACGAGATCTGGGCGATGAACACGAGTGATGCAATGACCACAAGCGCAAGCAGCGCGCCGATCAGCGGATCGCGGCGGTTCTCGGCGCGGCCGAACATCGCGAACGTCGCGATCACGGGGACGATCGCGCTGAGCAGATAGACGTCGGCGGTGAAGGCCTTGACCCAGAACCACAGCGCCGAGAACTCAAGCGCTACACCGTCAAAGACGCCGGAGTAGAGACCGAACGCTCCCTTGCCCTGGACAAGTATGGCGAGACCACCGAGCGCGAGCAACACCAGCAGGGTCATCCAGATCGAGCGACGCTCCTTGAGGTACTCGACGCGCTTGCCCGGCTCGGCCATCAGCGCGGCGAGCAGCAGCGTTCCTGTGAAGATCGGCATCAGGATCACGAACTGCGTCCGCGCGAGCATGCCGATGACGATCAGCGCGAAGGCAAGCGCAGTGTTGCGCGGCCGCGGCCGCGCCAGCGCGAGCAGCATCGCCCCGCACGCCGCGATGAAGGCGGGATAGGCGAGATTCTCGGTGCCGATGATTCCGGCGTAGTTCATCGCCGGAACCGCAACCACCATCAGCGCCACGACCATCGCGCGCCAGCGGTCGAGATACAACCGCGCGAAGAGATAGCCGGGGAAGATCGCCCCGACCATCATCATCGAGCTGATCAGGTGAACGCCGGTGTACTGGCCCGGCACAGTCTTGGCGAACCAGAACGCGGGCGCCAGCAGGAACGGGTAGAGCGTGCTGCGCATCTCCAGACCGACACCGCGCCACGTCATCCCGTCGCCGCCGGCGAAGTTCTTGGCCAGCGCCCAGAACAGGAACTCGTCCTGGTAGCGGCGCGGGGACTCATGGCCGGTCGCGAGCAGGTAGATGATCACCGTCAGTACGGCCCAGATGCCGGTGATGATCCACAGCTCGAGCCCGCGCTCGCGCAGCCAGGCGCCGGCGTCACTGCGCCATTCTGCAAAATACGATTTCACGTCCGGGCGAGACTAAACGCGATCCCGGCCGCAGGTTCCGCGCGACTTCGGGTAAAGTAAGAACTAGAACTTCTTACTTTCTACTTTCATTGAGTCACACCCTGCGGAGGATCAACGATGGAATCAGCGACGATCAAGCCCGACTTCGCCGCCAGTACGCGGCACTTCATCTTCACCGAAGAGCACGAGCAGTTGCGCGAGACGATCGAGCGCTTCGCCAAGACCGAGCTGGCGCCGAACGCCGCCGAGTGGGAGGAGACGACGTTTCCCGACTCCGTGATCAAGCGCATGGGCGACCTCGGATTTCTCGGCCTCACCCAGCCCGAGGAGTACGGCGGACAGGGCGGCGACTACTTCACGTCGGTCGTGCGCGCAGAGGCGATGGCCTACTCCAACAGCGGCGGCCTGAACATGGGCATCGCGGTCCAGACCGACATGGCGATGCCGCCGATTGCGAAGTTCGGCTCTGAAGAGATCAAGCAGAAGTATCTGAAGGGTGCGATTGCCGGCGACATCATCCTCGCGCTCGGCATCACCGAGCCTGACGCCGGTTCTGACGTCGCCGCGATCAAGACACGCGCCGTTCGCGACGGCGACGACTACGTGATCAACGGGTCGAAGGTCTTCATCACCAACGGACTGCGCGCCGATGCAATCGTTCTCGTCACCAAGACCGACGACTCCAAGGGCTTCGAGGGCTTCACGCTCTTCATCGTCGACACCGACACTCCCGGCTTCGCGGTCTCGCGCAAGCTCGAGAAGCTCGGCATGCACGCGTCCGACACGGCCGAGCTGGCCTTCACCGACATGCGCGTCCCGGCCGGCAACATGCTCGGCGAGGAGGGCAAGGGTTTCTACAACATCATGTGGGAGCTGCAGAGCGAGCGCATGGTCGCCGCGTGTGCATGCGTGGCCGGCGCCCAGCGTGTGCTTGACCAGACGATGGAGTACGCCAAGGAGCGCCAGGCCTTCGGCCGCCCGATCGGCAAGTTCCAGGCGATCCGCCACAAGATCGCCGCGATGAGCACGAAGCTTGAAGCCGCGCGCCAGCTGAACTACTACACGGCGTGGCTCGTCGACCAGGGCCAGTACCCGGTACGCGAGATCTCCCAGGCCAAGCTCTTCTCTTCACAGGTCGGTTGCGAGATCACCGATGAGTGCCTCCAGATCCACGGTGGCTGGGGCTACATGAAGGAGTACGGCGTCGAGCGCGCGTGGCGCGACATGCGCCTGAACCGCATCGGTGCAGGTACTGATGAAGTGATGCTCGACGTGATCGGGCGCAGCTACGGATTCTGATCCGAACGTTCGTGCTGAACGGGGACTAAGCTCCCGCGCTGAATTTTCAGACCTTTTCGCAATACCTCCATCCCACCAAGAAAGAGATGCAAATCACCATGAGTGACCTCGTCATTCCCGGCTTGCTTGAGGGCAAGACCGCCATCGTCACCGGTTCGGCCCGCGGCATCGGCCGCTCCACCGCAGAGCTGCTCGCAGGTTCCGGCGCCAACGTCCTGATCACCGACCTCGACGGCGACGTCGCCGAGCAGGCCTCCAGCGAGATCGCCGGCAACACGGTCTCGATCGGTGGAGACATCACCAAGAACGGTGAGCCCGCCAACATCGTCAAGAAGGCGATCGACGAGTTCGGCCAGATCGACATCCTGATCAACAACGCCGGCTACACCTGGGACGGCCCCGTCCACAAGATCACGGACGAGCAGTGGGACGCGATGCTGAACATCCACGTGAAGGCTCCCTTCCAGATGATCCGCGAAGCCGCCCCGTACTTCCGTGAGCCGGCCAAGGCCGAGCGCGCAGAAGGCAAGGAAGTCTTCCGCAAGATCGTCAACGTGTCATCCACTTCGGGAATGTTCGGCAACGCCGGCCAGGCCAACTACAGCTCCGGCAAGCTCGGCGTCGTCGGTCTGACCAAGACCGTCGCCAAGGAGTGGGGTCAGTTCAAGGTCAACGTCAACGCCGTCGCATTCGGATTCGTTGACACGCGCCTGACGGCCGCCAAGGAAGAGTCAGAGACGATCGAGCGCGATGGCGAGCAGATTCAGCTCGGCATCCCGGAGCAGATGCGCCAGATGGCGAACATGCTGATCCCGCTCGGCCGCCCGGCAACCCCGGAAGAGGCCGCAGCGCCGATCTTCTTCCTGGCCAGCCCGCTCAGCAACTACGTGCACGGACAGGTGCTCAACATCACCGGCGGCATGTTCGGCGGCATGGCGTTCTGATCGCATCAAGTACCAAGCAGTTCCCAAAGGCCCTTCCGCACTCGCGGGAGGGCCTTTTTCTTGCCCTCCGGTCGGGGGCATAGATTTCGGCAATGGCGGAGATCGACGCACCTGTGTTGCGAACGCCGCTGCCCGGAGGATCCGAAGGCGCGCGCGTCACACTTCGCCCCTTCTCTACCGGTGAGTCAGGTGTCCCCCGCGGATTTCTCCACCGCATCGATGAACCGCTGGCGTACCAGCGCGCCCTCTGGCGCGGGGCACGAAAGAAGTTCGATCACTGGACGCCGTGCCCGATCTTCCTGATCGAACATCCGACTGCCGGTCGGATCCTCGTCGACACCGGGTTGCCGGCCGCGATGGCGCACGACCCGAAGGCCGGACTCGGCGCGTTGGCCGCGCGGATGTACGCGACACGCGCAACGGAAGAGCAGCCGCTCCCCGCCCGTCTGCGCGCCCTGGGGATCCCACGCGGCGGCATCGACGTCGTCGTGATGACGCACCTGCACTTTGATCACGCGGGATCGCTGAACGAGATCGAGGACTGCGTCGTCGTCGTCAGCAGGAAGGAGTGGCGCAGCGCCCACGCCGGCAAAGCACTCGCCCGCGGGTACGTGCGGCGAGAGTTCGATCTGGCGCACGACTTCCGCCTCGTCGACTTCGATGACCCCGAGGTGAACTCGTTCGCCTCGTTCGGACGGTCGGTCGATCTGTTCGGCGACGGCTCCGTGATCCTTGTTTCAACTCCCGGACACACGAGCGGCCACATGTCAGTGATCGTGCGACTGAAGGACCGCGAGTGCCTGATCGCCGGCGACGCGATCTACACGCAGCACTCGCTGAACACCGGCGACCTGCCCCTGGTCATCGCCGACGAACACAACTACAAGCGCTCAGTCCGCGAGATCCGCGCCTACAAACAGATGACCCCCAGCGCGCTGATCATCCCCGGCCACGACGCAGAGTTCTTCGCGTCGCTCGACGAGATCTACTGAGCGGCCGGCGGCGTGCGCCGCGGCACTTCGCCTGTGCGGGCACGCTCGGCCCGCCGCCACTTCGGTTCAAACTCGGCGTCCATCTCCCACCACATCTCAAGCACCCGGCGGAAGATCTCCTCCGAGACGATCTGCGACTGCTCCTTGGTCGGCTCATCAATCTGCGTGAACTGCAGCGGGCGTCCGTAGCGCACGATCACCTTCGGGAACCAGTGCCGCTTCACGTCGCGCAGGAACTGGGAGCCGTAGATCGCCACCGGCACGACCGGCTTGCCGCTCATGATCGCGAGCTGTCCCGCGCCGCGCTTGGCGACGGTCGGGTAGTAGTCGCGCGAGCGCCCGCCCTCGGCGTACATCTGGGCGACGCCGCCGCGATCGAGGATCGCCTTCGCGGTGATGAAGGTCTCGGTGTCGCCTTTGCCGCGCATCACCGGAAAGACTCCTCCGTGCGAGTAGACGAAGTCGAGCGGCGGCTTGAACAGCTGCGACTTGGCCATGAACTGCAGCTTGCGGCGCAGGTGGATGCCGGTGAAGAAGTGGTCGATGAAGCTGAAGTGATTGGGTACGAAGATCGTGCCGCCGGCACGCGGGACGTTCTGGACGTCGATCGCGGCGACGCGGTCGAGCGCTCCATAGGTGCCGGTCATCACCACGCGCACGAGGTCGTACATCGCGCTGGGCTTGTGATTGCGCACGCGCTCGTGGTACTTCGCCATGCCTGCGGCATCGCGCTCGTCGATGTAGACCTGTTCTTTCATCGCCATCAGAAGCCCTGCGTCAATCCTCGTTCTCGGACACTGCTCACGGTCGCCGACCACTCATCGAGCAGCCCGGCACGCGTCGATTCTGGCATCTGCGGCTCAAAGCGGAATTCCTCGCGCCAGAGCGTCTCGACTTCGGACGCCGTCCAGCTGCCGGCGGTGATCCCAGCCATCATGCCCGCGCCGAATCCCGTCGTCTCAGTGATCTCCGGAACCACAACGGGCGCGCCGAGCACGTCGGCCTGGAATTGCATCAGCCAGTGGTTCGCGACCGCCCCGCCATCGGCGTGCAGCTCGCCGAGCGGCAGGCCGGCCGCCGCTTCCATCGCCCGCACGGCGTCAACGGTCTGGTAGGCCATCGCCTCAAGCGCGGCCCGGGCGAGGTGGGCTCGAGTCGTGCCGCGCGTGAGACCCATGATCGCGCCGCGCGCGTCCGGATCCCAGTAGGGCGAGCCGAGACCGGTCAGCGCAGGAACGAAGTAGACGCCGTCGTTGGAGTCGAGCGATCGCGCCAGCGTTTCGGTCTCCGCGGCGTTGGGGAGCAGGCCCAGTCCGTCGCGCAGCCACTGGACCGCGGCGCCGGAAACGAAGACGCTGGCCTCGTAGGCGTAGGTCGCGGCATCAGCCGTGCCCCAGGCGAGCGTGCCGATCAGACCATCCGCCGGAGCCGGC
This sequence comes from Thermoleophilaceae bacterium, assembly GCA_016462645.1. Classification (GTDB taxonomy): domain Bacteria; phylum Actinomycetota; class Thermoleophilia; order Solirubrobacterales; family JACPNS01; genus JACPNS01. The sequence goes on from JAEMSX010000017.1 coordinate 13,671, forward strand.
GCGTCGTCACCGACGTTGAGCAGAACGAAGCTGCCGGTGCCATATGTGTTCTTCGCCTTTCCGGGCGTGAAGCACGCCTGACCGAACAGCGCCGCCTGCTGGTCTCCCGCCATCCCTGCCAGTGGGATCGAGGCGCCGCCGAGCAGCCCGGGGTCGGTCTCGCCGAACACGCTCAGCGACGGGAGCACCTCCGGCAGCGAATCCATGTCGACTCCGAAGATCGCGCAGAGTTCGCTCGACCACTCGAGCCTGTTGATGTCATAGAGCATCGTCCGGGCCGCGTTCGAGTAGTCGGTGACGTGGCGGCCGGTGAGTTTGAAGGCGAGCCAGGAGTCGATCGTTCCGAAACAGATCTCGGAAGGCGCTCGCGCGGCGAGACCCTCCACGCTCTGCAGCAACCACTCGATCTTCGAGGCGGAAAAATACGGGTCGATCGTCAAACCGGTCTGTTGGCGCACCAGCGGCAGGTGCCCGGCCTCGACGAGTTCGCGGCAACGCTCCGCAGTGCGCCTGTCCTGCCAGACGATCGCGTTGTGCAGCGGCTCTCCGCTTGCGCGATCCCACACGACTGTGGTCTCGCGCTGATTGGTGATTCCCAGCCCTTTGAGATCGCTCGCCCGCGCGCCGGCGGCGGCAAGCACTTCGGCGGCGACGCCGCTGGTCACCTGCCAGATCTCGTTGGCGTCATGCTCGACCCAGCCCGGGTGCGGGAAATGCTGTGTGAACTCGTGCTGGCGCGTCGCGACGATGCGCCCGTCGTCGCCGAGCAGCAGGGCCTTGCTTCCGGTCGTGCCTTCGTCGAGCGCGAGGATCATCGGGTCTCCCGGTACACGCGCAGGATGTCCTTGAGTTGTCTGCCGCGATGGATGAATCCGCGGAGCGACTTTCCGGTTGCTCGGTGCGAGAGGTCGAGCTCGATTTCCTTCACACGCAGGCCAGCGCGAACAGCGTCAATGGTCATGCCCACCTCCATACCGAACGCGGCGTGAAAAGGCGTGACGGTCTCAAGCGCCGCGTAGCTCAGCGCGCGCTGGCCGGAGATCGGCGCCTGCGTGTCGAGCCCGCAACGCTTCTCGATCGCGCGGTGCGCAAAGCCGAGTGCCAGGCCGAAACCACCGCCGACGCGGCTGGCGAACACCGCGACCGTGAGATCGGCCTCGTCGGCCGCAACGGCATCGGCGAGCGGCGTGAGCTTCGCGGCCGAGCGCGCGAGGTCGGCATCGGCGAGCAGCACGACGGCGTCCGCGGACGGCGGGCCGTCCCTCAGCACCTGCGCGGCCGCCAGTGACGCGGCGCCGCCCTTGCCAAGGTGCTCGGTCCCGCCCACGACGGTCGCGCCCGCCTCGGCGGCCACCTTGCCGGTGTCGTCGGTTGAGCCGTCATCGGCGACCACAACCGTCGTGCCGGGGAAGGCTTCATGCAGTGCGGCGACGGTGTCGGCGATGCGGTCGGCTTCGTTGAGTGCGGCGACGATCACGTGCCCCACGGTGGTTGGTCGATCCGCCATGTAGGCCGGTATGTTGTCAGGCAGCGACGACGCTGCCCATCCACCCCGAGACTGCGCCGCTTGAAGGCGAGAGGCAAAATGAGCGAGATTGAGGCACACATCACCGGCACTGTCTGGAAGATCGAAGTCAAGCCCGGCGACAGCATTGAAGAGGGCGACACGGTCGTGATCCTCGAGTCGATGAAGATGGAGATGCCGGTCGAGGCCGAGGACGACGGCGTGGTCAAGGAGATCAAGTGCGCCGAGGGCCAGTCGGTCCACGAGGGTGACGTGCTGGTCGTTCTGGAGTAACGCCGGTCAATCCGGGGTGACGATTGCGTCAATTACTCTCGGGACATGTCCTTTGATCTCCCCGAGGGTCAGAACAAGCGCGAGCTTGCCAGCGGCAAGCTGATCTACGACGAGCCGCTGCCCCACGTCGCCCGCCTGCGGATCGACAACCCGGACAAGCGCGGCGCGCTCGACCAGGAGATCCTCGACGCGATCGCCGGCACCATTCCGACGATCCAGGCCCGCTGCCTGATCGTGACCGGTACCGGCAGCGTGTTCAGCGCCGGCTACGACATCGGCGGCCTGCCCGAGGATCGCTTCGCCGAGGAGGCCGAGAAACTCGTCGCGCACCCCTTCACCGAGGCGATCACCTCGCTCACCGAGTTTCCGTTCCCGACGATCGGCGCGCTGAACGGCCACACGATCGGCGGCGGACTCGAGCTCGCGCTCTCCTGCGACATCCGAATCTGCGCCGAGGGCGCGAAGCTCGGGATGCCGCCCGCCAAGCTGGGCCTGGTCTACAGCTATGACGGTCTCGACAAGTTCATCCAGACGATCGGGCCCGCGCGCACGCGCGAACTCTTCTTCACGGCGCAGAACATCAGCGCCGACCGCGCGCTGAAGTGGGGTCTGGTCAACTACGTGCGTCAGGCCGAGGCGGTCAGTCCCGACGCAGTCGTGATGGCCGAGTCGATCGCCGCCAACGCGCCGCTCTCATTGGAGGGCAACAAGAAGGTCATCAACACCCTGCTCGCGCATGCTCCGATCGATCCGGCGGTGCTCAGCGAACTCGCGGAACTGCGCCGCGACTGCTTCCTCAGCAACGACTTTCACGAGGGCGTTCGCGCGTTCGCCGAGAAGCGTCCGCCCGAGTGGACGGGCACCTGACGCGAGAGTCAGTCAATCCCGCTCCCGGTGCGGGTTTACCCGTCCGGAGAACCACCTATCTTTTGGTACGTCGGAGGGGCCTCCCGCCCCGCCCGACGGGGATACGCACTTGACTGATCTTGAACAGCACCTGAACGCCCTCGAGGACCAGGGCCTCTACCGCCGTATGCGGTTGATCTCCGGTCCCCAGGGAGCACGCGTTCTGCTCGACGGCAAGCCCGTCCTGCTGATGTGTTCAAACAACTATCTCGGCCTGGCGGACCACCCCCGGGTCCGCGAAGCAGCCGCTGATGCCGCTCGTCGCTGGGGCGTTGGCTCCAGCGGATCGCGGTTGATCAGCGGCAACATGACCGTTCACCGCCGGCTCGAGTCACGCCTCGCCGAGTTCAAGGGCACCGACGCAGCCCTGCTCTTCGGCAGCGGTTACATGGCGAACGCCGGCATCATCCCCGCGCTCAGCCAGGAAGGCGAAGTCATCTTCAGCGACGAGCTGAACCACGCTTCGATCGTCGACGGCTGCCGCCTCTCGCGCGCCGAGACCTTCATCTACGACCACGGCGACCTCGAGCACCTCGCCTGGGGCCTGCGTCAGGCACGCGGCCGCGCGAGCCTGATCGTCACCGACAGCGTCTTCAGCATGGACGGCGACATCGCCCCGCTCGAGGGCATCGCCGAACTCGCGCACAACCATGACGTCCGCGTGATGGTCGATGAGGCCCACGCCACCGGAACGGTCGGCCCTGACGGTCGCGGAGCGGTCGCCGCGCTGGGCCTCACCGGCGAGATTGACGTGATCGTCGGCACGCTGAGCAAGGCGCTCGGCGCCTACGGCGCATTCGCCGCCTGCGACACACAGATCGCCCGCTACCTCGTCAACTCGGCGCGCAGCTTCATCTACAGCACCGCGCCCTCGCCGCCGGTCGTCGCCGCGGCGGCAGAGGCGCTCGAGATCCTGATCGAACAGCCGCGCCGCGTCACCCGGCTGCGCCAGAACGCCGAGTTCTTCCGTCGCGAGCTTGCACGCCGAGGATTTGACGTCGCAGAGGACGTCGGCGGAAGCCGCGCGCCGCACATCGTTCCGCTGGTCATCGGCGACCCCGAGCTGGCAATGAAGATGTCGCAGGAAGCGCTTGAGCGTGGGGTCTTCGCCCAGGCGATCCGCCCGCCGACGGTGCCCGACGGCATGAGCCGCATCCGCGCCGCCGTGATGGCTTCACACAAGCCCGATGAACTGACTTCCGCCGCCAAGATCCTGGCGAAGGCCGCGATCTCGGTCGGCTTCACGCCCGGCGAGCGCATGCCCGGCGAGTTCGGTCCGCCGCAGACGATCAGAGCTTCCCGTGGAAGCGGCGTCTACGACGAAGACTCGGACGAGCTGGCCGTCGCGTAGCCCCGTGTCCGGCCTGTTCGTAACGGGCACCGGCACAGGTGTGGGCAAGTCCGTCGTCGCAGCCGCGATCGTGGCGGCGCTGACGGCGCAGGGCAAGAAGGTCGCCGCGTTCAAACCGGCCGTGAGCGGCCTCGACGAGATCACGCCCGGCTGGCCGCCCGACCACGAGTTGCTGGCCGCCGCCACGGGCTGGCAGTCGCCCGACTCGGTCTCCCCGTTCACGTTCGGCCCGCCCGTCTCGCCGCACCTGGCCGCGCGCGACGCAGGCGTCTCAGTCACGCTCGACGCGCTCACCGAGGCATACGAGCGCGCAGCCGCCGCGGCCGAAGTGACGATCTGCGAAGGCGTCGGCGGTCTGATGGTCCCGCTCTCGGACGACCCGGACCTGAGCGTGCTCGACTTCGCCAAGTCGATCGGCCTCCCCGCCGTCGTCGCGACCCATCCCGGACTCGGAACGATCAGCGACACGCGACTCACCGTCGATCGCCTCGAATCGGAGGGCGTCCCCGTCGCCGCCGTGGTGATTTCGGGCTGGCCGCAGGAGCCGTCGGCGATCGAGTTGTCGAACCTGGAGACGCTCGCCCGACTGCTGCGCGTGGACGTCGCCACGCTGCCGATCACCTCGCCTGAGCGACTCGCCGCAGACGCCGCAGATCTGCCGATCACGCGTTGGCTCAGCAAGCACAATTGATTGCCTAGGATGATCGCCATGACTAGTGGCGACCTTGCTGAACTGGACCGGCGCTACATCTGGCATCCGTTCACCCAGCAGCAGGGCTGGCTGTCAGAGGACGCCCCGATCATCCGCTCAGCAAAGGGCACAAACCTCTTCGACGTCGAGGGGCGCGGCTACATCGACGGCGTCTCGTCGCTCTGGTGCAACGTCCACGGTCACCAGCATCCGAAGATCGACCGGGCCGTGCGCGACCAGCTCGGCCGCGTCTCACACACCACGATGCTCGGCCTCTCGCACGAACCGGCAATACGGCTCGCCGAGCGACTCGTCGAGATCGCGCCCGAGCGCCTCACACGCGTCTTCTACTCGGACAGCGGCTCGACCGCCACCGAGATCGCGCTGAAGATCGCGTTCCAGCACTTCCAGCAGAGCGGTCAGCCGGAGCGCACGCGCTTCCTGTCGATGCGCGACGCCTACCACGGCGACACGATCGGCGCCGTCTCAGCGGGCGGCATCGACCTCTTCCACGCGACGTACGGCCCGCTGCTCTTCGAAACCCTGAAGACCACCCCCGGTGACGTCGCTGAACTCGAGCGCCACTTCGAACAGCACGGCAACGAACTCGCCGCAGTGATCATGGAGCCGCTCGTGCAGGGCGCCGCGGGCATGATCCTCCACCCCAACGGCTACCTGCGCAAGGTGCGCCAGCTGTGCGACAAGCACGGAGTACTGCTGATCCTCGATGAAGTCGCGACCGGCTTCGGCCGTACCGGAACGATGTTCGCCTGCCAGCAGGAGGCGGTCGAGCCGGACATCATGTGCGTCGCCAAGGGCATCACCGGCGGCTATCTCCCGCTCGCGGCCACGCTGACCAGCGAGATCATCTACTCGAGCTTCCTCGGCGACCACACGGAGCAGAAGACCTTCTTCCACGGTCACACCTACACCGGCAATCCGCTTGCCTGCGCGGCCGGTATCGCGACGCTCGAGATCTTCGAGCAGGAGCAGACGCTCGACCACGTCGCCGACCTCTGCGTGCTGATCCTCAAGCTGCTGGAGCCGATCGCGGAGCTTCCGCGCGTCAAAGAGGTTCGCCGCCGCGGCCTGATGGTCGGCATCGAGCTCGACGGTTTCCCGGTGGAGGCGCGCGCCGGGCACCAGGTCACGCTTGCAGCGCGCCGGCGCGGCGCGATCATCCGCCCGCTCGGCGACACCATTGTGCTGATGCCGCCGCTCGCGATCAGCGCCGATGAGCTGCGCCGACTGGTCGACATCACGGGCGAATCGATCGCCGAAGTCTCGGCTGACGCGGCCTCGAAAGAGGAACCCAGAGTGCGCAGGGCGAAAGTGAAGATCTGATGCCAGTCGAACCACGTGCAGCCTCTTCCGTCCTCGTCCTCCGCGATGGCGACGACGGGATCGAAATCCTCTTTGTCCGTCGATCTCCGACCCTGAAGTTCATGGGCGGCGCCTGGGTGTTCCCCGGCGGGACGCTGCTCGCCGCCGACGGCGACCCGAAGGACGATCTCGCCTGGCGCGTCGCCGGCGCGCGCGAGACCTTCGAAGAAGCCCGGATCACGTTGCCCGAGCCCGAGAAGCTCGTCCCCTTCAGCCGTTGGATCACGCCGGAGATGGCGCCGATGCGTTTCGACACGCGCTTCTACCTCGCGCTGGCGCCCGAGGGCGCAGAGCCGGCACCCGACCGCCGCGAGGTTGATCGCGCGGAATGGTGGACGCCCGCGAAGGCACTGCACCTCTTCGTCAAGGACGAGGCCGACCTGCACTTCCCGACGATCAAGCAGGTCGAGAAGATCGCGCTCTTCGAGACCGCGCGGGACGCATTGGACGCGCATGCGAGCATCCCCGTGGAGACGATTCTGCCCCGCGTCGCGGCGAGTGATGAAGGCTTCGAGATCCTGTTGCCCGGCGACCCGGGCTACGAGCAGGCCAGCTAGACAGAAGCGGGCGTGGCCAGAGCGAGCGCGAAGCGCTCGTCGGCATCCGTGTACCAGTCCCGCAGATCCAGCCCGGCTTCCTCGAGCGCGGAGACAAAACCGTCGCGCGTGAACTTGCGGCTGATCTCGGTGCGGATCTCCTCGCCCGCGACAAAATCGAGCGTGAGGTCGATCGCCGCGACGCGCACCACCTGGTTGCGGGTTGAACGCAGGCGCATCTCGATCCACTGGTTCTGTTCGTCGAAGAATGCGACGTGCTCCCATGCGTCGAGGTCGAAGTTCCCGCCGAGGCTGGTGTTGATCGAGGAGAGCACGTTCTTGTTGAACTCTGCGGTGACACCCGCGGAGTCGTTGTAGGCGGCCTCGAGTTCGTTCTTGTCCTTCACCAGATCAATCCCGACGAGCAGCGAGTCGTTGGGCTCGGCCAGGAAGGCCATCCGCTTGAGGAAGAAGAGCATCTCGTCAGGAATGAAGTTCCCGATCGTTCCGCCGAGGAACGCGAAGAGTCGGCCATCGGCCTGCGGCAGGCCGCCGAGATGCTTCTCGAAGTCACCGATCACGCCGTGGACGCGAAGTCCGGGGTACTCGCCGACCAGTCGCACGGACGCTTCACGCACGGCCGATTCGGAGAACTCGATCGGCACGTACAGTGCCTCGCCCAGACTCGCCAGCAACGGCCGCAGAAGATGCTCGGTCTTGAGCGATGACCCCGAGCCAAGCTCGACGAGCGCGCTCGCGCCGGCCGTGTCGACGATGTCGGCGCCACGTGCCGCGAGGATCGACTCCTCGGTGCGGGTCGGGTAGTACTCGGGCAACTCGCAGATCTGATCGAACAGCTCGGAGCCCTTGGCGTCGTAGAAGTACTTCGGCGGAAGGAAACGCGGGCTGGCCGACAGACCGCGGCGCACGTCGTTCGCGAACGACGTGATCCACTCCTCGCCGCGGTAGATGTCGAGACGGACATCCGGGCGGACGTCGGCAAACTCGAGTGCTTCAACTTGTTCGGCGATCGGGCTCAAGTGGCGCTCCAATTCAATTCAGTTCGAGGATCGGGCGAGGCGGAATCCGGAGAAGATCTGCCGCCGCTCCGGCAGATCCCAGTTGCGAAAAGTGTTTGAGACCGTGCGAGCACGGGTCGCCCACGACCCACCGCGCAGTACCCGGTAGCCACCGTCGAAAAACGGCTCCGAGTACTGCTCGTATGCGAACGGGGTGAAACCGGGATACGCGGAGAACTCGGAGCTCGTCCACTCCCAGACCTGTCCGAGCATGTCAATCGGCGCAAATCCGTGGTCGGCGCTGCCCACCGGGTGCGCGCCGAAGGCCAGCTGGTCGAGATTTGCCGCACCGGGGACCCACGGGGTGTCACCCCAGGCGTAAGTGCGGCGCTCGCCGGAGGCTCCCGCCCGCGGGTCGTACGAGGCCGCCACCTCCCACTCGAACTCCGTGGGAAGCCGTGCGCCGTGTGCCCGCGCGTAGGCCGAGGCCTCATGCCAGTTGACGTGGCAGACCGGCGCCGAAAGGTCAACCGGATCGCCGGCGCCGAAGTCGGTCGTGATCCACCCGCCGTCGCTGCGCTTCCAGCCGAGCGGCGCCGCGTCGAAATCGTCGCCCTGCTGCGCGAGCCATTCCCAACCCTCCGCGGTCCACCACTCGGGCTTCTTGTACCCGCCGAACTCGATCCACTCGGCGTAGTCGCCGTTGGTCACCGGTCGCGTGGCGATCTCGTAGGCAGCAAGCTCGCGCTCGTGAGCCATCAGTTCGTTGTCGTAGATCAGCGTGCGGGAGTTCGGCTCGCATCCGATCCGGTAGCGGCCGGCCGGGAAGGCAATCATGTCGCGGTTGCGCGACATCGGTCGGTACGCCCGCGAAGCGGCCTCGCGCAGGCGGATGTGCTGCTCGCCGGAAGGTGGAGCAAGGTATTCGGCTGCCAGCACCGGCGGCGGCGAGTACCCGTCGAGCTGGCGCAGGAGCTGCAGCATCGTCTCGTTGTGCTGCTGCTCGTGCTGGATGACGAGCTCGATCAAGAACGGGTCGAGCAGCTCGATGCGCGCGAGCACCTGCTCGCGCACGGCGCCCATGTAGGTGAAGCACTGATCGCTGCTGAGCACGTCGAGCTCACCGCGCTCGGCGCGCGGGTGCTCGAACGGGTTGTAGACGCCGTCGAGCTCGCCGTCCTCGCTGCCCAGCAGCCAGCGCTGCTCGAAGTTCGCGATGTGTCCGAGATCCCAGAGCAGCGGCGAGAGCAACGGGTCGACGACGCGCGAAAGATCGGCATCATCGAGACCGGCGATCAGGGCCAGTGTGCGATCGCGCGTGCCGGCCAGCACCTCGGCCTGCTCGCTCGCAACGTCTGTGCCCCTCAGCGCTCGCGATTCCATCCGGCCACTCTACGCAGAATTGGCAATCGACGTGTCGATAGGCGATCGCAACAATCGCTGTGATTATGGTGTTCTTCAAGCAGGTGCTTCGTATCCACTCGAAACCCGATCTCCGCACGGTCGCCCTGGCGGCCGTTCTCTTATCCGCATTGCTCCTGGCATTGACGGCCGGCTCCGCCTCGGCTGCATACTCGCCGAAGCAGGGCGCGCCGTTCAACTACGGCCAGTCAAACCGTTTCACGCTCAGCGGACAGTGGTTTCTGAAACAGGACCCGAGCAATATCGGACTGGCGGCGCAGTACCAGAAGACGACGAACTTCTCCGGTTGGAATGGCATCTCCGTCCCCAACGCTTTCAACGCCGGCGACGCCTCAGAGGCGAGCTACATCGGCAGCATCGCCTGGTACGGCACGCAGTTCAACCGACCACCTTCGCCCGGCGGCTCGAACTGGATCCTCCAGTTCAACAGCGCCAACATGCGCGCATCGATCTACCTGAACGGGCGCAAGATCGGCAGCCACGTCGGCGGAAACATCCCGTTCGAGGTCCCGGCGTCCGGCATGCGCAGCGGGGTGAACACTCTGGTGGTCCGCACCGACAGCCGCCTGACGGTCTCCTCCGTTCCGTCGGTCGAGGAGCGCAGCGATCAGCTGACCGGCGGTTGGTGGAACTTCGGTGGCCTGCTGCGCGAGGTCGTCCTGCGCCGCGTCGGCCGATACGACATTTCCGGTCTCGCGACGCGCTCCTACTTCACGGCCTCCAAGGGCAAGGCCAAGGGCGCCGCGCGAATCACTGTGGTCGCGACCGTCAAGAACTACGGCCGCAAAGGGCGCATCCAGTTGCGCGGCAGGTACGGACCGTCGAAGATCAGGTTCCGCAGGACGCTGCTGCGCGCGAAGAGCACCGCGCAACTGATCGGCACCGCGACCGTGCGCAAGCCCAAGCTCTGGTCGCCGCTCTCGCCGAAGCTCTATTCGGTCAGCGTGTCTGCGCCTGGCGTGACCTACAACCAGAAGGCCGGGATCCGCAAGTTCGCAGTCTCGAGCAAGGGCATCCTCCGAATCAACGGCCTTGAAACGCGCCTGCGCGGTGTCAGTTTCCACGAATCCGATGTCGTCACCGGCGCCGCCTGGAGCCCGGCTCAGCGAGCGGACAACAACGCCCTGTTCAAGAAGCTCGGCGTGAACATGATCCGCACGCACTACCCGATGGCACCGCAGCAGATGGAGTGGGCCGACAAGAACGGCGTCTTCGTCTGGCTCCAGGTTCAGTCCTTCCGCCCGCGCAACACGCAGCTGCGCTCACCGAGCTACCGCAAACAGGTCGTCCAGCTCACCAAGGAGATGGTCGCGCGCTACCGCGAGTACCCGTCGGTGCTGACCTACAACCTGAGCAACGAGGCCGTCCCCTCAGACACCAAGTATCTCGACGCGCTCTTCGTGCAGCAGATCAAAGTCGCGAAGCAGCTTGACCCCCTTGGACTGATCAGCGCCGACTACGCGTCGGCTCCGGAAGACGAGCTGCAACACCCGGCCTATCGCCGCGTTGACATGCTCGGCATCAACGAGTACTTCGGTTGGTACCCCGGACAGCTCGGCTCCACCCTGAACGTCTCCGGCCTGCGGCCGTACCTCGACTACCTGCACCGGATCTATTCGCACCAGGCGCTCTTCATCACCGAGTTCGGCGCGGAGTCGAATCGCCACGGCAGCGCCGACGAGCTCGGCACGTACGAGTTCCAGACGAACTTCTTCACCGCACAGCTGAACATCCTGCGCAACGTGCCGTACCTCAACGGGCTTTTCGCGTGGGCGCTGCGTGACTACTGGGTGCGCCCGGAGTGGACCGGCGGAAACCCCGACCCGAGCCCGCCGTTCTCGCGCAAGGGCCTGTTCGAGGCCGACGGAACTCCGAAGCCGGCCGAAGCGGTCATCGAGCGCGAGTTCAAGTCCACGCCGCCGTTCAAGTAGCGCGGTGCCGCCAGCTCTTGCGACCTTCGGATTCGAAGTCGTCAGGCAGCCGGCCTTCAAGATCGAGCTTCTCCAGATTGGTCTGCATCGTCACGTGGGCCGCGATCCTCAGCGCCGGCTCGACGTCGCTCCAGACGCGGTCAAGCAGGGCCTCCCGGTCGTAGAGGCCGTCGCCGAGCGCCGCAACGAGATCGCGCTCGCGCTTGAGCCGGTGCTCGCGCTGAGCTTCAACGGCCGGGAGTGCCGGCTCGATCGGTTCGCCGTGACCGGGCAGGATGATGTTCGGCGCGATTGCCGTCACCTTCGCGAGCGATTCGAGATAGGCGATCAGCGTGCCGCCGCCCGGCGGGACGATCGTGGATGACTGGCCGAGGATCAGGTCGCCGCTGAAGAGCACGCGGTGCTGATCGTCGCCGAAATGAAGAACGATGTGGTCCGCGGCGTGACCCGGCGTGAACGTGGCCTCGAGTGGCACATCGGAGAAGTCCGAGCCGTGCCTGCGGATCGGAACCCCGTCGAGCAGCGCCGCCATCGACTCAAGGCCGGCGCTGTGGTCGAGGTGATCGTGCGTGAGCAGGACACCGCGCGGCACGCCGACACGGCGCGCGGCAGCTGCGACCGCTTGAAGGTGGATCGGATCGTCCGGTCCGGGATCGATCACCCAGCTTCCGTCGCCGTTCGCGACGATCCAGGTGTTCGTTCCGTCGAGCGTCATCACCGACGGATTGTCGGCGCGAACCAGTCCGACAGTGACATCCGGCACCCCGGTCTCGATCATCCTCAACGCAGATCCTCGTGCAAAATTTCGAAATTGCTTGTAACCATGGTTACTTGGATGGCACCCGCGGTGTAAATGTCTCTGGAGGCCCATCCCGGGTCGCCGGATACATTCACCGTCGAATTCGAAAGAGGGTGGTTACGGTGGAAGCACATGGAATGAAGGGGCATGGATTGCGGGACGCAGGTTCCAACATCGCCCACGGTTCGATCGCCCAGATGTTCGCACTTGTCGCGGGCGTGATCCTCACTGTCGCTGGAGTCGTGGCGTTGATCGTGAACGCTGACTTCCACACCGGCGGCGAGATCGTCACCGACAAGCTCCTGTTCATGGACGTGAACGGGTGGAGCGGACTCCTGATGCTGCTCACCGGCGTGGTGCTGGTCGCAGCAAGCCGAGTAGCCGGCATGGCCCGTAGGGCCTGCGTCGGCGTCGGCGTCCTGTACCTGGTCCTGACGATCTGGAGTCTGTTCACAGCCTCCGTGATCGGCCTGTTCCCGGTCAACGACATGACGGCGATCGTCTACGCCGCCATCGGCGTGCTCGGAGTGACGGCGGGCCTCGGCCCGGATCGTCACGACGACGCTGCCTAGTCGTCGTGAAAGCAGCGGGGCGCCGGAGGGGCGCCCCGCCCCGTAAGCCACAAATCTTCCACGGTCCCGCCCGCAAAGGCGAGACCGTGGCATTTTTCTCGCTTGTACGTGCGGTGCGACCGATCGGCGGCGCCGTTATACGATCAGGGCCATGACGATCACCGCAGCCTCAGAACAAGCCGTTGTCGATTCCGTCCCCAAGGGAGCGCTGATCAACGGCAACTGGGTTGATACGGGCAAGACGCTCGAAGTGATCGATCCGTCCACGGGTGAGCCGCTCTGCGAGATCGCCGACGCCGGCGAGACAGAAGCGCTCGCCGCGCTCGACGCCGCTGCGAACGTGCAGGCCGAATGGGCCGCCACCCCGCCGCGCGAACGCGGCGAGATCCTGCGCGCTGTGTACGAATCGATGACCAGCCGCCTCGACGAGCTGGCGCTGCTGATGACCCTGGAGATGGGCAAGCCGCTCAGCGAGTCAAAAGCCGAAGTCGCGTACGCCGCGGACTTCCTGCGCTGGTTCAGTGAAGAGGCCGTACGCATCAACGGCCGCTACGCCACCGCGCCCAACGGTCAGGGCCGGCTGCTGACGATGAAGCAGGCGCTCGGACCGTGCATCTTCGTCACTCCATGGAACTTCCCGGCCGCGATGGCCACGCGCAAGATCGGCCCGGCGCTCGCCGCCGGCTGCACTGTCGTGATGAAGCCGGCAAAGGAAACGCCGCTCAGCTCGTTCGCGCTCGGCCAGGCTTTCCTCGATGCCGGACTTCCCGCAGGCGTGGTGAATCTCGTCTGCGGCTCAAGCGCCAGCGCGATCGTCGGCCCGCTCCTGAAGGACCCCCGCACGCGCAAGCTCAGCTTCACCGGCTCGACCCCGGTCGGCAAGGAACTGATCAAGCAGTCGGCCGACCAGGTGCTGAAGGTCTCGATGGAACTCGGCGGGAACGCGCCGTTCATCGTCCACGAGGACGCTGACCTCGACAAGGCCGTCGAAGGCGCGATCCTCGCCAAGATGCGCAACAACGGCGAGGCCTGCACGGCTGCCAACCGCTTCCACGCCCACGAGTCGATCGCCCAGCAGTTCGGCGAGAAGCTCGCGGCGCGCCTGGGCGCGATGAAGGTCGGTCGCGGCACGCTCGAGGACACGCAGGTCGGCCCGCTGATCAACGAGAGCCAGCGCGAGATCGTCGAAGGTCTCGTTGAGGACGCCGTCGGAAAGGGCGGGAAGATCCTCACCGGCGGCGAGCGCCCCGACGGAGCGGGGTTCTACTACCCACCGACCGTGATCGGCGAGCTCTCGCCGGACGCGAACATCCTCGTCGACGAAGTCTTCGGCCCCGTGGCACCGATCAAGTCCTTCAGCACCGAGGAAGAGGCATTGGCGAGCGCCAACGCAACCGAGTACGGCCTCGCCGCCTACGTCTACACGACCGACCTCGGCCGCGCCTTCCGCACGATCGAGGGCCTCGAGACCGGCATGGTCGGCCTCAACCGCGGCGTGATCAGCAACCCTGCCGCCCCGTTCGGCGGCATCAAGCAGAGCGGGTTCGGACGCGAAGGTGGATTCGAGGGGATCGAGGAGTACCTCGAGACGAAGTACGTGGGGATGGACTTCTAGCTGTCGCCGATCCCGAGGATGTTCCCGTCGGGGTCCTTGAACCACGCGGCCGTCATCTCGGTCCCGTCCATCAAGTGGACGTCACCCTCAAGCGTCGTTCCCGGGATCTCGTAGTGCTCGAACTCGATCCCCTTCGCAGCGAGTTCCGAGACCACGGTCCGAACGTCATCGACCCGGAAGAAGGCCGCGGTCGCCTCCCCCGTGCCTGCGGTCGGCGACACGTAGACGAAGAGCTGACCGGCACCGACTCGGTAGCCGACCCCGCCCATGTTCTCCATCAGCTGTTCAAGTCCCAGCTTGTCGCCGTAGAACTCCCTGCCTTTCGCTATGTCGCTCACAGCGACCGTCGCGATCACATCTCCGTCGGAAAGCATTCGTGCCCCATTTCAGAAGTATTCAGGCTGCCAGTCGCAACCTACTCCTCTGTACGAGACGGCGCTTACGCGGCTCTTGCCTGACCAGGAGCCTCGGGCAACTGAAAACGCCCTGAGAGCTCGGCAAGCGTGGCCGCGGTGTCGGCGACCTTCTGCGCTGACGCGGTGACTTCCTCGGAAGCCGCGGAAGTCTGCTGCGTCGAGGCGCTGACCTCTTCGGTCGAGGCGCTCGACTGCTCGGCGACGACGGCGACCTCAGCCACGTGCTCGCGCACGTGCACCGCGGCCTCGACAATCCCGGAGGTCAGCTGACTGATCTCACCGGCACGTTCGTGCAGGCCGTGGATCGCACCGCTGATGTCGTAGAAGGTCTGACGGTTGCGGGCGACGGTGTCGAAGCCGTCCTCGACCAGCGTGACGCCCGACTCCATGGCCTGAACGGCCTGGTCGGTCTCAAGCTTGATCTCGCGGACGAGCACGGCGATCTCCGCGACCGACGACTGCGCGTCCTCGGCGAGCATGCGCACTTCGTCGGCGACGTTGGCGAAGCCGCGGCCCTGTTCACCAGCGCGGGCCGCCTCGATTGACGCGTTCAGCGCAAGCATGTTGGTCTGAGTGGCGATGTCAGCGATCGACTGGACGATCTGATCGATGTCGGCCGAGCTCTCACCGAGCATGCGGACGATCTCGGCGGTGCGCATCGAGCTTTCGCGCGTGGCCTGCATCGCCTGTTCGACCTCGGCGGCGCGGGCAAGTCCCTGGTCTGCGAGTGCAGCGGTTTCAGCGCTCTGACGACGCGCCTCCTCGGCGTGCTCGGACGCGTCGCGCACCGCGTGCTCGATCGCCTCGATGTGGCCGGCGGAGCGCCCGACCAGGTCAACCTGATGCGCCGCTCCCTCGCTGATCGCGCTGATCGCCTGGGCGACCTCGCCGATCGAGTTGCCGGCCTCATCCGAAGTGTGTGACATCTCCATCGCGGCCTGCCGCAGGTCGCCCGCCGCGCGGTCGATGCGGATGATCGTGGTGCGGAAGTTGCCGAGCAACTGGCTGAAGGCGTGCTGCAGGTCGCCGTACTCGTTGCCCATCGTGACCTCCGGCTCGACCGAGAGGTCCCCCGTCGCGGCGCGACGCATATCCCTGATCATCCGCTCCGCGGTCTTGAGCGTGACGTTTCCGAGCACGATGCGCAGCAGCGCGCCGGCAAAGAGGAAAGTGAGGATCACGCCGAGCATCCAGAACCAGACGTTGTGCGAGTAGTCGATCGTCGATTCGATCGATCCGGCCTCGAAGGTTCCTGAGCCGCTGGCAGCGGCAGCCAGCTGACTGGCCTGATCGCCCGTGCCGAGCTTCTCGAAGAAGAAGATCCCGAACAGCACGGCGGGCACCGTGCCGATGATCGTGACGATCACATACGACTTGGTCAGGCCCATCGAGAAGAGCTTGCTCATGCTGCGCGCTCCTCAGCCTTGCCGGTCTCGCCGGCGGACTTCGCTGTCGGCTTCTCCAAAGGGACGACGTTCTTCTTCGACTTCTCCTTCAGCACGAACTGCGATGCGAGGTCGGCTAGCGCGATCGACGTCTGCGTGACGCGGCCGGCCGTTGCGGTGACCTCCTGGGCGGCTGCGGCCGACTCCTCGGTGGCAGCTGAAACCTGCTGTGTTGACGCGCTGGACTCCTCGGCAACAGATGCGATGTCCTCGATCTCAACGCGCACGCGCGATGCGTCGCCGGCGATCTCGCGGGCGATCGAGGAAATCTTCGCGGTGCCGGCGTTGAGACTCGCGACCGCGTCGCTGATGTCTGCGAATGCCTGGCGATTGAGGCTGACGGCCTCGGCGCCCTTCTCAACGATCGCGGAGCCGTCATCGACCGCGGCGACCGCCTTGACGGTCTGCGCACGGATCAGCTCGGTCAGCTCGGCGATCTCGCCGGTTGACTGCTGCGCGTCTTCTGCAAGCTTGCGGACTTCCTCGGCCACGACGGCAAAACCACGGCCCTGTTCGCCGGCGCGCGCCGCCTCGATGGCGGCGTTCAACGCGAGCAGGTTGGTCTGCTCGGCGATGTCGGCGATCGAGCGCACGATCAGGTCGATGCTGGTGGACTTCTCGCCCAACGAGCGGATCACCTTGGAAGTCTCGAGCGAGGTGGCGCGTACGTTCTCCATCGCCTCTTCGATCTCGGCGGCGCGAAGCACGCCCTCGTCGGTCAGCTCCTCGGTCGCAGCGCTCTCTTCACTTGCGTGCTGCGCGTGGTCGGCCGCTTCGCGGACTGCCTGTTCGATCTCGCCGACCTCACGTGAGGTGTCCCCGATCAGCTCGACCTGGTTACCCGCACCGATGCTGATCACAGAAACTGAGTGAGCGACTTCGCCGATGGCGCCGCCGGCTTCGTCGGAGATTCCTGACATCTCCTTCGCCGAGTCGCGAAGGTCGAGCGCCGCCATGTCGATGCGCGTCACCGTGGCGTGGAAGCTCGCGATCATCTTCCCGAGCGCTTCCTGGATGTCTCCGACCTGGCTCGCGTTGTCGCGCACGATCTCGGTGGTCAGGTCGCCATCAGCGGCACGCTGCACCCGGACCGTCATGTGGCGCAGCCATGCAGTGGAAAGCTTCGTCAGGGCGAGGGCGATGAACATCGCGCCGAACCAGGCGACGGCAGCCGTGAGGATGATCCCCATACGCGCGTCACCATTGGCGGCGTCAAATTGACTGGTCAGGTCGACCAGCTCGGCCTTGCTTCCGCCGCTCGCGAGAAGCGCGACGATCTGATCGTGGATGT
Organism: Thermoleophilaceae bacterium; assembly: GCA_016462645.1. Taxonomy (GTDB): domain Bacteria; phylum Actinomycetota; class Thermoleophilia; order Solirubrobacterales; family JACPNS01; genus JACPNS01. The sequence continues at coordinate 30,846 of JAEMSX010000017.1, forward strand.
CGGCGGCCTTGTTCCACGAGATCACGGTGTACGCCGCGAACGGCGCAGCCACAAGCAGCAGGACCAGCGACGATATGACCGGCTTCTTCGCCGAATCCATGTCCTTGAACCATTGCGGGAACACCCGAGTTATGCGCAGCTCGTCTGAGCCTGAGTCCGTTTGCTGAGCCATCTACCTGTCCTCTGGGCCCGCGTCTGCCGGGGCCCGATTACAAACCTTGTCGGCCAGAAACGGCCATACCATGAGTGCGGTAACTGACGTTGCCGTCACTACGCGGCTTCGGATTCGCGCTCCGGGAGCGTGAACCGCGCAGACAGTTCCGCGAGAGCTGCCGCAGTGTGCGCGACGCGCTGCGCAGAGGCCGAAACCTCTTCGGCGGCGGCGGAGGTCTCTTCGGTCGACGCGCTGACCTGCTCGGTCGACGCGCTCGACTCCTCGGCGACGCTCGCGACCTGTTCGATCTGCTTGCGCACCTGTTGCGTGCCGAGCGAGATCCCCTCGGCCAGCTCGTTGATCTCGTTCGAGCTCTCGTGCAGTGCGCGCACGGCGCCGCTGATGTCATAGAAGGTCTGGCGATTGCGGTTGACGGTCTCAAAGCCGTCCTCGACGCGTTCGACGCCCTCCTCCATGGCGAGCACTGCCTGCTCGGTCTGGAGCTTGATCTCCCGCACGAGCGTGGCGATCTGTTCGGCCGATGTCTGGGCGTCCTCGGCAAGCACACGGACTTCCTCGGCGACGTTCGCAAAGCCGCGACCCTGATCGCCGGCCCGGGCCGCCTCGATCGAGGCGTTGAGCGCAAGCATGTTGGTCTGGGCGGCGATCGCTGTGATCGCCTGGACGATCTGATCGATGTCCGACGACTTCTCGCCCAGCGAGCGCACGACCTCGGCAGTGCTCAGCGAGCTCTCGCGCACGGCCTGCATCGCTTCCTGGACCTCGGCCGCGCGCTGCAGCCCTTCTTCGGAAAGCTTCTCGGTGTCCGCGCTCTGGCGCTGGGCCTCGCGGGCATGTTCGGTCGTGTCGCGGATCTGACCCTCGATCTCCGCGACCACATATGAGGACTGCGTGACCAGGTCAACCTGGTGCGATGCGCCTTCGCTGATCGCGCTGATCGCCTGGGCGACCTCGCCGATCGCGTTTCCTGCCTCGTCGGAAGTGTGTGCCATCTCGGCGGACGAGGCCTTCAGCTCAATGGAAGCCGTCTCGATGCGCATCACCGTCGTGCGGAAGGATCCGATCATGCGGCCCATGCTCGCCTGGAGGTCGCCGTACTCGTTCTGAAACCAGGGGTGTGGATCGGGGCGAAGATCGCCGCCCGCAACCGCGCGCGCGTCTTTGAGCAACAGCTCTGAGAGCAGACCAGTCGGCTTGATCAGGGCCACCTTCAGGAAGATCGTTCCAATCACGATCGCGACGATCTCGAAGATCACCCAGGGGTGAATCAGGCCGGTGAACGACGGGCCGCTCTCGAGCGCGTCTTTGCCGATCGGCTCGTTGGCACCAGTCGAAAGCGCCTGAACCTGTGCCGTGAAGTCGCTCACGTTGGTCTGCGACTTTCCGACGATCCAGATGATCACCAGCGTGATCAGGAGGATCGGAATCGCCGAGAGCATCAGTGCAACGGTGTAGGCGCGCACGATCGGCATCGTGTAGAGCTTGCGCAGCATGCTCATGCGACGTTCTCCCTGGCGGCCGGCGCAGCGTTCTCGTCGGCAACCGGTGAGAGCGTCGTGGCCCGCTGCGCCTGGATCGAGTGCACAGGGCCCTTCGTCAGCTTGAAGCGTCCGGCCAGCGCGGCAAGGTTCTCGGCGGTCTGGGTCACGCGGTGAGCCGACGCCGTGACCTCCTGCGCCGCGGCAGAAGTCTGCTCGGTCGACGCGCTGACCTGCTCTGTCGAAGCGCTCGACTCTTCGGCGACCGAGGCGACTTCCTCGATCTGGCCGCGCACGGAGCTCGCGTCCTGCGCAATGCCGCCCGCGAGCTGGCTGATCTCGACGGAGTTCTCATGCAGCGCACGTACCGACCCGCTGATGTCAAAGAATGTCTGGCGATTGCGATTGACCGTTTCGAACCCGCGCTCGACGATGTCCACGCCGCCTTCCATTGCGACCACGGCATGTTCGGTCTGCGCGCGCACTTCCAGGATCAACTCGGCGATTCCACCGGCGGACTCCTGTGCATCCTCCGCGAGTTTGCGCACCTCTTCGGCGACAACGGCAAAGCCGCGACCCTGCTCGCCGGCGCGGGCCGCCTCGATCGCTGCGTTCAGCGCCAGAAGGTTGGTCTGCTCGGCGATGTCGGTGATCGACTGGACGATCAGATCGATGCTCGTTGACTTCTCGCCGAGCGAGCGCACCATCTCCTGTGTGGCGAGCGAGGTCTCACGTACTGACTGCATCGCCTCCTGGACTTCGGTCGCTCGACGGACACCTTCCTCAGTCAGCGCTTCGGTGTCGGCGCTCTGGGCCTGGGCGCGGTCAGCGTGTTCTACGGCGTCTCTCACGGAGCGCTCGATCTCACCGACGACATCCGAAGTGTGCGTGACCAGATCCACCTGGTGTGATGCGCCTTCGCTGATCGCGCTGATCGACTGAGCGACCTCGCCGATCGCGTTGCCTGCCTCATCTGAAGTGCTGACCATCTCCCCTGCGGCATCGCGCAGCTCGGCAGCGGCGAGCTCGATGCGGTTGATCGTCGCGCGGAAGCTGGCGGTCATCTTGCCGATCGCCTCCTGAAGGTCACCGATGTGACTGTCGTTGTCGCGCACGATCTCCCGCGAGAGATCGCCGTCGGCGATCTCGTCGGTCATCTTGGTGAGTGCGCGCAACCAGTTCTGCGTGAGCGTCGTCGACATCCGCGTGTTCACGACCGCGACGACGAACGCCCAGAGCATTCCGATCATCATCGCCCGATGCGCGGTGGCGACCGAGGACTCCATCTCGGTGCCGAGCGAAAGCAGCTGGGCCTTCGTGCCCTTGCCGCTCGCGACGAGCGCATCGATCTGGCTCTGGAAGTCGCTGGCGTGCGAGGAGGAGATCCACGCGACCACGAGGCAGGGGATGAGGCCGCCGAGGATGGTTACTGAACCGACCAGGCGCTTCTGGTCGGCGCCGAGGTTGACATACCACCAGGGCAGCAGGCGCGTCACTCCTTGACGACTATCGAGCCTGTGATCAGACATCAGGTCAGGATGCGATTGCAGCTGCCTCGCCGTCAGCAAGGCTGGTGAGGGCGTGAGGGTCGAGCAGGATGATCAGGCGATCGCCGGACTTGACGACGCCGTCAACGACGGCATTGCCTGATGCGGGAAGGTCTTCGAATTCCTTCGCCTCGACATTGAGCACCTCTGAGACGTCGTCGACCACGACGCCCGCCATGCGGTCGTCGATGTTGACGAGCACGATCTTCTCGTCGTCGTCGGCCTCTTCGCCGTCGGCGTCGAGCGTGCCGGGAGCGGGAAGCGGGTCGTGGACGATGTTCAGCTGAGGGCGCACGTCGTGCACTGGCACGATGCGGCCGCGCAGGTTGATCACGCCGAGCAGTGAGGGGTCAGAGCTCGAGACTGCACGGGGGTGCTGGAAACGAATCACCTCCTGGACGGTCTGGATCGGTAGCGCGTACTCCTCGTTGCCAAGAACGAACACGACGAGTTGTCTTGCGATGGTGCCTTCGGCTGAGCTCACGATCAATGTCCTCTGAACGGTTTTGGAACAACAAAAAATCCGGCAGTCTGCATGCCTCTGGTGCTCTATCGGCCGCTCACGCCCGAATGTTGAACCCTGGCGTGGGCTATTCAGCCGTGGCTATTGCCCTCTGCGATTGGCGAATCCCGTCGGGAGTTCAAACCGCCCGGCCAGCTCCGCGAGGTTGTACGCGGTCTGCGCGACCTTCTGGGCGGCGTCACTGACATCCTGCGCGCCGGCCGAAGTCTCTTCCGTTGCGGCGGAGACCTGCTCGGTGGAGGCGCTCGACTGCTCGGCGACTGCGGCGACCTCCTCGATCTGTTCGCGCACCTGTCCGGCGCCCAGGGCAATGCCCGCGGCGAGCTCGCTGACTTCGGCCGCGCCTTCGTGCAGGCTGTGCACGGCGCTGCTGATGTCGTAGAAGGTCTGACGGTTTGAATTGATCGTCTCGAAGCCGGCCTCGACCGCGACGACCGCCTCTTCCATCGCCCCGACGGCCGCGCCGGTCTGCGTTTGGATCTGACCCACTAGCCGCGTGATCTGATCCGCTGAGCGCTGGGCATCGTCGGCCAGCGCGCGGACCTCGCTCGCGACGTTGCCGAATCCCTTGCCCGCTTCCCCTGCGCGCGCGGCCTCGATCGCCGCGTTCAGCGCGAGCATGTTGGTCTGCTGGGCGATATCGCCAATCGCGCCGACGATCTGATCGATGCTTGAGGACTTCTCGCCGAGCTCGCGGATCACCGCGGCGGTGGACAACGATTGCTCGCGGACTTCCTGCATCGCGGCGAGTACTTCGGACGCAGCACCGACCCCGTCCTCAGCGAGTTTCTCCGTGTCCGCGCTCTGGCGCTGCGCCTCGTTCGCGTGCTCAGACGCGTCGTTGATCGTGCGTTCGATCGCGACCATCACGTCGGAGACATCGATGATCAGGCCCGACTGGTGCGCCGCGCCCTCGCTGATCGCGCCGACCGCGACTGCCACCTCACCGATCGCCCGGCCGGACTCGTCGGAGGTGTGGGTCATCTCGTTGGCAGCGTCGCGCATCTCCAGCGCGGCGGACTCGATGCGGCCGATCGTGGTGCGGAAGGCGCCGAACAGGTCGCGCACGCTGGCCTGGAGCATTCCGTACTCATTCGTCATGTTGACCTCGACCTCGGGGCGCAGGTCGCCTCCGGCCGCGGTGCGCGTCGCGTCAACGAGCTTGTAGGTCTCGCGCATCAACACGTTGGTCAGCGTGACCTTCGTGATCAGACCGCCGAAGAGCGCGGTCAGCAGCACGATCAACGCGTACTCCTTGGAGAGGTCCGTGAAGTCCGACGTCGCGGTGACCTGCGCCGTCCGGACCGTGTCGCCCTTGGCTACCTGCTGCGCCTGGGCGACGATCTCATCGGATCCGCTCACCGTCTTGTGGGCGAAGAACATCAGCGCGATCGCCACGACGAGCAGCGGGAGCGTGTAGCCGAACGTCGAGACCGTGTAGGCACGCTTCAGCGGCTGCGACTGCATCCAGCGTTTCATGCGCCGCCCCGTTCGTCGCCGACGCTGAAGCGCCCAGCGAGCTCCTTCAGCGACACGGCGGTCTGCGACACGCGCTGAGCGGCCGCGGTCAGCTGCTGCGACGAGGCCGAGGTCTCCTCGGTCGACGCGGACACTTCCTCGGTCGAGGCGCTGGACTCCTCGGCGACTGAAGCGACCTCTTCGATCCGCTCCCGCACGCGCCCGGCGTCGTCGGCGATCGACCGCGCCAGGCCGGCGATCTCAACGGAACTCTCGTGGAACATCCGCACCGCTCCGCTGATGTCGAAGAACAGCTGGCGGTTGCGATTGACGGCCTCGAAGCCGCGATCGACCGTGGTCATGCCCTCTTCCATCGCGGCGACGGCCTGAACAGTCTGCGCCTGGATCGAATCGATCAGCTCGGCGATGCCTTCGGCCGAGGATTGCGAATCCTCGGCGAGCTTGCGCACCTCTTCGGCGACGACGGCGAAGCCGCGACCCTGCTCGCCGGCGCGCGCGGCTTCGATCGCGGCGTTCAACGCCAGAAGATTGGTCTGTCCCGAGATCGAGGTGATCGAGCGGACGATCTCATCGATGTTCGCCGAGGTCTCGCTGAGCGAGCGCACCATCTCGACGGTTGAGTGCGTGGCCGCGCGCACCGTCTCCATCGCCGACTGAATCTCGGTCGCGCGGTCGACGCCGGCTTCGGTCAGATGCTCGGTCTGCGCGCTCTCCTCCTGCGCGGCGGCAGCGTTGCGGGCGGTCTCCACGACAGCCGTCTCGATCTGCGCCACGACGCCTGAAGCCTCGGTGATCAGCGCGACCTGGTGTGAGGCGCCCTCACTGATCGAGCTGATCGACTGCGCGACCTCTCCGATCGCGCGTCCCGAGCTGTCGGAGGTTTCCGCCATCGCCGTGGCGGAGTCGGTCAGCTCGGATGCCGCGCGCTCGATACGCGTCACTGTGGCGCGGAAGCTCGCGACCATTTTGCCCATCGATTCCTGGATGTCGCCGATCTGGCTCTCGTTGTCGCGCTCGATCACGACGCCGAGGTCGCCGTCAGCGATGCGGCGGGCGGCGCTGGTCAGGCTGTCCACCCAGTCGACTGCGACCTGAGCGGCGACGCGCGCGCCGCCGACGGCCACAACGGTCGCCCAGATGATTCCGCCGATCGCTCCGATCGCGTAGCGCTGGTAGTCGTCATGGATCGCGGCCGACGCGGCCTGGATCTCGGCGAGGCTCGCGTCGGGCTGCGCGAGCAGCGAATTGAGCAGATCGCTCTGCTCCTGCAGGTCCTTCGCCGCGAGTACGGCGAGCGCGAGCAGCGGAACCAGTCCGATCAGCACGATCCCGACGATCACGTAGGGCTTGCGCGCGGCATCGAGGTCCAGGAACCACTGCGGGAGCACGCGTTGCGCCGTGGAGAGTTCGGGCGCGTTTGAGTTGTGTTCAGTCATCGCGAGTGCGCGTTCATGACCGTCGCCGGCCAGAAACCACGTACTCGATAGTTCGCCCCGCCGGGCGTTCCCCCTACCTACCCAGGGGTCGGATCAGGAAGCCTGAATTCAGGCAGCCAGCGCGTCGCCGACGGCGCTGAGCACTTCTTCGGGATCAAACGGCTTGACCACGAAGGCCTTGGCTCCGGTGTCGATGCACTCTTTGACGACAGTTTCCTCGCCGAGCGCGCTGCACATGATCACGCGTGCCTCGGGCGAGGTGGCCATGATGTGGTTGAGCGCGCCCATTCCGTTGCGCTCGGGCATCGTGATGTCGAGCATCACGAGCTCAGGCTGCAGGCGGCCGTAGAGGTTGATCGCCTCGTTGCCATCCTCGGCCTCGGCCACGACGTCATGACCCTCACCGGTGAGGATGTCGTTCAGGCGCTTGCGCATGAACATTGAGTCGTCAGCGATCAGAACTGTTGCCATCTTGAGAAGTGAGCTTTCCTACGGAGTGGGAGTGTTTGGTACCGGACCCGAGTTCCAGATGTCGTCCGGAAACGGCTCTGATGAGAGATCGGCCTCGGACGGCGAAACCTTTACCGCCAATGGTTTGGCCGAACCCTTCAGCTTCACCGGCTCGCCTGCGGCGCTGCGCACGAAGACCTCAAGATCCGCGACCGACGCGTGCACGCTGCGGCCGCTGATTCCTCCGACGTCTTCCGAGGCGATGCCGATGCCGTGGGCCGCCAGCTGATGGCGCGCGGCTTCGATGTTGCGATCGCCGACGCCCGCGAGCTTGCTCGAGTGCGTGTGCCCGAACATCGTCGCGCCGCCGACGAGCACGCCGTAGACATCCTCCGGCTTGACGCGCAGCGAGCGCATCGCGTAGAGCATCGCCGGGATGGCCGTGTCCGCGAACTTTCCGGGAGGCGCCTCGCGACCACCCGTCATGCGGGCCTCGGGAAGCACAACGTGCGCGAGCGCGACAGTGCGCTTCTCGGGCGCAACCAGCACCACCGCAACGCAGGAGCCCAGACCCACTACGGAGAGGACGTCGCGCTTGTCGCGCGATACGGCCATTTCACCCATCCGCACCGGAATCAGGTTCACCGCGGAAGACGCCGCGGTCCCGCTCATGCGTCTTTACCGATGTTGTCGATCAGAGCTTCAACGCTGGTGTCGCTGGGGATGAAGAGGAACCGCACGATGCAATCGCTCTTCTCGACGGTCAGCTGAGTGTCCACAAGGACGGCGTAATTGGTCACGACCGTCGACATCGCCAGAACGGTCGAGAGCACCGCGCCGAGCATTCCCTCAGAGACTTCGGGAGGCTCGGGCTCGAAGGTCAGGCCACAAGATTCTGCGATTCCGAACACGTACTGCGTGCCGATGATGTTGGCCATCTCCTGCAAGGCGGAGCGCGCCATCTCGGTGTGCGGCTCAAGGCCGAGCACGTCGTAGATCTGCTTCTCGCCGGCGGGATCAAACAGCAGGAGAACGCTCGCCTCGATCTGACCGACGACCGGCAGCCACGCGGCGGTCACCTGTTCGCCGGGGGAGCCCAGGCGCTCAACCGCCTCGCTCAGCGGGAGGACTTCGAGGTCGGGCACCTTGGCCGTGACCTTGGAGCCGAGGAGCTTCGAGAAGGCGTCAGTGGCCTTGTCGGAGATCGTCTCAGCGACCTTGCTCAGGGCTTCCTGCTGTTCATCTGAAATCGGGGGAGCTGGCTCACCCAGTGGCATCAGCATGTTCATGTCCTCATCTACTTTTACTGGCGTGAGCCGCTGTGTACGGGCTCGACGAGCGTTCTGCGAATCAGCTCTTCGCAATCGACGATGAAAGCGATTTCACCGCTCGCCAGCACCGCACCGCCAGAAACCGGCGTGTCCCTGCGGATCCGCTCGGGGACAGGGCGCGTTACCAACTCACGGCGACCGACCATCTCGTCGACCACTAGAGCAAGTTGTCTATCGGCAGAGCGCACGGTGACCATGAACTGTGGGGTACCTGATGCGGACTGACGATTGAATGACTCGGCGAGATTGACGACGGGCATCGCGCCCTCATCGAAGATCACGACCGGCTGCCCGGCAGTGGTGGTCAGCGTCACCTCTTCGAGCTTGAAGGTGCGGTGCACGCGGTCCAGCTGCAGCGCGTACGGGTCGCCGGCGGCGCGCACGACCAGCGCCGGGAGGATCGCCAGGGTGAGCGGCATGCGCAGTTCGGTGGTCGTGCCGCTCCCGAACTGCGAGCGCACCGATACGTCTCCGCCGAAGCCGCGAACGGCCGAACGGACGGCGTCCATACCGACGCCGCGCCCGGAAACGTCGGTCACTTCAGCGCGGGTCGAGAAGCCGGGCGTGAAGAGGAGCTCAATCGCCTGCTCCTCGTCGAAGGCCTCGGATCCGATGATTCCGCGCTCCTGGGCGCGGGCGATCACGGCGTCCGTGTCAATGCCCGCGCCGTCGTCGGTGATCGAGATCACGACCTCGCCGCCTTCATGGCGCGCGGCGATCAGAAGGTTTCCAGACTCGGGCTTCCCGGCCGCCTTACGTGCGTCGGGCATTTCGATGCCGTGGTCGATCGCGTTGCGCACGAGGTGCATCAGCGGCTCGACAAGCGCGTCCACCGCGGTGCGGTCAAGTTCCGTGTCGCGGCCCTCGACTTCAAGGATCACTTCTTTTCCAAGTTGGTGCGAGAGGTCACGTACGAGGCGCGGCAGGCGGGCAAAAGCCGTGTCGATCGGCACCATGCGCACACGCATGACCATGTCCTGCACGGACTGCGAGGCGCGCGTCAGCTCGCCGACGGCGGCCACCAGGCGCGTGTCGCCGTTCTCGATCGCAAGCTGTTCGACCGCCGAGCGGCGCACGACGAGCTCGCCGATCATGTGCAACAGCGTGTCCAGCCGCGCGGCCTCGACACGCACGGTCGCGCGTGACTGCGCATCCTTGACTGCGGCACCCACAAGATCCGCAGGCTGATCCGGGACCGAGACGTCGGCGACAACGGCCTCAGCGACCGCGGCGCGCACTTCAGGTCCCGCAGAGTCATCGTGCCCGCGCAGCAATCCGCGCAGTCGTGATTCAAGTTGGTTCGGGTCGGTACGGCTCTCGCCGTGTTCGGCGACCTCCTCGACCATCGCCGAGAGCATGTCCATGCACTCGAACAGCATGTCGATCGCTTCGCGGTCGAGCCCGCCGGCGCGTTCGCGCAGCAGGGCGAAGACATCCTCCATCCCGTGCGTGAGGTGGGCGATCTGGTCGTAGCCCATCGTCGCGGCCATGCCCTTGATCGAGTGGGCGACGCGGAAGACGACGTCGATGTTGGCGGTGTCGGTCGGGTCGGTCTCGACGCCGACGATCGCTGTGTTCAGGGTTTCGAGGTTCTCGCGCGCCTCGGCGAGGAACAGTTCGATGTACTCGGAGTCGTTGATCCCGGCCATCAGAAGGCCTCCTGGTCGACCTTGCGGAAGACGAACGGGCGTACGCGTTCAAGGCCGATCGCGGACGGGTTCACGATCATCTCGGTCGAGCCGAGCACGAGGATTCCCCCGGGCATCAGCGCGCGGGCGAGGATCTCATGCACCTGATCGCGGCGTTCGCGCTCGAAGTGGATGGCGACATTGCGGAAGAGAATCAAGTCCACAGCATCGGTCTTCGACGCGAAGAGGTCTTCGACCTTGAAAGTCAGAAGCTGCTTGATCGACGGTTTGGCCACCCAGCCCCCCGGAACCTTGTCGAAGTACTTCTGCAGCAGACGCGGCGGTGCGTCGCGGGCGTCCTCTTCGGAGAAGTGTCCGCGTCTGGCCCGCTCGATCATCCGCGGGTTGATGTCGGTGCCCTTGATCTGCGGCGTGCGGCTCAGCTTGTTGCCCATCTCGAGACAGATCGCCGCGAGGGTGTGCGGCTCGGCGCCGTAGGAACAGCCGGCCGACCAGAGCTTGAGCTTGCGGCCGTCGGCGCGGGCGTCAAGCTCGGGAAGGATCTCCTGTTCGATCGCGTCGAAGATGTCGGTGTTGCGCCAGAGCTGGCTGACCGTGATCGTCATCCGTTCCATGAAGCGGTCGAGCAGGATCGCGTCCTTCTGCAGCATGTGCAGGTACTCGGTGAGCGTCTCGGCGTGATTGCGCGATGCGAGTCCGCGAGCGCGCCGCTCCATCTGTTTGCGCTTGTAGAGCGAGAGGTCGACGCCCAGCAGATCCTTCACGCCCTTGCAGAAGTTCTCGAAGTCGCCCGGCGGGAGCGGCTTCAGCGGCTCGGGCGCGGGCAGGGGAAGTCCGGCCCCCGGAACGCGGGAGTTGATCGGCGCGCGTGTCGGCGCGGGCGGGATCGGCACGCGCGGGCGGTCCGGCTTCTTGATCGGGTCACTCACCAGCTGCCTCCACGAGCGCGGCGCCGATCTCGTCGATCGGCAGGACTGCATCGTCGAGTCCGGCTTCCGTGATCGCGCGCGGCATGCCGTTCACGGTCGTGGTGTCGCCGTGCTCTGCGATCACGATGCCTCCGGCTTCCTTGACGAGCTTTGCGCCCTTGCAGGCGTCGCGGCCCATCCCGGTCAGCACGGCGAGCACGATGTTTCCGCCGTAGCTCTGGACGGCGTCGGTGATCGTGATGTCCGCACACGGACGCAGTCCGCCGATCGCCGGCTCGTCCGAGAGCTCGACGCGCTTGCGGCGGATGCGCAGGTGGAGGCCGCCGGGTGCGACGAATCCGTGGGTGGCGTCGATCTTCTCGCCCGGTTCGGCCTCGGCAATGTTCAGCAGACCCTCGGAATTCAGTCGCGTCGCGAGCGAGCGCGTGAAACCGGCGGGCATGTGCTGGACGATCACCAGGCCCTGACCGAGTTCTCCGGGGAAGTGCTTGACGACTTCAGTGAGCGCGCGCGGGCCGCCGGTTGAGGATGCGATCAGCACGAGCTTCTTGCCGGCCGGGTGAGCATCGCGCGAGGAGAGCTTCTTGCGCGGGGCACTCGGTGCCTTGGCCGGGAGCTCCATCACGAGCCCGTCTCCGCTGGAGCGGCGCTCGGGGCGCTCGAAGGTCGCGGCCTGCGCCTTGCTGAGGAGATCGTCGAGGAAGTCCTGCAGCTTGCCGCCGGTGGCGCGCTTGGGCACAAGCTCAAAGGCGCCTTCGGCCAGTGCGTCAACGGCGCGCACGCCGCCCTGTTCTGAGAAGGATGAGACGACGACGATCTTCAGCTGGCGCATCGAGCGCAACTTGCGCAGCACTTCGATGCCGTCCACCTCGGGCATCGCGAGATCGAGCGAGAGGACGTCGGGTTCGTGCTGGCGGCAGGCATCGATCGCTTCGCGCCCGTTGGCTGCTTCTGCCACCACCTGCATCCCGTCACGCGTGAGGACGTCGGAGATCAGCCTGCGCATGAAGGCGGAATCGTCCGCCACGACTACGCGGGGTGCTT
>JAEMSX010000049.1 GCA_016462645.1 Thermoleophilaceae bacterium
CCCACGGCGACCTGAACGCCGCGCGTCTACCAATTCCGCCACATCCGCATGTGGTGAGACGCGGTGATGTTAGTGGGCCGGAACTAGCTCGCCGTCGGCGGCGGTACTGAGGCGCGGCGGTAAGCCGCCTCGACCACCACGGGCTCAGGCGCGACGCGAAGCTTCGGCTCGACGTGGGGCTTGGTCGCCGGCGGCGGCGCCGGGAACGCGTCAACGCCGCTGGGCGGTGGCTGGCTCTCCTCGACCATGTGCAGCGGCTCGCCCTCGGCGAGGATTCGGCGCGCGATCCAGCTGGTGGCCGAGAGCATCGTGTCGAGGTCGCTTCCGTCCTTCAGGCGCTTGGGAACGTACAGAACGAGCGTGCCGCCGCTGTACTCGAAGAAGATCTGGAACGGCAGCGCACCTAGCCAGATCTGGAAGCTCGGCTTGAAAAGCTCAAGCAGGCGCCCGCGATCCTGGTTGTTGCGCACGAGCAGCTCGTACCGGTTGGCAAGTTCCGAGCTCTCAAGCTCGACCGGCTGCAGCGTGGGACGATCAAGCCAGTCCTCGCGTCCGAAGATTCCGCCACGGCGGCTCAGAAAGACTCCCGGGAACACCCGCATCGCGCGCGGGATGTCCACGACGGCGATCGTGTAGTCGTGCGGGGCGTAGACCGCGATCGGGCGATTGCGCCGGTCAGAGCGGTCCTGGCGCGTCTCAAAGACGTAGTGTGCAAGACCGACGGCCACGCCGTCGACATCCTCGAGTGGCCCTTCCATGTAGTTCTCGCAGCGCCGGCGATCGCCGGCTCCGAGCAGCGGCGTCGTCTCCATCAGTGACATGCGCTCGCTGAAGTTGAAGCGGTGGTCGAGCGCGTAGCCGGCGAAGAAGTCGCGCGCCGCCAGCCGCGTCGCTTCGCGCCAGACCATTGCGACCACGACCGCAAGCACGAGCACCGGCGGCACGACGGCGTAGACGACCTTTCCGGTCAGGGCGGCGCCGAGCAGGAACAGGCCGCCGCCGGCAAAAGCCAGCGTGAGGACGTACTTGCGCGCGCCCACCAGCTTGCGCAGATGCTTTCCGCGCGTGGTCGACGCGGATTCCGGCGCGCGGTATCCCGCAACCATCACCTCGCGACGCTTGCGTGCGACCGAGGGCGGCAACGCCGAGCCGACGCGCGATCCGATTTCTTGTCCGTCTGGGCTCACGCGGCAAATTCTCCCACGCGCGACCGTCCGAGGTCGAAGTCAATCGGGTCGAGCCTGAGGTACTGGAAGGATTTCGGCGTCATCCACATCGCGACCAGCGACAACGGGATGCGCTGCGCGCGCGAGTTGTAGAACTCGACGTTCGCGTTGTAGAGCGTTCGAGCCGCCTGGATCTCATCCTCGATCGCGCGCAGCTCGGCAGAGAGCGCAATGAAGCGGTCGGCGGCCTTGAGGTGCGGGTTCTGCTCGGCGACCGCGAGCAGCCGGGACACCTCCGCAGCAAGCGCGTTCTCCGCGACTTCGATGTCCGTGGGACTCTGCGCGGCAATCGCGCGGCAGCGATGGGCGGCGGCGGCGCGAAGCGCCTCCTGCTCGTGTTCGGCGTATGCGCGGACCGCCTCGTTGAGGTTCGGCACGAGATCGTGACGGAGCTTGAGCTGCACGTCCACACCGCTCATCCCCTCACGCACCTTCGTGCGCGCGTGGATCAAATAGTTGTAGCTGTAACCCGCCCAGACAGCAAGCAGGCTCGCTGCTGCGCCGGCGAAGATTGGGAGAGGCATTTCCTCAAGTATCGGTGCGGATCAGCGCCGCGTCAAGGCCGCGCGGCTAGTCGAGCGAGAGCACGACTTTGAGCGATTCCTGGACATGCGGATCCGACACGAGCAATCCGCTCGAGTGGTGTCGCACGAAACCGTCACGATCGATCACGAAGGTCACGCGATCGTTCATCTGCCAGACCGACTGCGATGAGCGCAGACCGAAGAGCCTGTAGGTGCCGGCTTCCGGGTCGCTCAGCACCGGGAAGGTCAGCTTGTAGCGGTCGGCGAATGCCTTCTGCTTCTCGATGCCGTCAGTGCTGATGCCGACGATGCGAGCTCCGGCGGCCGCGAACTCCTCGAAGTTGTCACGAAACGAGCATGCCTCTGCGGTGCACACCTGCGTGAATGCCTTCGGGTAGAAGAAGACAACGACGGGACCGTCCTTGAGCAACTCATAGAGGTTGACGTCGTTGCCGTCCTGGTCGGGCAGCGTGAAGTCGGGGGCTTTGGTGCCGTCGGCGAGGGGACGGCTGATCAGTTTGGGGGGCATCGCTCAATCCTCGGACACTTGGAGCACGACTTTGCCGGTTGCCTTGCGCTCATCGAGCAGCTTCAGGGCGGCGGCCGCATCCTCGAAGTTGAAGACCCTGCCGATCACCGGCTTGATGTCGCCGCGCGCAACCATCGCGTTGACCGTCTCGCCGATCTCATGCGCAAGATCCGGGCGCGTGCCGACGAACGCGCCCCAGGCCACGCCGACCACCGAGGTGTTGCGCAGCAACAGGCGATTGACTTTGACTTCCGGGATCGAACCCTCGGCGAATCCGACCACGAGCAAACGGCCGCCCTCGTCCAGCGCACGCAGGTTGTCGAGGAAGCGCTTGCCTCCGACCGGGTCAAGCACAACGTCCACGCCCTTCCCGTCGGTCAGGGCTTTGGTGCGGCCCAGCCACTCGTCGCCGCCGGAGAAGACGATCTCGTCCGCGCCTGCCTCGAGCGCGACTTCGGCCTTCTCATCCGAGGACACCGCCGCGATCACGTGCGCGCCCATTCCTTTGGCGACCTGGATGGCAGCGGTGCCAACGCCTCCGGCCGCGCCCTGCACGAGTACGGTCTCGCCGCTCTTGAGCTGCCCGCGATCGCGGAGCGCAAACAGAGCCGTGTGGTAATTGATGATCAGCGCGGCGCCCTCGTGGTAGTCGAGTTCGTCGGGCAGTCTGAAGGTCATCAGCGGCGCGGCGACCACCTGCTCGGCGTAGGCACCGAGCGAGAGGAACGCCACGCGGTCGCCGACCGCGAAGCCGCTGCCCTCCGGGGCATGCGCAACGCGCCCGGCACCCTCGGAGCCGAGCGTGAAAGGTGGATCGGGCTTGATCTGGTATTCGCCCTTGCTCAGCAGCAGGTCCGGAAACGAGACGCCGGCGGAGCGGACATCGACGATCAACCCGTGATCGTTCGGCTCTGGCGCGGCGATCTCCTCTTCAACAGCATCGTCGGGGCCTCCGCCCGCCACGTTCATTCTGATCGCGCGCATCTTCTGACTACCTCGGTCCTGGGTGGTGGATCGGTCGGTTGGCAATCCTATGTGTTCTGAACATTCGGGAATGGACGTAGAGTCCACGGCATGCTCACGAGCCGCCCGGGTTTCTCGCGTCGAGACGCGGGGCCGACGACGATCGCCCTGCTCGTCGTGGCCGTCGCCGCGTTGTGGCTGGTCGACCGTCCAGCCGGAGAATCCACGACCTCATACGTCGGCCAGCTCTTGGGCGCCGAGTCGATCCTGCTCCTTTCGATCGGCCTGGTCCTGATCAGCACCCTCCCGTGGGTCGAGCAGTGGTTCGACGGGATCGATCGAGCGGCAATCTGGCATCGCCGCGTGATCATCGCCGGAATCTTTCTGCTGCTGCCGCACGTGTTGATGGCGGCGAACGAGAACGGGACTTCGCTCGGCGGGCCACTCGGCGTGGTCGGATTGATCGGCATGGTCTCGCTCGCCGTCTGGGCGATCCTGCCGCGCTGGCAGTCGGTGGTCCCGAGCCCGCTGCGCGGGCTGATCCTCGCCGCGCGCGACGCACCCGGAATCCGCGAGGTGCGCAGGCTCTTCGGTGGCTACGAGCGCTGGCGGGCATGGCACCGCACGACCGGCCTGTTCGTGGCCGCAGGCTTCCTTCACGGCCTGCTCGACGGCACGCCATGGGACGACGCGCCGGCACTGCGCTGGGTGTACATCGTCTCCGGGGGGATCGGACTCGCGTTCTATCTCTACCGCGAGCTGCTCGCCAGGTACTTCATGGCGCTGCACGACTACCAGGTGGAGGCGATCAACGAAGTCGCGGACGGACTCACGGAGATCGTCCTGCGCCCGCTGGGCCGGCACATGGAGTACGTCCCTGGCCAGTTCGCGATGCTGTATCTGGAGGGCAAGGACGGCTGGCACCGCCACCCGTTCTCAATCACCAGCGCGCCGCGAGAAGGCCGCATTCGCGTCACGGTGAAGGCGCTCGGCGACTACACCTCGCAACTCGGAAACCTCGTCGAGCCGGGAATGCCCGCAGTCGTCGGCGGACCTCACGGCCGCTTCAATCATCGTCGCGGGACCAAGCGCCAGGTCTGGATCGCGGCCGGCGTCGGTGTCGCGCCGTTTCTCAGCTGGGTGCGCGCGATCGAAGACGATCTCCCCCATGACGTCGACTTCTTCTACAGCAGCGACGGCGTGGCGCCGTTCAACGATGAGATCGCCGCAATCGCCGCAGGCAACGACGCGTTGCGATTCCACCCTGTCAACACGAGCGTCGAAGGACGCCTGACTCCCGAACGCGTTCTCGAAGCGCTCGGCGATGATCGTCGCGACGTGTCGGTCTTCATGTGCGGGCCGGCGCCGATGCTGCGCGATTTCCAGATCAAGCTGAGAAGCAACGGCATCGCGGGCCGCCGCATTCACCGCGAGTACTTCGACTGGCGTTAGACGCCTTCGCGGACTTCGATCCTGCCGTCGGCCACGGCTTCCTTCATGCGGGCGTAGTCGCGATCGTTCTGATCGGCGTAGGCCGCCGCAAAGTCACCGATCGCATGGCCGAGCGCGTCACCCTTGCCGATGTAGGAGGCGATCGCGACGCGGTCACCTGAGCGCGCGTGGGCGCGGGCGAGCACGCGGGCGCAGAGCGAGGCGTACTCCAGAAGCTGCTCCGGCGTGAACTTCTCGATCTTCGCCGAGCCCTTCCAGTCCTTCAGCTGCCGCACGTAGAACTCACGATCGATGCCGTCAGGACTCCTGAAGTTGTCCCAGCCGAGCAGCGGGTCTGACGCGCCCTGCATCAACCGCTGTCCGGCGATCACGCGCTGTCCGGCGTACTCGTAGTCACTCTTGCCGAGGTAGCGCTCGTAGACCGAGGGGCCGGCCTCCTTGACCTGGAGGAAGAGCGGGTCGTTGGTGTCGCGCCCGATCAGAAGCACGATCCAGACGCGCGTCCCGACGCTGCCGACGCCGACGATCTTGCGCGCCATGTGAACGATCTCGTACTGGTCGAGGAGATGCCTGCGATCGGCGAGCAGGCGCTGCTTGTAGGTGTCGATCACCGTGCGGATGAAGGCCTCGACGTACTCCTCGGAGATCTCGATGTCAAAGCTCTTGGCGACGTCCTCGATCGGCACGATGATCGGCGGGGCAGCGGCGATGCGCAGCTTGCCGTCAACCACCTCGGTGAGCTTCTCGAACTCGCGGATGCTGTCCTTGGTGTACGCCTTCTCGGCCATCTTGGTCACCGACTTGGCCGAATCCGTGCGTGCGTTCGCCTTGAGCAGCTCAACCAACCGGTCGATCTCGAGGCGCTGGTGCCAGACCTCGAGGTTGCTCATGTCGGCGAGCTGGCGCACGCGGTCCCGGTACGCGCTGCAGAGCGCAACGACCGCGGCGTGCGACTCGGCTTCGGTCGCGCCGATCGAGCGGCCGGCGATCACCGTGCTCGCGGCCAGGCGCTTGAGGTCCCACTCCCACGGACCGGGGAGCGTCTCGTCGAAGTCGTTGCAGTCGAAGACGAGGCGGCGGTCGGGCGCGGCGAAGAGGCCGAAGTTCGAGAGGTGGGCGTCGCCGCAGAGCTGGGCGAAGAGGTCGGTGTGTTCTTTGCGCGCGAGATCGTTGGCCATCAGCGACGCCGCGCCGCGATAGAAGGCGAACGGCGTCGTGAGCATGCGGCCGTAACGAATCGGCACGAGGTCCTGGAGGCGCCCCTCGTCGTCCATCTGCAGAAGTGCGACTGGATCGCGGGCGTCGTCGAGCGGCTCAAATGCCGCCAGTGCGGAGCGCGGAATGCGTTTGCGCGCGGCCCGACCGAGATCGCGTCGTTGTTCGACGGTCAGAAAGCCATTTGTGCGCGCAACGTCAGTCAAATCGGGGAGACAGGATTTGAACCTGCGACCGCTCGGCCCCCAGCCGAGTGCGCTACCAGACTGCGCCACTCCCCGGTCAGGGCTGGATGGTACCTAGCCCCAAGGTGTCGTGGCCTGAAGCACGGCATCTTCCAGGCCTTCAGTGCGCAGATGGGTGATCTCCTGATAGCTGGGATCCATCACCATCTCCAGGAACTTCTGACGACTCGGATAGCGCACAAGCAGGACCGCGTCCCACTCGTGGCCTTCGTCGGCGATGACCGCCGTCGAGCAGTCGCCGGCGTAGACGACCTCGCCTCCGATTCGCGCCAGATGCGCCTGAACTGCCTCGGCGTACTTGTCATAGGACTCTTTGCCGCCGGAGCCGCCGTAGCGCAGGAGGTTCAGCATCACGACCGGGCCGCCGTCGTCTTCCTCGACGTAACGACGGACGTCGTCGGGAGTCGGGTCAACCGGCATAGTGCTTGCGCGTGTCCGCGAAGAGCGATTTCAGGAGTCGCTTGTTGATCGCGTCACCCGGCTTGCCGATCGCGCTCGGCTCGTAGGCGATCGTCCACGTGAAGCTGCAGCTCGTGTCGGTCACGGGCTCGACGACATAGTCCTCGGCGAATCGCTTGACCAGCGGCGCGCTCGCTTCGACCACGTAGAACGCGTGACGCCGCCCCTCTTCCCAGATGAAGAAGTGTTCGCGGAACTTGTTTGCGCCCTTCAGCGCGGACACCGTGCGCGTGGTGCCAACTCCGAACGGACGATCGGAGGTCCAGTTGATTCCTCTGGCGCCGATGATCCGGCACCAGGAAAGCGGATGCTCCGCGGTCAGCTCATCCCAGACCTCAGATGCCGGCTTGTTGACCGCGAAGGTCTCGACCAGTCGCACCGGCGCCGTCCTGAAGAAGGTGTCGTCGACGGGCTCGGTCTTGAACCAGGGCAGTTTCATAAGCGGGCGACGGGAATCGAACCCGCCCTAAGAGCTTGGAAGGCTCCTGTGCAACCACAACACCTCGCCCGCGCAGCTGAGAAGTTTACGCGCCATCCTTGAGTATCTGCTTGAAGCCGTCCGCGTCGCTGCGTCGGTAGCTCACAAGCGTCTCCCCTGTGTCCGGGTACTTGACCACGTCGGTGTCGTCGCCGGCACTGAGGGCAAGGAAGCGCACGACGGAGTCTGATTCGTTGGTCAGCTGGTGCGCACCGTCCGGACCGACGAGACAACTCACCACTTCCCCGGCTGCAAGCTCGCTCGTGCCTTCGGGCGTACGCAGTGTCGGAGCCCCCTCAAGCACGATCAGCATCTCTTCCTCGCCATAGTGGAAGTGGTACTTGTAGGCGGTCGCCCCCGGATCGAGCTCCCACACCGTGGCCCCGATGCGTTGCGCGCCCGCTTTGCGTCCAACGAAGTCCTGGCGCTTGAGAGCTCCGTCCCCGTCGCGCTCAAGATCGAAGTCGGGATCAAAAATGTTCGGCATGCGGATCCCCCGGTGCGTGGAAAAGGGAGGCGGGCCAGCCAGGACTCGAACCTGGAATCCCCGGTTTTGGAGACCGGTGCCTTAGCCAATTTGGCCACTGGCCCGCGCGGCGGCAAGTTTACCGGTCTCTTCATTACATAGATGCCTATCGATTTAGCGCGCGTCAACGGCCTGACGCACGAAACGCTGACCTACGGCCTATCGCGGCTCGCCGCCAAGCGTGCCAGCCCGTCGTAGATCAGCGCCTGCGCAAACACGTAGCTCGCGAGCACGAAAGATTCCGCTCCGGCTCGTGCGCCGGGATTGCTGAGAAAAGTGCGGCGATGGAGGATCGTGCCGTCCGAGGCCATGAAGCTGAGGCCGCCGAGGGCGAGGCCGCTCAGTAGTTCGTCCTCGCCCGCGATCTTCGGATCGGCAATCACCGTCGCGAAACTCGCGAGCAGCGTCGAGTACGGCCCCAGCACCGGAAGCAGCTGCGGCTTGGTCAACGCGATCACCGCGCCACCCTCAATCAGCCCCGGCAACCGCATCAAAGCCTCCGACTTCTCCGGCCGGGCGCCGTGCCGGAGGGCCAGCGCACCGAGCAAGAGGTGGTTGACCGCGAAGCTCGAGGCGCCGCGCTGAATCTGGCGATCGGACTCCTCGTCGTCGGCGGCGAACTCCTCGAACAACATGAACCAGTCGCCGACGAACGACGCAGTCGCCGCCCCGAACAGGAGCACGTTGTCGAGCCGATCGCGTGTGTCTGCGGTGCGAGCGAGGCCGGCCGCTATCGATCCCATGACCAGCGGCTTGGCAACAAGCTCAACCTTCTTGGCGCGCTTTGCCCCGGCGACCGTCAGCGCCGCGGACGCAGCGAGAAACACAATGCGCTCCGGCTTTCGGAGCGATGGCACGAGCGCCGTGGATATAGATCGAGCGATCCCCATCTCTGAAGGGCCAGACTAGTGCGGGTGGAGGGACTTGAACCCCCACGAGCTTTCGCCCACCAGCTCCTAAGGCTGGCGCGTCTACCAATTCCGCCACACCCGCGCGTGTGAAATGAGTCAATCAGGCGTCTGGCGGGCGCCCGCGCGAGAGTCTAGACTTGCATCCGATGCTGTGGGAGGACGTAAAAGCATCCGAGGAAAAGCCGCCTGTCCGTCACCCCAACAGGGATCTGCCGGAATCGCATACGGCCCGACTTGGAGTTGTCGCTCTGCTCTTGTTGAGCTGCGCGATGCTGCTCATTGTCGCTTTTGGTGGCTGGAGCCTGCTCGTCGGCGCCAAGATCCCGATCCTGGTGTTCGCGGTGATCTACGCGGGATTCGCCTACTTCATCTGGGAATGGCGCCGCGGAATGCTGCCGGTGATCGCTGCGCTCGCGGTGATCATGGCGATCTTCGCGCTTGTCGCCGGGCCGGACTGGTTCGCTCGTGACAAGGCCGGCTACAACGATCCCACGCTCCCGTCCGCCCTGCTCGGCATCGTCACGCTCGGCCTGATCCCGGTGCAGATGCTCTTGGTTGTGGTCTCGATGTGGGGCTTCAACCAGAAGTGGAACGTCGAGGAAGAGATTCACCCCGACGAGCCCGACTGGCCCGCCGATCGGCCTAAGCCCACTGAATACCAGCAGCTACCGCCGCAAGCCCCGCCAACCGCGGCTCCCGCAAGCTAAGTTTTTCAACCCCTGCCCGGGTGGCGGAATCGGTAGACGCGCGGCACTCAAAATGCCGTGTCCTTTGGGCGTGAGAGTTCGAGTCTCTCCCCGGGCACTATGAATTCGGTTGTTCACGCGCGCGTCGTCGCACACGGCCGCGTCCAGGGAGTCTTCTACCGCGACACGATCCGTCGCGCGGCCGAGCTGCGCGGTGTTGGCGGATCCGCCGTGAACATGCCCGACGGTACGGTCGAGTGCCACTTCGAGGGATTCCGGCCTCCGGTCGAGGAGATGATCGACGTCGCGCGCGTTGGCTCCCGCGGGGCTGACGTTGAACGGATCGACATCGAGTGGACCGAGCCGGAAGGGCTCAGCGAGTTCAGAACCGGCTAGGCGAGCGCGGCGCGGATTGCGTCGAGCGCCTCGGGATTCTCGGCGGACGAGAGATCGCCCGGGTCCTCCCCGAGTGCAGCAGCGCGAACAGCGCGACGAAGGATCTTCGCCGAGCGAGTCTTCGGCAGCGCAGGGACGATCACCACGCGCGAAGGCTTGAACGGGCGGCCGAGCTCGTCGGCGACGGCTGCGGCAAGCGTTCCCGGGAGCGAATCGTCTGAAGCGGCGTCTCCGATCGCGACGGCGAAGCACCAGACGGCCTCGCCCTTGGTCTCGTCAGGCACGCCGATCGCCGCCGCCTCCGCGATGCGCGGATCGGCAACGAGGATGCTTTCGACTTCCGCCGGCCCAAGCCGTTTGCCGGCAACGTTGATCGCCTCGTCCGAGCGACCGAAGAGGAACCAGTCGCCGTCCTCGTCGATCATCGCCCAGTCGCCGTGGCGCCAGACGCCTTCGTAGGTGCTCCAGTAACTCGACTTGTAGCGCTCGGGATCGCCAAGCACCCCGCGCGTCATGCTCGGCCACGGCTGCTTGCAGACGAGCTCTCCGACAGCTCCGCGAACCGGATTGCCCTCGGGGTCGAAGACGTCGACGTCCATACCCAGCGATGCGCCGCCGAGCGAGCAGACCTTGATCGGTTCGACCACGAACGGCGTGAGGAAGCAAGCGCCGACCTCGGTCCCGCCGCTGATGTTGATGATCGGCACGCGTTCGCCCGTGATCTTCATCAGCCAGCGGTACGGGTCCTCGTTCCAGGGCTCACCCGTGGAGCCAAGGACGCGGAGCGCCGAAAGGTCGGCGCCGGTCACAAACTCATCGCCCTTCGACTTCAGCGCGCGGATCAGCGTCGGCGAAATGCCGAGCACGTTGATCTCCTCGGCCTCGACAAGCTTCCAGAGGCGGCTCGCGTCGGGCCAGTCGGGTGCGCCCTCCATCATCACCATCGTCGCGCCGAGGCCATGCGCGCCAAGCATGTTCACCGGGCCCATGATCCAGCCCATGTCGGTGACCCACATGAACCGCTCGCCGGCGTGGACGTCGAGTTGGTAGGCGACCTCGGAGACCATCTTCACGGTGAAGCCGCCGTGCACGTGCACTGCGCCCTTGGGCTTGCCCGTGGTGCCGGAGGTGTATCCGACCATCACCGGGTCCTCGCTGCTGGTTGGAGCAGCGTCGATCTGCCGGCCCCGGAAAGGCGCGACCAGCTCTTCCCATTCGACGTCGCGAGCGGGATCGAAGTTCACTTCATTGCCTTCTTCGCGGGCAAGGATGATCTTCTCCAGCGTCGGGACTTCAGCGGCCACTTCGTCGGCGACGGGCTTGATCGCGGCGGCAGATCCGCGACGGGCGCTGCCGTCGGCCGTGATCAGAATCTTGGCCCCGGCGTCGTTCAGGCGAGCGGCAACGGCGTGGGCGGCGAAGCCGGAGAAGATCGGCAAGTAGATCGCGCCGAGCTTCGCGACCGCATAACTCGCGATCGCCGCGCGCGGGGTCATCGGCATGAAAACGCCGACGTAGTCGCCCTTGGTGACGCCCAGTGATTGGAGACCGAGCGCGAGGGCGTCCACTTCGCGACTGAGCTCTGAGTAGGTGAGGCGCTCGACTTCGCCGCTCTCGCGCTGACAGACGACGGCTTCCTGGTCGGCGGTCTGAGGGAGCTTCGCCCAACGATCGACGCAGACCGAGGTCATGTTGATCTCGCCCCCGGTGAACCACTTCGTCCACTCGATGCCGCCTGACTCATCGACCACCTTGTCGTACGGCTTGGCGAACGGGAGCGACAGATCGTTCACGACGAACTCCCAGAAACGACCGATGTCGGCAACCGTGGCCGCACGCAGCTCCTCGATCGTCTCGACGCCGTACTCGTTCAGCAGTCGAGCAACGTTCGCACGCTCGATGTACTCCGCCGTCGGCCGCCAGGCGACCTCGGTTGCGTGCGTCTCCCCAGACATGAGCCTGAGTCTAAGCCGCCCCGCCACAGCCCACTCAAACCCGCCGCCCGACCAGGGTCCGCGGGGGTCCCCCTCGCGGACCAAACCCATCGCGGGAGGAGGAGGGGGATTGCCCCGACGACCATCAAACCCGCCGCCCGACCAGGGTCCGCGGGGGTCCCCCTCGCGGACCAAACCCATCGCGGGAGGAGGAGGGGGATTGCCCCGACGACCATTAAAAGAGAAAGACCGTCGGGCTCGGCCCCCAACGGTCTTTCGGAAAGCGACTTGGGCTCGG
>JAEMSX010000050.1 GCA_016462645.1 Thermoleophilaceae bacterium
CTCGCTCGATCTTGTATTCCTTCATGTAGCCCCAGCCGCCGTGGATCTGCAGGCACTCGTCGCAGATCCGCACGAGCAGTGACTGGGTGAAGAGCTTGGCCATCGTCACCTCGGAGAGCGGCTGCTTGCCCTCGACGAACAGGCGCAGCGCGTTGTAGGTGATCGCGCGGGCGGCCTCGATCTGCGTCGCCATGTCGGCGAACTTGTGGCGGATGACCTGGAAATTGCTGATCGGCTTGCCGAACGCGTTGCGCTCGTGGGCGTAGTCGATCGTCTGCTGGTAGACGAGCTTCATCGCTCCCACCGCGCCAAGGGCCATCATCAACCGCTCCCACTGGAAGTTGGCCATGATCATGTAAAAGCCCTCGTTCTCGGTGCCGAGCAGGTTCTCCTCGGGCACGAAAACGTCCTCGTACGAAATCTCGGCGGTGTCGGACGCGTGCCATCCGAGCTTCTCAAGCGGTGAAGAAGTCACGCCCTCGCCGCGTTCGACGATGAAGAAGCTGATGCCGTGGTGGCCGCCGTCCTGCGTGGTCTTGGCGGCGGTGACGATCGTGTGCGCGCGGACGCCGTTGGTGATGAAGACCTTCGAGCCGTTCAGCACGTAGCCGCCGTCGACCTTCTCAGCCTTTGTGGCGATGCTCGCCACGTCGCTGCCGGCGCCGGGCTCGGTGATCGCGAGCGCGGCGATCTTGTCGCCGGCAATGCCGGGGGCGAGGTACTTCGCCTTCTGATCAGGCGTGCCGAACTTCCAGATCGGGGTGAGCGCGATGCCCGCGTGGGCCCACAGGCCGGCCGCGACTCCGCCGCTCCCGCAGGCAGGCAGTTCTTCGAGCAGGATCGAGTCAGCGAGGTAGCCGTCGGAGGCGTTGTCGGGTCCGCCGGCGCACGATCCGCCGTACTCCTCTTCAAATTTCAGACCGAGGTACCCCTGCGCGGCGACGTCCTTGAAGACGCTGTCGGGGAAGTACTTCGCGTCCTCCCATTCGTCGGCGTGGGGGAGCAGATTCGTCGTCACCCATCCGTGAACGGCGTCCCTGAAGTCCTCGAGTTCCTCCGTGTAAGGCGGAGTGATGTCCTTGGCCATGCCCTGCGGCCGCGTTGCGCTGCGTGTGCTTGAAGCTTCCATAACCGGCACAATATTCGATCCAATGTACCGATCGGTGAATTCCCAGTAACTAACCCAGATCTTCCTTCAAGGTTGCCTCTATGTCGTACGACAAAGGCGCAACCTTGTGGGACTTTTTGGCTTAGGTGTGGGGGGTGGCCAGGAGTGTGGGTTCGGAGCGGCCGCGGAGGGTTATTGAGTCGCCGCGCGTCCAGTGGACGGCCTCGGACTCGCGGGCGTGATCGAGAACTGTGCCGGATGCGACCACGCCGCCGTCGACGGTCTTGGCGATCTCGGTCAGGCGCGCGGCCTCGTTCACGGCGTCGCCGATCACCGTGTACTCGTGGCGCTCGGCCGAGCCGACGTTGCCGGCCACGACCGGTCCGAAGGACACGCCGACGCCCACCCCCAGCTCCGGCAGCTCACGGGCGAGCCCGGAGACCATCGCGCGTGCGGCAGCCAGCGCATCGCCGGCGGGATCGTGCCGCGCGACCGGCGCCCCGAAAATGCACAGTGCCGCATCGCCCTCGAACTTGTTCACCGACCCGTCATACCGCGCGATCGCTTCGATCACCACCGCGAAGAACTGATTCAGCATCTCGACGACTTCCGGCGCCGGTCGGGATGCGGCCATCTCGGTCGATCCGACGACGTCGACGAAGATCACGGCCACCTCGCGCACCTCGCCGCCCAGCTCGGCGCCGACCAGCAGCGCCTGCTCGGCGACATCCTCCCCGACGTGGCGCCCGAAGAGATCGCGCACGCGCTCGCGTTCGCGAAGGCCGGCGACCATGTCGTTGAAGCCCGCCTGCAGCAGGCCGACCTCTGAAGCGTCAAACACCGGCACCTCGACCGCGAGATCGCCTTCCGCGACGCGGTCGATCCCGCGCCGCACCGACTTGATTGGGTCGGAGATCGAGCGTGAGACCAGCCACATCGCCTGAACACCGACAAACAGCGCGACGCCGCAGATCAGCATCGTGGACAAAAGCAGTTGCTGGGACCGGTCGGGAAGGATTTTGAGCTCCACGCCGGCGGCGATCAGCACCACGCCCAGCACGGGTGTACCTGTCGAGATCGCCCACGCCCACATCACTCGCGCCGTCACTCCGGGCACTGCCGGATGGTCGCGCGGACCGTCCTCCAATGCACGCCGCGCCACCTCGCGCATCGCGCGCTCGGCGACCAGATACGAGAACGCGCAGGTGCCGAGACCGCTGAAGATTCCAGCGATCGCCACCACCAGCGCCAGCCTCGGCTCGATCGCCGCGTTCAGGATCGTGAAGATCACGACGCCGAGGCCCCAGCGCATCAGCAGCCGCTTCAGCAGGCGCGATGGGCCGAGCAGCGCGAGCGCCTGCTCTTCGGCGGTCGGCGGTCGATCCTCAAGCAGCCACCGCCGGACGGGATTGACGTCGCGAACCGTCTTGACGATCCCGCTGGTGACGGCAACCAACAAATAGGCGCCGAGCACGATCAGATTGATCAGCCGGATGCGCTGGTCATTGTCGAGATCCGGCACCGGGATTATCCACGAGACAAGCCCGAACAGGATCACGGTGCCGACCAGGTTCGATCCGATCACACCGATCGTCAGCGCCGGCGCCGCTCGCGCGATGATCGCCGCGCCCGAGCGACGTTCGCCATCGCGCGCCGCGCGAAGAAATGCCGCCTTGGAAGTGGCGGTGCTGCGCAGTTTCTCCGCTCCCATACGGAGCGACCCTACCGGGCTACCACGCGGTCAAGGATCGCAGCATCTGGCTTTCGGACTTGACCAGCTCAAGCACGTCCTCGGGTGTCTCGCAGACGTTGATCATCGACAGGTCCGCCTCGCCGATGTTGCCGTTCCCGAGCATGCGCTCGCGCAGCCAGTCGATCATGCCGCCCCAGAACTCCTGACCGACCAGCGCCACCGGATAGTGCTTGATCGTCCCGGTCTGCGACAGCGTCAATGCCTCGAAGAGTTCGTCCAGCGTGCCGAAGCCGCCCGGCATGATCACAAAGGCCTGCGCGTAGCGGACGAACATCACCTTGCGCGCGTAGAAGTGCTCGAACGTGAGGCTGATGTCCTGATAGGCATTCGGCTTCTGTTCGCGGGGGAGTTTGATGTTGCAGCCGATCGATGTCGCGCCGACATCCTGGGCGCCGCGGTTGGCGGCCTCCATCATCCCGGGACCGCCACCGGTGATCACCGAGTACCCGTTCCGGCCGAGTTCGGCAGCGACCGCGCGGGCGCGGATGTAGTCGGGGTCGGTCGGAGGCGTGCGTGCCGAACCGAAGATCGACACCGCGCGCCGCACGCCGGAAAGCGCCTCGAACCCCATCTTGAACTCCGCCGCGATCGACGCGATTCGCCTGGGGTCATCCTCGGCGGTGAGCGGAACGTCCTCGCCGACACCGAGCAGCAGGTCCTCATCGAACGTCGCGGCAAATCGCGGGAGTTTTGATTCGTCGTCAGCCACCTGCGTACCGTAACCTCCTCGCGATGGCAAAGCAAGAGATAAGCGTCGAGTTCGAGACTCCGAGCGACGAGCTGCTCGCCAGCGCGTCGCACCTCTCCGGACTTGAGTTCCTCCGCGCGATCATCAGTGGCGAGCATCCGGCCGCGCCGATCAGCAAGTTGATGGAGTTTCGGATCGTCGAGGCCGATCCGGGGCGCGCCGTTTTCGAGGGCCGCCCGAGCGATCGCGTCTACAACCCGATCGGGATGGTCCACGGCGGCTACGTCGGCGTGCTGATCGACTCCGTGACCGGATGTGCCGTCCAATCGATGCTCGATCCCGGTGTCGGATACGGCAACGTCGATGTGAATGTCCATCTCACCCGACGCATCACTCGTGACAGCGGAGTGCTGCGCGCCGAGGGCACGCTCGTGCATCTGGGCTCGCGCATGGCGACGGCCGAGGCGAAGGTGACGGACGCGGCCGGAAAGCTCGTCGCGCACGGCACCTCGACGTGCCTGATCACCCGCTGATGATCGGCACCCCCGGCACCGCCTCGGCGACGCGCGTCGTCCTGCTCGGATCCGGCGAGCTCGGGCGCGAAGTGGCGATCGAGGCCGTGCGTCTCGGCTGCGAAGTCGTGGCCTGCGACCGCTATCCCGGCGCACCCGCGATGGCGCCCGCGCACCGCAGTCACGTGCTGACGATGTCCGATCCCGATCAGCTCCGCGTGGTCCTCAATGAGGAACGCGAGCGCCCGTGCGCTCGCCTGATCATCGTCCCGGAGATCGAGGCGATCGCGACCGAGGTGCTCGCCGAGTTCGAGGCCGGCGGCGCTCATGTCGTTCCCAACGCACGCGCCGCGCGGCTGACCATGGACCGCGAAGGCATCCGCAGGCTCGCGGCCGAGGAGCTCGGCCTGCAGACTTCGCCCTACGAGTTCTGCGATTCCGAAGAAGAACTCGCCGCGGCCGCCGAGCGGCTCGGATTCCCCTGCGTGATCAAGCCGATCATGTCGTCTTCGGGCAAGGGGCAGTCCGTGGCGCGCAGCGCCGCCGAGATCGCCGCGTCCTGGGCCTACTCGCAGGAGGGCGGGCGCATCGGTGGCGGCCGCGTGATCTGCGAAGCGTTCGTCGACTTTGACTACGAGTTGACGCTGCTCACCGTCCGCCACGCCTGCGGCACGAGTTTCTGCGCACCGATCGGACACAGGCAGGAGGGCGGGGACTACCGCGAGAGCTGGCAGCCGGCCGCGGTCGACCCGGCTGTGCTCGAGAAATGCCAGTCGGTGGCTCGCGCGATCACCGACGGCCTCGGCGGGCACGGGATCTTCGGCGTCGAGTTGTTCGTCGCGGGCGAGGAAGTGCTCTTTTCCGAGGTATCGCCGCGGCCGCACGACACCGGCCTGGTGACGATCGCCAGCCAGGACCTCTCGGAGTTTGCGCTGCACGTGCGCGCGATCCTCGGCCTCCCGGTTCCGGCCGAATCGATCCCGCTCCGTAGTCCCGCCGCCAGCGCCGTGATTCTCGCCGAGCACGAGCTCGAAGAACCGCTCTACAAGGGCGTTGGGCAAGCCCTCGCGACTGAAGAACACGTGCGTCTACTGATTTTTGGTAAACCTTCTGCGTCGCCCGGCCGACGCATGGGCGTGGTGATCGCCACCGATGACGCTGTCGGGACCGCACGTGAGGCCGCGGCAGCTGCCGCACGGGAGGTCTCTGTCGTAGCAAAATAATTCCGGCCGACGACGCGAATTGCTTACCGGGGGGTAGACTGATGAATGTGGAAAATTCGGTATCAGCAGTAGACAAGGAGGCCGCGCTGAGGAAGTTGGGCGAGGCCTATTCGGGCGTCGCACGAGCTCAGCGCCGACTCCGCGGACGCGACGCGATGCAGCCGGGCAGGCTGACTGCACCGCAGGTGAATCTGCTCGGACCGCTGGCCGAGAACGGGCCGATGTCGTCGGGCCAGCTCGCGGAGGCCGCCGGCCTCACGCCCGCCACGACCACGCATATGCTCGATCAGCTGGCCGTCGCCGGCGTCGTCGAGCGCAAGCGTCAGGAAGACGACAAGCGCGTCGTGATCACCAGCCTCACCGATGTCGGTATGGAGATGCTCGGGAAGCGCACAGAGGAGATGCGCATCGCCTGGGACAAGGAGCTTGAGGGCTTCAACACCGAGCAGCTCGAGCACGCAGCAGAAGTCATCATGGCGATCTGCGCGTTTGTCGACGACCTTTAGGCCGGCTCCCTAGGGGACGAGGATCAGCTTGCCGGTGGTCCCGCGTCCGCGGATTGCCTCGTGAGCCGCTCGTGCTCCTGCGAGTGGGAAGCTCCCGCCGTCGATCGTGCGGAGCTCTCCTGAGTCGACCAGCTCGATCAGATCGGTCATTGCGGCATCCATCATGCCGGGCCTGGTCATGCAGTGGACGAGCCAGAATCCGATCACGGCCCGCGAAGTTCCCATCAGCATTCCGACGCTGACGTCCTTCGGCGGAACGCGTCCCGCCATTCCATAGACCACGTGCCGCCCGAACGGGGCGAGCGCCTTGGTGCTGCCGTCGGTGGTCGGGCCACCGACCATGTCGAGGATCACGTCAACCTTCTTGCCCTCGTTGGCCTCGCGGATGCGCTGGTTCATCTCTTCGGCGGTGTGCACCCGCGAGTCGATCGCGATGTCGGCGCCGAGCTCCAATGCCTGCGCGCGCTTCTCCTCGGTGGAGGCCGTGGCGATCACGCGCCCGGCGCCCCAGCGGCGGGCCAGCTGTACGGCGATCGTGCCGACGCCGCCGCCGGCAGCGTGCACGACCACGGACTCGCCGGCTTCGAGCTTTGCCGAGGTCTTCAGCAGGTGCCACGCCGTCGCGCCCTGGAGCACGATCGACAAAGCCGCCGATGCGCTGACCGACTCGGGGACCTCCCACGCGGCCTGCGGCCAGGCAACGGCTTTCTCGGCGTAGCCGCCGCCGCTCACCAGGGCGACCATGCGCCGCCCGTCCTGCGTTTTGCCGATCACTTCGCCGCCCGGGACGAGCGGCAGTTCGGCGGGGGCCAGATAGGAGTTCTCGGCCTGGTGCGTGTCGGCGAAGTTGACCCCGCTGGCCTCGACGTCGATCAGCAGCGCGCCCTCTGGTGCGACCGGCTCGTCGATCTCCACGAGCTCAAGCACTTCCGGGCCGCCGAATTCTGTGACTTGGATGGCTTTCATTGCCTCAGTCTCCCAGCCCCGGCAACTTGTTTGCTTCACGGTCGCGCAGAGTTGCGAGTGCGGGGGCGTAGAGACGTTGCTTGATGATGCCCAGGGTGGTGCCGTCCTTCTCGGTCAGCGTGCCGGCGCGCTCGATCGCCGCCGGGAGCACCTGATCCTCGGCCACGGCCGCCTGGACGATCTCGGCCTCGACCGCCTCGGCGGCGGTGTACCGCTTGCCGGTCGTCATCGCCTCGTGCGCAACCTGCGGTTTGAGGCGGGCCTTCATCAGCGCGTCCATGCCGGGCGTGAAAGGGATGCGGATGTCGACCTCGGGCAGGCAGTAGTAGCCGCGGTCCTCGCGCATGATGCGCTCGTCGAACGCGATCGCGAGCATCGCGCCCGCGGCGAAGGTGTGTCCGTTGAGGGCGGCGATCGTCGGAACCGGGAACTCGAGCGCGCGGGCCAGCAGCTCGTGGACTTCATTGATGAAGGCCGGGACGCTTTCGACGTTCCCGCCCATCCACTCGAGATCCAGACCGTTCGACCAGATCTTGCCGCTGCCGACGACGACGAGCGCACGCGGCGAGGACGCGGCTTCCACTTCGTCGAGGTGCGCGTTGAGCGCGCTCACGGAGTCGGGGTTGTAACGATTCTCGTCGTCGCCCAGGTTGAGGACGAAGACGTTTCCGTCGCGGTCGAGAGAAGACACTTGCTGCTCCTTTGAGGCAAAGGGTGATGGCCGTGCGCGATCATATGCCCAATGAACCGCTCGGTTGCAGCTTCGGGGGACGCGCGTCCGAGTTTCGCGCTCGAGTGCGCGGTGGTGTTCGTCGGCGGATCTGTCGGCGCGCTGGCGCGCTACGGGCTTGTCGAGCTCTTCGGTACATACGGCGGACAATGGCCGTGGCCGATCTTCATCGCCAACGTCGCGGGCTGCGCGATCCTCGGTTTCGCGATTGCGCACCGCGGGACCGGGCTTGAGGTCACGCTTGTGGGCACCGGTTTCTGCGGCGCGCTGACGACTTTCTCCACGCTTCAGCTCGAGCTCTACGAGTTGCTTGACGTGCACGCGTACTTGACGGCAGGGGGCTATCTCACGGCCAGCATCATCTGCGGATTCCTCGCGGTGACGTCGGCCCGTCGCTTCGTCAGCCGCGGTAAGGAGCTCGCATGATCATCGCGATCGCAGTCGGTCTGCTCGGCGGCCTCGGATCGGTCGCGCGCTTCGCGGTGCACCGCGGGATCACGCGCGAGGACCCGAGCGCGTTTCCGCTCGGGACGTTCCTGGTGAACGTGATCGGCGCGTTTGCGATCGGCGTGCTGTTCGGCGCGGACGCCGATCACGACCTCACGCTGCTCGTCGGCCTCGGCTTCCTCGGCGGCTTCACCACGTTCTCAACGTGGATGTTCGAGAGCGAGCGCTTGAACGTCGACGGCTATCCGATTGCCGCCGCCCGCAACATTGCCTTCAGCACGGCAGTCGGGTTCCTCGGCGTGGTTGCCGGCGTGGCGCTCGGTCGCGTGCTCTGATTGGTCACGAGCAGGCGCCGACCTTTGAGTCTGGGGCTAGGCGATCAGCGCGACCGTCGCCGCGCAGATCTCATCAAGCGCCCGATCACACGTCTTGCTGAAGGGAAAGCATCCCATGAACCCGTGCATCAACGATGGGAAGTGGAGGTGCTGGGACGGCACGTCGAACGCCTCGAGCTTTGCCGCGTAGGCGAGGCCGCCGTCGCGCAGGATGTCGTACTCCGTCGTGACCACGACACTCGGCGGCTGGTTGCCGAAGTCTTCGGCGAGCAGCGGCGAGACGCGCGGGTCGGCGGGGTCCGAATCGCCCAGATACGCGGCCTGGAACAACCCGCCCGCCTGCTTGGTGAGCACCGGTCCGTCCGCGTGCTGGTCAACCGACGGATACGTCGTCGAGAAGTCGATCGCCGGGTAGATCAGCACCTGGCCGGCGATCCCGTCAACGTGTTGCCCAACGACCGCCGCGAGGTTTCCGCCCGCGCTGTCGCCTGCGACCACGATCCGGGAAGCGTCGCCACCGAACTGGTCCACGTTCGCGATCACCCACGATGCGATCGAGACCGCATCGTCGGCCGCGGCGGGGAACGGGTCCTCCGGCGCAAGCCGGTACTCCGCGCTGATCGTGATCATTCCGGTGCGCTCGGCGATCGTGCGCACCTGAAGTTCATACGAGGGGATGTCGCCGATGATGAAACCGCCGCCATGGAAGAACAACAGCGTGCCGCCGTTGCCACCGCCGACCGGCACGTAGACCCGTGCGGCCTGGTCGCCGGTTGCGCCCGGAACCGTGATGTCGTCCATCCGCTCGAGTTCGCCCGGCGGCAGCTGCTCGCGCAGCGCCACGGTGATCCGCCGGAACTGAGCGCGCGATTTGACCGGGTCGTCGGAGACCGGAAGCGCGAGTCCTCCTGGCAGATTGTCCGCGAGCGCCTGCAGCTCGGGGTCGAACGGCTCCGCGGGCGGTACCGCGAAGCCGTTCGTAGCCGAGACCTCCACTAATCCTCTTCCTTGCCGTGCACGACGAGCACGGGGCGCTTTGAGAGGTGAACGAGCTTGTGCGGCGTCGATCCGAGGATCGCGCCCTTGAGCGGCGAGTCGCCGTAGCTGCCGACCACGATCATTCGCGCGTCGACCTCGTCGGCCGTGGCAATCAGCGCGTCGACTGAATCGCGGTCAACGAGCATCAGCTCGGCGTCGGCGCCGGCCTCCTTCGCTTCCTCAACCGCCTTGTTCCCGACCTGAAGTCCCAGCTCCTCCAGCGCGAGGCGATGATCCTGGATCTCGCCGCCGGCGCGGTAGGGCTCGTAGCCGAACACCACGTAGAGCTTCTCGCCGAGTTCGCCGGCGAGCACAGCGCCCTCGGCGACGGCCATGTTGGAGCAGGTGCTCCCGTCGATTCCAACGACAATTCCGGGCATGATCAGTCCTCCTCCGCGGCGAAGCTCGCGACCGCTTGCTTTTCGCCTGTAAGTACTGCTGGGTCTGCGACTTCTGGCTTGCGCTTGAAGAACACCGGGCTGACCTTGTTCCAGTAGAGCATCAGGCCGAGGCCGATGACCGCGAACAGGATCGCGATGACGAGCGGCGGGCCAAGTCCCAGCCACGAGTCGCCCGATTCGGAGTTCGCGGGATCAGACAGGTCGATCACGCTCTTGACCAGGATCCCCGTGAGCATCAAGGCTCCGAGGACCGGGCAGACTCCGATGAAGAAGAAGTTCTTCGCACTCTTGAGCAGCTCGCGCCGGTAATAGATCGCGCAGGCGAATCCGGTGATTCCGTAGTAGAACGCGATCATCAGACCAAGTGCCGCGATCGAGTCGTAGAGGATGTTCTCAGAAAGCAATGTCAGTCCGACGTACCAGACGATCGAGCTGATGCCCATCACCCAGGTCGAGAAGAACGGGGTGAAGAAGCGCTCATGCACCTCACCGAACTTCTCCGGCAGCGCCTTCGCGCGGGCCATCGAGAGCGATGTGCGCGCCGTCGGCAGGATCGTCGTCTGGGTGGACGCCGCCGCCGATGTGAGCACGGCGATGATCAGGATCTTGTCCCAGGGCGAGCCGAACACGGCGGTGCCCAGGCTCGACAGGACGTCATCGGAGTTCTCAACAAGTTGATCGACACCTCCGTACGCCTGGGCTGCGACCGAGACGATGACGTAGGTGAGCACCAGGATCACGGTCGCTGTGAGCGCGCCGAGTCCCGGGGTACGTGATGAGTCCTTGGTCTCTTCGTTCACGGTCACGGTCGAATCCCATCCCCAGTAGATGAAGACCGCGAGCAGGACTCCGGACACGAGCGCGCTGAAACTGTCGATCGCGAACGGGTTGATCCACGAGAGTGAAGGCTCGACCGACCCGGGCGGGCTGTCCGCGTAGACCTTGTAGAGCGCGACCACGGCAAACGCGCCGAGCGTTGCAAGCTCGGCCCCCAGCAGCCAGTTCTGCGTCTTCGCCGACAACTCGACGCTGCGTCCGACGATCCAGGTCATCAGCAGGATCCAGAGCACGCCGAGAAACGTGACCGCCCACGTTGATTCAGCGGCAGCAGTCCAACCGACGAGCTCGTACGAGTAGAGACCGGCGATCTGCGCCAGGTTCGCCATCACGATGACGTCGGCGACGATGATCGCCCAGCCGCCCATCCATCCGGCGCGCGGACCCATCGCTTTCGTCACCCACGTGAACGTCGTTCCGCAGTCGGGATCCGCGCGGTTCATGTAGAAGTACGACGTCGCGATGAACAGCATCGGGATGAACGCGACGATCATGATCGCCGGGCTCTGGAAGCCGACCGCGGCTGCGACAAAGCCGAGCGTGGCCGCAAGGCTGTAGCCCGGAGCGGTCGACGCGACACCGATCACGGTGCTGGAAACAAATCCGATCGCGTTGGAGCGAAGTCCCTTCGCTCCTCGTGACGGCCCGTCGCCCGAGCCGGCTGGCGGGACTGAATCGGGAACACTCATTCAACTGCCTCCGTTCGTGGTCCGAAGGATCTACCCCCCGGTATCGATCCGATCCTACGCCTCCCGGCGAACGGATGCGGCGTGATGTCCAGTTACCGATTTCTCGGTCGACAGATCGCATCGTGCCGCCCCGGGTTTCATATACGCTGGCTGAAGAGGAGCCGAAAACGGCACAGAAAGAGGAAGGTGTTCCATGGCAACATTCACCGACGATCAGGTCACAGATGCGCACAGTGATAAGCGCGACCTGCAGGAATTGGCCAAGCGCCACCTCTGGATGCACTTCACGCGCATGGGCGCGTATGCCGACCACGACATCCCGATCATCGTGCGCGGTGAGGGTTGTTACGTCTACGACGACAACGGCAAGCG
>JAEMSX010000051.1 GCA_016462645.1 Thermoleophilaceae bacterium
AACTTCGAGCCGGAGTCGATTGACGACCTCCTCCGCGTCGGCCCCGTGCTGATCGAGTTCTGGGACTTCGCGCGGATCAACTCGCTGCGCACGCTTCCGTACATGGAGGAGTGGACCAAGCGCTACGCCTCGGCCGGCGCAACGGTGCTCGGCGTCCACTCTTCGGGCTTCTCGTTCGGCAAGGACGAGGCGACCGTCCGCGACGCGATCAAGCGACTCGGCATCACGCACCCGATCATCCTCGATCCGGAGTTCGAGCTCTGGCAGGCGTTCGAGAACCGTGGTTGGCCCGCGCGCTACCTGTTCGGTCGCCACGGGCTGCTGAAGTACTTCCACTACGGCGAAGGCGACTACGACGAAGCCGAGCTGACGCTCCAGGAAGTCCTGCGCGAGCTGGACCCGGAGATCGAGCTCGAGCCGATCATGGAGCCTCTGCGCCCTGAGGACGCGCCCGGCGTCGAGTTGCGCGCGCAGACCGCAGACCTGCAGCTCCCCGACGGCGCAAGCCGCCTGAAGGTCAAGGGCACGTGGGGCAGCGCCGAGGACTACATCCAGTCCGAGAAGGCCGGAAACAGAGTCAGCGTGAAGTGCGACGCGGGATCGGCGTGGGCCGTGCTCTCAGGCGAAGGCGTGGATTATCCCGGGCTGCACGAAGTACCGATCGAAGACGGTCGCGCGACCGTTGAGGCGCCCGGTCCGGGACTGCGCGTCCACGGCTTTCAGTTCACGCCGAAGCCGCCGGGGGCTTAGCTGGCAACCGGCAGTGCGCCGGTGTCAAGAGCAACGCGAATCTCTTTGGGGAGCATGAAGCGCATGTTCTCCTGAATCACTTCAAGCTCGGAGACGTCGGTCGTACCGCGATCGCGGAAGACCTGCACGAGGTTCTGGACCAGCTCGTCCGGCGCGCTGGCACCAGAGGTGATCCCGACGACCGGCTTGCCCTCAAGCCACTCGTCCTGAACCTCGGAAGCGTTGTCGATCAGGTAAGCGTCTGTGCCGAGGTCGCGGGTGACGTCCACCAGGCGGTTCGAGTTCGAGGAGTTCCTCGAGCCGATCACCAGCACGACGTCGCACTCGGCGGCGAGTTCTTTGACCGAGGCCTGGCGGTTGGTCGTCGCGTAACAAATGTCGTCGGTTCGCGGGCCGACGATCGACGGGAACTTCTCCTTCAGCGCGACGATGATCTCGCGGGTCTCGTCGACCGAGAGCGTTGTCTGCGAAATGAACGCGAGCTTCTCGGGGTCGGGGACTTCAAGCGTCGCGACATCCTCGATCGTCTCGACGAGGATCATCGAATCCGGAGCCTCGCCCATCGTGCCCTCGACCTCTTCGTGGCCCTCGTGTCCGATCAGGATGATCGTGTAGCCGTCGGCCGCGAACTTCTTGGCCTCGACGTGGACCTTCGTGACCAGCGGGCAGGTGGCGTCGATCGTCTTCAGCTTGCGATCGGCCGCCTCGGCGTGTACGGCGGGCGAAACGCCATGGGCGCTGAAGACGACGGTCTCGCCCTCGGGCACTTCGGCGGCGCTGTCCACGAAGATCGCGCCGCGCGCTTTGAGCGTTTCGACGACGTGCTTGTTGTGGACGATCTCCTTGCGTACGTAGACCGGCGGGCCGAACACATCGAGCGCGTGCTCGACCGATTCGACGGCGCGGTCGACGCCGGCGCAGTAACCGCGCGGCGACGCAAGCAGGACCTTTTCCGGGACCGGAGTCATGCGTTTGATTGTACGTGGATGCCCCACCCGGCTGACCGAATCCATTCGTGTGTGAGGGTGCTCACCGTCTTTGCGCGAAAAGTCCGTAGAATTCCTCAACGAGAGCCGCGCGCGCCGCGCGCGGAACTTGGGGAATTGCCAGACCCGCCGGGGTGTCGTATGCGCCGGTGGAGTTTCGACAACCATCTTTTCAAAGCAGCAAAGAGGTCAGATGAGCCAGCGAGAACTATCCCGCCTGAGTGCAACCGACGCTTCGTTCCTCGTGCAGGAACGTCATGGATCGCACATGCACATCGGCGGACTGATGGTCTTTGAAGGTCCGATGCCCGACATCGATGTCCTCAAGGCGCATATCCGCTCCCGTCTGCACCTCGTCCCCCGTTACCGCCAGCGTCTCGTGTGGGCGCCGCTCGAGGCCGGTCGCCCCTTCTGGGCAGACGACCCGGAGTTCAACCTTTCGTACCACGTTCGCGACGCCGCGCTTCCCGCGCCCGGCAACGATGAGCAGCTCGAACTGATGGCGGCGCGCATCTTCAGCCAGCGGCTCGACCGCGACAAGCCGCTCTGGGAGATGTGGCTGATCGACGGCCTCGCCGGCGGACGCTTCGGCATGATCCTCAAGACCCACCACGCCGTGATCGACGGCATCGCCGGTGTTGACGTGGGCACGGTGCTCCTCGGCCTCGAGCCGACCACCGACATCGACGACCCGCAGCCCTGGCGCCCGGGTCCGTTCCCGACCGGGGGCGAGCTGCTCGAGATCGGTCTGCGCGACGCCTCAAAGGCACCGGGAAACCTCGCGCGCCGCGCGATCAACCTCGCCAGGGGCGACGGCGACGCTCGCGCCGAGCTCGGCGAGTTCCTCAACGGCGCCACCAAGGCCGTCACCGAGACGATCGACGCCGCGCCGCGCACTCCGCTGAACGGCCCGATCACGCAGCACCGCCGCTTCAAGATCGTGCGCAACTCACTCGACGACTTCAAGGAGATCAAGACCCTCCTCGACACAACGCTCAATGACGTCGTGCTGACGGTCACCTCCGACGCGCTCGGCCGCTGGCTGCGCTCGCGTTACTACCCGACCGACGGGCTGAAGCTGCGCGCGCTCGTGCCGGTCTCGACGCGTCCGAAGGCAAAGCGCGGCGCGAGTGTCTCGACAGGCAACGAGCTGCTCGCCATGCGCGGCTACCTGCCGGTCGAAGAGATGGAGACGCTGAAGCGCCTCAACTACATCAAGAACTCGATGGACGGCCTCAAGCGCAACAACCAGGCCGTCGCCGCCGACGCGCTGACCGCAGTGCAGAACTTCGCGCCGCCGACGATCCTGGCGCAGGCCAGCCGCCTCAACTTCTCCACCCGGCTCTTCAACCTGCTGGTCACCAACGTGCCCGGACCGCAGATGCCGCTCTACCTGCTCGACCGCCCGATGGTCGATGCCTTCCCGATCCCGTTCCTGGCGGAGAACCACACCGTGGCGATCGCAGTCATGAGCTACCACGGCCGCATCAACTTCGGCATCCTCGGCGATTACGACGCCGTCCCGGACATCCAGGTGATCGCGGACGGTCTCTCGGACGCCCGCGACGATCTACTGGACGCCACCTCGCAGGTAAAGAACAAGGTGCGCGAGGTCATGCGCAGCGGGACCGACGTCTCGGCGCTCGCCGACGTGGCCGAAGGCGCCGCCAAGACTGCCGAGCGGACCAAGGCCAAGCGGACCGCGAAGACCAACGGCGCAGTCAAGGCCAACGGTGCCGCGAAGACGAACGGTGCAGCCAAGCCGAATGGATCGACGACGCGCGCCACGCCGAAGCCGCGGGCCAAGAAAAAGCCCGAAGCTCCGGCTGACGCGAACTAGTTGATTGGATCGCTCAGGCGGTCCACGTTACGCAACGCACCGTCTCGTTGCCGGCGACATCGGTCGTCCGCACGCAGAACGTGTGCGACCCACTGCCCACAATGATGCCCGGCCAGGTTTGTGTTCCGCTGAGCGTTGAGGGGGACACGATCGTCGGGCTGCACTGAGCCGTGGTGTACGTGGCTGCCCCGTCCTTATTGCATGTGAACGTTCCGAAGCCGGATCCCGCGATGTCAGCACGGGTCCAGGCGAACGTCACGTTTCCGCTGACGGAAGCGCCCTTCGTAACGTTCAGAACCGGTGCCACGGTGTCCACCCTCCAGTGGGAGGTGGCCGAACTGCTCGCTTCTGTTCCATCATCAGAAACCGAGCGGACCGCGAACGAGTGCAATCCATCGCCGAGCGGTCCGATCGGCGGCTGCGCTCCCGCGGAACACGGGTACCACGCGCCGGCATCGAGCCTGCATTCATAGTGCCAGCCCGGAGGGGCCGGATCGGGGTTGATGGTGAACGAGGCCGTCGCCTGATTCGATGTGGTTCCCGTGGGTGAGGTTCTTACCAACGAAGGACCCGGAACCGAGACGCATCCACTCATTGTTGTCGGCTGGAGCCCGTTCGCCACGACGCCGCCACCGGAGACCATCGTCGAGTAGATGTGGTCGCTCGCGAGACATGATGCGGACCCCTGGTCAGGCATCGCCACCAGCAAGCCTGGACTCGCCTCGCCGTCGTTGTTCAGCGCGCGCGCCGTGCGTCCTGAGAGGTCCAAGGTGACCGAGTCCACCGGCACGTCGGGCAGGTTTTCGAGCGTTATCGTCACGCGTTTGTAAGTGGCGTCGGTGCACTGCGGAGCGGTGTCCGCGCAGTTTAGGTCCGTCCTCGCGGTCAGCGAAAGGTAAACACCGGCCGGATTGTTCGCGTCGGTGTCCGGACTCACGTAGACGCCGAGCCACGGAAGCGGCGTGTTACTGATCAACCAGACCGAGCCGACGAGCGGTGACTCCAGGAGCGGGGTCGCTATCGAAACCGTTCCTACCTGCGCCCCGGGCGAACACTGAGTCACGTCAAATATGCCTGTGGGCGACGCAGAGCTGCCCGGACAGGTCGCTCCGTTACCAGCGAGAGCGGCAAAGTTCGCGCCCGTGCCTTGCGGCTGCAGGACCTTGGTCTCGCGAACCGCCGCCCTGCGTGCAGTCGTGCTCGGAGTCCCGTTGGTCAACGTCGCAACCGTTCCGGCAACCCCGAACCGGAAGCCAGCCAGGTTCGTCCTGAGCGCCTGCCCAACATTGACCACGCTCGACCCAGGATCGAGCGGGTCGTAGGTCGAGCCGTTGGGCGGGTCAGTCATGAAGAAGTCCTGCGACAGCTGCGGGTTGAACTCAAGCGTGTCACAGTCGGTCACGGGGTACGGAACGAAGACCTCTGGGATCGCCGGGCCGTCTCCACCGAATCCGTCCTCAGACCAGGTCGTACCGGTGCCCACGAAGTAGTGGTCGTCGCAGGTGGTCGGGTTGGTGATCAGCGGATACGTGCCGCCCGGCGGGTCACCGAGAAGCTCGACTGACACGGAGTTCGCGTGGAACCGGATGCCCAAGCTGGTGCGCTCCGGGATTGCGGGGATGGTGATCGACTGACGCGTTTCGCCGTTGATCACTCCATTGTCGATCTGCAGGATGTTGACCCAGCCGAACACACGGATGTGACCCAGTTCCGGGTGCGAGGGCGACTTGACGTCCACCCATACGCCAGCCGGGCTTGAGCTGTCCGGCGATGGGGTCGTCAGGTAGATCGTGCTTGTTGCATCGGTGATGCTTCCGGCAGTGCTGGCGACACCGATCCCGGTGAGTGTTCCAATCGCCGAACCGGGCGCGGTGACTGCACAGTCCATCGCTTCCGGGTCGCCGCCTGAGGCGTCGCACTTCTCGCTGGTGGCCGTGAGGGCTCCGTTCAGGCCGAGAGGCATGTCCACCGTCACGCTCTTGGCGTTGTAGCCGCCGTTAAGCGTGGTGGTGCCGACGATCGTCGGGTGTGCGCCGGCGCGGGTGTCGGACGCGGTCACCGACGCCGTGGCGCTGACATCAGCCGTTGAGATCCACAGGAACGTTGTCGCCGGCGTGAGGTCAGGTCCGCCGATTCCCCCTGTGGCCCGAATCGCAATGCGATTCACCGCATTGTCGACGAACGAAACGCCCGCTCCGTAGATGCCGGTGTTCGGATCGCATGGCGACCAGACGCCGCTGTTGTTCACCTGACACTCATACGACGTGCCGACGTCTGTGGTCACCGGGATCTGCGGGGCGAGACTCGTTGACGCCGCCGGAGCATCGCCAATCAGCGTGTTTGCCGGTACTTCCGGGCTTGGATACCAGCTGACCGTCGTTGCTGATCCCACGTTGCCAGCCGCATCGACTGCCCTGACCGCGAAAGTCTGAGCGCCCGGTGGGAGCGGCGAACTGATCGTGTACGGGCTCGTGCAAACAAAGAACGGAGCGCCATTGAGACTGCACTGGAACGTCGCGCCTGCTTCGCCCGAGAATGTGATGACAGGCGCGGTGGTCGAACCCGATGGCGGCGTGCTCACCGTCGGCGCGGGGGGCGGCTCGACTTCGGCGAACCACTGCCGCGACGTCACTGCCGAGACGACGTCCTCGGCATCCTTGGCGCGCACGTAAAACGTGTGCGATCCATCAATTAGCGGGCCGTACGACGCGGGACTCGCGCAAGCCGCGAATGACCCGGAATCGATCCGACACTCATATGTCACGCCAGGCGAGGTCGATGAGAACGAGAACGAGGCGAAAGCAGTCGGGTAGTGACCACCGGCCGCCGGTCCGGAAGAGATCGTCGGCGCCGCCGGAGGGGGCGCGCCGGAAGACCAGACAACTGACGCGGTCGAGCCGGCGTTGCCGGCCGCATCCGTCTGAAAGACCGCGAAAGTGTGAGCCCCGTCCGGCAGACCGGTCGCTGTAACCGAACCGGCCTCGCATGGCGTGAACGGCGCCGCGTCAAGGGTGCAGGTCAGGGTCCCGCCAGACTCCGCCGGCGTGATCGAGATTGTCTGCGAAGTGGAGCTCGTCGGATTTGCGGTCGGGCTCGTTCGCACAACGCTCGGCGCCGTAGGAGGCGTCGCGTCAACACTCCACTGACGTGAGACCTCGTCCGAGTAGATTGCGCCGTTCTTGGCACGCACTACGAACGTGTGTGACCCGTCTGCGAGCGAGTCGTAACTCTGTCCGCTCGAACACGCGGAGAACGCTGACGCGTCCAGCTTGCACTCAAACGTCACCGTGCTCGGCACGGACGAGAAGTCAAACGCAGCAGTGGTGAGCATCGTGAGACTTCCGACGGCGGGGCCGGACGTGATCGTGACGACCGGCTTCTCCTCAGGCGGCGTGCACCCTGTGACCGCGAAAGAAGCGGTCCTCGAGGCTGCGGCACCGCTGAACGGTGTGTAGGTGAAGGTGCTCGTTGCTGCCGCGCACGTGGTCGGATTCGTGTAGATGACCGTGGCGCCAGACTTTCCCTTGAGCTGGAAGTCGAGCTTCTGGATCGTGATGTCAATCGGGAAAAGGCCCAGGAGCCGCACCGACCTCCTGTAGTCACCGGTCGTGAGCGTCACGCCGGCTGCGGCTGTTCCGCCAAGCTTCGACTTGACCAGAATCTTTGAAAGGCCCGAGGGGCGGTAGATGATTCCCAGGTCTGCGCCGGCGCTCGCGGGAGCCGTCGCGTATATCTCGCCCACGGCCGTAAGCGTGCCGAAGAGTCCGACATCGAACTGCGCCGAGGCCGTTCCGACCTTGCTTGCCAACGGGCAACCATCAGCGTTGAACTGCGTTCCGCTGCACTTCGTGCCGATGGCGGCCACCGAGTATCCGGCGCCCGCGGGGAGCTTGATCGTCGCCTGCTTGACGTCGTCCGAGGGATATCCGGACCGCGTCGCACTGATGCTGAGATCCGGACTTTCGCCGGTTGCAGTTGTCGAAGGCGTGAGCGAGAAGCTCGAAACACCGATCGCGGCCGACGCGCTTGTCGCTGTCGCGATCATGATGAGCGTGGTCGCGATCATCACGACGACGAATCGAGCAGTAAGGCTTGATGAAGCCATCACCTTGCGGCGTGACATGGACTATTCCCCCTGTGACTGAATTGCCTGAGCTAGCTGTTCTCGATCCCTCCCCCGAGGGATCCAGCTTCCGGCAGTGTACCGTTAATTCACCCTTTTGGGCGTAATAAATTGGGGGTGCTTGAAAACGCCTACGTGCAGGGCGAGTTGTTGACCTTCTGAATCTTCAACGTCGGCGTGCCCTTCATCGTGCGCGTCTCGACGATTGAGAAGGGGTTGGTGGACTTGCCCGTGGGACATCCCTTTCCGGGCTCGACCCTCACGGCCGTGACAACGATCTTTCCATCTTCCTCGTGGATGTCTGAGATCTGCGTGAGTGTTCCCGGCGGGAGCTTCGGAAAGACCACGGCGACTGCCTGGCGGGTCTTGAAGTCGACCGGCGCGATCTCGGTGCTGACGCCCTTGGCCTTCAGCTTCTTCTTCAGAGAATTCAACTCGGATTGCGAGCGAGCGATCACGATCGTCGGCTTGCTGACGTTGTAGCCCGAACGCTCACCCTGCTGGAGGCTCACCGGAGGCGGTTCGGTGGAGAAGTTCTTCTTCTCATCCTGGATTTCCTTTTCCGTGCGCTGCTTTCCAGCCTCAACGGCGGCGCCGCCTGCAGCGTCTCCTGTCGCGCCGGCGGGCGCGCCCGGGTTTGTCTCCGAGCCGTCATCGTCGCCACCGCAGCCGACAACGACCGCACCAAGGACAAAGGCCATCAGGACGACGGTCAACAAACGCGCGTAAGAAAGACTCCGCATCAGTACTTCAACTCCCCCAGAAGATGTTCAGTAAGTATCCGAACGCGTCCATCCACGTGTCGCGATTCGGTGAGATGAGTCTAGAACCTGACCGTCAGAACGCAAGCTGTGGGCAGATTAACGGGCGTTGAAGTGCGCTGGCTCTGCCCTGAGAAAAGACGAAACCCCCGGCTCGCCAGAGCCGGGGGTTTCGGTTCAACTTGCGATTGCGGTGACGGTCAGGCGGTCCAGGAGGCCGTCTTGGTCGAGCTGACGTTTCCAGCCAGGTCGCGAACCTGCACAGAGAACGTGTGCGGTCCGGATCCGGCCACCACGCTGGACCAGGTGAACGTTCCAGTTGCACCCGAACCCGGTGCTGGTGATCCGCACTGAGCCGCGAGGTTCGAGAACGGGGCGCCGTCCCTGCTGCACAACAGCGTGGTGCTGGGCGCACGTCCGGTGAAGCTGAACGTGACGGTTCCGCTGTTGGCGGCACCCTTCGTCAGCGTCGTGAGTGGCGGCGGCGGCGTGGTGTCCACGGTCCATGTGGAGTTGGCCGGGCTGCTTCCGTCGATTCCGTCGCTCGTGACCGCGCGTGCCGCGAACGTGTGCTGGCCGTCTGCGAGCGCCGTGAGGCTAACCGTGCCGGCATCGCACGGCTCCCATGCTCCCTGATCCAGTTTGCAGCTCAGGGTGGCTCCGTTCGTGTCGTTGTTCACGAGGTTGAACGTTGCCGTCGTCTGGTTCGTGAGCGATCCAGTCGGCGACGTTCTCGTGAGTGTCGGCGCAACCGCACCGAACGGGCAATGACCCATCGTCGTCGGGAGTGCCGCCGAGGTGGTTGCCCCAGATCCCGACAACATCGTCGAGTAGATGTTGTCGCTCGGGCGGCAAGCGGTGGAGCCTGCATCCGGCATGGCCAGAACGAGCGTCTCGATCGGGGCGCCGTTGTTGTCCAATGAGCGTGGCGTGCGGCCGGAGAGGTCCAGCGTCGCCGAGTCCATCGGCACGT
Organism: Thermoleophilaceae bacterium; assembly: GCA_016462645.1. GTDB lineage: Bacteria > Actinomycetota > Thermoleophilia > Solirubrobacterales > JACPNS01 > JACPNS01. Next base: position 9,434 of record JAEMSX010000051.1, read on the forward strand.
CCGGCAGGTTCTCGAGCGTGATCTTCACGCGCTTGTACGTCGCGTCGCTGCACTGCGGCGCATCGGCAGCACAGTCGAGGTCCGTACGCGCCGTCAGGTTCAGGTAGACACCTGCCGGGTTATTCGCACCCGTGTCCGGGCTGATGTAGATGCCGAGCCACGGCAGCGGCGTGTTGTTGATGAACCAAACGGTTCCCTCAAGCGGCTGCTCGAGCAGCGGTGTGCTGATCGAGATCGTTCCGACCTGAGCGCCCGGTGAGCACTGTCCGACATCGAACAGTCCGGTCGCCGAGGCGGCGCCACCCGGGCAGGTTGAGCCCGGACCGCTGAGCGCGGCGAAGGTGGCGCCGGTGCCCTGCGGCTGCAGGACCGTTGTCTCCCTCATCGCGGCACGACGGGCCGTCGTGCTGAACTCGCCGTTGGTCAGCGTGGCAATCGTTCCGGCGCTGCCCTTGCGGAAGCCGCTCAGGTTGCTCTCGAGTGCCGTGCCGACACTGGACACGTTCGTGGACGGGTCGAGCGGGTCATACGTGGAACCGTCGATCGGGTCCGGCATGAAGAACTCCTGGTTCAGAACCGGGTTGAACTCGAGCGTTCCGCAGTCGGTGACCGGGTAGTCCACAGACACATGCGGAACGGCAGGGCCGTCCCCACCCTGGCCGTCCGAGGACCAGGTCGTGCCATCGCCCTCGAATGAGTGCGCAGTGCACGTGGTCGGGTTGGTGATCAGCGGGAATGTGCCGCCCGGCGGGTCACCGAGGAGCTGCAGGCTCACGCTTGAAGCGTGGAACCGTACGCCGGCGCTTGTGACCTCCGGAATGTTCGGGATCGTGATCGACTGACGGATCTCACCGTTGATCACACCGTTGTTCCTCTGGACGATGTTGACCCACCCGAAAGCACGGATGTGTCCGAGCTCGGGGTGCGAGGGCGAAGTGACATCGGCCCAGACACCGGCGGGGCTCGTGCTGTCCGGCGGCGGTGTGGTCAGATAGAGCGTGGTCGCTGCGTCGGAGACGACTCCGACGGTGGTTGCGACTCCGACTCCGGTGAGCGTCCCGATTGCGGAGCCCGGAGCGGTGGACGCGCAGTCCATCGCCTCGGCGTCGCCGCCAGAGGCGTCGCACTTCTCGTCGGTCGCGGTGAGCGCACCGTTGAGGCCGATCGGCAGATCGACAGTGACGCTCTTGGCGTTGTAGCCACCTTCGAGCGAGATCGTTCCGTCAACCGTCGCCGGGTGTGCGCCGGCGCGCTGGTCGCTCGCGAGCACGGAGGCGTTCGCCTGAACGTCACGCGTGTCGGTCCAGATGTGCGTCACGACCGGAGTCGCGTCCACGGCCGCACCGTTCTTGGCGCGGATCTGGACTTCGTTGGACGCTGCGTTGTTGAACGTTGCGCCATACGTTCCTGTTGCCGGATCACAAGCAGCAAACGCGCTGCCGTTGATGCTGCACTCGAACGTCGCCGACGGAGTGTCGGAGCTGACGTTGAACGTCGGCGTCAGGGTCGGCGAGGCCGCCAACGGGTCGGTGATATCAGTCGTCGGCTGCACGAGCGGCGGCTCGTACGTGACGTTCACGCTGGCCTGGCCGGGGTTGCCGGAGGCGTCGGTGCAGACGACAGTGATCGTGTTCGCGCCTTCTGTGAGAGTGATCGACTCACCATCGGTCTTGTCACAGGTCGGTGACGGGTCCTCGTTGTCGGTGACGGTGAAGTGCAGCGTCGCCGAATTCGTCGTGAACACCTGGTCCGGGGTCGGCTCTGAGATGAGCACGGTCGGCCCCTCGGTGTCCGGCGCGTTGTACGTGACCGTGACCGAGTCGCTGCCGGTGTTGCCGGAGGCGTCGGTGCAATCGACGGTGATGGTGTTCGCACCCTCAACCAGTGCGAACGTGTCGCCGCTGGTGCGGGTGCAGGTCGGTGACGGGTCCTCGTTGTCGGTCACGGTGAACGTGACTGCGACCGGAGTGCTCGTCAGGACTGCGCCGTCAGACGGAGCGGTGATCGTGACGACCGGGTCGGTTGTGTCCGGCGCGTTGTAAGTCACGTCGACCGAGTCACTACCGGTGTTGCCGGAGGCGTCGG
>JAEMSX010000113.1 GCA_016462645.1 Thermoleophilaceae bacterium
CCTCTGGGGGTTTGCGGCTTCGCTTGGGGTCAGGCGGGGACGGGCAGCGCTTCGATGCGGCCGGACTCGCGAGCGAAGCCGGCGATCAGCAGACCGACCATGGCTGCGATGACGAGGATCCCGGCCTGCACGTAGAGCGCAGCGTGGAACCCGTCGACCAACGCGATGGCGCGAGCAACTCCGTCGGCAACCTGGTCATTCGTGACCGAGGTCGCGATCGTGACCAGCGCGGCGATTCCGACTGCGCCGCCGATCTGCTGCGAGCTCGTCAGCAGGCCCGATGCGATTCCGGAGTTCCGCTCCTCAACGCCGCCGGTCGCGACGCCGAGAATCGGCAGGAATGCGAAGCCGAAGCCGGCTGCGATCAGGGACATGCTCGGGGCGATGCCGGTCCAGTATCCGGTGTCAACTCCGATCTGCGCCATCGCGACCATTCCGGCCGCGGCTACGAGCGAGCCGAGGATCAGGAACGGGATCGCGCTGAAGCGTTCGATCAGCTTGGCGGTGATTCCGCTGAAGACGCCGAGGGTCAGGCTGAACGGCAGCCATGCGGCGCCGGCCTGGAACGGCGTGTAGCCCTTGACCAGCTGCAGGTAGAGCGTGACGAAGAAGAACATCGCCAGCAGTCCAGCGGCCGCGAGGAACATGAACGCGTTGCCCAGCGAGACGTTCGGCCGCGAGATGACCGCCGCGGGCACCAACGGCGAGGCAGCCCTTCTCTCGCTGATCACGAAACCGATTGCGAACACCAGCGCGACAGCGAAGCCACCCAAGGTCCGCGTGCTCGTCCACGAGTAGGTCGAGGTCTCAACCACCGTGTAGACCAACGCAAGCAGGCTCGCCGTACCGAGGACCGCGCTCGAGAGACCGGGCGCCTGAGTGAGCTCGTGGCGCTCGCCGGCCGGGACCGTACGTGCGGCGGCGATCATCGTGACGATTCCGACGGGCAGGTTGATCCAGAAGATCCAGTGCCAGCTGATCAGCTCGGTGATGGCGCCGCCGAGCAGGATTCCGGTCGTGGCGCCGAGCGCCGTCAAAGCGCTCCACGCGGCGAGCGCGCGAGCACGCTCCTTCTCCTCAACGAACGTGGCGAGCAGGATCGACAGCGCCGCGGGGGACATGAACGCGCCGGCAAGGCCCTGCGCGCCGCGAGCGACCGACAGCATCGTCGGGTCGGTGGCGAAACCACAGATCGCGGAAGCCGCGACGAACGCGGCCATCGAGACCATGAACACGCGACGCCGGCCGAGCAGGTCGGCCATACGGCCGCCGATCAGCAGGAACCCGCCGAACATCAGCAGGTAGGCGTTGGGGATCCAGGACAGATCAGACTCGTTGAGATTCAGGTCCTGGGCGATTGAGGGGAGAGCGACGTTGACGATCGTGTCGTCAACCAGCAGCATGAACTGGGCGGTGCAAGCGATCACGAGAATCGCGAGCGCGCCGGTCCGCGCCTTGTTTGATGTGAGTGCTTGGGATGACATTGGGGTTCTCCTGAGCGGGGGAAGAGTGCCTGCACTTGACAAGCGCTGTAATAGTTTCTACAGTTGTAGCATAAACTTCGGCACAATGCAAATACATTCCTCCATCACCTAGATAGGCGATAATCAGATCCATGAGCACCACGACCACGAAGAAGCCCCGCGCCGAAGAGAGCGTCGATCGCCGCGAAGCTCTGCTTGAAGCCGCGATCCGCGTCGTCGCACAACAGGGGATGCGCGGACTCACCCACCGCGCCGTCGAAATCGAGGCCGGCGTGCCGCACGGTTCGACGACCTACTACTTCGGCACGCGCCACGACCTGCTCGTCGCGATGATGGTCTACATCCGCGAACGCGGCCAGCGCGCGATGGAGCCGATCGCCCGCGGCCTCGCGTTGACGCTCGCCGACCGTTCCAAGCCCGTCGATCTCGACGCGATCGCCACCGCGTTGATCGCCTGGCTCGACGCCGACGCAGAGATTGAGCTCGCCCGCTACGAGCTCCAGGTCACCGCCGCGCGCGACCCTGAGATGAAGCAGCTGATGACCGAGAACTGCGATGTCTTCCGCCAGATGTGCGAGCCGATCGTGATCGCCTGCGGTTCGAAGGATCCAAAGCGCGACTCACACGTCGTCCAGGCCGCGGTTGATGGCTGGATGTTCGACCGGCTGACACACTCTGACCCACACGAAGAGACGATCAAGCGCGGCATGAAGGTGCTGCTGGGGAGCATTGGCGATGAGTGACGCTGTTGAAAAGCACTGGGAAACGCTGACTGTTGAAGAGCGCGACCACATCCTGTTCGTCGGGCTCAACCGTCCGGAGAAGCGCAACGCGTTCAACCTGCAGATGATCCGCGAACTCGGCAGCGCGTACGGGCGGATCGAGAACGACCCGGAGATCTGGGTCGGCGTCGTGTTCGCGCACGGCGAGCACTTCACCGGCGGCCTTGACCTTGCGGACGTTGCCGGCAAGTTCGGCGACTTCGCCGAGGTCGTTCCCGAGGACGGCGTCGACCCCTGGCGCAACGACGGCACGCGCTGGACCACGCCCGTGATCGTCGCCGCCCGCGGCATGAACTACACCGCCGGCATCGAGCTGATGCTCGCCGCCGACATCCGCGTCGCCGCAACCGACAGCAAGTTCCTCCAGTTCGAGGTGCAGCGCGGAATCTTTCCGTTCGGCGGCGCGATGACGCGCTTCGTTCGCGAAGCGGGTTGGGGCAACGCGATGCGTTGGATCCTCACCGGCGAGGACTTCGGCGCCGACGAGGCCTTGCGCCTCGGTCTGATTCAGGAGATCACCGAGCCCGGCCAGGAGCTGGAGCGCGCGACCGAAATCGCTGAGTACATCGCGACGCGCTCAGCGCCCCTGGCAGTCCAGGGCGCGCTGCGCACGGCGCATCAGGCGATCGATGAGGGCCACGACGCTTCCGTGGCGAACTACATCACCGAGATTCACAAACTGTTCGGAACGGAGGACGCCCAGGAGGGCGTCCTCTCATTCGTCGAACGGCGTCAGGCGAACTTCAAAGGCAA
>JAEMSX010000114.1 GCA_016462645.1 Thermoleophilaceae bacterium
GGGCATCCTTGATGTAGTGGACGAGCTGGTCGTCCTTCATCTCGGCAATATCTTTGGTTGCGACTTTGGCCATTAGTTCTGCTCCATGCCTTCGCGAACGACGAACTTCGTCTTCACCGGCAGCTTGGCCGCGGCCAGCGTCATCGCCTCACGGGCGAGTTCTTCACTGACGCCGGACATCTCGAACATCACACGGCCGGGCTTGACCACGGCGACCCATCCATCGGGCGAACCCTTACCGGAACCCATGCGGGTCTCGGCCGGCTTCTTGGTCGTCGGCTTGTCCGGGAAGATCGTGATCCAGACCTTTCCGCCACGCTTGATGTGACGGGTCATCGCGATACGCGCTGCCTCGATCTGGCGGTTGGTGATCCAGCCGCGGTCGATCGTCTTCAGGCCGTACTCGCCGAAGTTCACAGTCGTGCCACCACGCGAGTTGCCGCCGCGGCGACCGCGGTGGTGCTTGCGGTACTTGGTGCGCTTGGGACTAAGCATCTGTCTTCACCTCTGCAGGTGCGGCTGCGGGAGTTTCAGTTGCGGGAGCGGCAGGTGCTGCCGGAGCAGACTGCTGCTGCGGGCGTCCGCCACCCTGGCCGCCGCGGCCACCCTGGCCACCGCGTCCTCCGCCTTGTCCGCCACGTCCGCCGCCACCCTGGCCACCGCGTCCGCCACGTCCTCCGCCGCGACCGTCACGACGGCCGTCGCGACCACCGCGACCGCGGCTGTCACGGTCACCTGCGGGAGCGGGTGCGTCGATCTCGGTGAGGTCGGATTCAAATCCCTTGGGCATGATCTCGCCCTTGTTGACCCAGCACTTCACGCCGATCGGTCCGAACGTGGTGCGGGCCTCCCAGAAGCCGTAGTCGATGTCCGCGCGCAGCGTGTGCAGCGGCACACGACCATCGTGGTACATCTCGGTGCGGGCCATTTCTGATCCGCCCAGACGACCGGAAACCTGGATCTTGACGCCCTTGGCGCCGGAGCGCATCGCACTCGTGAGCGCACGCTTCATCGCGCGACGGAACGCGACGCGGTTCTCGAGCTGCTCCGCCACCGACTGGGCGACAAGCATCGCGTCGAGCTCGGGGCGCTTGACCTCAAGGATGTTGACCTTGACCGACTTGTCGGTGAGCTTGTGCAGGTCGCGGCGAAGTGCATCGACTTCGGATCCGCTCTTGCCGATCACGATGCCCGGGCGCGCCGTGTGAATGTTCACGGTGACCTCAGTGGCGTTCTTCTTGATCGTGATCTTCGAGAGACCGGCGTGAGCCAGGCGACCAAAGATGTGTTCGCGAATGTGGACGTCTTCGATCAGGTACTCAGCGAAGTTCTTCTCGTTGAACCAGTTGGACTTCCAGTCGTGGATGTAACCCACGCGGAGTGATTCGGGGTGGACTTTCTGACCCATGGTTAGGCCACCACCTTTCTGTTCTTCTTAAGTTCCTTGGCGGGGACATCGGAGACGACCACAGTGATGTGGCTCGTGCGCTTGAGGATCTGCGTTGCGCGACCCTTTGCGCGCGGGCGCCAACGCTTGAGCGTCGGGCCCTCGTCCACGAATGCCTTGACGATGTGCAAGTTGTCTGCGTCGAGCTCGTGGTTGTGCTCGGCGTTGGCGACTGCCGACTCGAGCACCTTCGCGACGTCACGACCAACGTGACGGGCGGTGAACTGGAGGAACACGCGGGCGTCTTCGACGCTGCTGTCACGGATGTGATCGACGACCAGGCGCGACTTGCGCGGGGATGAGCGGACGTAACGCGCGGTGGCGCGGACGAACGTCGGCTCAACGTTGACCGGCTCCTTCGGAGCGGCCTTCTTGGCAGCAGGCTTCTTCGCCGCTGTCTTCTTGGCAGGGGCCTTCTTCTCGGCCGCCTCGTCGTCCGACTTTGCCTCGGTCTTCTCGGCGTCGTCCTTCTTGGCTGCCGGCTTCTTGGCCGCAGGCTTCTTCTCCGCGGCCGGCTTCTTTGCAGCAGGCTTCTTCGCGGCCGGCTTTTCAGCCTTTGCCTCGGTCGCCTTCGCTTCGGCCGCGCTGTCTTTAGCCGCGCTGTCTTTAGCCGCGCTGTCTTTAGCCTCTGTGGCCTTCTTGTCTTTCTCTTCTGCCATCAATCTCTCTACTTAACGCTCGCCTTACCGCCCGCGTGTCCGCGGAAAGTACGGGTGGGCGCAAATTCGCCCAGCTTGTGTCCAACCATTGACTCCGAGACGAACACCGGCACGTGCTTACGACCGTCGTGAACGGCAATCGTGTGGCCGACGAACTCGGGGAAGATCGTCGAGGCGCGCGACCAGGTCTTGACGACCTGCTTGCTCCCGCTCTCATTCATCGCCTCAATCCTGTTGAAGAGGCGATCTTCTACCCACGGTCCCTTTTTTGATGAACGACTCATCTACCTAAACCTTTCAGCCCCGCCTAGCGGCGACGGCCCTTTCCGCGCTTGCGACCGCGGACAATCATGTCGTCGGACTTCTTGTTCTTCTTACGTGTGCGGTAACCCAGTGCCGGCTTGCCCCACGGAGTCGTCGGGTGTCCACCCGGCGTCTTGTGGGCCTCGCCACCACCGTGCGGGTGGTCGACCGGGTTCATCGCCACGCCTCGGGTCTGCGGACGCTTGCCCATGTGGCGGGCGCGGCCAGCTTTGCCGATCGTGATGTTCTGGTGGTCGGCGTTACCAACAACGCCGATCGTTGCGCGACAGGTCGCGAGGACCATGCGCATCTCGCCGGAGGGCAGACGCAGAGTTGCGTTCGGGCCATCCTTTGCGACGAGCTGAATCGAGACGCCGGCGCTGCGGCCGAGCTGCGCGCCCTTACCGGGCTGGAGCTCAACTGCGTGGATCACCGTACCGGTGGGGATCGCGCTCAGCGGAAGTGTGTTGCCGACGGCGATTTCCGCGCCGTCGCCGGACTGCACCGTGGAGCCGACCTTCAGACCCTGCGGGGAGAGGATGTAGCGTTTCTCGCCGTCGTGGTAGTGCAGCAGCGCGATGTTCGCGGTGCGGTTCGGGTCGTACTCGA
>JAEMSX010000115.1 GCA_016462645.1 Thermoleophilaceae bacterium
CTGCGTCAGGAACGCAACGAGCTCGGCGGCAAGTTCGCGGCGAGTATACATATCGGTGCAAGCGAGCATGCGTGATGAAGTTCACACATGGGGCTACGGCGATGCCGGGTCAGCGACCGACGCGAAAGGACGCTTTTGCGTGCTTTGCAGGCTCAACGAGCCTGCTTTTCCTCTGCACGGCGCGCGTGTAGACGCGATATCTGCCCGAGGACAAACTGCGCGTATTGACCTTCAGGCTCCATCGCCTGGTCCCCTTGGCGCGCACGAAGTGCAACTTCTTGGCGCCGGCCCGGGCGATCGCGACCTCCACGCGGGCGATGCCGAGCGTGCTGCCGCTCGCGGTACCGCGCAGCGACACGGCCGTCGAAGACTTGCGGAGCTTGCTGACCTTGGAGAACGGGTCCTGGCAGCCGTCTTTGTTCTTGTCGGTGTAAGGCTTGACCAGCGGGCACTTGTCCGAGCCGTTCGGGTAGAGGTCCCCGTCGATGTCCGGATCGCACTCGTCGCCGATCGCGTCCGAGTCGACGTCGCCCTGCAACGGGTTGGCCTTGCCCACGCAGTTGTCGCGCGCGTCGAGCGCGGAATCGCGATCGTTGTCGTCGTAGCGCAGGCGCACGACACGGCCGTTGCCATCGTCGGCCACGTACACAAGCGCGCCCGGCGCCGTCGCCACAGAACCCGGTGCGTTGAATTGGCCGTCTCCGGCGCCCGCGGTGCCGTACTCGCCGAGAAAGCCGAGACCACCACCGACCGAGTTGAAGAGCTCCACGCGGTTGTTGCCGGTGTCGGCCACCATCAAACGGTCGACCGGATCAAAGTTCAGACCGAGCGCGCCAGAGACCTGCCCGGGTGCAGGACCGGCTGACTCGATCGCACCGACCAGCGCACCGTTCGAGCCGTAGAGCCGCGGTGCGTCTCCGGGTGTAGCGCTTGAGACGACGAAGCGATTGTTCGTGTCGATCGCGACACCCGCGACCGGTCCCCAGGGACCGGGGTCGGTGACGCCGAAGGCGAAAAGACTGGTCAGCGAGCCGCGCGCGGGGTCGAGCGATTGCACGCGTCCGTTGTCGGCCTCAGCCGCGTAGATGCGCGGCTCAAGGTCGGCCGCGAGCTGGCGCAGCCCGGCGAACTGTCCGAGGCCGCCCCCGAGCGTGCCGGTCGTGCCGAGGTACTTGGTGCCCCAGAAGTACGGGCCGTAGGAGATGATCGCGTTCTTGGCCGCGTCGGCCACGTAGAGATACCCGCGCAGGTCGATCACTGCGGCGATCGGATCCTGGAGCTGACCCGCGCCGACGCTCCCGAGCAGGCGGTTTCCGCCACGCGCGTTGTCGTAGATGTTCACCTTGGCCTGATTGCGGACCGGCACGTACACACGTCCCGCGCGGTCGGTGGCGATTGATCCCGGAGTGACGCCGGTGATCGTCGCGCCCTCCCACTCGAACGAGACAGCACCGGCAGAGCCGGCACTGAGGCCGAGCAGGCAGCAGGCGGCGATCAGCGCCGGAAGGAGGCGACCGAACGAGCGCGCGGAGGTTTTGTGGGTACGTGCAGACAAGCTCAACACGTTAACCGGCGATCGCCGCGAGGGTTGCGCTGCAATCAGGGAGTCTGGAACACGCTGGGCAACTTGGCCAGCGTGATCGGGCTCCCCTTGATCTTCAGTTTGCGCGTCAGAAGCGCTTTTCCGGGCTGCACGAAGCCACCGGAGATCCCGATCCAGGTCGCGATATCGGTGCGGAACGTGACGTCCGGCTCGGGCACCGATCCCGCAGCCACGGTCGCCTTCGCGCCCTCGATGCGCATGTGCCGCGGGCCGGCATCGTTGAAGTCCCAGAGGATCGTCGTCGGCCCCTTGAGCTTGTGGTCCGGACGCACCGCCGCGGCGACGAGGTCGAAGTAGTAGTCCAGTGCTTCCTGATCGGGCTTGATTGTTTCCGTGCCGCCACTGAAGAAGCCGGCCTTCTGCATCACGAAGGCGCGCGCTGCGCGATCTTCGTAAGTCGCGTCGGCATCCAGAAACGGCAGCACCCCGCTCGGTCCGTACGGTTCCATGCCTGCTGCGACGACACGCATCTCGAGCTGACGCGAGCCGGTCACCGCAACGCCGATCATCGTCTCGCCGAAGACCTCGATGTAGCGCTCGTCGTCGTTGGGCGGGCGGAAGACTCCGAGGGCGTACGGCATGACCTTGCCGAGGATCTCGCGAACGGCGGGGCTGACCTCGGGGTCCTGCCGATTGAGATCCGCAAGCAGCTTGACGCCGAAGGCGATGTGGCGCTGCTCGTCCTTCTCGACGTTGACCATCCCCGCACGGAAGCCGGGCAGCACGTCCATGCGCTCGAGGTAGTCGGCGATGAAGTGCTGGCCCGTCTGCGCGAGCGTGCCCTCGACGATGAAGTGGTACAGCGCGATGGCCTGCGCGAGTTTGGGCTTGGAGTGATCGCCGCGGCGCAGCTCGTCGGTGACGTCGCCGAGCAGGCCGAAGACCCGTTTGATGCCGTAGGTGAGATCGGCGTCAGCGGCGCGGAGCCGATCGGCGTAGCTCGCACCTTCCACGCCGATGACCTCCTTGAAGAAGCGCGAGAAGAAGATCGCGTGGCGCGCCTCATCGACCTGCTGCGTGGTCAGGAAGTACTTGTGCTCCTCAAGCGGAGCAGCATCGATGAACGGCGAGAGCTGGTCGGCCACCTCGTCCTCGCCGAAGAAGAACAGCGAGTAGTTCCAGCGCGCCGCCTTGCGCATGAAGTCGTCGAACTTCTCGTTCCAGTCGATCTTGTCCTGCGTGAAGTCGAGGTCCATCGCCGACCAGTTGCCGTGCTCCCAGCGGCTGTAGAGGTCGATGTAGTCGATCTGGTCCGCGGCGATCTGTTTCTTGCCCGGCTCGGCGAGTTGAATTGGAGGCGTCATTGTCATCAGATCATGACAAGTTCGGCGGATCCGTGGGGTTAAGAATGGACGGCGTTCGCGGGGCTACCAACCGCCGCCGCCACCGCCGCCTCCACCAC
>JAEMSX010000116.1 GCA_016462645.1 Thermoleophilaceae bacterium
GGATTCCGAAGGTGATCGGCTTGAGGCGGGTGCCGAGACCGGCTGCGAGAACCATTGCTTTCATGTGGTTGATCCTTTCAGGTGGCCTGAGTGCGCGCTCTAGAGCGCCTGATCCCAGGACGTCAGGTAGTTCTTCTGCGCCTCGGTCAGCTCGTCGATCGTCACGCGTAGTGACTCGAGCTTGAGGCGGGCGATCGTCTTGTCGATCGCGGGCGGGACGGGATAGATGCGCGGTTCGAGGTCCGCGCCGTGCTTCACAAGGTGTTCGACCGAGAGCGCCTGGTTGGCGAAACTCATGTCCATGACTGCGGGCGGGTGGCCTTCTGCGGCCGAGAGGTTGACGAGGCGACCCTCGGCGAGCAGATAGATCCTGCGGCCGTCCTGCATCGTGAAGCGCTCGACCAGCGGCCGGACTTCCGTGTGCTCGGCGGCGCGCGATGCGAGGTCCGACTTGTTGATCTCGATGTCGAAATGGCCGGCGTTGCAGACGATCGTTCCGTCGCCCATCACGTCGAAGAGTTCTCCGGCGACGGCGTCGCGATTGCCGGTCACCGTGATGATGACGTCGGCGCGCGCGGCTGCCTCGATCCCCGGCAGGACGGTGAATCCGTCCATCACGGCTTCGAGCGCGCGCAGCGGATCGACTTCGCAGACGATCACGTTGGCGCCAAGACCCTTGGCGCGCAGGGCAACGCCCTGGCCGCACGAGCCGTAGCCGACCACGACCACGACGCGACCGGCGATCAGGATGTTGGTCGAGCGCAGAATTCCGTCGAGCGTGGACTGGCCCGTTCCGTACCGCGTGTCGAAGAGGTGCTGGGTCTCGGCTTCGTTGACGGCAACCACCGGGTAGGCGAGCGTGCCCTCGCGCTCAAGCGCCTTCAGGCGGATCACGCCGGTCGTGGTCTCCTCGGTGCCGCCGATGACGTCGTTGAGCAGCTCCTTGCGCGAACTGTGCAGCGCCCCAATCACGTCAGCCCCATCGTCGAGCGTGATCTGCGGCGCGATGTCGCAGACGGCGTCGATGTGGCGCAGGTAGGCACCGGCGTCCTCGCCATGGACGGCGAAGACGCGCGCGGCGTAGCGCTCGGCAAGCGCAGCGGCGACTTCATCCTGCGTGGAGAGCGGATTGCTCGCGCACAGCGCGACCTCTGCCCCACCCGCGATCAGGGCGCGAACGAGGTTTGCCGTTTCAGCGGTGATGTGCAGGCAGGCGGCGATGCGCGTCCCGGCCAGTGGCTGCTCACGTTCGAAGCGTTCGGTGATGCGGGCGAGCACGGGCATCTCGTTGCCCGCCCACTCGACGCGGGAGACTCCGGCGTCGGCAAGTGCGGGATCGGCGATTTCGACTGCCGCGGCCACGCTGCGTTTCTCAGCCCGCGGTCGTCGGGCGGCCGAGCTTGTCCTTGAGATTCTCGATCAACGGAACCGGCGAAGGATCGACGCCGTGCAGCACTGCGAGGTAGAAAGACATCAGGTCACCCAGGAGCACCAGCGAGAAGAGCCGTTCGGCGCGCGAGCTGCCGGTGCCGGAGATGATCTCGGCGCGAGCACCGTGGCTGCTGGCGATCTCCGCGGTGATGCGAATGCGCTCGGCAACGCGCTCGTTCTGGTCGGCATCGGTCAGGAACCACGCGGCGTTCTCGCCGGATTCAGATGCGCCTTCCCAGCCACAGATCTCGTTGTGGTTGGCCTCTGACAGCCATGCGCTCCAGGCCGGCCGCTTGGCGTTCTCGTTGATCTGGCACTTCCAGCGATATGCGACTGAACTCGTGAGGCCTGAGCCGTAGATGATCGGGAGCCTGCCGAATGCTGCGCGGGCGAGTTTCTTCGGCTGCGACTCGTCGGAGTCCGGACCCCACTCGCCTGCGAGTCCGCGGAGCAGTTCAGCGGCGGCTTCGAGGTCCTTGCGGATACTCACCGGCGCGATGCCGTTGGCGATTGCGATCTCAAGAACCGAGACGACGCCGTAGGCAACCGCGGCGCGCGGCTGGAAGATTCCCGGAAGACCGATCAGCGGGATGCCTTCGGCGTGCGCAGCTTCAGAAATCGGGCCGCCGGAGCTGATCACGTAGAGCTTCGCGCCCGAGGCCTTCGCCTGCTCGAAACACGACAACGTCTCCTCGGTCGAGCCCGAGTACGACGAAAGCACTACAGCGTCGCCCTCGCCGACCCAGGACGGAAGGTCATAGCTGCGGTTGGTCATGATCAGTTTCGTGGCTGAAGGGCCGATCACCGCGGCGGCAAGATCGGCTCCGATGGCCGAGCCGCCCATGCCACAGATCACGAGCGAATTCGCTGTGCCGGGTTCGAGCATCGCGCTCTCAGCGCGCCACATCGCGTCAGAAATGTGATCCGGGATCGTGAGGATGTCGCCGAGCAGGCCCGCTGCGTCAACCGCGGCGATGCCGGCTGGATCGAGTGAGTTCTCGCTCATGCCGTGATCCCTTCGCCTGCTTCGATGCGCGCGCCGTTGCCGACTGTCGCGCCCGGGTCGATGTATGCGCCCTCGCCGATCACGCTCTCGGCCAGCACCGATGCGCCGTATCCGAGCACGACCGACGGGCCGACGATTGAGTCTTCAACGCTTGCGCCTGCGGCAAGTCGCGACTCTTCCATCACGACCGAGCGCTCCACGCGGCAGTCGGCAGAGATGTCCACGCCGTTGCCGATCACGGTGTCGGGGCCGAGCCTCGTGCCGTGCCCGATCGTTGCGCCTTCGCCGATCACAACCGGAGCCTGGAGCTGGACGTTGGTCAGGTCTGTGCCTACTGGGATGACGTTGCCGTCTGCGTCGCGCAGCGCGTCGAGGTACGAGTGCACCTTGCCGCTCAGCAGGTCTCGCGTGGCCTCCACGTAGCGCTCGGGTGTTCCAAGGTCGAGCCAGTACCCATCGGCGTCATAGGCGTAGATGCCGTTGCCGACCAGCTGCGGGAAGACGTCGTGTTCAAAGGATTTGTTCTCGCCGGCCGGGATCATTTCCAGCACTTCGCGTT
>JAEMSX010000018.1 GCA_016462645.1 Thermoleophilaceae bacterium
CCGAACCCATCGAGCTCGAGCCGTTGGACTCAAGCGTCTCTGAGACGACGCGGATCGTGTACGGGAACTCTTCCGTGCTCGGGATCACCGGCACCAGGGCGCGCTCAGCGAGTGCACCGTGGCCGATGTCGCGACGCTTGGGACCGCGCATGAAGCCGGCCTCACCGACGCTGAACGGCGGGAAGTTGTAGTGGTGGAAGTAGCGCTTGCTGGTCTCGAGACCAAGCGTGTCCAGGCGCATCTCTTCGCGGGTGGTGCCCAGCGAAGCGAGCGAAAGGATCTGGGTCTCGCCACGGGTGAACAGGCCCGAACCGTGCGTACGCGGGATGATTCCGGCTTCGCACTCGATCGGGCGGACTTCCGTGGACTCACGACCGTCAGGACGCTTCTTGTCAACGGCGATCAGCTTGCGCGTGATGTTCTTCTCAAGCGTCTTGGCTGCGCCCGAGACGTCAGAGCTGTACTTGGCGGCGGCGTCCTCGTCGAGGCCCTCTGCCGGCTGGAACTGCTCCTTGATCTCGGCCTTGATCTCGTCGATCTTGGCGTAGCGCTCGAGCTTCTCCGGGACGGTGACCGCGGCGGTCATCTTCTCGGTGAATGCGCCGGCGACTGCCTCGTAGACGGCCGGGTCGGCCGGTGCCGGGGCGAAGTCGGTGATCTTCTCCTTGCCCTTCTCCTTGCGCAGTTCTTCCTGGAGGGCACAGATCTTCTTGATCTCGGTGTGGGCGATGTCCAGTGCGTCGAGCACCTGCTGCTCGGTGACCTCGTTGGCGCCTGCCTCGACCATCAGGATGGCCTCGGCGGTTCCGGCGACGACCAGGTCGAGCTCGCTCTCGCCCTCAGGGAGCAATGAGTCCTCGTCGGGGTTGACGACGAAGTTGCCCTCGATCAGACCGATGCGGACTGCGCCGATCGGCGTGGTGTACGGAACGTCACTGATGATCAGCGCCGCGGAGGCACCGTTCATCGCGAGGATGTCGTACGAGTTGACCTCGTCGACGCTCAGCGGCATTGCGACGACCTGGGTGTCGCGGGTCCAACCGTCCGGGAAAAGCGGACGCAGCGGACGGTCGATCATGCGGGCAACGAGGGTTGCCTTCTCGCCTGAACGGCCTTCGCGCTTGAAGAAGGAGCCCGGGATCTTGCCCTTGGCGTACATGCGCTCCTCGACATCGACTGTCAGAGGGAGGAAGTCCATTCCGCGGTCTCCACCGGCGGTCGCGGTCACGAGGACCACGGTGTCACCAGACTGGACAATCACGGAGCCGCCGGCCTGCTTGGCCAGCTTTCCGGTCGTGAACGAGATCTCGTTGTCCCCGACCTGCACCGCTACGCGGCGCTCATCAAAACGACTCATGAAGTTTTTATTCCTTTCGCCCCCGGATGGGGCGTTCTTTTTCGTCTAAATAGCGATAGCTATGAAATTTCAGGCTACCAGCCATGGGTGTGTAACGCCGTTCGGCGCGGGCAATCAATCAAATGTGTACGGAGACCTGGGAGCCGTATGTGCCGGAAGGCACTATCGACGAAGTCCGAGGTCAGCGATGAGCTTGCGGTAACCCTCGAGGTCGCGCGACTTGTGATAGTCGAGCAGACGACGACGCTTACCAACCAGCTTGAGCAGGCCGCGACGCGAGTGATGGTCCTTCTTGTGCTCGCGGAGGTGCTCGGTGAGGTGATTGATGCGCTCGGTAAGCAGCGCGACCTGGACCTCAGTGGATCCGGTGTCAGTGGCGCTCTTGCCGAACTTGCCGACGATTTCGGCTGTTTGTGCTTTTGTCTCAGGCATCGCCGGGCAGGATACCAGCATCGAAATCGCCTTTTCGGGTCGCCAGAGCAAATGCAATGGCGCCTGATCGATTCCGGGACTAGGCTGGGATCGTGGCGCCAACCGCAACCCAGGAAGAGCTGATCGCGCTACTGGCGCCGCGACTCGACGGTCTCACGACGCGCGCGGCCGAGCGCGCCGTCAGCGAACTCCCGGAATACCGGGACATCGACGTTGAGGAGATCCGTGGGGGCATCCTTCGCGACCTGACGCTCGCAATGGCTGCTCTGGGGGGCGGCCGCGAGCTCTCCGAGGAAGACCTTGTGGACATGGGCGACATCGGGCGCTCCCGCGCCCGCCAAGGAATCCCGATCCAGTCGATGCTCGGCGTGTACCGCTTCACGATCGACGAGGTCTTCGGGGAGCTCTGGGATGCTGCCGACGGCGGAAGCTTCTCGCCGACGGAAATCCTCAACCTGACCCGCTCGGCTTGGGGCTACGCCGGGCCGATGCTTGAAGTGGCGGTCGCTGCCTACCGGGCCGAAGAGATTGAGATCGCTGTTGCTGACAGCGAACGACGGACCGCGTTGGTCCATTCCGTGCTGTTCACGGGCGGAAAACTGGATGTCGCTCCGCTGGTCGCCGCAGGAATTGATCCGCGATCAACATTTGTCGCGTTTCGTGCGCGCAGGCTTGATGGCGACTTTCGCCGCCTCCTGCTTGATCTGAAGCTCCCAGGATGCCTTGACGGCGGGATGGCTGCTCCGTACGAACAGGATGTGATCGGATTCGCCCCCGCCGCGCCGGGATTGGCCAACGACCCAGAGACAATCGTGGGGATCGGCACCGAGGGTCGTCTTGGCGACATGCCGCGCTCGCTGCAGTTCGCATCACGCATGGTCGACGCGGCTGCCACCTACGGACGCCTCGGGAAGTTCGGCGTCGGCTCGCTTGCGCTGGAGGTGATTGCTCGAAGTGAGGACGATCTCGGCCAGGCCCTGGTCGATCAATACCTGACGCCGCTCGAACCTCTGAGTCCGGCCGGCGCGGAACTCGTGCGCTCGATAGTCAGCTTCCTCGACAACGATCTGAACGCAGACGCCGCCGCAGAAGAGCTCTTCGTGCACCCGAACACGGTCCGCAATCGGCTGCGGCGCTTTGAGGAGCTGACGGGAAAGTCGCTGCGATCGATTCAGGATCTCTCCGAGCTGCAGATCGCGCTCCTGCGCCTGCGTGGCGGCGCACCCGAGGCCGACGCCTGAGGTTGCTCAGCGCAACCTTTCCACGAGCCAGCTCACGACATCCGGGCCCGCCTGCGACGCGTTGGTGATCGAAGGGTGCGATGCCGTCGGGTAGAGCCGGTAGGTGATGTTCGCACCGCGCGACCGCTGGCGCGCAACCAGGGCGCTCTGAAACGGAAACGGGACCGCGACGTCGAGCATGCCCTGATCGATTCGAACCGGGATTCGTCCGACCTCTGCAGCTGCGGGGTCGCTCGCGTCGAGCAGATCGTAGAAGTGCTGCTTGGCCGCCGAGAAAGTCGGGCCGTCGAAGTCGGCGGGCGCGATTCCGCCCCACGAATCCGCCTTCGCCAGCGCGGTGAAGCAGCGTTGCTCAAGATCCGGCAGGTGGCTCCTGGCCAACGGACTCAGAGCGCCGGCGTCGACCATCTGGGCGAAGCGCGCGTCAGACGCGACCTGTCCTCCGATTATGAGTGCCGCAAGCCCACTCAGGCCGCCGCCCCGCATGGGAAGGAAGCGCAAAGTCTGGAGTTCCCGGCGGCTCATCGTCGGCGGCGAAAGTGCCGAAATCGCTCGAAGCTGCAATCCCGGAGCCCACTGACTCGCGTACTGGCCTGTGAACAGGGAGCCGAGTCCGCCCTCAGAGTGACCTGCCGCAGCCCACTTCGTGCCCACGCTGCTCTCAAGCTCACGGGCCGCGAGGACGATCTCGGTCTGCGAGCGAGCCAACGATTTGCCGACCATGTACGGGTGCGGACCGGGCGTGCCGACCCCCTCGTCGTCTGTGCGCGCGACCGCGACACCAGCGGCGAGCAGGCCGCTGACGATCCAATCCCCGCGCGTCATCATTTCGATTTCCGGACTTTCGCTGGTCACGCGACTCGGCGCGCAGGATTCAGCCGCCCCGGTGGTGACGTGCCCCCAGGAGACGATCGGCCAGCCGCCGGCCGGGGGCGTCCCGCGCGGAATCAGGACGGTGCCCGAGACGGCGATCGGATCGCCGTCGACCGAGCGCGAGCGGTAGAGCACGAGATCCGTGTGGTCCGCGGCCGGAAGCGCTGAGATGCCCACGGCCGGCCGGGACCAGATCACTGTCCCGGGATCGCCGTTCACGAGTTCCGCGGGCGGGGCGTAGAAGCCGTCCCCAGCGGGCGGATCAACCGCGGCAGATGCAGGCTGAAACGCGGGTGCGAGCCCGAAGACGAGAGTGGCGGTGAGGAGGCCGAGGACCGCGGCGCGAAAGATGCATGGAGTCATTCGCCGACCGTAAGCGCGGCGCAATTGTGGCATTCCACAATCATTGCTCTCTATCTGTGTTCAATCTCACACTAATGCGTGGTGCAAGCTGAACGCATGATTCGAACCAACAATCTCGCCCGTTTCTTGAGGCACATCTGGCCGTATTTTGTCGTCGCCGCGCTCGCCGCAGCTTTCCTCCTTCCGAGCACCGCTGGCGCGGCGGCACCAATCCCGCCCCAGATGCCCACCAACAGCGAGATCTTTCAAACGATTCAGGAACTCGTCTCTCACGGGCCGCGACGCCAGGGGAGCGAAGGCGGAGACTTTGCGGTTCAGTACGTCGCGGACAAGATGCGCGAGTACGGGCTCTCCGACGTCCACGTCGAAAGCGTCACGACCTCCGCCTGGGACGCCCAGAGCAGCGAGCTGAAGATCGGCGCGACCGAGACAGACGCCTTTCCGGTGGCCTTCTCGCTCGACCAGGGTCCATCGAGCACCGGCACGTTTGCGACGCCGCCGGGCGGGACAACCGCTCAGATCGTCGACGTCGGGTCCGGAAGCAGCTCCAGCTACAACGGCAAGGATGTCCGCGGCAAGATCGTGATGTTTGATCTGGACTTCCAGTTGCCACTCGCAGCGATGCTTCCGGTCACGGAATTCATCTGGGATCCGCAATTGAGCCTCTTCAACAGCAAAACGCTCTTCACTGCCAACCCTTACATCACCAACTACCGGGCCGCCGCCAAGGCAGCGATTGACAACGGCGCAATCGGATTCGTCGGCGTGCTCGCCGACTACTTCAACTCGAACAAGTACTACAACGAGTTCTATCGCGCAACTCAGGTGTCGATCCCGGGCATGTGGGTGACCAAGCGGGTCGGTGCCGACATTCGCACGAAGCTGAAGGCCGATCCGTCACTTGAGGCGTCGATCTCAATGTCGACGACGCGCCGCCGAGTACCGGCCAACACCGTTGTGGGCTACCTGGAGGGCGCGAGCAAGGACTCGATTCTCGTGACCTCGCACCACGATGCGGTCTGGGATGGCGCAGTCGAGGACGGCAGCGGAACCGCCGAGGTGCTCGCCCTCGCCAAGTACTACTCCCAGTTGCCCGCGAGCGGTCGTAAGAAGACGCTGATGTTCTCGACCAATGACACGCACTTCACCGGCTACCAGGCGCACAACGCGTTCATCCGCCGGCATGTGCTCCAGCGCGATCCGGCGACTGAGCCGCACCGCATCGTCGCCGACGTCGCGATCGAGCACATCGGGAAGGCCGCCTCAATCGACAAGAACGGTGAGCGGGTGGTCTCGACTGCGCCCGAACCTCGTGGCATCTTCGAGAATCTCAACCCGGTGCTCGGCCTGGCCGTGACGAACGCAGTGGTGCGAAACGACCTTCGCCGCACCGCGATTCTGGACGCCAACCCGTTGCAGGTCACCGGCATCCCCACCGACGTCTCGGGAATGCTGATGGCGGGCGTACCCACCGTCAGCTTGATTTCCGGTCCTGTGTACATGTACGACGAGGCCGACACGCTGGACAAGGTCGCGGTCGATCAGCTTCGACCGGTCGCCAACACCTTCGCGAACATCATTGACGCCATTGACAACGCGAACAGCGGAACGATCGGCTACCTACCGCTCTCCGTGACCACCGCGATCGGGAAGCAACTGCTCAAGGACGCGCCGCTCCCCGAATAGCCCCCCGGCTCGCGATGTCGACATGCCATCGCGCAGGGCAAGGACCGTGGGAACCCCCCTGCGGTCCTTGCGCCTGAATCTCAGCTCTGCTGCACGCGCGCCGCGCAGATTTCCGCTGCCTGTTCGACATCCAGGCGCATCTGCTCGATCAATGGTTCCGCGCCCTCGAAGCGCTTTTCGCCGCGCAGGCGCTGCAGGAACTGGATTTCCGCGATCTGACCGTAGAGATCCCCACTCCAGTCGATCAGGAAAGACTCAACGAGGACTCCGCGTCCGGTCTGGAAAGTCGGGCGCACGCCAACGTTTACGGCGCTCGGCACGCCGTTGGTCAGCGCGGCGTATACGCCGTGCCCCGGGACGCAGTCATGCTCGTGCGGCGCAAGGTTCGCGGTCGGGAAGCCGAGTTCGCGCCCACGCTTGTCGCCGTGGATGACCTCGCCGATCATCGTGAACGGATAGCTCAGCAACTCATCGGCACGCGCCACGTCGCCCGCGGCGATCAGGCCGCGGATCTGACTGGAAGAGACGATCTCCCCGGCGCTCTCGACGAGCGGCACGACGGTCGTCTCGAACTCGTCGAACTGCGCGAGGTAGGCGGGATCGCCCTGCGCCTTGGTCCCGAAGCGGAAGTTCTCGCCGACGGACACGTGCGTCGCTCCGAGTCGCTCGATCAACACCGAGCGCACGAAGTCTTCAGCCGACATCTGCGCGAAATCCTTGTTGAATTCGATCAACACGAGTTCCTCCACCCCGATCTGCTCAAGCAGTCGCGCCTTCAGCGTCAACGGCGTGAGCATCTTCGGCGCGGCGTCGTGCCGCAGTGTGTAGAGCGGGTGCGGGTCAAAGGTGAGAACGGTCTGCGAGCCCTCGATGACCTTGCGGTGGCCGAGGTGGACGCCGTCGAAGACACCGATCGCGACGCGCCGCGGCTTGGGCGAGACCTCTTCGAGACGAAGCGTCTGAATACTCATCGCGCGGCGAGCTCCTCGAGCGAGGCGGCGAGGATGGTTTCGGGGACGAGCCGGTCGGCTTCCACACGCCCGACGCCCAGCAGCCGCTCATCGACCACCAGCCGCAGCGGCGCACCATCAACAGCCCCGGACGCGTCAAGCGTGCGGCCAAAGATCAATTCCTGCGCCTCCGGCGGGGAGACATCTCGCCGACCGAGGTGCGAAAGCACGTCCAACGGATCGAGGATCACGTCGGGGTCGGCATCGTCCAGCGAGAGCTCGCCCACGCGAGTGCGCACAAGCTCGGCGCAGTACGCGTCTTCGAGCGTCCCGACGACACTGCGGATGTAGGTTCCGCCGGCGCAGTCGATGTCAAACACGGCTTGATCTCCGTCGAGGGCCATTCGTTCGGCACGATAGACGGTCATCTCCCGTACCGGCGCCTCGAAATCATCCCCGCGCCTGGCCTTTGCGTAGAGCCGCTCCCCCTCGACCTTGATCGCCGAGAGCTTTGGAACGGGGAGCATCAGCACACCAGTCGGCAGCTGAGGATCCTCCGGCACGCGCCCTGTCTCGGTCAATTCGCCGTCGCTGTCGCCGCTGTCGGAGCGCCAACCCAGGCGCGCCGTGGCCCGGTAGGTCTTGGGCTGATGCTGGAGATAGCGCTGCAGTCGCGTCGCCCGACCGACGAGAATCACGAGCAGCCCGGTCGCAAACGGGTCGAGTGTGCCCGCGTGCCCGGTCTTGACGCGCTTTCCGGCCGCGCGCGAAAGCCTGCGCCGCATGTCAAAGACGACGTCGTGCGACGTCACGCCCGCAGGCTTGTCGACGAGCACGATGCCGCACTCGATCGAACCGCGTTGTGCCACGAAACTGCCCGGAAACTCAGGCAGCCGTGGGTTGACGGTCGCCCAGCTGCTCTCTAATGCCGCTGCGGATCAGCTCGATCGCTTCTTCCAGAGACTTGTCCGTCGTGGCGCCGGCAGCCTGCTTGTGGCCGCCGCCATTGAAGGAACGGGCGATCGCTGAGACGTCGACACGGTTGTCGGACGAGCGCAACGAGATCTTTGCCAGGTGCTC
The DNA here is from genome assembly GCA_016462645.1 of Thermoleophilaceae bacterium. GTDB lineage: Bacteria > Actinomycetota > Thermoleophilia > Solirubrobacterales > JACPNS01 > JACPNS01. The sequence continues at coordinate 7,983 of JAEMSX010000018.1, forward strand.
GCGGCCTTCACCGGTCAGTTGGCGGTACATCGCGCCGACGGCCGTGCCCTCGATCGCGCGGGCAAAGTCGACGATGCCCTCTGTCCAGGTCTCCTCGGACCGGGTCTCATCGAAGTCGGTCTTGGTCAGATGGACGATCGAGAGCAGACCGTCGTCGTAGCGCTTGAGCGTGCTCAGCGCACGTCCGAGGAGTTCGACCTTTCCGGCCGGCTGGTCCTCGTAGAGGCGGGTGTAGGCAGCATGCACGTCCACGCCGCTGCGCAGCAGATCGGCGGCCATCTCATGCGCCAAGGGACCGGTGTTCTGGTACATGAAACGACCGGTGTCGGTGACGAGGCCGACGTAGAGCGCGTCAGCCAGGAAGGGCGAGAGCTTCACGCCCAGATCCTTGGCGATCGTGTACACGATCTCGGCGGTCGAAGAGCGCGTCGACTCCACCATGTTCAGCTCGCCGAATTCAGTGTTGTCATGGTGATGATCGATGTTGATCAGCGTTTTGCCGCCATCTCTCAGTGAATCCACACGCATGCGCTCGAACGAGCCGCAGTCGAGGTAAATGACGGTGCGCTCGGCGAGGTCATCGGGCTCCGAGTGAATCGCACCGTCTTCCGCGAGGAGATAGCGGTACTCGTACGGCAGTGGGAACTCGGTCTCGCGCATGAACATGATCGTGTCCTTGCCCAATTCCGTGAGAATCCCGTTCATCGCGACCAGCGACCCCAGAGCGTCCCCGTCGGGATTCTCATGAGTGGTGAGAAGGAACTTCTGGTCCGACTTCAGGCGCTCAAGAATCTCAGGACGATCGCTCATCGACTGCTCCATTAAATCGCTCGGCTTCCTCTTTGATCAGTTCATTTACACGAACAGCGCGGTCGACGCTGTCGTCGTTCTCAAATTCCAGGACAGGCGTGAACTTCATACGTAGATGATCGGCGATCTCGCTCTGCAGACCAATCCGCAATTCTTCGAGCGCCTCGAAGGTTGCAGCGGTCTCCTTCTCGGATCCGAAGACGCTCACGTAGACAGTCGCGTGGTGCAGGTCGGGTGAAGTGCTGACCTCCGTGATCGTCACGAATCCAGCCAGCTTGTCGCGGGCGCCGCCCGCAAGGGCGCTCGAGACGACCTCGCGGACGCCTTCGTTCACACGACGCATGCGCTCTCCCTGGCTCATCGACTGCTCGGCGCCTTGACCTAGACCAGCTCGCGTTCGACGCTCTTGGTCTCGAAGACCTCGAGTACGTCGTCTTCCTTGACATCGGCGTAGTTCTCAAGAACCACACCGCACTCCATGCCGACGGTGACTTCCTTGGCGTCATCGTCGAAGCGGCGCAGCGTCCCGATCTTGCCTTCGTAGATCACCGTGCCGTCGCGCACCAGGCGTACGGACGCGCCACGCGTGACCTTGCCGGTGTCGACGTGACAACCGGCGATCGTGCCGATCTTGGAAGCCTTGAACGTCTGGCGCACGGTGAGCGTGCCGACGGCCTGTTCGACCTCCTCGGGCGCGAGCAGTCCCTGCATTGCTGCGCGGAGCTCCTCAATCGCCTTGTAGATGATCGTGTAGGTGCGGATCTCGACGCCTTCGCGGTCTGCAATCAGCCTGGAGTCGCCGACCGGGCGCACGTTGAATCCGATCACGATCGCGTCAGAGGCCGAGGCGAGCATGATGTCGCTCTCGTTGATTCCGCCGACACCGTGGTGGATCACGTTGACCTTGATCTCGCTCTGCGGGAGCTTCGCGATCTCGTCCTCGAGCGCGCCGACAGAGCCGGCGACGTCGCCCTTCAGGATCAGGTTGAGCGAACTGAGCTCACCCTCCTGCGCGCGGGCGAAGGCATCCTCGAAGGAGACCTTCAGGCGGGCACGGCGGGCGATCGCCTCGTTCTTCAGGCGGTGTGCGCGATCGGCGGCCTGCGAGCGTGCGATGCGGTCGGACTCGACCACTCGGAACGTGTTGCCGGCCTCGGGCACGCCGTCGAATCCGAGCACCTCGACCGGTGCGCCGAGTTCTGCGAGCTCGATGCGGTGACCGTTGTAGTCGTTCATCGCCCGGACACGGCCCCATGTCGAGCCGGCGACGATCGCGTCGCCGATCTTCAGGCGGCCGCGCTGCAGCAGCAGTGTCGCGACTGCTCCGCGGCCGGGGTCGAGCTGGGACTCGATGACCGTTCCCGAGGCTTCGGAATCCGGGTTGCCCTTGAGCTCCTCGACTTCTGCGACCAGCAGCAGCATGTCGAGCAGGTTCTCGAGACCTTCCTTCTTCTTGGCGGAGACGTCACAGAAAATCGTCTCACCGCCCCAGTCTTCCGGCTGGAAGCCCATCGCGGCAAGCTCGGTGCGGACCTTGGTCGGATCTGCGCCTTCCTTGTCAATCTTGTTCACGGCAATCACGATCGGCACTTCAGCGGCCTTCGCGTGGTCGATCGCCTCTTCGGTCTGCGGCATCACGCCGTCGTCTGCCGCGACCACGATCACGGCCACGTCGGTGACCTTCGCACCTCGTGCACGCATGGCGGTGAACGCCTCGTGGCCCGGGGTGTCGATGAAGGTGATGAGCTTGTCGCCACGGTGCACCTGGTAGGCGCCGATGTGCTGGGTGATGCCTCCGGCTTCGCCGGCGACAACGTCGGCTTCGCGGATCGCGTCCAGCAGCGAGGTCTTACCGTGGTCGACGTGACCCATGATCGTGACGACCGGCGGGCGCTCGACGAGATCGCCGGCTTCGTCCTCGGTGAGAGCATCGGGCTCTTCGTTCTCGTCGGAAACCGAGCGCAGGTCGAGCTCGCGCTCGAACGACTCGACGACGACGGCGATCGTCTCGTCGGAGAGGGTCTGCGTGAGCGATGCCATCTCGCCCAGTTCCATCAACTTCTTGATCACCTCGGCTGAAGAAACGCCGAGCGATTCGGAAACTTCCTTGACGGTCGCGCCGGAGTCGATGCGCACGATCTTGCTGAGCGCCTCCGCTGCGGGATCGTCGACCTTCTCGACCGGCTCCTCGAACACCGGACGCCGGCGACGGCCACCGCGCGGCTTGCGCGCCGGCTGTGTCTGCGGCGGCCCGCCCGGTCCGCGACGCGCGGCCTGGGAGTCGATGACGACGCGGCGCATCTTGCCACCGGCACCGCCTCCACCAGCAGGAGCACCACCGGGGCGTCCGCCGGCCGGACGGTTTGCGCCGCCAGGGGTTCCGCTCGGACCGCGGCGCGGCGGAGCGTCACCCGGCGCGGCAGAGAAGCTGCGCTGTTGCGGGCGAGACTGGTTGCCGGAGCCGTTCGATCGCTGTGCGGGGGGACGACCGGAAGCCGCGCGCGCCCCGACGGGGCGGTTGACGGCCTTCATCACCCGTGCAGCGACATCGTCGCTGACGCCGGATGACGCCGTCTTCACATCCAGGCCGGCCTTTTGCAGCAGGGCGAGCATCTCCTTGGAGGAGATGTTGGCCTGCTTGGCCAATTCGTGTACGCGGACTTTTGCCATCTGCAGACTTCGCCCCTACTCAGTGTCCTCGGGTGAGCCAGTGGCCACCGAGGAGTCGGCGAGGGCGTCACTGTCTTCAAGCAGTTCCGCCTCCGGGGTGTCGGAGTCCTCAACGAACTCATCGGGTGACGCGGCCTCGGCTGCGTCGATTGCCTCTTCGGCATCCTCATCCGCGATCGGCGCGGCCTCGATGGCCTCGATCAAAGCTTCTGCCTCGATCTCGCCCTCCTCGGCGTCGGCGCCGCCGTTGGCCTCTTCCTCGATCGAGACGCCGCCTTCGGGTTCGAAGATGTCGGCTTCCTGGTCGACGGGGGCCTCAGGCAGTTCGGATTCGGTGATCACTTCTTCGAGTGTCTCGTTGTCGGCGTCGGCCTCGAGCTCTGATTCGATCACGGGCTCAGGACCTTCGCCTTCGTCGGCCGCCTCGATCGCGTCAGCCATCGACGGGTCGACGTAGTCGGTCTCCTGGTCCAGCAGCGCCTGGTGGGCGTCAAGGCCGCAGTAGCGCGACCCGGGCAGCGAAGCGTTCGGGCAGAGGCGTCCGTTGGTGAGAATCGCGTGGCAGCGGCCGGCGGTCTCGGACTCGCCCTCTTCGCCCCCACCACCGTCATCGTCGACGGCGAAGTCGGATTCGGAGCGGATGTCGATGCGCCAACCGGTCAGGCGCGCCGCAAGGCGTGCATTCTGACCCTCGCGGCCGATCGCCAGCGAGAGCTGGTCGTCGGGCACGATCACGGTTGCCTGCTGGTTCTCGTCGTCGACGAGCACTTCACGGACGCGTGCCGGCGCGAGCGCCTTGGCGACGAAGCGCGCGGGCTCCTCGTTGTAAGGGATGATGTCGATCTTCTCGCCGCGCAGCTCGGAGACGACCATGCGCACGCGCGAACCACGCGGTCCGACGCAGGCGCCGACCGGGTCGACGCCATCGGCGTGGCTGACAACGGCGATCTTGCTGCGGAAGCCGGGCTCACGGGCGACGTTCTGGATCTCGACCAGGCCGTCCGCGACCTCGGGAACTTCCAGTTCGAACAACTTGCGGATCAGTTCCGGGTTGCGGCGGGAGACGACGATGCTCGGGCCCTTGGTCTCTGCGGAGACGTCGGTGATGACGGCCTTGATGCGCGCGCCGTGCTCGTAGCGCTCGCGCGGGACCTGCTCGCTCTTGGGGAGCAGCGCCTCGACGCGCTCGCGGAGCTGGACCAGCGTGTAGCGATGATCGGTCTGCTGCACGATTCCGGTGATCAGCTCACCGACGCGGTCGTGGTACTCGTCGTACATCATCGTGCGCTCGGCCTCGCGGATGCGCTGGTAGATGACCTGCTTGGCCGTCTGAGCGGCGATGCGGCCGAAGTTCTCGGGCGTGACGTCGCGCTCGGGGATCTGGTCGCGGTGCTCGGCGAGCTTCTCCGGAGCGATGTCGGGCTCCTCGATGATGCGGCGCTCACCGGTCTCAGGGTCAATCGTCGACTCCTGCTCGTAGACCTCGTCGAGCAGTTCGTCCTCAAGGTCCTCGGGGACCAGCAGTTCGTACACGAGGAAGTCGCCGCTTTCGCGGTCGAGTTCAACGCGGGCGTACTTCGCAGAGCCCGGGGATTTCTTGTACGCGGAGAGCAGCGCGTCTTCAAGCGCGGTCATGAGGGTCTCGCTGTCGATTCCCTTTTCGCGCTCGAGCAGCTTGATTGCGTCGACGATTTCCTGTGACATTTTTGGTGGTGCCTTCTCTATTCGGATGTCTATTTAGTTGTGGCTGTCTCTGGGACTAGGTTGGACTTGCTGATGTCTTCGTACGGAAGAGTGACGATCGTTCCGTCGGAGCCGATCGTGACTCCCGAATCATCAGCGGCGATTAGTTCGCCCGTGAAGTTGCGACGTCCTTCGTGATCGCTGCGCGTACGGATCTTTGCGCGGCGACCGAGAAAGCGTCGAAAGTGTGCTGGTTTTGTGAGCGGACGTTTGGGTCCGGGCGATGAGACTTCGAGTGCATAGTCCTCGCGCAGCGCGCGCAGTGCTCGGGTCACGCGCTCGCAGGTCTCGAGGTCGACGCCGTCCGGATGATCGATGTAGATCCGAACGGTCCCGCCGTTCAGTTCGCACAGCAGGAGTTCGACTTTCGGCTCAGCCGCAGTCAACTGCTCTTCGATGTCTTTTTGGATTTTGTCGATCATCTGGTGGTCTCTTTCGGCAGACCGCCCAAATAAAAAGTGGGCAACTGGGCCCACTTCCAAAAAACGCGGCGAGGTCATAAATCCCCGGTCCGCAGGAAAAAACACACTGCACACCGGGCATCGCCGTTATCAAGGAGGACTGCGGGGGAAATTATACCCGGCGGGAGCCTTCAGCTGCTGATTGGCTCGCAGCTGGGCGCAGAAGTGCTTCGACGCGGTCGAGGATCACCGATGCAATCTGGGACTTTGTCCCGCGCGGCGGGCGCTCCGGCTCGCCGCCTGCGGTGATCAGGGTGACCTGGTTCGCGTCCACCTCAAAGCCGATCGTCGGATCGGCGATGTCGTTGGCGACGATCATGTCGAGACCTTTGGATTCGAGTTTTCGCTGCGCCTCCGGCAGCAGCGCTTCTCCGGCCTCGGCGGCGAATCCGACCACCACCTGACCTTCGCGGCGCAGATCCTTCAGGCCCTTGAGCACGTCGTTGGTGGCGACGAGCTCGATCTCCATGCCCTCGCGTCCCGCCTTCTTGATCTTGCCCTCGCTCGGCGCCGCCGGGGTGAAGTCCGCGACGGCAGCGGCCATGATCAGGGCGTCGGTCGCAATGAAGTGCTCGCGCACCGCGGCTTCCAGCTCCGCGGCGGTCGAGACGTTCACGTAGGAGACGGCGGGGTTGCGCGCAAGTGCGACGTTGGCGGCAACGACCGTGACCTCCGCCCCGCGCGCCGCCGCCTGATCGGCGATCGCAAAGCCCATCTTGCCTGAGGAGCGGTTCCCGACGAAGCGCACCTCATCGATCGGCTCGCGGGTACCGCCGGCGCTGACGAGCAGCTTGAGCCCGTCGAGCGATCGCGGCGCGTACTCGGCGCCACCCGCGATGGCGCGTTCGACGGCGTCGAGCAACTCCTGGGGCTCCGGCAGCCGGCCGACGCCGTACTCGCCCTTGGATGCGAGCTCACCGGTGCCCGGATCGAGCACGGTGACGCCCCGGCGGCGCAGGGTCTCGATGTTCTCGCGCGTCGCCGCGCTGAGATACATGTCGTTGTTCATCGCCGGCGCCACGATCAGCGGCTTGCGGCACGTCAGCGCAAGCGCGGTGACCATGTTGTCGGCCATCCCTGCGGAGACTTTGGCGATCGTGTTGGCGCTGGCCGGCGCCAGGAGATAGACGTCGCAGTTGGCGACCAGCTCGAGATGCGCGATCGGATCATGCGCCGGGCGCTCCTGATCCTGGAAAACGCCGCCGGCGGGATCGGCCTCGAACTGGTTGATCAGAACTGGAGCGCCGGTGATGCCCTCGTACGAGGACCTGCCCACGAAGTGCTCGCTGTCAGGTGTCTGCACGACACGCACGACGTGGCCGGCCTTGATCGCAAGGCGGGTGAACTCAAGCGTCTTGTACGCGGCGATTCCGCCACTGACTCCTAGAAGGATGCGGGCCATCGTGTGATTATCGACTGTCTGACGCTCTTAACGTCGGGATGAGAGCAGGACTGCGTCCTAGCGATTGAGGCCAGTTCAGCGGTACTGGTACTTGAGCTTGTCGGCCTCGATCTCTTCGAGGGCGATCGTCAAGTAGTTCTTCGAGCGGGTGTCGACCATCGGCGGTACATACTCGCCAAAGTGACCCTCGCCGAGCCCGTGGTAGTACGAACTGATCTGACGCGCGCGCTTGGCGGCGACGATCACAGATGCGTACTGCGAGTCGATCTTTTCCAACAACTTGTCTACGCGCGGTTCAACCACGGGGGCTCCTTCAAAAACTGGACAGAACGTCTGATGGTAGAGGGTTCGCCGTCGCACTCGTCCCTCCCGCCCGGGACCCGGCTGGCTTCCTCATGGTTTTGATGAGGAAGCCTGGCGGATCCTCGTTGATGCGCGGTTCAGGCGGCGGAGATGATCTCGTCGAGCTCGGCGACGGCGCGCTCGACTGTGTCGTTCACGACGACGTGCTCGAACTCGCCCTGCGCGGCGAGCTCCTCCTCGGCCACTTGCAGGCGGCGCTCGATCGCCTCGGGCGAGTCCGTGCCGCGGCCGACGAGGCGCTCGCGCAGAGTCTCGGGCGTCGGCGGAGCGATGAAGATCTGCCTGGCCTCGGGCATCGAGGCGCGTACCTGGCGGGCGCCCTGCAGCTCGATCTCGAGGACCACCCCTCCCTGCTCGGCGTTCTTTTCGAGTTCACTGCGCAACGTCCCGTACTGGTTGCCGCTGTAGGCGGCGTGCTCGACGAACTCGCCGGCGGCGACGCGGCGGTCGAACTCTTCGGGTGTGAGGAAGTGGTAGTGCTCACCGTCCACTTCGCCTTCGCGTGGCGCGCGGGTCGTGGCGGAAACCGAGAGTCCGAGGCCCGGGTGTTTCTCGCGCAGCGCACGAATCACAGTGCCCTTGCCCACACCAGACGGACCGGTGATTACAAAGACCGCCGGCCTGGCCATGAAAGCCTTACGGGCGGCGAAGCGCGTCGATCAGTTCGCCGCGCTGACGCTCGGAGAGACCGATGACTGTCTTGCTCGGAGAGATGCGGCAACGCTGGAGAATCTTCGTGACCTTCACTCGGCCGTAGCGCGGCACGGCGAGCATGATGTCGGCGACCTTGGCCGAGTGCACGCACTCCGGCGGGTCCGACAGAACGGTCTCGATGCGAACGCGTCCCGCCTTGAGGTCGCGCTTCAACGTGGCGCGTTCGGTGCGCACTGCGTTGGCCAGCTTGAGGGCCTCCAGGCGCTGCGAGGGCGAACGGTCCGGGGTCTCCGCCAATGCCTCGCTCGCGACCTTTGAAGGGGCGATTTCTGACTTCTGAGGCGTGGTGGCGGGTTGCGGCATGGCGGGAATGATAGGCAGGTTTGGACGGGTCTACAACAGGAAATTTCGTGATTCACCTCGACCTAAGGTTGAGGTTTACGCAAGTTCACGGTTGCTTGACCCCCCGATCCGGGTGAGGGCGACCTGAGATTGCAATGTCAGTCTGGATTAGCGGCTGACTCGGCGGGCTGGGCCAGTCCTGCGGAAATACGATTTCCGGCCGCCGGATCACGAAAATTTTCGGTGCCGACGGCAACAAGTCTTGCGCCGGCGTCGAGAAGCTGCTGGGCGTCGCGAGAATTTTCAACTCCGCCCATTCCGATGACCGGGATTCGGACACTTGTCGAGACACGGACGACCTGGCCGAGCGCAACGGCCCGAACTGCGGGTCCGGAAATGCCGCCGCTGCCGGCCCCAAGCCACGGCCGGCTCGTGCCGGGAGCAAATGCCATTCCCGGGAGCGTGTTGATCAATGAGACTGCGTCTGCGCCGGCGCTCTCGGCCGCCATGGCCACCAGATCCGGTCGCGACGTCGACGGCGCAAGTTTGGCGATCATCGGCTTGTCCGAATGCGCGCGCAGCTGGGTCATCATCGCCTCGCACTCGACGGGATCCGATCCGACGATGTTGCCGGTCTTCACATTCGGGCAGGAGAAGTTCAGTTCCAACGCGGCAATCTCATCGCGCCCGTCAAGCGCCTCGAGGATCGCGATCAGCTCATCGACGCTGAAGCCCATCACCGAGACGATCAGTGGCGCCGGAAGCGTTGCGTATTCAGAAAGGTCCTCCTCGACGAATCGAACGAGCCCTTTGTTCGGCAGGCCGATCGAGTTGATCATCCCCTGGCCGAGTTCCCAGAGGCGCGGTGGCGGATTGCCCGCGCGCGGGTCAAGCGTGATCGTCTTCGAGACATACGCCGAGAAGGGGAAGTTCCGCTCGAAGGCGTCGCCGAACACGCGCCGCGCGGCGAGCGCGTCGTAGGTACCAGACGCGTTCACGATCGGGTGCTCGAGCTCGATGCCGCAGAACTCGACCGGCATCAGTGCGGCGCCCCGGAGATCAGTGCGGTGTCGAGCTGGCTGCCGTCGAGCACCGGACCGTCGACGCAGAGCCGCGTGAAACCGTCCTTTGTCGGCACCACGCAGCCGTAACAGGCGCCGAAGCCACAGGCCATGCCAGATTCCATCGCCAACTGCGACGGCACGCCCAGCTCGGCGCAGAGAACACGGACTGCTTCGAGCATCGCCGCGGGGCCGCACGCGTACACGGTCGATTCGGCGTGTTCCTCAAGATGGGCTTTGACGAGGTCGGTGACGTAGCCCTGGTGCCCGGCGGAGCCATCCTCAGTCGCGAGCTCGTGCTCGAGCTCGTACAGCCCGGCGGCCGACGCGTGGTCGATCGAGCGCATGCCGACGAAAGTCGTCGCGCGAACCCCATCGAGCTCACGCAACTCGTCCTCAAGTGCCACGATCGGCGCAAGGCCGATTCCGCCTGCGACCAGGACCGGCCAGCGTTCACCATCGAGCGCGAACCCGTTCCCGAACGGACCCGCGATCAACAGCTCGTCGCCGACGCCGACCTCCATCAGGCGGTCGGTGCCGGGTCCGACACCCTCAAACAGGAAGTCCAGCGCAATGCCATCCGCGGTCGACACCGCCCGCGCGAACGACAGCGCGCGCGGCAGATACGGGCGTCCGTCCGCCCCTCCGCCCCACGTCGTCGGCGTCATCAGCATGTAGAACTGACCGGCCAGCGGCGCCGGACCACCCCGGTCACGCGCCGTGAGTGCCACGTAGGGACCTGCCACGCGGCGATCGGTCACGTGGACGATCCGGCGGCCGAAGGGCGCCTGCGGCCGCGCGACGACGCTCAAGCGGTCGCCCCTTCAGGGCTGCGCGATGCGTGCAACTCCTGGAGCGAGCGGACTTCGTCGCCGTGGAGGCGCATGGCGCCGATCGCACGAGCGGCGGCGCTGGCGCCGGTCATCGTGGTGATGCAGGGGATGCCGCGAGCGGTCGCTGCGATCCGGATCTCGTACCCGTCCGCGCGAGCGCCGCTGCCTGAGGGCGTATTCACGACCAGCTGCACGTCTCCGCGCTCGATCCACTCGACGACATTGTTCGAGCCCTCGCCGATCTTGTTGATCGCCTCGACCGGAATGCCCATGCGACGGATCGAACGGGCGGTGCCACCGGTCGCAATGATCTTGAAGCCGAGGTCGTGAAGGCTGGCGGCCGTCTGCGTGGCCGCAGGCTTGTCGCGGTCGTGAACTGTGATGAAGACGGTTCCGCCATCTGGCAGCGCCGCACCGGCGGCGGCCTGGGCCTTGCCGAAGGCCGTCGGGAAGTCGTCGGCGATACCCATAACCTCACCGGTCGAGCGCATCTCCGGTCCGAGCATGGCGTCGGCGCCGGGGAAGCGTTGGAACGGCAGGACCGCTTCTTTCACGCTCACGTGATCCGTGCCGCCCTCGGGCAGGTCGATGTCTGCGAGCTTCTCACCGAGCATCAGCCGGCAGGCGATCTTCGCCAGCGACACGCCCGTCGCCTTGGATACGAACGGGACCGTGCGCGAGGCGCGCGGGTTGGCCTCGATCACATAGACCTCGTCGCCGACCACGGCATACTGGATGTTGATCAGTCCGATCACGCCCAGCTCGAGCGCGATCGCACGCGTGTGGCCGAGGATCGTCTCGTATGCCTCAGGGCCGATCGACATCGCGGGGATCACGCATGCGGAGTCGCCGGAGTGGACGCCGGCCTCCTCGACGTGCTGCATCACGGCGCCGATCTTGACCATCTCGCCGTCGCACAGCGCGTCGACGTCGATCTCGATCGCATCCTCCAGGAAGCGGTCGATCAGCAGAACCTGATCGCGCTCGCCTGCTTCGGCCGCGACATCGAGACCCAGCGAGACGGCCTCCACAGCAAGGTAGTCCTCAAGCTGCTGGCGGTCGTAACAAATCATCATCGCGCGGCCACCGAGCACGTAGGACGGGCGGATCAGCAGCGGGAAGCCGACGCGCTCTGCCACCAGGCGCGCCTCGTGCGAGCTTCTGGCGATGCCATACGGCGGACAGGCGATCCCCGTGCGATCGAGCAGATCGCCGAAGCGCTCGCGGTCCTCGGCGTGGTCGATCGCGTCGACGCCGGTCCCCAGCAGCGGCACGCCGGCATCGGCGAGTCCCTGCGCGAGCTTCAACGGCGTCTGCCCGCCGAACTGAACGATCACGCCCTCGGGCTTCTCAACCTCGACGATCGCCAGCACGTCCTCGAGCGTGAGCGGCTCGAAGTACAGGCGATCGGAGATGTCGTAGTCGGTGCTGACGGTCTCGGGGTTGCAGTTGACAATTACGGCGTCGCGGCCGCTCTCGCGCACAGTCATCGCGGCGTGCACGCAGCAGTAGTCGAACTCGATGCCCTGACCGATGCGGTTCGGTCCGGAGCCGAGGATGATCACGCTGGCGTTGTCGCCGCGCTCGATCTCGTGCTCGGGTCCGTTGGGCCCGGGCTGCTCGTAACCCGAGTAGAAGTACGGCGTGCCGGCCTCGAACTCCGCGGCGCAGGTGTCGACGGCGCGGAAGACGCGCTCGTGGCCGGGCTCAATCGCTGTGCCCGCTTCCACCAACTCTGCGAATTGGCGCAGGTACCACGGATCGATGTTGCTCGACGCGTTGATCTCCTCGATTGTCGCGCCCTTGCGGATCGCCTCGAACAGAACCTCGTAGCGGTCGGCGGTCGGGCGCTTGAGCAGCTCAAGCAGTTCTTCCTTGGGCTTGTCCAGCGCCGCGGGCCGGTCGAGCTCGCGCGAGCGCCAGGCCTTCTCGAACGCCTGCTTGAAGGTTGGGGCGATCGACATCGCCTCGCCGACGGACTTCATCTGGCTTGTCAGCCCGTCGTCTGAACCCGGGAACTTCTCGAAGGCGAAGCGCGGCCATTTGACGACGACGTAGTCGAGCGCGGGCTCGAATGAAGCCACGGTCTTACCGGTGATGTCGTTGGGGATCTCCTCCAGCGAGTACCCGACGGCAAGGCGCGCGGCGATCTTGGCGATCGGAAATCCGGTGGCCTTCGAGGCCAGCGCGGACGAGCGCGAAACGCGCGGGTTCATCTCGATGACGACGATGTCGCCGTTCTTCGGGTTGACCGCGAACTGCACGTTTGAACCGCCGGTCTCAACGCCGATGGCGCGGATGATCGCGATCGCCTGGTCGCGCAGCTCCTGGTACTTGTCGTCGGTCAGGCTCTGCTGCGGCGCGACCGTCACCGAGTCGCCGGTGTGCACGCCCATCGGATCGATGTTCTCGATCGAAGCGATGATCACAACGTTGTCGTTCTTGTCGCGCATGACCTCAAGCTCGAACTCGCCCCAGCCCAGCAACGACTGCTCGACGAGCGTCTCGCCGATCGGACTTGCCGCGAGCGCGGCGCCCAGCATCGTCTTGAGTTCCTCGCGGGAGTATGCGATGCCGCCGCCGAAGCCGCCCATCGTGTAGCCCGGGCGGATGATCGCGGGGATACCGACCGCCTCGATCACGCGGTCGATCTCATCGTCGGGCACGCGGCCGTCGCCGTTCGGGTCATGGACAACCACTGAGCCTGCGCACCTGAGCCCGATGCCGTGCACGACCTCACGGAAGAGCTCGCGCTCTTCGGCCTTGCGCATCGACTCGTAGTTGGCGCCGATCATCTCGATGCCGAGACGCTCGAGCGTTCCGCTCTCAGAGAGGTCGCGCGCAAGATTCAGCGCGGTGCCGCCGCCGAGCGTTGCAAGCAGGGCGTCCGGGCGTTCCTTCTCGAGCACCGCGGTGACCGAGCGCGGCGTGAGCGGCTCGATGTAGGTGCGGGTCGCAAACTCCGGATCGGTCATGATCGTGGCCGGGTTGCTGTTGATCAGGACGACGTCGAAACCCTCGTCCTGCAGAACACGGCAGGCCTGGACGCCCGAATAGTCAAACTCCGCAGCCTGCCCGATGATGATCGGACCCGATCCGAGAATGCAGATCTTCTGGATGTCGTCGCGGCGCGGCATCTACGCCATCTCCAGGAAGCGGTCAAAGAGATAGAGCGCGTCGTGCGGTCCCGGCCCTGCCTCTGGGTGGTACTGGACCGTCGCGCCGGAGACGTCCTTCAGCAGCAGACCCTCGACGGTGCGGTCGTAGAGGTTGACGTGACTGAGTTCAGCGGCGCCGAAGTCGGTCTCCCAGCGCACCGGCTCGTCGCCGAGCACCGTGCCCGAACCGTCCGGCGTCTGCACAGCGAATCCATGGTTCTGAGAGGTGATGTCGATCTTTCCTGTCTCCAGGTCCTTGACCGGGTGATTGGCGCCGCGATGGCCGAACTGGAGCTTGTAGGTCTCAAGGCCGACGGCGCGGCAGAGCAACTGGTGCCCCAGGCAGATGCCGAAGACCGGCTTCTTGCCGATCAGCTGACGCACGTTGTCAACGACGTAGTCGAGCGCGCCCGGGTCACCGGGGCCGTTGGCCAGAAAGAAGAAGTCGGGATTGCGCGCGAGCAGGGTCTCGGCCGGCGTGTCGCACGGGTAGAGCTCGAGCTTCACGCCACGCGCGACGAGGTTCTCGACGATCGAACGCTTGATGCCGGTGTCGATCGCGACCACGTGCGCTGCGCTGCCGTCGCCGAGAATGATCGGCTCGCTCGGGGTCACCTCCTTGGCGAAGTCCGCGCCCTTCATGCTCGGCTCGGCCTCAATCTGGGCGCGGGCGTCGGATTCGCTGACGGCAGCGTCGAAGATGCCGCCGCGCATCGCGCCCTTGTCGCGAATGTGCCGCACGAGCGCACGAGTGTTGACACCGGTGATCCCGGGGATGCCCCGCTCGACCAGCCACTGCTCCCAGTCGCCCTGAATTCCGGGCGTTCCGGACGGAGCGATCTCGCGCATGACGACCGCGCGCGCGTGCGGCGCGTCCGACTCCATGAAGGCCTCGGCGACGCCGTAGTTGCCGACCATCGGGAATGTGTACGTGATGATCTGACCGCGATAGCTCGGGTCAGTCAGCGCTTCCTGGTAGCCGGACATCGAAGTGTTGAAGACGACCTCGCCGGTGACCGGGCCGGCCGCACCCGCGGCGTGACCGTCAAAGCGCGCGCCGTCCTCGAGCAGTAGATATGCGGCGCTGCGTTCGCTCATGCGCCGACCTCCTGCATCGCGAAGCTGCGCGCACGGAAGGCAACGACGCCGGCGGCGACAGTCATCAGCACGCGGCCGCTGAGCTCGCGGCCGGCGAAGCAGCTGTTGGATGAGCGACTCGCGTAGCCCTCCTCGCCGACCACCCAGGTCGCGTCGAGGTCGATCAGGTTGAAGTTGGCCGGGGCGCCCTTGGCGACCGTCGGCGTGGGCAGTTCGAAGAGCGCGGCGCCCTTCGTGAGTCGATCGATCACAAGGCTCAAATCAAGGACTCCAGTTTTGACGAGGTCGGTGTAGACGACCGGGAATGAGGTTTCGAGTCCCGTCACGCCCATCGCGGCGAGTTCGAACGGGACCTCCTTTTCGTGCGCGGCATGCGGTGCGTGATCGGTGGCGATGATGTCCACCACCCCGCTCTTCAGCGCGGCGATCAGGGCCTGGCGATCCTCCTCGGTGCGCAGCGGCGGGTTCATCTTGAAGTTGGCGTCGGTGCCGTCGCCGATCGCTTCGTCAGTCAGCGTGAGGTGGTGCGGCGTGACTTCTGTCGTGATCTGCACGCCGCGCTCCTTGGCGGCCGCAACCGCCTCGATCGACCCGATGCAGGACAGGTGCTGCACGTGGATGCGCCCACCCTCGTACTCGGCCAGCAGCGCGTCGCGGGCGATGTATGTGCTCTCGGAGACCGGCGGATAACCGGCCAAGCCGAGTTCGGCGCTGACGCGCCCCTCATGCATCACTCCGCCGCGGGTCAGCGCGGGGTCCTCCTGGTGCAGCGCAAGCGGCCGACCGGAAAGTCGTTGGTACTGCAGCGCCTGGCGCATCAGTCCGGCGTCGACGATCGGCAGGCCGTCATCGGTGAAGCAGATCGCGCCGGCTTCGGCGAGTTCGGCCATCTCGGAGAGCTGCTTGCCCTTCATTCCCTTTGTGACGGTGGCGCTGAAGGCCACGGGAATGTGCGCGTCCTCCTGCGCGCGCATGCGCAGCGACTGGATCGCGCCCGGGCTGTCCACGGGCGGGTTGGTGTTGGCCATCGCGATGATCGCGGTGAAGCCGCCCGCGGCCGCAGAACGGGTGCCGGACTCGAGATTCTCCTTGTACTCAAACCCCGGAGTGCGCAGATGCACGTGCGGATCGACGAACCCCGGAAACAGGTGCTTGCCGGAGGCGTCGATCGTCTCGGCGCCCTCGGGCGCCTTCAGACCGCTTCCGATCTCCGCGATCTCGCCGCCGCGCACGAGCACGTCGAGCACGCCGTCATGGCCGGCGTTCGGGTCGATGACGTGTGCGCCCGTGATCAGGAGTTCGGCGGGCCTGCCGCCGCGAAAGCTCAGGCACTGCTCAGCGGGTGGACCGGTCGGCTCGGGCGGGAGCGGCTCGATCAGTTTCAGTTCTGGTCTGGTCATAGCGTCGACTTCACTCCCTGGACCTGCGCCGCCTCCTCTTTCGCCGCCCCGCCATCGGGACCGCGCCCGGCGAGCAGCTCGTAGAAGACGGCCATGCGCACCGCGACGCCGGCGGCGACCTGTTCGGTGATCAGGGACTGCGGAGCGTCAACCACATCCGGTGACAGCTCGACACCGCGATTGACGGGGCCGGGATGCATCAGCAGCTGGTTGGCTCCGAGCCGCTTTCCGTTGATCTGGAAGTAGCGCGCATATTCGCGAACCGACGGGATGAAGCTCTGGTCCTCTTCCATGCGCTCGTTCTGCATTCGCAGCACGTAGAGCACGTCGGCCTCACTGGACCCGTCGAGCGTGAAGGAGACGTTGCATCCGAGCTCCTCGATCTGCCGCGGGATCAGCGTGGGCGGTCCGCAGACGGTCACCGACGCACCGAGCGCGGTGAGCGCGAGGATGTTCGAGCGGGCGACGCGACTGTGCAGAACGTCGCCGACGATCCAGATGTTGCGACCGTCGAGTTCGCCGAGCCGGCGCCGCAGGGTGAATGCGTCGAGCAGCGCCTGGGTCGGATGTTCGTGCTTGCCGTCGCCGGCGTTGATCACCGAGGCGTCGGTCCAGCGGGTGATCATCCCGGGCGCGCCGACGTGCGGGCTGCGCACGACGATCGCCGAAGGGTTGTAGGCCGAGAGCGTCTGCACCGTGTCGCGCAGCGATTCGCCCTTTTCAGTACTGGAGCTGCTGGCCTGGATCGTGACCGTGTCCGCCGAGAGTCGCTTGGCCGCGAGGTCGAAGGAGGAGCGCGTACGCGTTGAATTCTCGAAGAAGAGATTGACGATCGTGCGGCCCGAGAGCGTCGGAAGCTTCTTGTTCTCGCGCTCCATGATCGCTGAGAGCGATTCCGCGCGATCGAGCAGGCGCTCGATCTCTTCGCGCTTGAGGCCGGCGATTCCGATCAGGTTGCGCATCAGTTGCTCACCGCCTGGGTCGTCGGGACGATTGCGATTTCATCCACCCCGTCGAGTTCCTCGACGCGCACGTTCACGCGCTCGTCGCTGCTGGTCGGGAGATTCTTTCCGACGAAGTCGGGACGGATCGGGAGCTCGCGGTGACCGCGGTCGGCGAGCACTGCGAGCTGGACGGCGGGCGGGCGGCCGAAGTCGAAGAGGGCATCGATCGCGGCACGCACTGTGCGCCCGGTGTAGAGGACGTCGTCGACCAGCACGATGACGTGCTCGTCGATCGAGAAGTCGATGCTCGAGGAATGGACGACTGGCGCGCTCTCGCGCAACTGACCGATGTCGTCGCGGTAGAAGGAGATGTCGATCTCGCCCACCGGGATCGCGCGGCCGTCGAAGTCCGCGATCTGCGCGGCGAGGCGCCGGGCGACGGGTACGCCCCGGCGGTGGATGCCGACGAGTGCGAAGGGCCGGTCGCCATTCTTCTCGACGATCTCGTGCGCGATGCGTATGACTGTGCGCGAAAGATCGGCACGGTCGAACACGACCTTGGACGCAGATCCGCTGATCGGATCGTCTGGCATTTGGCTCCTTCTTGGCCTCTCGGACCAGAGTTAAAGGGCAGTGACTTGGCTTGAAAAGCAGCCTAACACGGTACGGGGCGCCGTGTTTGCCGCGAAATCAGCCTTCTTTGACCAAAATGGGGGTTCCGCGCTCGGGAAACGGCAGCTCCACCACGTCGAAGTCGCGCGGCAGCTCGGTGTTGGGAAACACCTCGCGCGCCTGTTCGCGCAGTTCCTTGCCGAAGTAGCGGCCGGAGACGTGCGTCAGGCAGAGCATCTCCACGTCGGCGTCCCGCGCAACCTCCGCCGCCTGCCGCGCAGTGCTGTGCCGCGTCTCCTTCGCGCGTTCGGCCTCATCGTCGCCAAACGTCGATTCGTGGATCAGCAGGTCCGCGCCCGCCGCGGCCTCGACGGTTGCCGCGCACGGTGCGGTGTCACCGGTGTAGACGATCGAGCGTCCGCGGCGGGTCTCGCCGACGACCTGCTCGGCACGCACGACGCTGCCGCCGGACACCGTGATCTCTCCGCCGCGCTGCAGCACGCCGAAGTCCGGGCCGGGCTGGACGCCAAGCTCGCGCGCCGCCGCTTCGTCGAAATGCCCGGGGCGCTCGTACTCGCTCAGCTTGAAACCGAACGCGCGACCGCGGTGGGCGACGTCAAAGCCGCTCACCGTGTACCCCTTGAAGCCGAGTTCCTCACCTGGCTCGAGCTCGTAGATGTCGACGTCAAACGGGAGCCGGCCGATCAGCATGTCCATGTCGTCGATCACGTCCTGCAGACCGGGTGGTCCGTAGATCGTCATCGGGACCTCGCGACCGCGCAGTCCGAAGGTCTTCAACATCCCCGGAATCCCGAGAATGTGATCCGCATGGAAGTGCGTCACGAACAGGTGTTGGATGTCGCCGAGGCCGACCGACTGGATCAGTTGGCGCTGTGTGCCCTCGCCGCAATCGAACAACAACTGATCGCCGCCGCGCCGCAGCAGCAGTGACGAAAGCCCCCTGCGTGCGGTCGGAGTCGAGCCGGCTGTGCCAACAAAAACGGCAGAAAGATTCATCGGCGGCACTCTAACCCGTTTGCAATTACCGAATTTTGCGTCGGCTTTTCGCTCAAGATGCCTGCCTGAGCGCCCGAAACCTTTCGTATGCAATCGCAAGGACGCGACTCGCTACGCGCGCCCCACGAAAGACTGGAACTCGGGATATCGGGCAAGGATGCCCGGCCGCCGCGTGTCATGCGCGCATTCGCCATCTACATGGCGTTGGCGCTTGTACTCGCCGCCCTGATCATCCTCTATTTCGTCCGGCACAACGTAGAAGCCAATTCGACGCAGAGAGTTGCGGACCACGCGAATTTTGTTGCTTCGACGGTAATCCCGAAACTCCTCCCTCCGGAGGACTGGAACAAACCGCTGAGCGACCAGACGCTCAACCGGATCGACCGCGCCGTCGAGACGGATCTGCTCGACGACGGCGGCCTGCGCGTGAAGTTCTACACGCCCGACGGGACAATCCTCTATTCGAACAACCGCGCCCTGATCGGTACCCGAACCGACGAACCCCAGAACGTCAAGCAGGCAATGCAGGGCAACGACGTCACCGACGTCACCACCCTCAACAGCGACGGCGGCGGTGGCAAGGACACCAAAGCGATCGAGGCCTACGCGGGTGTCACCTACCCCGGCGCGCGCGAACCATCAGGCGTCTTCGAGATCTACAACGACTACGGCCAGGCGGCGGGATCGATCCGCCAGCAGGCTCTCCCCCTCGCCGGTGCGGTCCTCCTGATCTTCCTGCTGCTCTACCTCGCGCTGCTGCCGGTGCTGCGCCGCACCACCCGCCAGCTCCAGTACACCAACAGCGAGTTGCGCCGACGCGCGACCGACCTCAACGAGAACCTCGTCGAGCGTGCCGCGATCGAACAGCGACTGCGCGAGACGATCGAAAACCTTGAACGCTCGGAGAACTCACTCGAGCACGCGCAGGAAGAGACGATCATGCGCCTCTCGATGGCGGTCGAGCGTCGCGACCAGGAGACTGGCGATCACATCGAGCGCATGGGCCGCTACTGCGCACTGCTCGCCTCGAAGCTCGGCTGGAGCGAACAGCGCTGCGAGCTCCTGCGCATCGCCGCCCCGCTGCACGACGTCGGCAAGATCGCGATCCCCGACGCCATCCTCCTCAAGCCCGGCGCGCTCACCCCCGAAGAGCGCCTCGAGATCGAGAAGCACGCCGAGATCGGCCACGAGATCCTCGCCGGATCGGACTCCCCCCTCCTTGACCTTGCCGCCCGCATCGCGCTCAGCCACCACGAGCACTGGGACGGCAACGGCTACCCCAACGGTCTGGTCGCCGAAGAGACCCCGATCGAGGGCCGCATGGCAGCGATTGCAGATGTCTTTGACGCACTCACGAGTGACCGCGTCTACCGCCCCGCAATGACCGTCGAGCGCTCGCTCGCGATCATGTCCGAAGGCCGCGGGACTCAGTTTGACCCCATGCTCCTGGACACGTTCTTCGACTCAATCGTCGAGGTCCTGCTGATCCGCGACGGCCACGTCGAGGAGAAGCAACAGCAGCGTCAGGAGAACCTCGGACACCGCCGGCGCCAACGCCGCGCAGTGCCCACCGCGAGCCACCTGGAGGCCGCCGATGAAGACGGTGGCCAGGCGCACTCGATGGTAGGCTGAGCCGCGTCTCGCGCACGTAGCTCAGTGGATAGAGCGCTGCCCTCCGAAGGCAGAGGTCGCAGGTTCGAATCCCGCCGTGCGCGCCTCCCTACGCCGCCGTCCTTGAGTACCTAGACTCGGATGCGCATCGGGACTCAAACTCTCTCGATGCCGCGCCCCCGGGTGTCTTTTCAACATCGCGGGGGCATTTTGATCGGCCCGCTCAGCTCAGCGCGCTGATCCCGTAGGCGATTCCGAAGCCGAGCGTCGTCAAGAGGCCCGTCACCGCGCCGTTGAGCTTGAAGGCCTCAGGCACCATCGTGTCGACCAGCATCGTCAGCAGCGCGCCGCCGGCAAAGGCCAGCACGAACGCGATCGCCTCGCTGCTTGCGCCATCAAATGCCGCAAACCCGAACATCGAAGCGAGCCCGGAGATGAGGGCGACGAAGGCCCACATCCCGAAGACCTTCTGCGCGCCCCAGCCGGACTTCTTCAATCCGCTGGTTGAACCGATTGCTTCCGGCAGGTTCGAGAGAAAGACCGCCGCGACCATCGCGGCGCTGACAGAGCCTCCGCCGATCAGTCCAAAGCCGATCACGATCGACTCAGGAATGCCGTCAAGCACAGTTCCGAAGAGGATCGCGGTCCCGTTCGAATCATCCGGATGTGCGTGGGACGACTTTCGGTGGGCACCACCCGCGCGGTCGATCCACCAGTCACCGGCGAAGAACACGAGCGCACCGACGCCAAGCCCTACAGCAACGGCCCAGTCGCCGTCGGTGGTGCGGTTGGCCTCATCGACCAGCTCGAAGGCGACGGCGCTGATCAGCACGCCGGACCCGAAAGCCATGATCGCCCCGAGCACCTTGCCGGGCATGTTCCAGAGATACGCGATCAAGGCACCGACGAGCAACGCCGCTCCGCCGACGAATCCCCAGAAGAATGCTGCGCCCATGGCAAAAGTCTCCACGCGGGAGCGGCGGAGCAACTGCCAATACGCCACTTTGCGGGTTATTCAGAGGTGACCCGCGAGTCACCTGCAGGATTGTCCGTCCGGCGTCCTACTCTCGGCACTATTCGCTCGCCCAGGGATCGCAACTCATGCATCGCATCGACAGCACCCGCCGTATCCGAGCCTCAGCGCTCGAGTCTTTCGCAGGCCACGAGTGTGCGGGCACGATTCCGCCGGAAGTGTGTGAGCTCTGCTTCTCAGACCTCGTGCAACCGGTCGACGCGAAAGCGAGTTCCGCCGGCAGCGTCCGCCTCACGCTTCGCTGCCCCGAGTGTCATCACGTGCGCGTCGGCGAATGCAGCTGGGAAGAGGCGCGCGAGTTCGGCCGCCACTTCGCCAAGGGCAAAGCCGAGCTGCGCGGCTACTACGACAAGCTCGCCGACGAGAACTTCCGCGACGAGCTTGACTGCCTTGTGCTTGCGCTGCACACGGACCTGATCGGTCCGGATGACTTTCGGCCCTACCGCTACTCCGGCTGAGCAGCGGCCGCCGCATCGATCGCGCGATTCGAGCGCGCGCGGTGCCAGCGACGAACACCGAACCACAGGGCCGCCACGATCAACGCGATCGGGATGAGCACGGCGAGTGCGACGATCAGGACCGCGGCAATTGCCGTGAGAATCTTCCCGGCCTTGTCGAACGCTTTGGTGATTGCTCCCTTGTCCTTGTCGGCGGCAGTCTTGTCGGCGACGATCGTCAGGGCGATCGGGACGTAGTTGACGCGGGCACGGTTGGCGCGGACCTGACGGGTGGCCTCACGTTTGGCGGCGCTGGCACTTGCGAGCTGACGTCTGAGGATCACGCGCTGCTGCGTTGTCTCCGCCGCGGCGAGCTGATCCTCAAGCCGATTCACCCGCGCTGTCCAGCGCTTGACCGCGCGCTCTGCGGAGTTCACTTCTGTCGTGATGTCCTGACTTGACTGTGAGCGGGACCGGACGTGCGCGAGGCGCGAGATCGCGGCGAGCGCCGGCTTGTACTGGGCCGCCGGAATCATCAGATCAAAGGTTGCGCGACCGCGGTTCCCCTCTCCCCCGCGGACCTTGGATGACGCGACGTATCCGCCATGGCGATCGACAATCGCGTTTACGCGGTCAGACAGGCGCTCTATGTCCGCGCCGTCGGCGGCAAGGGTGAGTCGGGTGTCGCGGGCGACTTCGCGTGGGATCGTCGGAGAAGTCACTCCCGGCATGGCTGGCGCGACGCTCATCGCCTTCTCGCTCTTGGCCCCTGGATTGGAGGCGCCTGGGCTCGACGTGCCTGCGCTGTCCGCGGATTCTCCGACAGCGGGGCCCGACTCCATCGGCCCGAGCATCGGCGGCGGAGTCATCGAGTGATCGCCAGACTGACTGGAAGAACTCAGATAGGCAACTCCGGTCACTCCGGCCATCAGCACCAGTGCGCACACACCCGCGAACGCCGGCTTGAATATCAACCGCTCGCGCTTCTTCGGTCCGCTGAGCGCTGCTTCTGCTCGCGCATCAAGCGCGGCAGCCTCACCATGGTTCGGCACGGGACGCGCGTTGCGCACCAGCAGGGCGAAGTCGGTCAGCGCCGCGTCCTCGGGGCGTGCGTCTCCCCCTCCGCGCACGATCGCGTCAATCACGCCGAACTCGTGAAGCTCTGATTCGTTGAGTCGCTCAAAGGACATTCTGGGAGTCTCCGATCTGTTCCCGCAATCGCGAGATCGCGCGGTGCAGCTGGGTTCCGACGTTTGATGTTGAGATGCCGAGGACCCGGCCGATCTGTGCGTTCTCGAGTCCGGCGAAGAACTTCAGCGCGACGAGCTCGCGATCGCGAGTCTGCAACGCGCGCATCGCCGCCGCCACGAGGAGGCGATCGTCACTGACACGATCGACCCCGTCGGCCCCGACGGGCTCCGGCGCCAGCTCAAGCGCGGATTCCCGGCCGCTGCGGCGCAGCTCGTCGATCGCCGCATTGCGGGCGATTCCGAACAGCCAGCCGCGCAGGTCGCCACGCCCCGGCTTGAAGAGCGAACGCTTGCGGAAGGCCTTCTCAAATGCCTGGGCGGTCAATTCCTCGGCGAGTGAGCGATCGCCGACCAGGTATGTCAGATACGCGAACAAGTCGTCACGCGAGTCCCTGTAGAGCGCGTCGAACTCGCGCGGCTCCGGAGGGACTGGCACTATTGGCTTGTCAGTTGTCAGGTTGGTTTCTGGCATCTGCGGGTACTACGCGGTAACTGCGGGGCCGTCACAGAGATTTTCCATATGGTGATCGAGAGCGACCCCGCTTGCGTGCATACGCGTGTTCGCGTGCAGAACAACGACTTGAGCAAAGAGAAGCCAAACCCATCCGTTCGTGCCGAGGAGGAGCTCGCGCTGCTGCGCCGCTACCGCGAAACTGGCGACGAACATTCGCGCGACGAACTCGTCGCGTTGATGATGCCGTGGGTCCGCCGCGTCGCCCAGCGATACTCCAATCGCGGGCTCGATACAGACGATCTCGTTCAGGTTGGATCACTCGGACTTCTGAAGGCGATCGATCGCTTTGACTTCGATCGCGGCGTTCGCCTGACCACATTCGCCGAGCCGAATGTGACCGGGGAGATCAAACGTCACTTTCGCGATCACGGCTGGAGTGTGCGCCCGCCGCGCGACCTCCAGGAGCTGAACGCCGAGGTGATGCGCACGATCGAAGTGCTCGCGGCCGAGCTTCAGCGCTCACCGACGATCTCCGAGATCGCGGCCTATCTCAACTCCACTGATGAGCTCGTGCTGGAAGCCATGCACGCCGGCGCCGGCTACGACACCACCCCGCTGGTCATCGACGACAGCGAGGATGGGGGGCTGATCGAGAGTCGCGCGCTCGCGACCACTGACCCCGGCCTGCGCCGCGCCGAGCTGCGCAACACGCTCGGGAGCAGCTTCAGCGAGTTGAGCGATCGCGACAAGGAGATTCTGCACATGCGGTTCTTCGAAGACCTCACCCAGGCGGAGATCGCCGAGCGCATCGGCGTCTCGCAGATGCAGGTCTCGCGCATCCTTCGCGCCGCGCTCAGATCCGCCCGCGAGCAACTCGAGTCGGGAGAAATTTCGTGACTGGGTTTGTCTCGTCCGAAAGTCGGGTAGAACTGAGTTGGTTGCAGCAGTCAGCCCGTTTTCCGGTCTGCCGGAAAACGGTTCTCAGAGTGGCTCCGACGAGCAACGCAGTCAACTCTTGCCGCAATCGCAGCGAACGGCCCGACGGCACGCATCGGGCCGTTTCGCTATGCCCAGAATTGGTCAGTTTGTTCGCGCAGCATGTGGGGTATCCGCTCCATGTATGGTGGTCACCAATCGCGGTGTCCATCGACCGGATTACGAGGTTGGCTAGCGGATGACGATTGAACTTTCAGCAGGCCTGCGGCCGTCGACCGCCAGCGCAGTACGGCTGCGGCTCGACGCCCTCCCGGAGAACGTCATGCTCGTCCGCCAGGCGCTCGATGGCGCCGCACGCGGGATCGGCGCCTCCAGCGACGTGATCGACGACCTCAAGCTCGCCGTCACCGAAGCCTGCTCGAATGTCGTCAAGTACGCGTATCGCGGTGCGTCCGGCGAGCTCGTTGTCAGTTTTGAGCCACTTGAAGACGGCTTCATCGTCTTCGTTCAGGACAGCGGCAGCTGGCTCAACCGCGGCTCAGACGAGGACGCAGCCGGTGGACTTGGAATCCCGTTGATGGAAGCCGTCACGCGCGACCTCGAGATCGGCTCGAATGGTCAGGGAACCACCGTACGGCTCGAGTTCGCACTCATTCGCTCTGATATTGGCGAGAGTGCAGAATCCGACGATGCCTGACCGGGTTTCCGACGAAGAGATCGTCGACGTCTCGATCGCTGACCCGCGGCTCGCTTCTGCCGTACTTGAGCGGCTGGTGTCCGCCGCGGCGGCGCGCGCTGAGTTTCCGGTCGATCGCGTGGTCAACGCGCTCACAGTGGTCGATGCGTTGATTCATGGGACCGACTCAGTGCTCGGTGACAAGTCGCGCGAGATCCGCATGACGATCGCCAAGGGACGCGTTGGGCTGCGTGTGGATTCACTCGTCGACGGCCAGGCTGAGGCGATCCGGGACGCAGCGCACCTGCCCGACGTGGGCGACATCCTCGAGCGCACGGCATCGACCGTGACAATTGAGCGAGATGGAGCAAAAAGCGCTCTTGTCATCGTGCTCGACTAGGGCCACACGGATGGCACGCCCGGGCTCATCATGAAGTCCCCCAGCCACAAGTCCTGGACCTGGATAAGCATCGCGCTGCTCGCGGCTTGCTGTGCGGCATCGGTCGCGCTCGGGCAGGACGTGCGCCTGATCTCCCTGTTGGTGCTTCCGCCGCTCGTCGCCGGCCTCACCACGACCCCGCGCCGCACCGCGCTCGTCGCGGCTCTGTCTCTGGCCGCCGCAGTCGGGCTCGGTTTCGCCCACGCAGACGTTGACATTCTCTCCACCTCACACACGCTGCGCATCGCCGTTGTTGGGCTCGCGTGCGCCCTCGCCGTGCAGACATCGATCCTGCGCGAGCGCGATCTGCGGACGCGGCGCAGGCTTTCGCTGATCAACGCGGCCCGCGACCAACTCGAGGCGTCCACGGGAATCGAGGAGGCGCTCACCAGCCTCTCGCGCGCCGCGGTCTTCGCCGAGTTCGCCGAGTTCGCGGTCCTCGACATCCGGCTGCCTGACGGCAGCCTCGTGCGCATCGTCGAGCGCGGTGATTCGGCAGCCCACCTCGCCATCAGCGTGCGGGAGGGCCCGACCGCCGCGACGGAGTCTTACGTGCAGGAGGTTCAGCGCGGCGGATCGTTGATTCTGCGCGAGGCGCCGCCAGAGCTCATCGAGGGCCTTTTCGAAGGCGAAGACACCGGGGCACTGAAGCACGTGCACGCGATCATCAAGCCTGTCACTGTCGGAGATCTGCGCGCGGTGTACTTCTTCGTCTGCCCTGACCCGCATCCGCCCTGGGGTGAAGATGAGGTGACGCAGATCGGGTCGCTTGCCCGCGGCGCCGCTCAACGCGCGCGCTCAGATCAGCTGATCGACAAGATCACCCACGCCCAGCAGGAGCTGCGCGAGTCACGCGATGAGGTGGGCGCAATCATCGGCGGCATCGCCAGCGGCATCATCGCCCAGCGTACCGACGGCGAGATCGTCTACGCGAACGATGTCGCCGCCCGCATGCTCGACTGGCGGGACTCCGACGCGATGATCGGATCGAACTTCGCTGAAGTCCTCGACCGCATCATTCTGCGTGACGAAGATGGCAACCCAGTTGATCCCGAGCTTGTTCCGAGCAGACGTGCCCTGAACGGCGAAGCGAATCCGACAGCGCTGTTTCGTTACATCGTCAAGTCCACGAGCGAGGAGCTCTGGATGTTCGTCCGTTCAACCGCGATCTTCGATGAGCGCGGCGAAGCGGTCCTCGCTATCGCGGTCGTCGAGGACAACACCTCGCGCAAACGCAACGAGCTCTCCCAGCAGTTCCTCTCTGAGGCGAGCAAGCGGCTCGGCGCATCGCTCGACTTCGACAGCGCCGTGGAAGCGGTGGCGCGGGCGGCCGTTCCGGCGATGGCTGACTGGTGCACAATCGAGCTCAGCGGCCATGGCGGCGCGATCGACACGATCGCGGTCGCCCATCAGGACCCCGTTCTGGAAGACGAGGTGCGCAAGTTCCGCGCCGAATTCCCGATCACCGACGCCGACGACTTCGGTCCGGCCAAGGCGATTCGCACGGGCAAGCCCGACCTCTTCACGACGATGGATCTCGATCGCGCTCGCGCCATCTATGGCGACGAGGATCGGGCGAAGGCCGTCGAGAATCTGCTTCCACGGTCGTCCCTGATTGCGCCGATCACCGTTCATGGCCAGCCCATCGGATCGATCATGCTCGCCCTCTCGCGGCCCGGCGCCAGCTACACGGAGTACGACCTCGACACGGCAGTCGAACTCGGTCGCCGAGCGGGAATCGCGCTCGACAACGCCCGCCTCCACACCGAGCGGATGCGGATGCTCTCGAGCCTGCAACAGAGTCTGATCCCGGCGGCACTTCCCAAGCTCGACGGAATCGAACTCTCTGCCGCATTTCGGCCGGCCGAGCGCGACGCCCAGGTTGGCGGCGATTTCTACGACGCCTTCTCGCTTCCCGACGGCAGCAGCGCGCTGATCATGGGCGACGTGTGCGGCAAGGGGCCGGAGGCCGCAGCACTGACGGCGCTCGCTCGGTACACGATCCGCGCCGCAGCGATGGACGAAACCGATCCCCAGGTGATCCTCAACCAGCTGAACAACGCTCTGATCGACCAAGTGACTGACGGCCGGTTCGTGACGCTGGCGTTTGCCCGACTCTCCAAACGCGATGGCGGACTGTCGCTCGAAACGATTTCCGCCGGCCATCCGCTCCCGCTCGTGACACAAGGCGGCGTGCCGCGCGCGGTCGGCGCCCCGGGCACGCTGCTCGGCGTCGTTCCCAATCCCGATCTCCCTGTCACCCGCACGACGCTGCAACCTGCGGAATCGCTGGTCCTCTACACCGACGGTCTGTCTGCCGGTCAGACGACGGACGACACGGCGTACGCCCTCGCGCTGATCGACGGCCTCTCGCTCAATGGCGCCGGAGAAGGCGCGCAGGCGATCAATCTGGCGGCGATCGCAAAGCAGTCTGAGCCCAACCGCGACGATGTCGCGATCCTCGTCGCGCGCGTCGAGTAGGGCTCGCTAGAGCGAGGAGACGACCTGCATGTGTTCGTCCATGCGGGTCAGTTCAAGAACGCGTTTCGCCGGAGACTCGCCGGTGACGATCACGAGTGAGTAACCGGCCGCCGTGGCGTCACGGTTTGCCGTGATCAACACGCGCAGGCCTGTCGAATCCATGAATGAGACGGCCGAAAGGTCGATGACCATGCGGTCGCCAGAAGCCGGCCGCACGCCCTCCAACGACTCGGTCAGCTGATCGGCGGTGGCGATGTCGAGCTCACCGCTGAGAGCGACCCGGTGGGAGCCCGCGTCCGTGGTCACTGAGACCTGGAACTGTCCTTCGCGTTCTGCCGGTGAGTGCATCCCGACAAACTATCAGCGCCAGAACGCTGCGTTTCAGGCGCTCATGAATCGCGCCGGCGGACGGATTCACGCCGCCAGGACTTCGGGTAGCGCGCGCTCGTACCACTGCCACGTTGCGGCGAGTCCGTCGGTCAGCGACCATGACGGCGTCCAGCCGAGGCGCTCCTCGATCAGCGACGAGTCAAGGTACTGGCGGTCGATCTCGCCGTCAGGGATCCCTGTGCCCCGGACGTCCGGCTCGAGCGAGCTGCCAGCGACATCCAGCATCGTCTGCACCATCTCCAGCACCGGCCACGGGCGGCCGGCCCCGGCGTTGAAGGCGAGGCCGATGTTGGCGGGGTCCTTCAGCCCGTCGGCGATCGTCAGGTAGGCATCCACCGCGTCGTCGGCGTAGATGAAGTCGCGCTCAGGCGATCCGTCGGAGCGGATGACCGGCGCCTCGCCAGCGTGAATCGCGCGTGCGGTCTCCGGTACGAGGCGTGAGAAGTTGAAGTCGCCGCCGCCGTAGACGTTTGCGAGTCGCGTGACTGCGACTGGCAGTCCATAGGTCTCGGCGTAGGAACGGGCGACCAGATCGGCCGCCGCCTTGGACGTGTCGTAAGGAAACGTAGGTTGCAGCTTGGCGTCTTCGCGATACGGCAGGTCTTCGTGCTGGCCGTAGGCCTTGTCGCTGGAAGCGACGACGATGCGCTCAACGGTCGGAGCAAGTCGCGCCGCTTCGAGCAGGTTGTAGGTGCCGCGGATGTTGGTCTCGAAGGTTGAGAGCGGCGAACGGTTCGCAACGGCGACGATCGCCTGCGCCGCCAGATGAAAGACGGTCGTCACCCCGTACTCGTTGAGCACGCGCAGCAGCGACTGGTGATCGGAGAGATCCCCCTCGGCGACGCTGCACCGGCTCTCGCTGTCTTCGAGAACAATCAGCGAGTGCGCCGGTCGGTCGCGGCGCAGAATCACGACTTCTGCGCCTTCGGCCAGCAGTCGCTGCGTCAGATGCCCGCCGATGAATCCGTACGCGCCGGTGACGAATGCGACCTCTCCCCTGCGGCTCATCGCGCGCCCTCGGTTGCCGCGGCGTGGGCATCGAGCCACGGTGGCGTTCCGGCCGCACACAGTCGGTTCAGTTCGATCGCATCCTTGAAGGTGTCCATGCAGTCCCAGAACCCCTCGTGTTTGTAGGCATGGAGCTCGCCGGCCGCCGCCAGGTTCTCGAGCGGCCGCTGCTCGAACACGTCATCGGGACCGACGAAGTCAAGCGCCCCGTCCTCGAGAAACATGAATCCGCCGTTGATCCAGTTCTCGAGCTGCGGCTTCTCGACAAATCCGGTGACGCGATCGTCCGCGTCCAGCCGGGCCTCGCCCCATGGGCTCCGGGGCCGCGCGACCGTGATCGTCGCGAGACCGCCGTGGCCGCGGTGAAAATCGAGCGCCGCGCCAAGATCGATGTCGGCGACCCCGTCGGCGTAGGTCAGAGCGAAGGTGCCGCCGCGGAGCTGATCGCGAACCGCGTTCACGCGGCCGCCGGTCGCCGTGTCCTCGCCCGTGTCAACGCACTCAACGCTCCAGGCACCGGAAACGACCTCGGGAAACGCAGCGACGGAGTCAGCGACCTGGTCGGCGCGCCAACCGGTCAGGAGCAGGAAGTCATCAAACCCCTGCGCCGCATAAAGCGCCATGACGTGCCAGAGGATCGGCACGCCGCCGACCTGGACGAGCGGCTTGGGCGCGTCCTCATCGCCGCGCGCGATCCGAGTGCCACGGCCGCCACAGAGAATCGCAACGCGCGGCAGGCTTCCATCAGGCACGAGTGATCCCGGCTCTAGCAACCGCCGGCAACTGCCGGCAGAATCGTGACCTCGGCGCCATCGGCGACCGCGGTCTCCAGACCGTCAGCGAAGCGGATGTCCTCGTCGGCGACGTAGACATTGACGAAGCGACGCAACTCGCCGTTCTCGCTGATGCGGTCCTTCAGGTCGGGGAACTGGCCGTAGAGCGCGTCAAGCACTTCCGAGACCGTGCCACCGGTCTCGACCGAGACGGTTGCGTTGTTGTCCACGACGGGGCGCAGCTGCGCCGGGATCTTCACTGTTACTGCCATGTGTGCTCGTTTCTCCTAAGCGGTGACGGGTGTGGGAACGAATTCATTGAATGCATCGACGGTCGGCTCGATCTCGTACTTCTCGAACGTTCCGCGCGCTGCGTCGAGCGTCTTCAGGCCCTCGCCGGTGACGTAGACGACAACCGTCTCGTCCGGGTCGATCTCGCCGCGCTCGGCGATCTTCTTCAGGCTTGCGACAGTGACACCGCCGGCGGTCTCCGTGAAGACGCCGGTCGTGTGCGCGAGCAGCTTGATGCCGTAACGGATCTCGTCGTCGGTGACCTGCTCGATGCTGCCGCCGGTGCTGCGCGCGACATCGAGTGCGTACGGGCCGTCGGCAGGGTTGCCGATTGCCAGTGACTTCGCGATCGTGTCGGGCTTGACCGGTTTACAGAAGTCGCGGCCGTCCTCGAAGGCGTCGGCGACCGGGTTGCAGCCGGTGGCCTGCGCGCCGTGGAAGGTCGGGGTCGTGCCTTCGGCGAGGCCGAGGTCGATCCACTCGTTGAAGCCCTTGTAGAGCTTGGTGAACAGCGAGCCGGAGGCGATCGGCGAGACGATGCGGTCCGGCACCTTCCAGCCGAGCTGCTCGATCGCTTCGTAGGCGAGCGTCTTCGAGCCCTCGCTGTAGTACGGCCTCATGTTGATGTTCACGAAGGCCCAGTCGTATTCGGCCGAGAGTTCGGTGCAGAGTCGGTTGACGTCGTCGTAGTTGCCCTTGACGCCGACGAGCTCCGTTCCGTAGACGCCGGTCGCGAGGATCTTCTGCTCCTCGAGGTCGGTCGGGATGAAGACGTAGCTGTCAAGCCCTGCCGCTGCAGCGTGCGCGGCGACGGCGTTGGCGAGATTTCCGGTCGACGCGCAGGCGATCACTTCGTAGCCCAGCTCCTGAGCCTTGGCCATCGCCACGCTCACGACGCGGTCCTTGAAGGAGTGCGTCGGGTTGGACGCCTCGTTCTTCACGTAGACGTTCTTCAGGCCGCCCAGGTACTCACCGAGGCGCGGCGCGTGGATCAGCGGCGAGAGTCCGGTCGCCAGGCGCGACTTCGGACGCTCGGTGAAGGGGAGAAACTCGGAGTAACGCCAGATGCTCTGCGGACCGGTCTGGATGGTCCGCTTCGCCTCCTCGACGTCGATGTTGCTGAAGTCGTACTCGACTTCGAGGGGTCCGAAGCACTGGTCGCAGACAAACAGCGCCTCAAGCGGGTACTTCGTTCCACATTCTTTGCATTTCAGCGCATCTACAGCCATTTGAAACCTCTATTCACTTGCGTCCTTAACGAAAAAACCTTCGACCGGATGGGCCGAAGGTTCACAAGGTGAGGCTTCGTCCACATCTCTAGCCGACAGGTCGGCTCTGGAATTGGCACCTTTGTGAATGCAAATGCGCGGGATCGCGCCGTTACACAGGTTGCCGGGGGGTCATCGGGCCAGTCCCTCACCCCCTCTGGATGCGTACAACTATGTGGGGCGATTGTAGCTTGCGCGCAGCGGGAAAGAGTCCTACGTTGGCCTTAGTGCCATTCAAGGATCGAAAGCACGCTGGGCATGAGCTTTCCGAATCAGCAGAACTACAGGACCTAGGAAACCCTGTAATCGTCGCACTACCGCGCGGCGCAGTCTCTGTTGCTCTTGAGATCGCTCAGAAGCTCGACGCACCACTGACCGTGATGCCCGTCGAGGAGATCGCCACGCCCGGCAAGCCCGAATACATCGTCGGGGCGGTCGCGGAGAACGCGATCCACGTGATCGACGCTGACGCGCTCGCAGCGCTCGGCGTCACGGAAGATTCGCTCGCCGTGCGCGTCGCCGAGGCGACCGCGCGCATCGCACGACTTTCGAAGCTTTACCGGGGGGAAGATCACAACACGGCGGACGTCGCCGGCCGACCCGTCGTCGTGGTTGACGACGGGTCGGCCACCGCCCCGACGCTCGAAACCGTGGCCGTGGCTCTCGCTCGCCACAAGCCTGAATCGATCATTCTCGCCACCCCGGCGCCGCCCGACGACAACCTCCAGGGCTACTGCCGCGTGGTGAGCGTGTTCCGCGACGAAGAGCACGCCGACGGCATGGCGCTGATCGGCGCCTGGTACGACGATCGCGCCGCGCCGAGCGACAAGGTCGCGGCCAAAATGGTCCACGACTATGCCGCAGCGCGCGCTCGCCGGGGCGGGCCAGACGTTGCAACCAACAGGTAAGTCGCCTTCCTGCCGATAAAATGGCTGAATCATGGCTCTTTCCACGACAATTGACGAACCTCCGAGTCCGGCATGGCGCGCATCCGCAACATGCCCGGTCGTATTCGCCGTCGTGGAACCAACGCTTCGGTAGAAGACCTCGTACCTGAAATCAACGCGGAACCCCGTGTCGAGATGATCGAGCACGGCGGGATTCGTTGGTACAACATCGAAAAGCCTGGCCCCGCTGAGGAAGCCTGGCTGCACGAGCACTTCGACTTCCACGAACTCGATCACGAAGACGTGCGTTCGCGCAACCAGCGTCCGAAGATCGACGAGTACGACGACTACCTCTTCATCGTCCTCCACCTCGCGATGTTCGACAAGCGTGTCGGTCGACTGAACGCCGCCGAGCTCGACATCTTCATCGGCCCCGACTACGTGATCACAATCCCGAACGAGGCGCTGAAGCCCGTCGAGTACCTCTTCGAGCGCTGCAAGAGCCACGAGGAGACGCGCGAGCAGCGCATGGGTCAGGGCACCGGCTTCCTGCTCTACACAATCGTCGACGACGCGTTCGCGAGCTTCTTCCCGATGCTGCGGAAGATCGGCCTGAAGCTCGACTCGATCGAGGAGGACATCTTCATTGCCGAGGAGTCCCGCGAGGTCGTCCGCGACATCTCCAACGTCAAGCAGGAGATCATCAACT
>JAEMSX010000117.1 GCA_016462645.1 Thermoleophilaceae bacterium
GGTGGGGGATTGATCGCGTTGATCATCTTCTCCCTGGTGCTGCTGCGCTGGATGTCAACCGACAGCGACGGCTACCTGCGGATCGTCGACGACATCAATCTCGTGATCCACGAGGCCGGTCATCCGATCTTCGGAATCTTCGGCGAGACGCCGATGTGGTTCGGCGGGACGCTTATGGAACTGCTCGTGCCGGCCGGCATCGCCGTGGTCTTCTGGTACCAGCGGTCGGCGCTCTCGGCGGCGTTCGCGGCCGTCTGGTTCTTCGAGAACTTCCATTACATCGGTTGGTACATGGCCGACGCCACGGATCAACTACTCCCGCTTGCCGGTGGTGGCGAGCACGACTGGAACACGATCTTCTCCAAGTACGGCGTGCTCGACAAGGACCAGCAGATCGCGCACACGGTCACGACGATCGGCTACATCGGAATCGTCGCAAGCCTCTTGTTTGCCGTCGGAGTCTGGTACGTGCAGCGCTCACACAGCGCTGACAACACGCGCGACCCGGGCACTGCCCTTGCCGGACGCCTTGACAGCCATTAGCGCGCTGTCCGCGGTGAACGTCAGCTGATCGAGCGTCTCGCCGTGGAGCGGGTGCAGCGCGAAGCCCGCACTGGCGCCGACGTTCGCCTCGTGCGCCTCGGGCGTGTTGGCGACGGTCTGGACGAAGCGCTCGGCAAGCGCCCGCGCTCCGTCCACACCGACGCCGGGAAGCACGGCGGCAAATTCATCTCCTCCGACGCGCGCGATGCAGTCGTCCTCTCGCGCCACTGCGTCCAACGCCTCGGCGATTGCGATCAGAACGGAGTCGCCCGCGCGGTGACCGCGCGTGGTGTTGACCTGCTTGAAGTTGTCGAGGTCAAGCATCACGATCGCGAACTCTTCGTGATCCGGGTCGTCGATCTGTTCCTGCACGAAGGCGCTGAAGGCACGACGGTTTGAAATACCGGTCAGAGGATCGGTCATGGCGAGCTGCTCGGCGCGCTCCTGGAGTTTGCTCAGCAGCACGCGGTCGTAATACATCGAGCCGACGATCGCGATGATCATCGCGCACTCGGCGAACAGCGTCACCAACGTGACTGAAGCCTCGACTCCGCTCCCGATCGAGTCGTAGAGCAGGGGCGAAAGTGCAACGACGATTGGTCCGATGATGCGCAGGACGACCCTGTCCGTGCTCCAGAACCAGGCCTGCGACGCGGCCAGCAGGAGGAGCAACGGGGCTGCGGTGCTCTGGACCCCGCCGGTCAGAGCGATCAGACCGGCGATGCCTGCCAGAGCGGTGCAGTCGAAGACTCCGTGCAGCCGCGAGCGTGGCTTGGCGTTGACCTGGAGAATCCCGGCTGACAGCGCCAGCCCGCCAAAGAAGACGAGCCACCAGGGCATAACCGACTCCGGCGCGCTCGGCAGAAGCAGACTGATCCCCAGAATCACCGACCCGAAGGCCCACGCGATCGCAGAGGTGCGCGCGTAGAGCGTTATTCCCCCGAAGCGGGCGGTGTTGCCGCCGGTGACCGAGTCGAGATTCGCGTGGCGCACGTGGACTTCGGGAGCCGGCATGCGCTCGCTGTCAAGCCAGGCCGGGCGATGGTCAGGTTCCACCGCGACGGGCTCAAGGTTGGGGAAATTGTGGCGCTTGGCGCCCTTGTCTGCGTACATCGCAGCGTCGGCCTTGTCGAGCAACTCGCTGAGATCGCGGCCCTCTTCGGGGAAGATCGCGCAGCCGACAGCGGCGTCGATCTCAACGCCGGGCATTTCCATGATCGAGCTTGCGGCGCGAACGGCGGCGCGGTAGATCTCGCCGGCCTCTTCAACGCGCTCCCTGGAGTCGGCGCGGATCAGCACCGCGAACTCGTCGCCACCGACGCGGGAAACGAAAGCGTCCTTCGTCGTGATGCGTTTGAGTTGATGGGCGATCATGCGCAGGGCGTGGTCGCCGCCGACATGTCCGTGCTGCGAGTTCGCAGTCTTGAAGTTGTCCAGGTCCACGAGCAGCAGACCGTTCACGCCCGGTCGCGCGCCACGGGTTTTCTGCGAAAAGCGTTTGCGCGCCTCGCGCTCCAGCGCGCGCAGGTTTGCGAGCCCGGTCAGCGGATCTTCCATCGCACGTCGCCTTGCCTGATTGAGCGCGTCAAGCGTCTCGGTGTTCTGGATGTGCAGGAGCAGTGCCATCACAACGAAGGTGGGGATGTAGACGACGAGGTATGCGCCCAGGTGGGGCGTCTCAGACGCCGGCTCAAGAAACAGTGTCGAGATCGAGATGCCGACTCCCAGAAGGATCGTCATCGCCAACGCGGGCCGGCGCACGAAGTAGCCCGCGTAGATCACCGTCGCGACCATGTTGAAGAGCACCGCGTACGTGGCCGGGGTCAGCTGGAGCAGTATGAGATTGACGCCCAGCACCGGCAGCATCATCAGCTCGATCACGAGCTGGAAAGCTTTCGAACTCAGCCGCGGACCGACCACGGCAAGCGCGGTTCCGAGGATCATCGCCGGCACGCCAAGCACCAGTCGCCAAAAGTTCACGTTGTCCGGCGCCACGTCAGGGACGAACGAGACGGCGATGATGATCCCCGTCGTCACGAACCAGAGAGCGCAGCCGGTGACGATCTTCAGAAAGCGCTCGCTGAGCGGCGCCCTGCCGTGATCGGTCATCGCCCGTGGCTCGGGATCTGTTTGTCTGCGTCCTTGCATACTCAGCTCTAACCCGGTTACTCACGGGTTAGACCTGAATCGACAGTCAGCAGGGAGGTAGGTGAGCGCAGGCTCACCGTCTGGACGTTTGTTCTACCCCCTAAGGGGTGGTCACCACTTGAACATCGGCAGGGGCGAAGTCGGATGTTCGATCGTGCGCTTGGTCGTGAGCTTGATCAGGCGCATGTGAAAGCCGCGACTGGGGTAGGCGCGCGTCGTTGCCCGCACGGCTTTCAACGGCAGACCAAAACGACGCAGGCCCAGGCTCACG
>JAEMSX010000118.1 GCA_016462645.1 Thermoleophilaceae bacterium
AGATCAGCGCCTGGGCGAGCTTGCCCGCGGCGATCTTGCCCTCGGGCACGAGCACGGCGCAGGTCATGCCGGCGCGGGCTGCGTATGCGGCGGCGCTGGCGGCGGTGTTGCCGGTCGAGGCGCAGATGACGGCCTCCGCGCCCTCGCGGGCGGCGGCGCTGACGGCGCAGGTCATTCCGCGGTCCTTGAACGAACCGGTCGGGTTGGCGCCCTCGAGCTTCAGGAAAACATCAGCGTCAACGCGGGCGCTCAGCGCCGGTGCGTGCACGAGCGGGGTCGAGCCCTCCTCGATCGAGATGATCCGCTCGGTGACTTCGGCCGGCATGCGGTCGCGATAACGCTCGATCAATCCGGCCATCAGCTTCCGAACTCCTCTTCGATCACGCGGATCGCGCGCGGCGCGGCTCCGACGAATGGCAACGCGGCGATCTCAGCAACGGCCGCAAAGAAATTGGATTCGAGCGTCGGGTGCATGACCATCACAAGGCGCGCGGCGTCTGGCGTGCCCTGTTGGTTGAAGTTGCGCACCGAGACGTCGTGATTGCCGAGCGCCGCAGCGACCTCCGCGAGTACGCCGGGGCGGTCTTCTACTTCCAGATGCAGGTAGAACGCAGACTTGACATCGTCCACGATCGTCGCCGGCGCGGCTTCTCCACGCGTCCGCGGAACACCCGAGAGAATCGAAACGAGGTCACCCAGTACCGCGCTGGCCGTCTGCACTCCCCCGGCCCCCGGCCCACTCATCGTGATCTCGGTGATCGCAGGCGACTCGACGGTCACGGCATTGAATGAGCCGTGAACTGAGGCAAGCGGGTGTGACGGATAGAGAAATGCCGGGAAGACGCGCACGCTGATCCCACCGTTGATGCGCTCGGCGGTGCCGACGAGTTTGAGCACCAGATCGAATTCGCGCGCGTAGGCGATGTCTTCGGAAGTGATGTTCTCGATGCCCTCGAAGACGACCTGATCGAAGGAGACGTCGAGCCCGAACGCCAGGCGGGCGAGGATCGCCATCTTGGCGGCGGCGTCTCCGCCACCGACGTCTGCCGTCGGGTCGGCTTCGGCGTATCCGAGGTCCTGGGCCTGCTTCAGGGCTTCGTCGTAGGAGAGGCCGCTGTTGGCCATCTCCGTAAGGATGTAATTGGTCGTGCCGTTGACGATCCCGTGCACGCGCTCAACGTGAGCTCCTGCCAGCGACTCCTCGATCACGCGGATCGCGGGAATCACGCCGGCGACGGCGGCCTCGAAGAACAGCGGCGCACCGGATTCGGCGGATGCGGCAAAGAGCTCGGCGCCATGAGTTGACACGAGCGCCTTGTTGGCGCTGATCACCGGCTTGCCGGCCTTCAGCGCGCGCAGCACGTAGTCGCGCGCCGGGTCCAGCCCTCCGATCAGCTCGACGATCACGTCGCTGTCTTCGAGGATCTGATCGAAATCGCCGGTTGAGCTGGTGAGCACTCCGCCGATCGACGGGCGCTTGCCCGTCAGCCGCGCGATCGCATCAGCGCGTTGTTCGACCAGAAGGGCGAACGCGCCGCCGACCGTTCCGCGGCCGAGCAGGCCGATCTTGATTGCTTCTCCATCCCCCATGAGGCGCAAAAGCTATTCGACGTCCCGCGCGGAAAGATCTTCGTGGGTTTCGCGGCGCACGACCACTCGTGCTTTGCCGCCCTCGCAGAAGACGACCGGCGGCCGCAGAACACCGTTGTAGTTGCTGGCCATCGCGTGGCCGTATGCGCCGGTGGACGGCACGACCAGCGTGTCTCCAACGGTCGGCTCATCGAGCATCACCTCTGGGAGGATCACGTCTCCGCTCTCGCAGTGCATTCCCACAACGCGTACGTCGCGATTGGGCTTTGCGCCGGCGCGGTCCGCGATCAATCCGGTGTATTCCGCGTCGTAGAGCATCGGGCGAATGTTGTCGCTCATGCCGCCGTCGACCGCGACATAGCGGCGCACGCCGGGGATCTCCTTGACGGTGCCGACGCGATAGGCGGTGACGCCGGCGTTGCCGACGAGCCAGCGGCCCGGCTCGACCATGATCTTTGCGCCGAAGCCGAAGTTCTCGCGCACGGCCGAGGTGATCTGCTCGGCGTACGAGTCGATCGCCGGCGGGTGCTCGTGCTCGAGATACGGAATCCCGAATCCGCCGCCGACATTCACCACTTTGCAGTCGACTTCGAACCCGGCGAGCACTTCAACGGCGGCCTTGAAGATCTCTACCTCGAAGAACTGACTGCCCAGATGACAGTGCAGCCCGACGAAGTTCGGAGCCTTCTGGATCGCCTGCTCGACCTGGCTGAGCGGTATGCCGAACTTGCTGTCGACCTGACCGGTCTGGATGTAGGCGTGGGTTGAAGGCTTGATGCCCGGCGCAACGCGCACCAGCGTGCGCGGTCCGCCCGTAGGCATGATCGCGTTCAGGCGGTCGATCTCGTCGAACGAGTCGATGACGATGTAGCCGACGCCGGCGTCGATGGCCTGGCGCAGCTCCGCGTCGGTCTTGTTGTTGCCGTGCATGAGGATGCGCTCGGGAAGGAACCCGCCGGTGAGGGCCAGATGCAGTTCGCCGCCTGATGCGACATCGCAGTAGATGCCTTCGGCGGCCATCAGCCTGTAGGCCGCAGTGCAGGGAAAAGACTTGCTGGCAAAGAGCACGCCGGGCTCTTCGGAGCTGCCGTCGCCATACGTGGCCTCGGCGTCGCGGAACGCCTTGACCGCTGCGCGGGCGCGGGAGCGCAGGTCGCTGGCGGCGTAGATGTAGGACGGCGTGCCGAAGTGCTCTGCGACCTCGACCACGTCGCATCCACCGACCTCGAGATGCCCGACGTCGTTTACGCGAGCGTCGATCGGGAACGG
>JAEMSX010000019.1 GCA_016462645.1 Thermoleophilaceae bacterium
CTGGAAGAAGCTGTCGACCTCAGGGAAACCGGGCAGGTTGATCGCGCGCGCTGCGCCGCCTGAGGTGACGACGAGGAACATTGTCGGGACGAGGAAGATCGGCGTGAGCATCTGCGGTTTGCGCAGCACGCGAGTCAGCTGGCGCTTCGCGATGGCCCAGACGATCCGGAGATAGGCGCTGTTCACGGCTTGTCCGGGCCGTCTTCTGCGAGGTGCGCGCCGGTCTTGAGCAGGAAGACGTCGTCGAGCGTCGGCTCGACGAGGTCGATCCGGTCGACCGTGATTCCGGCTTGATCGAGTTCGAGCACGTACGGCGCGAGTCGCGTCTCGCCCTGTGCGAGCTGGAGGTAGAAGTTGACGCCCGGGCGCGGCTCGAGCAGTTTGCCGTGCTTGGCGAGCAGTTCGCCGGTGCGGGCGCGCTGGCTCTCGTCGTGGACGGTCACCTCAAGTCGGTTGGCGCCGACGTCGGCCTTCAGGTTGGCCGGCGTGTCTTCGGCGACGAGCTTGCCGCCAGCGATGATCCCGACGCGGTCGGCGAGCGCGTCAGCCTCCTCGAGGTATTGCGTGGTGAGAAAGACGGTCGTGCCCGAGTCGTTGAGCGCGCGGACCTCATCCCACAGGACCTTTCGGCTGATCGGGTCGAGGCCAGTCGTCGGCTCATCCAGGAACAGAACCTTGGGATCGTGGATCAGCGACATCGCCAGGTCGAGGCGGCGGCGCATGCCTCCGGAGTAGGTTCCGAGGCGCGCATCCTTGGCCCGCACGAGGTCCACGCGCTCGAGCAGTTCGTCGGCCTTCGCGTTCGCATCGCGCTTCTTCAGGCCGTGCAGAGTCGCCTGCAGCTGCAGAAGTTCGAATCCTGTCATCAGCGGGTCGAGCGCGGCTTCCTGGAGCGTCACGCCGATTGACGCCCGCACCTTGCCCGGCTCGCGCACGATGTCGCTGCCGCCGACGCGCGCCGTTCCGCGTGTGGGGCGCAGCAGCGTCACGAGCATGCGCACGAGCGTCGTCTTTCCCGCTCCGTTGGGGCCGAGGAAGCCGTACACTTCGCCTTCCGGGACTGCGAGATCGACGCCGTCGACGGCGGGGAGAATCGTTCCGTTGGGTCCTTTGAACTCGCGAACGAGCCCTTCCACTTCAATCACAGGGGTCATGCTCAGGAGTCTAGTTCTATGAGCATCGAACTAGTAGAAGTGGGGCAATCGCTGCCATATTGCATTCAAAAGCGCAACTTCCGGCCGCAAAAGCGTATTTAATCTCACATGATGAAGAATTCTCACCGAGCGACCGGTATGCGTCGCGGTTTTGTTGTGTCCGCTGTTCTCGCCCTGACGCTTGCACTCGCTGCCGCCGCACACGGCACAGTGCGCGAAGTCGGCGCCCAGACACTTTTCACCGCCCCGACCTGCGAGAACAACACCTGCCAGGTGCTCACGCGTACGACGGTCTTCCAGCTGAAGGTCGGCAACAGGGCAAACGTCTCGCGTGTTCCGCGTGACGGCAACGTCGTCGCCTACACGCTTTACCTGCCCTCGGTCGTCAGCAAGTTCTACACGTACTTCTCGACCACGTTCAACGGTGCGCCGACAGCGCGCGTCTCGATCCTTCGTCGCACTCCGCGCAAGGGCGTGACCAAGTACCGCTACACGCTGGTCGGCCAGAGCGAGAAGCTCAACGTCAAGCGCTACCTCGGTGGAGCGCCGACCTTCGCGCTGGCCAAACCGCTGCCGGTCAAGCGTGGCGACGTGATCGCGCTGACCACCGACAGCTGGATCCCCAACTTCATTCTTCGCAACGAGGACCTCACCAGCACCTGGCGCTCGAGCCGCCCGAAGGGCAAGTGCTCCCGTGAAGGCACGGATATCACAAACCTCACAGCACCGACGATGCACGAGACGATCAATCAGATCAAGCAGTACAACTGCGGCTTCACCGGCGCGCGCGTTCTGTACCACGCGACCGTGGTCGACACCCCGACCAAGACCAACCCGGCGAAGAAGTAGTTCCTAGGTGGAGGCCTTGACGCGCTCGCTGGCTTTGGCGGCGCGAAGGGCCTCGTCGGCGCGTGCCATGAAGTCGGCCGCCGTTTCCTGATCGTCCCGGAACACCGTCACCACGGTGGCGCCGGCGATGATGTCCGGCGTCAGGCGGATGCGCGCGGAGAGGATCGCCTCCGAAATGCGGTCGGCAAGCGAATCCATGTCCGTCCGCAGGTTGGGGGCGCAGACAACCACGAACTCGTCTCCGCCACGGCGCACGACCAGTTCGTCCTCGCGTGCGACCGACTCGATCGCGCGGGCGGTCTCGATCAGGAGCGCGTCGCCCATCGAGTGGCTGTAGCGGTCGTTCACTGACTTGAAGCGGTCGAGGTCGATCATCGCAAGGCAGACCTCGTCGCCCAGCGCCTCGCAGCGCGCGATCTCCTGCTCGACCCGAGCTTCGAAGCCGCGGATGTTGGCGGCGCCTGTGAGCGGGTCAACCACGGACATCGCCTCGGCCGCGGCGCTGAACTCGTCGGCCAGTCGGTCCCCGCGCTGGAGCAGCAGGTTGAGCACGAAGAGGATTCCGACCAGCAGGGCCGCCTGCATCACCGCGAAGCGGGCACCCGAAGCGATCACGAGGTACGCGTAGGTGCCGCCGGCGATGAGCACGTACGGGATGGCCGGGCGCCAACCGAAGAGCATCACCGCGAGGGGCGGGGCGAGTACGCAGAGCTCGGCGAGCGCGTAGCGGCCGGATGCACCTGAGAGCGCGACGCAGGCGATGACGAGCGCCAGTGATGCGCTGACCACCACGTGCAGCCAGCGGCGACCGACTCCGCGACGAGAGATCAGCAGTGAACCGACGCCGAGCGCGATCAGGCCGAGCACGCAGATCCACGTGGATGCGCGCTCGGCACCTGGAAGCAGGCCCGCTGTCACGACGAAAGCAACCAGCGCGGCCGGGACGAGCGCCGCCGCCGCCGTCATGCGCCAGTC
The DNA here is from genome assembly GCA_016462645.1 of Thermoleophilaceae bacterium. Lineage (GTDB taxonomy): Bacteria > Actinomycetota > Thermoleophilia > Solirubrobacterales > JACPNS01 > JACPNS01. Next base: position 2,979 of record JAEMSX010000019.1, read on the forward strand.
GATCACGCTGTCTCCTTCGCTCGAGCGACCTCCGCGGCGCATGCGGCCGAGGTGCGCGCGCCGCGCACCGGCGAGCGCGCGTGAGTTGTGCTCGTCGAGCGCAACCTGTGGGTGATCGCCCGTCGTCGTCGGCGACTCACCGTGCCGTTCCGGGTGGGCGTCGAGCTTGGCGTCGTGCAGGCCGTCGTCCACGCGGCGCATGAAGGCTTCGGCGCTCTCTCCGGGCCGATGAGGCACGCGCGTGACGCTCGCGCGCGGATTGACGCCGGGGCAGATCGCACGGCGCGTCCGCTCGATCGAAGCGGCGATGCGGTCGCCGAAGCGCGCCATGTGACGGCCGGGCGTCGCGACCGTGAGAATCGCGAACTCGTCGCCGCCGCGCCGGGCGAGCAGGTCGCCGGGTTCGACCTCCTCGGCCAGGGCCTGGGCGACTGCCTGGAGAACGGCGTCGCCGAGCGCGTAGCTGAAGCGGTCGTTCACCTCCTTGAAGTCATCGAGGTCAATCGCGAACATCACGATCTCGCTCTTGTCGCGCGTCGAGCGCTGCAGCTCCTGGCGCAATCGCGCGCGCAGGCCGCGAAGATTCGCGAGGCCCGTCAGCGGGTCCGTGATCGAGCGGTCGTGATTGGCCGCCGCTGCGCGACGCAGACGACTCTGCGAGTAGATCAGTCCGGTGACCAGGGTTGCCGCCACGCCGGTGAGCACGATCGCGCGCGCGATCCGCTCATCGGAGCCCTGATGCGCGAGCAACATCGCGTTCATCGCGACGAGCGAGGCCGAGCAGTACGGAATTGAGACCGACGGCTTGTGCATGTACGCGACGGCGAGCACCGGGAAGAGCAGCAACAGCACGAGCGCGCTGATCGCTCCGCCGACGAAGAAACCTCCGACGACGAGGATGATCGAAGGCATCAGGATGCGCAGCGGGGCGCCCCAAGGCGCGTCCGGCGCAAATCGGGCACCGAGCAGGAGGAGTGGGGCGGTGGCGAGTTCGATCGTCCCGAGCACGCCGATCGTCGGGTTGATCACGGCGTTCGAGGAGAGCTGGTCGATCAGAACGACCGCAAGGCCACCGATCCAGTAGAGCGCGGCAGATACGTACCAGCCAGCCTCGGCCGGAAGGCCGATGCTGGTGAAGCCGCTCTCGTCGGCCTCCGCACGCGAGCGCGCGTCATCTGCGGTTGTCGTGGTGCCGACATGCCCTGTCGCACCTGGGTCCCCCCGAAGGAATCCGCTCAGATCCATCTATTTCCCCTGTCCCAAACGCGCGTTGCCGCGCAGCGACAGTGTGCGCCAGAACGATCGCAAATGCCAGTCGGGGATACGACATTTGTCTAGGTCGGCAAACCGCTCAATCGCGGTGCCCAGAGGCGCTCAGACGGACGCGGAGTCGATCAGTTGCCGGGACCGGCGCCGCCGGTGTCAGCACCGCCGGTGTCGGTACCGGTGTCGGTTCCTGCACCGGTGTCAGCGCCGCCGGTGTCAGTGCCGGTGTCGGTGCCGCTCGTGTCGGTACCGGTGTCGGATGAGCTGGTGTCTTCGCTCGTCGTGCTTGAAGTGGTGCCGGTGCTGCCGGTCTTCTTGGTCGTGGAGCTCGCTGCGACGGACCCTTCCGGGACCGAGAGCGCGGGCTTCTCGAGGCTCGTCGGGTTTTCCTGGACGTCACTGCTTCCGCAGCCGGAAACGGCCGTAGCCAAAGCGATCAGCGCGATCGCGGCAGGCGCGCGGAGTTTGCTCGCGGAGGATGCGCGGCCGTCAGCCGGCATCAGCAGGGGTTACTTCGGCGGCGGGAATGCGGCGGTCGCAGTAGGGACAGTCGTTGACGTCCTTCTGCAGAAGCTGCTCGCGTGAGCAACCGCAGACGCGAAGGTTCTCGGTCGCCCAGGGCAGACCGGACTTCGATTCGCCGACCGGTAGGACTTCGCCGACCACGACGAAGTTGGTGCCGGACTCGCGGTCGACGTAACGATCGCCCTCTTCGACGGTCGCGACGATGTCGCGCTTGTAGCCAGCTGAACGCAGGCGGTATTTCTGTGCGTCACTCACGGTGCGAAAGACTAACAACCGAGGTGGTTGCAACTGTCACGGGCGCCGATAGCGCACCTATGCTCCCTGCGTCGAAGATGCGAATCCTGAACTTTCATGGCTACCTGCTCCGGGGAACGGGTAGCAACGTCTACAACGCCGAGCTCGCGCGCGCACTGGTCGCTGCGGGTCACGACGTCGATCTCGTCTGCCAGGAGAAGAACGCGAAGGAGCTCGAGTGGGTTGACGCGCTCGGAACCTGGGACAACACCGGCGCGCTCGTCGTCGAGGATTTCGGGATCGACCGCCCGGACGGCCGCGGCCACTGCACTGTCTTTCTGCCGCCGATCGCCGACCAGCTGCCGGTTTACGTGCAGGACAACTACAAGGGCTTCGCCGCGCGCACGTTCGACCAGTTCGACGACGAGGAGCTTGAGTTCTACATCGCGCGCAACGTGATGGCCGTGAAAGCAGTCGTCGAGCGCAACAGGCCTGACTTCGCTCTCGCCAATCACATGGTGATGGGCCCCTACATCCTCGCGCAGGCGCTCGGGGGCGAGGTGCCGTACGTTGCGAAGATCCACGGCAGTGCGATGGAGTACATCGTGCGACCGCATCCCCGGTTTCTCCCGTATGCCCGCACCGGCGTGGGGGAGGCCCGCGCGGTTCTGGTCGGCTCACGCCACATTGCCGAACGCGCCTGGGACACCCTGCGGATCCCCGGTCTTGAAAAGCGGATCTACCTCGGACCGCCAGGCGTCGACATCGAGCGCTTTCGTCCAGCCAAGAACGCCGAGACCGCCCTGGCCGAGCTTGCCGGCGTTGCCGAGCGCGTGCTCGAACTGCCGCGGCTCGGGTACGGCCCCGGCCAGAAGGTCGCCACCGACGCCTTCTACGACCGCGTGCGCACGGCGGCGCGGATGGACGGGATGATGGGTTACGCCGAAGTCGCCGAGGAGATCGCCGGCATGCAGACCACGTATGAGAACGACGGGATCGACTCCGGTGCCGGCGACGCTCTGCGCGAGCTTGTCGCGGCGGGCGACGCTCCAGTCGTGCTGTATGTCGGGAAACTGATTGTTTCCAAGGGCGTCGATCTGCTCGTCGCGGCGTGGCCGCTCGTGCGCAACGCGTATCCCGATGCGCGTCTGCTGATCACCGGGTTCGGCGCCTATCGCGAGGGGCTTGAGATGCTGATCTCGGCGCTGTCTGACGGAGATCTCGTCACAGCGCGTTGGATCGCGGCAGGCGGTCGCGCGTTCGAAGGGGGAGAGGCTGAGCCGCTGAAACTGGTGACCGGCTTGTTCGACGCGCTTGAGGCGGACGACGACGCGCTCGCGGAATACCTTGAGGCGGCGCGCGGGATGCGCGACTCAGTCACTTTCGTCGGGCGGCTCGAGCACGACCTGCTCACGGGCGTGATTCCGGTCGCCGATTGCGAAATCGTTCCGAGCACGTTCCCGGAGGCCTTCGGGATGGTCGCCGCCGAGGCCGCAGCCTGCGGCGTCCCGCCGATCAGCGCCGAGCATTCCGGACTCGAAGAGGTCACCGCCGAACTGCGTGAGCGGCTTTCCGGCGCCTCGGCGGCGCTGCTCAGTTTCCCGCTCACGCCCGGTGCCGTCGAGTTGCTGGCCGATCGCATCCGGGGTGTCCTCGCACTGTCGGCGGATCAGCGCGCAGAGCTGTCTGCCCGCCTCGTGCAGTCGGCCGAGGCGAGGTTCTCGTGGGCCGGCGTCGCGCGCGAGTTGGTGGCCGCCGCAGAGGGCGACAGCGATTCGCTCCGTCGTCCCTGAACCCACGCTGGTAACGAAGGCCACTAACCCTGCAACAGCTTTTTTCCTGCCGCCAAAGTGTCGGCTAGGATTCCCGCCGGATATGCACAAGCGACCCCAAAACACCGCCAAGAAGACCCTCGCGCTCGCAGCAGTTATGGCGCTCAGCATCGTGGTCTCCGGATGCGGAAACGACTCCAAGACCGATCTCGCCAACGGTAAGACCCTGTTCATCGCCAAGTGCGGTGGCTGCCACACCATGGCTCGAGCAAACACAGTCGGCACACAGGGCCCCGACATCGACGACTCCTTCCGCCAGGCGCGTGAAGACGGCATGGGTGACACCATCCAGGGCGTCGTGGAGGGCCAGATCAAGTACCCGTCACAGAAGCTCTACCCGAGCAGCCTCGTCATGCCGCCCAACCTCGTCACCGGCATGGACGTCAATGACGTCGCCGCGTACGTCTCGTACGCCGCTGCGAACCCGGGCAAGGACTCCGGCGCGCTCGCTGACATCGGCGGCGGCACCGACGGCAAGGGCATCTTCAAGACCAACTGCGGCAGTTGCCACACGCTTGCAGATGCAGGCACGGTCGGCACGACCGGACCGAACCTCGACCAGCGCAAAGCCCCGTTGGCCCGGGTCCTCAAGCAGGTCACGAACGGTGGAAACGGAATGCCGGCATTCGGCGGCACGCTCACGCCCGAGCAGATCAAGCTGGTCTCGGAGTACGTCGCGAAGGTCGACGGCAGCCAGTAGCGAGCACAGCGATTGTCTTTGAGCCCGTCGGCCTTCTGGTCGGCGGGCTTTTTTTTGGGCTGGTGGTTGGTTGGCTCGCGTGGTGGGCTTGCCATGTCGATTGGCGGCGAGGAGGTGAGGCCGCGCGGGTTGGTCGGGGCGCCTCGCGCGGGGGACCGCTGCGAGGAAAGGGGTCTTAGAAGGCGGGAGGGCTTAGGTATGCGGGGTATTTGCCACGGTCCCGCCCTCCAAGGCGGGACCGTGGAATATTTCCCCCACAACTACGCCAAACGCCCTCAGCGACAGCCCCGGGCCGCCGCCGGCCGACGTCGAAGGGCCGCGCGCAGCGTCCCAAGCCGCAACCAGACCATTCACCCCTCGCCGCTGAAAACATGGCAAGAAAGGGCAACAGCACAGAGCGAACTACTAGAAGACCGCCCCAGCAATCAACGCCAGCACGGCAACCACAAGCACGAACCCGCCAACCCCAAGCACGATCTTGAACATGTCGCCTTCGTTCGTGAAGGGGTCGAAGCGGCGCTTGGGTTCCTCAGCGAGGCTCTCAGCGCCGTTCTGCGGGCTTTCAGCGTGCGTGTCGGGATCGGTGGTCATCCCGCCTCAAACTACCGCTCTAGAGCAGGTAGAGCGTTGTGAAGACGAACAGCCACATCACGTCGACGAAGTGCCAGTAAAGACCGGGGATCTCAACGCCCCAGTGCTTTTCCTTCTCCGGGCCGTAGTGACCCTTGAAGGCGCGGTTGGCAACGACGATCAGGATGATCAGACCGACCACGACGTGAGCGCCGTGGAGGCCGGTGAGGCTGAAGAACACAGACGCCTGAGCGCTGTCCTTGGGCAGGAAGCCGAGGTGGACGTACTCAGAGACCTGGATGCCGAAGAATGTGGCTCCCAGGAGGATCGTGAGCACGAGGCCGGTCTTCAGGGCCTTGCGGTTGTTGTGCTTGATGCCCTCGAGCGCCCAGTGCATGGTTGCCGAGGACGAGAAGAGGATTGCGGAGTTGGCCATTGCGACGTACTTCGGGAGCTCCTGGCCCTCCGGCATCCACGGGTCACCCTGGACGACGCGGATGAAGAAGTAGGCGGCGAAGAACGAGCCGAAGAGCATCAGCTCCGAGGTGATGAAGAGGACCATTCCGAGCCATTCGCGGTTGACGTTCGCCGAAGAGTTGGCGACCGGCATGTGTCCGTGATCATCGTGCGCTGCGTGAGCTTCCATCGCTATGCGTCTCCGTCTGTGCTTGAAGTGTCATCGGCGCCTGTCGCACCCTCGGCAACGGTCTCCTCTGCGGGGGCGCCGACGGTGGCGACCACCGGCTCGGGCTCCTTGAAGATGCCGTGACGGGCGCCCGGGACGCCGTACTCGTACGGGTGACCGACGACCGTCGGGACCTCGTCGAAGTTGAACATCGGCGGCGGGCTGCTGACCTGCCACTCAAGTGTGTGCGCGTGCCACGGGTTGGCCGGGGCGATCGGACCGCTGCGCCACGAGTAGATCATGTTGTAGAGGAAGATCAGCACCGATGCTCCGAGCACGAAGCTCGAGATCGAGATGAACATGTTCCAGGCCGCGAACTGCTCGGCGTAGTCGGCGACACGACGCGGCATGCCCTCAAGACCGACGAGGTGCTGCGGTCCGAAGGTTCCGTTGAAGGAGATGAAGGTGAGCCAGAAGTGCCACTTGCCGAGCGACTCGTTGTACATCCGCCCGGTCATCTTCGGGAACCAGTGGTAGATACCGGCGAAGATCGTGAACAGCGAACCTCCGAAGAGCACGTAGTGGAAGTGCGCCACCACGAAGTACGTGTCGGAGACGGCGATGTCGAACGGCACGACGGCCAGCATCACGCCGCTGATTCCGCCCAGCACGAACATGGTTATGAAGCCGAAGGCCCAATACATCGGCGTCCGCATATGGATCACACCACCCCACATGGTTCCAAGCCAGGAGAAGACCTTCACTCCCGTTGGAACAGCAATGAGCATGGTCGTCAGCATCATTGGTATTCGGATCCAGTTCTGCATCGGCGCGACGAACATATGGTGCGCCCACACAGCAAATCCGAGCACGATGATGGCGAGCAGAGAGAACGCCATCATGCGGTATCCGAAAACAGGTTTTCGAGCGTGTGTCGAGATCACCTCCGAGATGATTCCGAAGCCCGGCAGCACCATGATGTAGACCGCCGGGTGGCTGTAGAACCAGAACACGTGCTGGTACATCACGGAGTCGCCACCCTGGGCGGCGTCGAAGAAGTTCATGCCGAGCGCGCGGTCGAAGAGGATCATGAACTGCGATCCCGCGACGAACGGGGTCGCGAGCACGACCAGCAGCGAGGTTGCGAAGTTCGCCCAACCCAGCAGCGGCATACGCCAGAAGGTCATACCCGGCGCGCGCATCGTGATGATGGTCACCAGGAAGTTGATCGCCGTGAGGATCGAGGACGATCCCGCGAACTGCGCGGCGATCGAGAAGAAGGTCTGACCCATCGGCGCGTTCATGGAGAGCGGCGCGTACGCCGTCCAACCGGTTGCGAATGCGCCACCCGGGACGATGAAGCTCAGGCACATCATCACGCCGGCGATCGGCAGGAACCAGAACGAAAGCGCGTTCAGTCGCGGGAACGCCATGTCCGGCGCGCCGAGCATCAGCGGCAGGACGTAGTTGGCGATACCGGCGAAGACCGGCACCATGAAGAGGAAGATCATCAGCGCCGCGTGGGAGGAGAACAGGCCGTTGAAGGTCTGCGCGTCGACGAACTGCATGCCCGGCGCGATCAGCTCGGCGCGGAAGACCATCGCCAGCATTCCGCCGATCAAGAAGAAGAAGAATGTCGTGCAGATGTACTGGATGCCGATGACCTTGTGGTCGGTGTTGAAGTGGAAGTAGTCCTGCCACTTGCGTGCGCCGTGGTCGGCGTGGTCATCGACCTTCGTCGGCTTGCCCGAGAGCCAGTAGAGCCAGTAGTCCATGCAGCCGATTCCATAGAGGAATGCGACCGGCACGGTGATCAGCGAGACGGTGGTGATCGACTCCCAGCTGATCTCCTGTTGCCATCCGAGAATCAGGCGCAGGCCGGTGACGAGGACAAAGGCGACGACCCAGCCGATAGCCATCGAGAAAGCTGCGCGGTACCAGCCTGGAGAGCGGAGTGATGCGGCCATCGGGTTCAGATTACCTTTCGCGTTCTACTTGCTGGACTCGGAGTTTTTGAAGGCTCCGGGCCAGGTCTGGGGGTCAGTGTTCGCTCCGGTCGGCTTCGGCGCCTTGGCACTCTTCTGAGCCGCGACCCATGCAGTGAACTGGGCGGGGGTGACCACGCGGAGCGTCGAGCGCATCGTCGCGTGGCCGATTCCGCAGAGTTCAGTGCAGACGATCGGATAGGAGCCGAGCTTGTTCGGCTCGAAACGAATGCGGGTGGTGAAACCGTCTGCGACATCGCGCTTGACGCGGGCAGAAGGCACGTAGAAGCTGTGGATGACGTCCGCAGAGGTCATCTCGAAGTAGAGCGGGCGGTTGACCGGAACGACGAGGTCACCGCCGGTCTTGATGTCCTGCTCGGGGTACTGGTAGTTCCAGGCGAACTGCTGACCGATCACCTTGATCGTCATTGAGTTCGGCTGCGCTGCCTCGACCTTGTCGAGCACGGTCCAGGCGTAGAGACCCAGGGCCATGACGACGATCGTCGGGATGATCGTCCAGACGATCTCGATCTTCGTGGAGCCATGGAACGGAGCGCCGTCCTTCTCGTCGTCGTCTTCCGGCTTGGCGCGAAACTCCACGAGGCAGAAAGCGAGGATCGCGCAGATGATGATGAAGAACGGGATCGAAGCGATGGTCAAAGCCCTGTAGACCGTGTCGATCGGCTCCATGTCATCGGCGATGAGCGTGCCCATCCAGTCGTATTCGATCGTGAACACGATCAGCGCAGCTGTCGCCAGGATGGCGCCAACAATGCCGACGATGCGATGTGAGGCTTTCATCGAGCTCCTTCGCTTGCAAACACAAGCTCAGACGGGAACGGGGGCGAAAATTACGGGAGCGATCCAGGATCCGGATCGAACCGGCGCGTATGTTATCCGGTCGATCCGCGGTGATTTGTGCTGCAAGGCACTTGGATGTTGGCCGCTCGACGCGCAGACGCCCGCTCGGTTAGTCTGAGGGCAACTTTGAAACTTTCCGCACCTGAAAAGGGGTTGCTGCTGACGTGTTGGTGAGTGAGGGAATGTCCCGGGTCGTTCTGACCGTGGGACCACAACAGACGTTGCGTGACGTTGCCAAGCAGATGACTGAGCGAAAGGTGGGTGCGGCGGTCGTGATCGACCCTGACGCGCCGGGACCGGCGATTGTCACCGAGCGTGATGTGCTGCGCGCGTATGCGGAGGATCGCGTGACCGGAGACGACCCTGTGCGTGACCACGCGACCGAGCGAATCGTGTTCGCGTCGCCTGACTGGTCGCTCGAACAGGCCGCCGACGAGATGGTGCGCGGAAGTTTTCGACACCTGGTGGTGATCGACGCCGGTCAGATCGTCGGCATTCTTTCGATGCGCGACATTGTCACGTCGTGGGCCGGCGAGGGCGCCACAAGCGAAGTACCCGTTCAGCGAACCGCCTGACGGCTGAGACTTGCCACCGGAACACCGCGGCAGGCGCGCCAGCGCCGTGCGCCTTCAGAAACCGTCGGCCGGACGCCGACGGAAGACTCAACCGAGCGGGAGTTCGTCTGACTCGGTGCGCGAGTCGCCGATCCAGGCGATCGAGACCGCGAGGACCGCGACGAGTCCGATGAACATCACCGGGCGAAAGGCGAACAGCCCGATCAGCGTGACCAGGAACGAGACCGCGAGGACGATCGGCTTGACTGACGGACGCGTGAGCCAGATCGAGTCGACCTCGGGCTGGGTGGTTGCGCCGGTGGCAACCTCGTCGATGAACTCTTCGTGGCTCATCTACTAGCCGACCCAGAGCGCCGTCACGAGAAACGCGGAGGCGAAAGCAACAGCGGCGATGCCGCCGATCAGGATCGAAGAACGAAGGTTGCGCTGTACTTGTGTGCGGTTCATGCGGGGGAGATTTTTAGCAGATCAGACCGACGTGTCCACAACCATCGCGACAAACAGCAGCGCGAGGTAGGTGAGCGAGTAGAGATATGTCTTCAGCGCCACGGGGCGCTCGCTGTCGCGCGTCAGCTGAACTGCGCGATAAATGAACAATCCACCCAGCAGAACTGCTGAGACGCCGTAGATCGCGCCGAACGCGCCGGTGGCGACCGGGATCAAGGTGGTGAGCAGCAGGAGGATCGAGTAGACGAGGATGTGGGAGGTCGTGGACTTGACTCCGCGCACCACCGGCAGCATCGGGACGGCGCTGGCGGCGTAGTCGTCCTTGATCAGGACGGAAAGCGCCCAGAAGTGCGGCGGCGTCCACATGAAGACGATCGCGAAGAGCAACCACGCCGTGAGGCTGAGAGAGCCTGTGACGGCCGCCCAGCCGACGAGCGGGGGTACCGCCCCGGCGGCGCCACCGATGACGATGTTCTGCGGTGTGCGGCGTTTGAGCCACAGCGTGTAGACGAAGACGTACCCGAGCAGACCGCAGGTCGCGAGTACCGCGGCGAGCGTGTTGACCGCGAGCACGAGCACGGCGACGGACGCGACGCCGAGAAAGATTCCGTAGCTGAGCGCGGCGGCGGGTGAGATGCGGCCGGCCGGTATCGGGCGCTTGGCCGTGCGCTCCATCTGCAGGTCGATGTCGCGATCGATGAAATGGTTGATCGCGCCGGCGCTACCGGTCGAGAGCGCGCCACCGAGGCAGGTGAAGAAGATCAGTTCGAACGACGGGCTGCCGGCGACGAGCATCGTTGTGATCGTGGTCCAGAGCAGGAGCGACTGGACGCGGGGCTTGGTCAGCTCGAGGTAGTCGGCGACAACTTGGCGCACACGACCGGCGGCGCTTGGCTCAGCGGCCGGAACCGCCTGTACGGACGGGATTGGTCGTGTTTGCGTTGCTGCTTCCACTACTCGGGGTCGTGCGTCAGAGCCTTGCGAGCGGCAATTCTACCGCGCCGGAAAAACCGACTCTGTAGGACGGGGCTAGTGCTTTGATTCGCGCAGCGACGGCCGTCCGGCTGTCGGAGACTGCGCGACCGAACCGGCGAGTCCGCCGGTACCGGCAGCGATCTGCTCGCGCAGGTCGGTCAGCGGTGTCTCGCTGCCTACTGCGGGAATCGCGTCAAAGTTGTTGACCGGCGGCGGGGAAGGCACAAACCACTCGAGTGTGCCGGCGCGCCAGGGGTCGTTTCCAGCGGTCGCTCCCGAGGAGTTGGACTGCATGAAATTGATCGCCAGACCGATCAGGCCGAAAGCTCCGATCACAACGCCGATCAGCGACAGAATGTTGCGGAACTCGTAGCTGCTGCTCGTGTAGGTGGAGAGTTCGCGTGCGAAACCGTCAACACCGAGCGAGAACATCGCGAAGAGCTGGAGTGCGGTGCCCGCGACGAGCATGCCCAGCGCGACGCGGGCCTTGGCCGCAGCGAGGCTCTTGCCGGTCATCTTCGGGTACCAGTACAGAAGCGCTGCAAAGCCACCAAATGCGGCGGTGCCCCAGACCTGGTTGAGCCAAGCGGCGTAGCCAGCCTGACTGCCGTAGATCCACTGTGAGAGCGCCGGGAGGCTGAAAGCGACGTGGAAGACGATTGCGACCGTGAAGAACGCCGCGAAGGCGACTGCAAACGCCGAAGGCGCGGTGGAGTGGTAGTCGCCACCCTTGATCGTCGCCATCCAGCTCTGCAGGATGACAGCTGCCGGGATCACCAGCGCGAGGCCGATGACCATGAAGATCAGGTTCCAGAAAGGCTTGACCGGAGCGCCGAAGTAGACGACACCGAAGCTGAGGATGCCGAGGATCGCGAACGCGCGGATCGCCTTCTTCAGGGCGGCAGGGTTGCTGATCGAACGGCCGGCCGCCGAGGCGAAGATCTCGCTGACGGCACCGATTGCGACGACGGTGATCAGATACGGAGCCGAGTGCGACCACCACTGGAAGAGCGTCTTCCAGAGCAGCGGGCTGCCGCCGTCCACCGGGTTGAAGATGCCGAAGGCGGTGTACTGGCGCTCAAGCAGCGCCATGATGCAGGCCGCGACAAGAACCGGCGCCGTGGCGAGGATTCCGTACGCATAGACGGAGGCCGAGTACGCGAAGACCGGCGTACGATCGCCGCTCATGCCCTCGGCGCGCAGCGTTTTGTAGGTGACCGCGAGGTCGATCGCGTTGAAGGTGAGTCCGCCGCCGATCATCACCAGCGAGGTGAGGAAGAAGTCCGCGCCCGAACCGGGGGAGTAGAAGAGCTCGAACAGCGGCGCGGAGGTCTGCGCCGTGCCCTGCCAGGTGTTCACGAAGGTGCTGAACCAGAGGAACCCGCCGCCGAGGATGATCATCCAGGTTCCCAGCGCGGAAAGTCGCGGGAAAGCGCTGCTGCGAGCGCCGATCTGGAGCGGAAGCACGTAGGTTGCGATGCCGGCGAAGAGCGGCAGCGCGAAGAGGTAGAGATAGCCCGTGTCCGAGAGCGTGTGCAGGCTGTAGAAGCGCTCAGGGCTGAGGAAAGTGTTGTCTGAGACAGCGAGCTGGATCTGGCAGAGCAGCTCGGCGAATCCGGCGAGCATGACGTTGACCAGCGAGAAACCGATCAGCGTCAGGCCGATGACCTTGTGATCGGCGCTGCGGGCGCGATTGATCCAGCGCGCGCGGGTGTTGTCGATCGGATCGCGAACGACAACTTCAGAAACCTTTGCGGGCTGCTCAAATGCGGTGCTCACTTGTTCTTCCCTGCTTGGTCGGCTGCCTGGGTCTGAGCGGCTTCAGAGGCGGCTTCGCTCGGAGCGCCCTTCTGGCCGGAAATCAGTTGCTGTTCTTCGCCAGAGGCGCGCTCGGCTGCGAGCGCTGCCATTGCCTGGTCGATCTCGATCTGCTTGCCACCGAGCCAGCGCACGAAGAGACGCGGGTCGACGACGGTCACATTGGTGATCATGCTCGCGTAGTTGGTGCCGTTCACGACGGTGCCTGAGCCGGTGTAGAGGCCGGCCTTGTCTGCGCGAAGCCAGACTTTGTTGTCGTAGCCCGGCATTGCGGTGATCGAACCACCCAATTGCGGTACCCACCAGGCTGCCTCAGCGTCGGAGGAGGTGAAGTCGAGCAGAACGGTCACTCCGGCCGGGATCACCAGGTCGTTGTAGGAGTAGGTGTTCCACTTGGCGTTCTTGATGCCGCTGTAGTCGTAGCGCCAGAGGAACTGCTGCGCGTTCACGCGGATGCTGTAGGCCGGGCCCTTCGGGGCCTTGACGACGTGGGCGACCTTCAGGCCGGGCTGGCTGAAGGTGGTGACCTTGAAGTTTCCGGTGTTCGCGAGCGATTCTTCGGCCGAAACGGTCTTCGTGTAGGCGAAGCCGCCGATCACGACAAAAACGAGGAAGAGGACGCTTCCGGCGATCACGGCGCCCTTGGCGCTGGATTCGGCGGTGGCGGGAGCGTCGGCGTCCACTTCAGCGCGACCGGCGCCGAGCAGGGCCAGCGTGTAGCCGATCACGGTGATCAGGCCGACGATGAAGACGACGAGGAAGAGATCGAGCACGATCTGTGCGATCGGCGAGTTCGGCGAGTCCGGCCACAGCGGCGTCGCGGAAGCGGTCTGCGGAAGCACGAACAACGCGGCTGCGGCGGCAGCGACGAAAAGCGAGCTGCGACGGGTCGAGAAGCGATTTGTGGGGGCCGGGATCTGCAAGGCGCGCGGATTGTATCTATTCGTCAGACGGCCACACAGAATCGTGCGATTCGGCGCCGTCGTGAGCGCCCGCGCGGGCGTGCCCGTCGCGGCGGAGGCGATCTATATGATCGCGAAATCTTGCCGGATTCCGAATCTCACCACGCCAAAGAACTCGAAGAGGCCGTCTCCGGCGTCATCGACGAGTTGGTCGATGAAGATATTGAAGAGGAAGGTGAGGATCAGGTCGAACAGGCCTGGGAGGTCTTCAAGACCCAGTTCTTCAGCCGGCGCACTCTGTTCATAGCGGTCGCATTCATCGTGCTCGTGCTGGCGTTTCTCTACGGCGTGCTGCCCCAGCTTCCGGGACTGCAGGACAGTTTGGAGAAGGTTCGCGACGACGGTGATCGCACGTGGCTTGCGGTCGCCTTCTGCATGGAGCTGCTCTCGTATGCCTCGTACATCTGGCTCTTTCGCGCGGTGTTCATCGAGAAGATCCCGGTGATCGGGTGGCTCGGCAGCTATCGGATCTCGATGGCCGGAGTTGCCGCGACGCGTCTGTTCGGAGCCGCCGGAGCCGGCGGCATCGCGTTGACCTTCTGGGCGGTGCGCAAGGCGGGGATGGGGCGCCGCATGTCGGTCAGCTATCTCGTCGCGTTCTACGTGATCCTCTACGGCATCTTCATGATCGCGCTGGTTGTCGACGGCATTCTGCTGCGCACAGGGGCGATTCCGGGCACGGCGCCGTTCGGCGTCACCGTGATCCCGGCGATCTTCGGCGGTCTCGTGGCGGCGGTGTTCCTGCTGGCGCTACTCGTCCCCGGAAACCTTGAGCGGCTCGCCGCCCGCTGGTCCACCGGTCGCGGGCGCGCGGCGAACATCGCGCGCAAGCTCGCCGCGGTGCCGGCATTGATCGGCCAGGGGACGCGCGTCGGCTTCACACTGGTCCGCAAGGGCGACATCGGACTGCTCGGGGCGTTCGGTTGGTGGGCGTTCGACATCGCGACGCTCTGGGCGTGCTTCAAGGCGTTCGGCGATTCACCGACGCTCGGTGTGCTGATCATGGGCTACTTCGTGGGAATGATCGCGAACATCATTCCCACACCCGGCGGCGTCGGAGCGGTCGAGGGCGGCATGATCGGCACCTACGCGGCATTCGGCGTTCCGATCGGGAACGCGACGGCGGCGGTGCTCGCATACCGCGTGTTCGCCTTTCTGATGCCGACCATCCCGGGCGTGATCGCGTTCATCAGACTGCGCGGAACGGTCGCCGACTGGCGCCCGGAAGGCGCTACTATACAAAGTGAAGTGACCCCGGCGAACGTTCCTGATCCGCCGCCGGCCTGAGACCGTAAGACCTGGCGTGGAGGCCAAAAAAATGAGTGACAACCAGTACGAGATCGCAATCGTCGGAGCCGGCCCCGCCGGACTTTCGGCAGCCTTGTACGCCGGCCGCTCGATGGTCAAGACGATCGTGCTCGAGCGCGGTGCGACGGGCGGTCAGCTCTGGAACACCGCTGAGGTCGACAACTTTCCCGGTCTGCCGGACACAACCGGGCCGGAGCTGGCGCAGCGCTTCGAAGAACACGCCAAGAAGTTCGGCGCGGAGTTCGTGTACGGCAACGTGACGAAGATTGCTCGCGAGGGCGACGGCTTTCTGCTCACCACCGACGATGAGACCACGTACCACGCCGACGCTGTGATCGTGACCGTCGGTGGCGAGGCGCGGAAGCTCGGAGTCCCCGGCGAGGAGGAGCTCTCCGGCATGGGCGTCTCCTACTGCGCTGTCTGCGACGGCGCGTTCTTCAAGGACGTTCCGATCGCGGTCGTCGGTGGCGGCGACTCGGCGCTTGAAGAGGGCGAGTACCTCACGCGCTTCGGTTCGAAGGTCTACCTGATCCACCGCCGTGACAAGTTCCGCGCGTCCCCGTCGCTCGTCGAGCACTTTGACGCGAGCGACAAGACCGAAAAGGTGCTCAATTCCGTCGTCGAGGAGATCGTCGGGGATGGCAAGGTGACCGGTTTGCGCGTCAAGAACACCGAGACGGGCGAGGTCAGAGAGCTCGCGGTGGACGCGGTCTTCCCGTTCGTCGGATTCACGCCGCACTCGGCGATCTTTGACGGCGACCTCGTTGAGACCGATGAGAGCGGACACATCCTCACGGACCAGAAGATGGAAACGAAGACTCCCGGATTGTTCGCGGCCGGCGACGTTCGCTCGCAGTTCACGAGGCAGATCTCAAACGCAGTCGGCGACGCAACGATTGCGGCGCTGGCAGCAGCAGCACACGTCACCGAAGTCAAGCGCGCGGCAACGCCCGCCTGATCGGAAACGTTCTTCAGTAGCCGGGATACGGCGGCTGCGGCGGGTAGCCGTACTGCTGCGGCTGCGGCGCGTATGGCTGCGGCTGCGGGTAAGGCTGCGGCGCGAACTGCTGCGGGTACTGCTGCGGGAACTGCGGGTAAGGAGCCGGGTACTGCGGCTGCGGCGGGTACGGCTGCATCGGCATCGCATACTGCGGCTGTTGCGCCATCAGCGTGACGAAGGCGACATATTGCTGCATCGGCATCGGCGGCGGCATGAAGCCCTGCATCTGCGGCTGGACCGCGAAGGGCGGCGCCGAGTAGAACGGAAAGGTCGTCGGCTGCACGCCGTAAGCGTGCGGGCCTGCCTGGATCGGCTGCGGGCTGAGCGACTGGCCGGGGATGATCGGCGCGACCTGAAGGGCGGCTTGGAGCGACGCGTTGGTTGGCAGTGCGATCAACGGGGTCACCGGTCGGCGTCGGCGCACCGGGGCCACGGGAATCTGCGCACTGGTCGGCAGCGGCTGCTGTTCGCCGCCACGCTGGGCCACCGGGTCAGGGTGGCGGACCGACTCGCCCTGCATGACGGGAGGAACCAGTGAAAGCAGTGGTGTGTCGCCGACCGGCGTGACCGGCGCGAAGCCGGCCACGGGCGTCGCCGGACGCGGCGCCTGGGGTGCTGCTGGTTCGTTTGGCAGTGCCTGCATGAAAGTTCTGGGTTGATTCTGACTCAGTGGGCGCAGGAGTGCGCCGTCCTGCAAAGTTTCGACCTCCTGGACAGTTCGGTTTAGCCAGCGGGAGCAGGAATGCGCGGCTGGCTGCGATCGGCCTGCGTATAGGATTCGGCCGAACGTGAGTCACGACCCCCTCAACACTCTCGACAGCTTCAGCACCTCTGCGGGTGAGGGATCGTTCTATTCATTGCCGAAGCTCGAGGCCGCCGGCATCGGGCCGATCTCACGACTTCCGGTCAGCATCCGCATCGTTCTGGAATCCGTTCTGCGCAACTGCGACGGCAAGCGGATCACCGAGGAGCACGTGCGCGAGCTCGCCAACTGGAGCGCCATTGAAGAGCGCACTGACGAGATTCCTTTTGTGGTCGCGCGCATCGTCCTCCAGGATTTCACCGGCGTACCGCTGCTCGTCGATCTCGCTGCGATGCGTTCGGCGGTCGAGCGCATGGACAAGGACCCGAAAGTGATCGAGCCGCTGGTCCCGGTCGACCTGGTGGTCGACCACTCGGTCCAGGTCGACTACGCCTCGACCGGCGCGTCCTTCGAGCGCAACATGGCGATGGAGTTCAAGCGCAACCGTGAACGCTACGAGTTCCTGAAGTGGGGCATGCAGGCGTTTGACGCGTTCAAAGTCGTGCCCAGCGGAATCGGCATCGTGCACCAGGTCAACCTCGAATACCTCGCGCAGTGCGTGCTCGAGAGCGACGGCGTCTTCTACCCGGACACGCTCGTCGGCACCGACTCGCACACCACCATGATCAACGGCCTGGGAGTCGTCGGATGGGGTGTAGGGGGCATTGAGGCCGAGGCCGGAATGCTCGGCCAGCCCGTCTATTTCCTCACGCCCGACGTCGTCGGCGTTGAGCTGACCGGCGCGCTGCACGAAGGCGTCACGGCCACAGACATGGTGCTGCGCGTCACCGAAATGCTGCGCGCCCACGGCGTCGTCGGCAAGTTCGTCGAGTTCTACGGGGACGGCGCAGAGACGCTTTCGCTCCCGGACCGCGCGACGATCAGCAACATGGCTCCCGAATACGGCGCCACGATGGGCTTCTTCCCCTACGACGAGCGCTCCTCCGAGTACCTGCGACTCACGGGACGCGAGGAAGCGCACATCGAGACCGTCGAGAACTACTTCAAGGCGCAGGGCCTGTTCGGAATCCCGAAGGCCGGCGAGATCGACTACTCGGTCGATCTCAAGCTCGACCTCGATTCGATCGAGCCGAGCGTTTCCGGCCCCAAGCGCCCGCAGGACCGCATCGACCTGAAGAACCTGAAGAACCGCTTCGTCGAGCTGTTCCAGGCGCCGACCGCAGACGCCGGCTACGGCAAGGCTGCCGACGAGCTGAACAAGGTCTTCCCGAGCAACGTCGGCCTGCCCGACGATGAGGCGCACGGCACCAACGGTGGCGGGTCAGAAGACGACGACATCGATGAGCTCGACGCCACTTCAGCGCTCGACTCCCAGGAGGAGATGGTCGCCAACCGTCCGACGCCAGACCTGCTGCAGCTCGAGGACCTCACCGACCAGGAGCGCGTCGATGTTGACCTGCACCACGGCGATGTCCTGATCGCGGCGATCACGTCTTGCACGAACACCTCGAACCCTTCAGTGATGTTGGCCGCCGGACTCGTGGCAAAGAAGGCTGTCGAGAAGGGCCTGACCGTGGGCCCGGCGGTCAAGACCTCGCTGGCACCCGGTTCGCGCGTGGTCAGTGACTACCTCGATCAGACCGGCCTGCAGCCATACCTCGATGAGCTCGGCTTCAACCTCGTGGGCTACGGCTGCACGACGTGCATCGGCAACTCCGGACCGCTCGACGCGGGCCTCGAGGCGACGATCGTCGACAACGACGTGATCGCCGCGAGCGTGCTCTCGGGTAACCGAAACTTCGAAGCGCGCGTGCACCAGAACATCAAGGCGAACTTCCTGATGAGTCCACCGCTGGTCGTCGCGTTCGCGCTGGCCGGCACGGTCGAGCGCGACCTCTCCACCGAGCCGATCGGCAAGTCGAGCACCGGCGAGGACGTCTACCTCAAGGACATCTGGCCCACGCTCGACGAGGTGCGCCAGCTGCTCCAGAGTTCATTGAACCCTGACACCTTCCGTCGCCTCTACGGCGACTTCACCGAGCAGAACCCGATGTGGAACGAGATCCCGGGCAAGACCGGCCTCGTGTACGAGTGGGACCGCGAGTCCACCTACATCCAGGAGCCGCCGTTCTTCGAGAACTTCCAGATGGAGCCCGCGCCGGTCAAGGCGGTCGAAGGTGCCCGCGCCCTGGCGGTCCTCGGTGACTCGGTCACGACCGACCACATCTCGCCTGCCGGAGCGATCAAGGAAGCTTCGCCGGCTGGTCGCTTCCTCAAGGAGAACGGCGTCGAGAAGATTGACTTCAACTCCTACGGCTCGCGCCGCGGCAATGACCGCATCATGACGCGCGGAACTTTTGCAAACGTGCGCATCCGCAACTTGATGGCGCCGGGCACTGAGGGTGGCGTGACAATTCACCACAACGGCACGGCGACGCAGATGGACATCTACGACGCCGCCGCTGCGTACAAGGCTGAGGGCACGCCGTTGGTCGTATTCGCAGGCAAGGAGTACGGCTCAGGCAGCTCGCGTGACTGGGCCGCAAAGGGCACGAATCTGTTGGGCGTGCGCGCGGTTGTCGCCGAAAGCTACGAGCGCATCCACCGCAGCAACTTGATCGGGATGGGCGTGCTCGCGTGCCAGTTCAAGGAAGGCGAGAGCGCTGCGACCCTCGGCATCGACGGCTCCGAGACGTTCGATCTCCTCGGCGTCGAGGATGGCGTCGAGCCGCGCCAGGAACTCACGCTTGTGATCAAGCGCGCCGACGGGACGACCACCGAGACCAAGGTCATCGCCCGCATCGACACGCCGATCGAGATCGAATATTTCGAGCACGGCGGGATCCTGCCGTACGTGCTCCGCCAGCTCGTTTCCTAGCGCGCGGCTACTCGTAGCTGAGCGCGTCGATGACGTTCATCTTCGCGGCGCGGCGGGCCGGCGGGATGGCGGCGAGGATTCCGGCCACCACCGAGAGGATCGCGACGGTCACGATCACCGCGACCGGCGGGTGGAACTCGGCGTGAGTTTCGCCGGACGCGATGCCGCGGACGAATGCCCAGCCGAGCGCCATGCCGACGACCAGCCCGAGCGCGGATCCGGCCGCGGTGATCAGCAGCGACTCGGAGACGATCATTCGACGGATCTGCCAACGGCTTGATCCGATCGCTCGCAGCAGACCGATCTCGCGCGTGCGCTCAAGCACGCTCATCAGCAGCGTGTTGACCACGCCGAGCAGGCTGACGAGGATCGCGACGGCCATGATCACGTAGAAGATCGCGAAGACCTGGTTGGTCTGGTCCTTGATCCGCTGCTTGACCTGTTCGTTCGAGAGCGACTGGAACGCGGGGTAGTTGTTCTTGAGCAGCGTGTCGATCTGTTCGCCCAGCGCGCCACGTTGTTCGGGCGTCTTCGCGATTGCGAGGATCTGCGAGAAGCCGGTCCCGCCGTACAGCGCGTCGAAATTGTCGAGCGACATCACGATCGACGAGGCCTCGGCGGAGTTGCCCTTCACGAGCGCCGCAACCTTCAGGCGCTTCGATCCGCGCGGCCCTTCGAGCGCGAGTGTGTCGCCGACAGCGAGCTTCTTCTGCTTGGCGAAGAACGCCGGGAGCGTCAGGCTGTCCCTGGCGAGTGCGGCGTTGACGTCCGGGACGGCGCCGGGGGAGTACTCGGGAGTCGCGAACTGTTCGTGGGTGGCGGGATCGATCGCGTAGACGGCCTGGTTCTTCGCCACGCCATCGGCGACGAAGAGTGTCTTCACGCCCGTCGCGGGCCCTGCGGCGGGCAGCGCACGGACCTGATCGAGCGCCGACTCTGCGATCGCGGCCTGCGGGCCACCCTGAGCACCGCGCGGCTGAATCGTGAAGTCGGTCTTCAGTTCCTTGTCGAGGTCGTCGGAGATCGTGCCGATGAAGCTCGAGCCGATGCTGCCGATGGCGGCGACCAACGCGACGCCGATCATCAGTCCCGAAGCGGTTGAGGCCGTACGTGTGGGGTTGGCGCGCGCGTTGTCGGCAGCGATCCGACCCTCGACCGGGGTTAGCCTGCGCAACGGCCAGGCCATGCCGCGAACCAGCATCGGAACCACGACCGGGCCGATCATGATCACTCCGCTGAAGAGGAAGATCACCCCGAAGACTCCGGCAAGGATGATCGGGAGCGGCGTGTCGGAGGACGCCGCGAGCGTGAACACTCCGAGCAGCCCGACCACCGTGAGCACGCTGCCGACAGTCAGCCTGCGGCCCAGGCGCAGCGGCTGGCTGCGGTGTTCCACGAGCACGGCCTGGATCGGTGGGATGCGGCTGGCGCGGATCGCGGGGCGCAGTGCGCCGAGCACGGTTGCGCCGACCCCGAGGATCGGCGCGACGATGAATGCGACGGGCGGGTACGTGATGGTGCCGATCGGGAATCCGACATTCGAGACGAGCCAGACCATCAGTCGCGTGAGCAGCAGACCGATCGCCACTCCGAGCAGCGCACCGAGCGCACCGAGTATCAGTGCTTCAAGCAGGATCATCCGGCGGATCAACTTGCGCGATGCGCCGAGTGTGCGCAGCATGCCGATCTCGCGCAGCCGCTGGGCGACGGTCATGTTGAAGGAGTTGAGGATCAGGAAGCCGCCGACGAACAGGCTCATGGCGGCGAAGAAGTAAAGGATGATGTTGAAGCCCTGGATCTGGCTGTTGATCTCGTCGGCGATGTCGCTGGGGGTGTTGACCTGGATTCCGGCCGGGACGATCGCCTCGATCTCCTTGCTCACGGCGGCGACGCTGCGGCCGCTTGCGACCTTCACGTCAATCTCGGAGAAGCCACGTGGGATGTCGAAGTATTCGCGGGCGTACTTCATGTCCATCGCGGCAAAGCCCTGGCCACCGAAATTGACGCCGCTTCCGATCTGGAACAGTCCTGAGATCTTCAACGGCCGCACGCCCGTCGAGGTCGCGAACTTGACCGTGTCGCCGACCTTGATCTTGTTGTTCTCGGCAAATGACGCGTCGAGTTGCAACTGGTCGCCGACGAGGTCGTCTGCGCCGGACACGGTCTTGGCGCCGGCGAGATCTGGATCGCCCGGGCGCACGCCGCTGACGAAGACCTGGTCCTTCTGGCTGGGCTCGGCGGTGCCGTTCCTGATCAGAACCATCGTCGTGCCGACCGACGGCACGGCCACTGAGACCCCGTCGACCTTCTGGATCTTCGGGAGCAGCGACTCGTTCAGCGTGCCCTGACCGTTGGCGCCGGCGCTCACCGCAAGATCGGTGTCGCCGTAGACCGACGAGAACAGCTCGTCGAAGGTCGAGACGATCGTCTGCGACAGCGAGAGCACTGAAAAGAACAGCGCCACGCCCAGCACGATGCCGAGTCCGTTGAGTACGGCGCGACCCTTGCGCGCGCTGACACTGCGCCAGGCGAGCGAGCGAATCACCGGTTACGCCGCCTGTTCGAGACCGGCGAAGAACTCGATGATGCGATTCGAATCGCCACCGGCGACCTCACCGGCGATCAGTCCGTCGCGCAGGAAGACGACGCGCCCGGCGCGGCTGGCGGCCACCGCGTCGTGGGTCACCATCATGATCGTGTGCCCGGCCTTCTGCTGCACGTCGCGCAGCATGTCGAGCACGGCGGCGCCGTTCTTGGAATCGAGGTTTCCGGTCGGCTCGTCGGCGAGCAGCAGTGCAGGGTTGCGCATCAGCGAGCGCGCGACGGAGACGCGCTGCTGCTCGCCGCCCGAGAGCTGCGAAGGAAGGTGCTTCGCGCGGTCCGAGAGGCCGACCAGCTCAAGCAGCTCGGCCGATCGCGGCTTGAGCGCCGAGGTCTTCTCGCCGGCGACCATTGAAGGGAGCATCACGTTCTCCTCGGCGGTCATCGTCGGCAACAGGTTGAAGAACTGGAAGATGAAGCCGATCGAATCGCGGCGCAGCAGCGTCAGCTCTTCCTCGTTCATGCCGCCGATCTCTTTGCCGTCAATCGCGACGCTGCCTTCGCTGTAGGTCTCGAGCGCGCCGAGGATGTGCATCAACGTGCTCTTGCCTGATCCGGACGGGCCCATCACGGCTACGAAGTCGCCACGTTCGATCGTCAGGTCGATGCCTTTGAGCGCATCAACCGAGGTTTCGCCAGACTCGTAACGCTTCGTCAGGCCGGAGACTTGGACGGCGGGAGAATCACTCATGGCCGCGCAGCCTAGTCATTGAGCGTGGCTGCGCGCGAGGTCCTTTGGAAGCACATGGATCGTCCGAAACGCTTTGTCGCTCGCGCCGTGCAACCGCGCGCCCTGCTTCACCTGACGTTCGAGGTAATCGATGATCTCCTCGCTGATCAGTTCGCCCGGCAGCAGGGCCGGAATGCCGGGCGGATAGACCGAGACAGCCTCTCCGCAGACGCGCCCGATCGAATCGCCGACCGGCACCACCTCGCTGGCGGCGAGGAACGCGACGCGTGGGCTCACGACCTGGTCTAGGTTGAAGGTTTCGCGTGAGTCGATCGGGGTCGCCGGCTCGCGATGCGATTCCGCGTGATCTGCCGCGTCCACGAGGGCGGCGTAGAGACGGTCCAGATTCACCGGGTCCTCGGCGATCCCGGCGACGAAGACGACGACCGTGTCGGTCGCGAGCTCCGCGATCACGTCGTGGCGTTCGCGAATGAACTCAGCGAGCGCAAATCCGGACTGTCCGGTGTCGCGGGTGTCGACGACGATGCGCAGCGGGTCGGTGTCGTGGACGCCGGTGTGCCCTCTCAGGTCCATGCCGGCCACGTACAGCCCCGGAATCAGGTCGATCTTGTCGACGAGCTTGTCGATCGCCGCGAGCGTGTCGCCGAGCAGGGCTTCACCGTTGACCGTGAGGTTGCGACGAGCGGCGTCGAGTGACGTGAGCAGCAGGCCGTTCGGTGAGGTCGAGCGCACGAGCCGCACCGCGCGGTCGACCATGTCGGGATTGATGAACGCGGACTCTGCCACATGCAACATCGCGCTCTGGGTGAACGATCCCGCCGTCTTGTGGATCGACGTGAGCATCGCGTCGGCACCGAGCTGCAGCGCGTCGCCGGGGACTTCCGGGTGGCGGCCGAAATGCGAACCCCACGACTGATCGACGAGTAGCGGAACTCCGTGCTTGTGTGCGATCTCCGCGAGCGCGGCGACATCGGCGCAGGTCCCGTAATACGTCGGGGAGACGATGAACACCGCTTCGGCTTCCGGGTTGTCCGCGAAGGCGCGTTCGAGGTCTTCGGGCAGGACGCCGTGCGCGATCTGCAAGTCGTGGTCGACGTGCGGCGAGACGAAGGCAGGCAGTCCGCCACTCAGCACCATGCCATCGACGACCGAGCCGTGGGAGTTGCGTTGGACGATCACGCGCGCGCCCAGTGGAGCAAGAGCAATAGCGAGCGCGTGGTTGCCCTGGGTTGCTCCGTTGGTCAGGAACCAGGTCTGCCGGGCACCGAAGGATTCAGCGGCGAGCAGTTCCGCCTCGTCGGCGGGAGTGGGGTAGGGGCCGACATCGATCCCGTGCATGTCGCGCGGGATGTCGTACTTCAGGGCGTCGGAGAGGTGCTCGCGCAGCTTCGGGTCGGCGCCGTACCCGCCCTTGTGGCCGGGCACGTGGAAGCGCGCCGGATCGCGGTCGCCGTAGGCGAGCAATGCGTCGAGGTAGGGCGTGCTGTCCTGATCGCGCGCCAGGGCGATCGCCTCAGAGCCGATCGCGTACGGAGTCGACCTTGTCGGCCAGCGTCTGGCCCGGCTTGTCGGAGGGCTCGTCGAGCTTCAGGACTGTGTATACGCGCGGGATCCCCAGCTCGAAGGGCACCTTGTGCAGCTCTGCCGCCAGAGCGAATATGTCATCGGCTGTGCCTTCGAGCGAGGTGCCCATGCCGTGCAGTTGGTATGCGACCTTCGACTGCTGCGAGAGCCGCTTCTGGATCTCGGCGATGTACTCGCTGGCGTGTGAGTCGGGGCCTGTGCGCAGGCCGAGGATCGTGATGTCAGCGGTGGCCATGGAGCCAATCTACCGCTGGATCACGCAAATCGGTTCAACTGAGACTGGTCCAGACGGTCTTGGTCTCCAGATAGGCATCAAGGTTCTCGGCACCATGCTCGCGCCCAATGCCCGACGCTTTTACGCCCCCGAAGGGGGCGGCCGGGTCGGTCAGACCCCACATGTTGATGTAGACCATGCCCGAATCGAGCATGCCGGCGAGCTTGTGCGCGCGGCCGATGTCGCGGGTCCAGAGGCCCGCGGCGAGGCCGTACTCGTTGTCGTTGGCCTTCTCGGCGATCTCCTCGAGGTCATCGAACGGCGTCGCGGCGAGCACCGGGCCGAAGATCTCCTCACGGGCAATGCGCATGTCGGACTCCACACCCGTGAACAGCGTCGGGCGGATGAAGTAGCCGCCGTCCTCGCGCTCGGCGACGCCGCCGGCGATCGCTTCGGCGCCCTCGTCGAGGCCGATCTGGATGTACTCGTTGACGCGCTTGAACTGCTGCTCGCTCACGACCGGGCCAAAGGTCGTGCCCTTGGTGAGACCGGCGCCGACGACTGAGTTGTTGGCAAGCTCCGCGAGCTGCCCCACGACCTCTTCGTAGAGCGATTTCTGAACGAACAGGCGCGAGCCGGCGTTGCAGGCCTGGCCGGTGTTGAAGTAGATGCTCTGGAACGAGCCGCCGATTGCGGCCTTCAGGTCGGCGTCCTCGAAGATGATGTTCGGCGACTTGCCGCCGAGCTCGAGGGTCACGCGCTTGAGGTCGCGGCCAGCCTTCGAGCCGATCTCGCGTCCGACAGAGGTCGACCCGGTGAAGGCGATCTTGTTCACGCCCGGGTGTTCGACGAGCGCCGCGCCGACGGCTCCGTCGCCGTTGACGACATTGACCACGCCGTCCGGGAATCCGGCTTCCTTGACCAGCTCGGCCAGGCGCAGGGCCGTGATCGGAGTCTGTTCTGCGGCCTTCAGAACCACCGTGCAACCGGTGGTGAGCGCTGGCGCCAGCTTCCAGACGGCCATCATCAACGGGAAGTTCCACGGAACGATCTGGGCGCATACGCCGACCGGCACACGCTCCGTGTAGACGAACATGTCCTTTGCCTCGACGGGGATCGCGCGGCCTTCGAGCTTGCTCGCCCAGCCGGCGAAGTAGCGCAGGTGCTTCACGGAGCCGGCGACGTCGACAATCTGGGCGATCTTGACCGGCTTGCCGTTGTCGATCGACTCAAGCTGCGCGAGTTCCTCGGCGTTCTCCTCGATCAGGTCGGCAAGCTTGTTGATCAGCGTGCCGCGCTTGATGCCGGTGAACCTGCGCCACGGTCCTTCGAATGCGGCACGCGCCGCGGCGACGGCGTCATCGATGTCCTGCTGCGAGGCGATCGCGATCTCGGCGATCGGCGCGCCGGTTGACGGATCGATCGTGGTGAAGGTGTCTGAACCGGTCTTGAACTCTCCGGCGATGAAGTTCCCGAGCGGCGCGCGATCAAGGAATGCGCTGGCGGCGGGTGAGAGGTCTGCGAGCTGTGAGGTGAGAGTCGTGGCCATGGCGGGAAGGCTAGTCCGGGCACGCCAATCGACCTTCGCTGATCCAGACCGAGGCTATGTATAACACCCATAATGGTGACATTTGCGCCGCGGATTCCGCTACGCTCATTTTTCGATCAAGGACTGAACAACGCGCTCGGCGTGGCGGGGGACCATTTTGAAGATTCGAATCGCTGTCGCGCTTGCGGTTGCAACTGCAGCTTTCAGTTTTGCTGAGAGCGCGTCGGCGGCCGTACCTAAGATCGCGACCGGGAACGAGTTCACCTGTGTGCTCGACAAGGCCGGGACCGTCAAGTGCACAGGCACTAACCGCGCCGGACAGCTGGGTGACGGCACCAACCTGCAGCGGTCGATTCCCGTTCCGGTGGTCGGACTGACCAACGCGACGAAACTCTCAGTGGGCGGGGGGCACGCATGCGCGGTTCTCTCGGACGGCTCGGCGCGTTGCTGGGGAAGTGGCAGCTTCGGCGCCCTCGGCAACGGATCGGACGCGAACTCGAACGTTCCCGTAATGCCGGTCGGGCTGTCCAGTGGGGTCACGGACATTTCTGCCGGGCGACTGCACACATGCGCGGTCGTCAACGGGGCGGCCAAGTGCTGGGGAGCCGGTAGCAGTGGACAGGTCGGGCAGTCCGACTACGTCGCATTCGAGAATCTCACGCCCCGATCGGTCTCCGCGATGACGGACGGCGTCACTGCGGTCTCCGCCGGGTACAGCCACTCCTGCGGGATTCGCAACGGCAAGGTCTGGTGCTGGGGGGCCAACCACTACGGCCAGCTCGGATTCGACACCGCGAGTGGCGGCTACTACGAGAGCGCCTACGGAGGCGAGGTCCAGGGCATCACGGGAGCGACGGCAGTTGCGGCCGGGAAGCGGCAGGGTTGTGCGATTGCCGGTGGAGCGTTGCGCTGTTGGGGCGACAGCGACAACTGGGAGATCGGCGCGGCCAACTATCCGAAGTGGCGGAACGTGCCGATGCCGATCAGCGGACCCGTGACCGATGTCAGCGCTTCGACGGCCAACACTTGCGCGATCGGGGCCGGCGCAGTCAGCTGCTGGGGCGCCAACGACTCGAAGCAGTTGGGCAATATCTCGTTCATGCCTGGCGCGGCGCCGGTCACTCCGCCGGGTATGGGTGCGAACGCGAGCAGTGTGAGCACCTCCACTTGGAACACATGCGCGATCATCTCCGCCCAAGCGCGATGCTGGGGCTACCGCGGCGAGGGCGGGCTCGGTGACGGTACCTACAGTTCCGCGACCTCGCCACAACCCGTGCCATCGATCACCAGCGGAGCCACGGACGTCGCAACCGGGGCCGGAGGCGGCACGTGCGTCGTTCAGAGCGGCGGCGTCAAGTGCTGGGGATCCGCCCAACCCGGCGACGGCAGCAACGAGTTCGCGTGGTCGCCGGTCGCCGTCGGTGCGCTGGGTGGCACTCCGGTCGCTATCGCAGTCGGTGGGCAGCACGCGTGCGCGCTCGTCTCGAACGCCGTGAAGTGCTGGGGCAAGAACGAGTACGGGCAGATTGGCGATGGTTCGGTCGCCGATCGGCTCACGCCGACGGCGACACACGTTCTGACCTCAGGCGTGACCCAGATTGCGACGAACTTGAGTCACTCCTGCGCGATTGCGTCCGGTGGCGCGAAGTGCTGGGGCAGAAACGATGTCGGCCAGATCGGCGACGGAACTTCAGGGACGGACCGCACCGAGCCAGTGGACGTCACCGGACTGACGACGAACGTCACCTCGGTCGCCGTCGGCATCGGACATTCCTGCGCTGTCCAGTCGGGAGCCGTGAAGTGCTGGGGAGACAACACATTCGGTCAGCTCGGCGTCGGGGACTCCGCGCCGCACTCCGGACTTGTGACACCGACCGGCCTCACGAGCGGCGTCGACTCTGTCGTTGCGTTCGGACATCGAACTTGCGCGAAGTTGACCTCCGGGGACTGGCGCTGCTGGAACCAATACCTGTTTGAAGCCGAGCCCGCTGCGGTCGGCGCCATCCCGAGCACAGGCGCGTCGGTCTCGGTTGGCGCAGACCACGCCTGCAGAATCGTCTCTGAGGCTCTTGGTTGCTGGGGAATGAACGATCAGGGCATGGTCGGGACGGGGCAGCTTTGGGGCAACACAGACTTCGACGTATCGCCCGTGCCTGGTCTTGGAGCCGGCGTCACAAAGGTCGCGGCCTCGAACAAGCACACCTGCGCGATCGTGAACGGCGGCGTCCAATGCTGGGGGACGGGTACGACGTTTGCCAATCCTCAGCCCGCCGAACTCGCGCTGATGATTGGACTTGGCGACCTCACGCCGCCGCCCGATCCCAAGACGCCTTCGCCGCCGATTAAGCCGAAAGCCGGAACGCTTGCGTTCATCGGAAAGCCATCGGGCCGACTGCGCGCGCTCGCGACCCGAGGCCTGAAGGTCGGAGTGCGCACTTTCGTCCCGGTTCGATTCAAGCTCACCGCGTACGTGAAAGCGAATGCCATCGGAAAGACGCGGTCGAGCAAGCTGGTCCCGATCGCGGTCGCAAGCGGAAAGACGAATGCTCCTGACTATCGGACAACCGTGAAGGTGCTGCCGTCCTCAAGGATCCGCAAGAAGCTCGCAAAGTTGAAGCGCCTGACCATCACCTTCCGGCTTCAGGAGACTCGAACAGACCAGTCGAAGTCTGTGGTGCGCAAGACGGTCACGCTGAAGTAGTCCGTCAGCGACCTTCGAGCACGGCCCGGCGCAACGCAGAGGCCGCGCGATAGCGATCGCCACCGATCTCGCGCTGGAGGGCGTCGAGCGTGGAGACGATCTGCGCCGAGCCGATCGCGTCGCGCCATGCCATCAGGCCGCGCGGGTAGTTGAGCCCGAGCTGCACGCCCTTGTCGATGTCTTCCGCTGAGCCGACGCCCTCCTGCAGGGCGAACGATGCCTCGTTGATCAGTTGGCAGACGATGCGGCCGAGGACGAGGCCGGGGCCGTCGCCGACCTCGATCACATGCTTGCCAATCGCATGGAAGAAGTGGCGGGTGATCGTGAGCGTTTCCTCGGTCGTGCCCGATCCGCGCGTGATCTCGACCGCACGCGCCTCGCCGAGCGGGGGCAGGCAGTGGAAGCCGGCGATGTTGCGGCCGCGAGCGGCGGCGGCGAGGCTGTTTCCTGCGCAGAGCACAGCGACCGGGCCGCGAGACAGGTCGATGTCGCGGCCAGCCGTGACCAGGCGGGCGTCGATCGTGATCTCGCGTGGGACGCCTGCCGGAGCCGACACCGCGTAACCCGCGGCCTCTGCCAGTCGGCGCAGCTCGTGCGCGAGTTGTGTCTCGCCGATCACGTCGACCGCTCCGGACGCGCTTTCGACCATCTGCGGTCCCGGGTCATCGGCGCGGTAGGAGCCGTTCTCGGCGTATTCGTAGTAGCCGCGCGCGCTCTTGCGCCCGAGCCTGCCGGCAGCGATCATCTGCGCCGGGATGCCGCTCGGGCGCCAACGCGGCTCGCCATGGCCGAGCGCGTAGAAGGATTTGGCGATGTCGTAGCCGACGTCCACGCCGACGAGGTCCGAGAGTTCGAACGGACCCATCCGAAATCCGCCGCCGAGGCGCACCACGCGGTCGATCGTCTCCGCGTCGGCGAGGCCTTCGCTCAGAAGCTGCTGTGCCTCCAGTAGGAACGGTCGGCTGACGCGATTGACCAGAAAGCCGGGTCCGTCGCTGGCGTCGATCGACTGGCGATCCATCCGTGAACCGACTTCACGTGCGATTGCGAGAGCCTGCTCAGAGCTGTTCATGCCGGCGATCACTTCAACCAGTCGCATCAGCGGAACCGGATTGAAGAAGTGCATGCCGACGACGCGCTCTTGTTGCGGCACACCCGCCGCAATTGCGGTGACCGGAAGCGAGGACGTATTCGTGGCGAAGACGGTGTCCGGAGAACAGATGTCGGCGAGCTTCGTGAACAGACCCTGCTTCACGTCGAGCCGTTCAGCTACGGCCTCGATGACCAGGAAGCAGTTGTCGAACTCCTCGATCGAGCCGGCGGTCTCGATCCGCGAGACGGCGGCGCCGGCCTGGGCGTCAGTCAGAAGGCCGCGGGCGACGGAGCGCTGCAGGTAAGAGGTGATGCGACCGCGCGCAGCAACCGCTGCGCCCTCGGCGACGTCGAAAAGCTTCACATCGAGTCCGCCGACTGCGGCGACCTGCGCGATGCCGGCACCCATGGTGCCGGCGCCGACAACCCCGATCGGGCCGTCTGGCAGCTCGACGGCCATCACTTGCCCTTGAACTCTGGCGGACGCTTTTCGATGAACGCTTTCATGCCCTCAACACGATCATCGGTAGCCATCGCCAGTTCGAACAGCCGGCGCTCGTACGCCAGTCCGCCCGTCATCCCATCCTCGAACGCTCCATTGACGGCCTGCTTGGCCAGTCGGACTGCCACCGGCGGACGCTTCGCGATCACGGCCGCGAGGTCGACGGCCAGGTCACGCCAGTGCTCCTTCTTTTCAGCAACGACGTTCACGATGCCGAGCGCCTTGGCTTCATGCGCGTCGATCCGCTTGCCGGTCAGGACCAGCTCCATCGCCTTCTGCTTGCCGACGATCCGCGCCAGCCGCTGCGTGCCGCCGCCGCCGGGAATGATCCCGAGCGTGACTTCGGGCAGTCCGAACTGCGCGGTTCCGGAGGCGACGATGATGTCCGCGGCAAGCGCCAGTTCAAATCCCGCACCCAGGGCAAAGCCCGAAACGCCGACGATCACCGGCTTGGTGCATTCGGCGACGGTCTGGAAGATGCTGCGGCCGCGCGCCATGTCCATCGCGCCGACGAGGTCAACTTCGCTCATCAACTTGATGTCCGCGCCGGCCGCGAACTGATCGTCCTGACCGACGATCAACACCACGCGCACATCCGCGTCTTCCTCGGCCGCCGCGATTGCCGCGGCAAGCTGCTGGCGCAGCGGGACCGAGAGCGCGTTGCGCGCTTCCGGCCGGTTCAGCTCGATCGTGGCGATGCCGTTCGCGGCGGATTGGAGTACGAGCGGTTCGTCGGCCATGATCCGACTACACCATCGCGTTCAGGCCGGTGTACGCGCGCCCGATGATCAGCTTCTGCACCTGGGAAGTGCCCTCGTAGAGCGTCAGCACGCGCGCGTCGCGCAGGTAGCGCGCCGGCGGAAAGTCATCCACGTAGCCGGAACCGCCGTGCACCTGGATCGCCAGGTTCGCGCACTCGATCGCCGATTCCGTCGAGTGCAGCTTCGCGATCGAAGTCTCGGTGGTGTTGGGCAGGCCCATGTCCTTCAGATACGCGGCGCGCCAGAGCAGCAGGCGCGAGGCGTCGGTCTTCACGACCATCTGGGCGATCATGTCCTGGACCAGCTGGAAGGAGCCGATCGGCTTGCCGAACTGCTCGCGGACCTTTGCGTACTCCACGGAGCACTCGACGCTGCCCGCGCAGATGCCGAGCGCGCCCGAGCCGACCGAGAAACGGCCGCTCTCAAGCGCGGTCATCGCGATCTTGAAGCCCTGGCCGATCTCGCCGAGCATCGCCTCGTCGGGAACCTCGACCGCGTCGAGTGAAATCTCCGCCACGTCACTGGCGTGCATCCCGAGCTTGTGCTTGATCGGCTGCGCTGAGAATCCCGGCGTGTCGGTCGGGACGAGAAAGCAGGCGAGACCTTTGTAGCCGAGCTCCGGGTCGGTCTGGCAGAAGATCAGGGCGACCTTCGCGTAGTTGCCGAGCGAGATCCACATCTTCGTGCCGCTGATCGACCAGCCGCTCTCGGTCTTCGTGGCGCGGGTCTTCTGGTTTGCGGCGTCGGAGCCGGTGTCGGGCTCGGTCAGGCCGAAGCAGGCAAGTGCGGTGCCGTCGGCGATCCCGGGCAGGTACTTCTGCTTCTGCTCCTCGGTGCCGAACTTCATGATCGGTACTCCGCAGAGTGAAGTGGTGACCGAGATGACGGTGCGTGCAGCCGCGTCGGCCTTGCCGATCTCCTCGACGATCAGCCCGTAGGTGCGGTAGTCGATCCCGCGCCCGCCGTACTCCTCGGGGAAGATCGGCCCGAGAAAGCCCATTCCGGCGAGTCCCTTGACAATGTTCAGGTCGAACTTGCCTTCGTGGTCGTTGTCGGTCGCGACGGGGCGGATCTCATTGTTGGCGAAGTCGCGGGCTGCTTCGCGGATGAGCTCCTGCTCATCGGTGAGTGAAAAGTCGATCATGGTCGCCAATCCTAATTGCAGCACTGCCTATTCGACCTGCGTCCAAAAAGAAAAAGGCCCCGCGGTTTCCCGCGAGGCCTTGATCGACTTGCGCTTCTGCTCGGCTGGTGAGCTAAAGCTTCTTGGCGGTCTTCTTGCCGGCGGCTGCGACGTTCTTGGGCAGCGGCGCGAAGCCGATGTCCTGGCGCAGGCCGAGGCCCTTTCCGAGCGCGAAGTTGACCATCTGCTTCAGGCCAGCGGCCTTCGGCGAGCCCTTGCGCATGATCACGTACGAGTACGCGGTCGCCGGGTAGCCGTTCTTGACCGACTTCGGCGGGTTTGCCGGGTGCAGAATGTTGCTGCTCGGGACCTTCTTGATCCAACCTGCTCCCGCACGGATTGACTTCTGGCTGGGCAGCACATACTTGCCCGCAGCGTTCGACAGCGCGGCCACGGTCAGCTTGTTCGGGATCGCGTAGTCGATTCCGACGTAGCCGATTGCACCGTTGGTCTTCAGCGCGTTGGCGACGCCACCGTTGCCGGAGGCACCCGGGCCGACCGACCAGTTCAGCAGTGTGCCGACTCCGGGGGACTTGGCCCACGAGGTCTTCGAGCGCGCGAGCCAGTCGGCGAACGCGTAGGTCGTGCCGGATCCGTCGAGACGGTGGATCGGGGTGATCGCGAGGTCAGGCAGTGACTTGCCCTTGTTGATCTTCGTGATCTTCGGGTCGTTCCACTTCGTGATGCCGCCCTTGTAGATCAGGTTCACGATCGCCGGGGTGAGCTTGAGACCGCTGCTCACTCCGGGGACGGTGTAGGAAATGGTCACGGCGGTGAGTGAGATCGGAATCGTCACGCAGCCGCTGCACTTGCTCTTCTGGTCAGCGGTCATCGGCGCGTCTGTGCCGCCGAAGTCGACGGTTCCGGCGCTGATGTCGGTCAGGCCCTTGCCCGATCCGCCACCACCGTAAGTGATTCCGCCGCCGAGCTGGTTGTTCCACTCGGTGATGAGCGGAGCGACGAGCGTTGAGCCTGAGCCAGTGATCGCGGGACTGACCGCAGCACCGGCAGTGCCGGCGCCTACGGCCAGCGACATGCCGGCGAGCAGCACGGCGCCAAGGCCAGTGAAGGTCGATTTGCGATTGAAGTTCATTCTTGTTTGTTGCCTCTCTTGAGAACGATCCGGTTGATCAGTTGACGCGAGTATTGCCCGGGTCCAAATCCGACTTGTTGCGATCTTGTAGCAATGTGGTTACACAAAATCGCAAGGCCGAAAATCGCACTTATGCTCGGGCGAATGCGAGGAACGCTCTCCACAAAGGGCTCCGTTGGAGACAAAATTCTGAGGGGCCTGACCCTCTTTGCCGCGCTGCTCACGATCGTGACGCTCGTTGCTCTCGGCTTCCAGGTGATCAAGGGCGCGTCGCTCTCGTTCAGCACGTTCGGGCTCGGCTTCATCACCGATTCGGAATGGAATCCGACCGCCGGCAAGGGCGAGTTCGGTGCCTGGGTGATGATCTATGGAACGCTCGTCACGTCACTCTCGGCACTGACCATCGCGCTGCCGATCGGCGTGGCGATCGGCCTCTACCTGGCCGAACTGGCCCGCCGCTCCGTATCGCGGGTCGTGAGTCCGATGGTGGAGATGCTCGCTGCGGTCCCGAGCGTGGTCGTCGGCTTCTGGGGGCTGATCGTGCTCGCTCCGATTGTCAGCAAGCACATTGAGCCGTTTCTGCACGATCACTTCGGATTCATCCCGCTCTTTGGTGAACCTCAGACCACCGGCCTGAGTCTGTTCACGGCGAGCCTGATCCTCTCGATCATGATTCTGCCGATCGTGGCCTCGATCAGCCGCGACCTCTTTCTCACCGTCCCGCGCGAGATGAAGGACGGGGCGGAGGCGCTCGGCGCCACTCACTGGGAGGTCGTGCGCGGTGTCGACCTGCCGGCGTGCGCCGCTGGGATCGCATCGGCGGCGCTGCTCGCGCTCGGGCGCGCGCTCGGCGAGGCGATCGCCGTGGCGCAGGTCATCGGCGGCGGCCAGAAGGTCGCTACTTCGCTGTTCCTGCCGGGCGACACGCTCGCGAGCCGCCTCGCGACCCAGTTCCCCGGAGCGGTCTCAAATCTTCAGATTTCGTCGCTCTTCTATCTCGGCGTGATCCTGCTGATCATCGGTGTCGGGGCGAACCTCACCGCAGTCTGGATCGCGCGACGTTTTGACTATGAGAGGAAGGCGGCGTGAACGCAGACGACGGCCTCGGCGTTGTGGACGACGTCCACGAGTTTCCGTTCGATCCCGCTTCTCCGCTTGTCGCCAGCGGGAACCTCCGTCGGCGGATGATCATCAGCGCGATTGCGCGCGGGGTTGCCACCTTTGGAGCCTTTCTCGCCGTTGCGACGCTCGGCGTCGTGCTCTTCGCGGTGATCTCACGCGGCATCGGTGCGATCGACTGGAACTTCATCACCGGCACGCCCCAGACGGGCGGCATTGGGCCGTCGCTGGTCGGCACGCTGATCATCGTGATGATGGCGACGGCGATCGCCGCTCCGCTCGGTGTGCTGACGGCGCTCTACACAACCGAGTTCGCCGGCGACCGGATCGGCGCCGCGGTGCGACTGACGCTCGACATGATGAACGGGCTCCCGACGATCATCGTCGGAATCTTCATCTACGGGCTGATCGTTGCGGGGAACCATCAGAGTGGATTCGCCGCTGCGCTCGCGCTCGCGGTGATCATGCTCCCGATGATCGCCCGCACCACGCAGGAAGCCCTGGCGCTGGTGCCGGGCACGCTGCGCGAAGGGGCCGAGGCGCTTGGCGTCGGACGTTGGCGCGTGATCCTCGGCGTGCTGCTCCCGACGGTCGGCGGTGCGATCCTGACGGCCACGGTGCTCGCGGCCGCGCGCGTCGCCGGGGAGACCGCGCCCCAGATCCTCGTCAACCTCGTCTCGCCGAACACTTACGTCCTCAACCCCTTCGCCGACAACGCCATGCCGAACGTCCCGGTGACGATCTACCAGTTGTCTGAAGCGGCCGACCCGACCGGCTTCCAACGCGCGTGGGGCGCGGCGCTGTGCCTCCTCACGATGATCCTCATAGCCAACATCGTTGCGCGCACCCTCCATGGGCGCAGCATGAAAAAGATCGAGAGCAAATGATCGAGAACTTCGAAACCATCAGTCGCGAGATCGCGGCCGACTCCGTGCCGAAACGCGTGCGCATCGCCGGCGAGCCGGGTGCCGTTCCAAATGCTCGCCCTGTCCGCCCGCCGCTCACACCCGTGTTCGAGGTGCGAAACGCGAATGTTCACTACGGCGCCAAGCACGCATTGGCCAACGTCACGACAAACCTCAATCGCAATCTCGCGACAGCGCTCATCGGTCCATCCGGCTGCGGCAAGTCGACGTTCCTGCGATCGCTGAACCGCATGAACGACTCGGTGAAGGGCTTTCGTATCGATGGCGACGTGCTCTACCACGGCAACGATCTCTACCACCCTTCGGCCAACCGCATCGAGGTGCGTCGGCGCATCGGCATGGTCTTCCAGAAGCCGAACCCCTTCCCGAAATCGATCTACGACAACATCGCCTGGGGCGCACGAAATCTCGGAATGAAGGACAACCTCGACGAGCGTGTCGAGAAGGCCCTGCGGCAGGCCGCGATCTGGGACGAGGTCAAGGACAGGCTCAAGCAGAGCGCGCTCGGCCTTTCTGGTGGCCAGCAGCAGCGACTCTGCATCGCCCGTGCACTCGCGATCGAGCCGGAGGTGCTGTTGCTCGACGAGCCGGCCTCGGCGCTTGACCCGATCGCAACGCTCAAGATCGAGGACCTCGTCCACGAGCTCAAGCACCGCTACACGATCGTGATCGTCA
>JAEMSX010000119.1 GCA_016462645.1 Thermoleophilaceae bacterium
TGGACTACTTAGAAACCTTTTTCTTGTTGGCGATCTGTGCCTTACGCGGACCCTTACGAGTGCGGGCGTTGGTCTTGGTGCGCTGGCCGCGGACAGTGAGTCCACGACGGTGACGGAGGCCACGGTATGCACCGATCTCCATCAGACGCTTGATGTCCTGTGAGCGCTCGCGGCGGAGATCACCTTCGACGGTGAGCTCCTGGTCGATCGCGTCACGAAGCTTGATGACCTCGTCTTCGGTGAGGTCGCGGACGTATGTGTCACGGCTGATTCCCGCATTGTCAAGCAACTTCTGCGAAGTTGACTGACCAATCCCGTAGATGTACGTGAGTCCGATTTCTACGCGCTTGTTCAGCGGGATGTTTACACCTGAAATACGTGCCATTTAGTTCCTACTTAGCCTTGACGCTGCTTGTGGCGCTTGTTCGTGCAAATCACATGAACGGTCCCGCGACGTCGAATGACGCGGCACTTTTCGCAGATTGGTTTTACTGAAGCTCGAACCTTCACGGCACAGGCCCTCTCACAAGGCAGACATTACGTTTTGAAACAGCAAAGAATTGCGTCTAAACCCAAGCATCGGAAGCCGGAAGTCATGCAAAGCATGGGCTATCCGTTAAGGCTCAGAAGCGCGACGCCGAATGTTAGCACGGGCACGCGGGAGCTGGCAGCGCTACCGCCAGACGTCAATCAAATCGTGCCACGGAGTCAGAATCCGTGGACCGTCTTCGGTGATCGCCACCGTGAACTCGAAGTGCGCGGTAAGCGATCCATCTGCAGAATACACCGACCAGTTGTCATCGCCAACAAAGATTTCGGGTTTTCCTGCGTTGACCATCGGCTCGATCGCGATGACCATTCCGGCCTGGAGCTCGGGGCCGGAACCCGGAACGCCATAGTTCGGAACCTGAGGTTCTTCGTGCATCTGCCGCCCCACCCCGTGACCGATCAACTCGCGGATCACTGAGAAGCCGGCGCCCTCGACGCGCTTCTCGACCGCGTGGCCGACATCGCCGAGGTGGTTGCCGACGCGACACTGATCGACCGCATCGAACAGCGACTGCTTGGTCGTCTCCATCAGGCTGTCGGCGACCGCGTTCGACTCACCGCCGACGGGAATCGTGACCGCCCCGTCGGAAACCCAGCCTCCGAGCGTCACGCCGATGTCGATGCACAGGGTGTCGCCCGCCTCGAGCACTTCGGGGCCGGGAATGCCGTGAACGACCATGTCGTTGTTGGAGATGCAGATCGATCCGGGGAATCCGCGGAAGCCCTTGAAGGTGGG
This sequence comes from Thermoleophilaceae bacterium, assembly GCA_016462645.1. Taxonomy (GTDB): domain Bacteria; phylum Actinomycetota; class Thermoleophilia; order Solirubrobacterales; family JACPNS01; genus JACPNS01. The sequence continues at coordinate 1,286 of JAEMSX010000119.1, forward strand.
GATCCCGCCGTTCTCGCGGATGAACTTCTCGACGGCGGTGTCGACCTCTTTGGTCGTCGCGCCGGGCCTGGCGGTCTCGACGGCGACCTGCATCGCGCCGGCGTGAACCTGGCCGGAGGCGGCCATCTGGTCGAGCTGCTCGGGAGTCTTGAGGTTGATCACTTCTGAGTACATGCTCAGCTAGAGCGTGTCTTCGAGCCGCACCGTCGCAACCAACGCCCTGATGTGACGATAGACCTCGTCGGGCTCGCGGGTGCCGTCGATGCGACGAACAAGAGCTTTGTTCTCGGTGTTCTGGCGCTCGTAGAACCCGATCACCGGTGAGGTCTGGTCGTGGTAGACCTTCAGGCGGTTCGCGATCGTCTCGGGCTTGTCATCATCGCGCTGGATCAGCTTTGTGCCGTCGATGTCATCGACGCCCTCGTGCTTGGGCGGGTCGTACTTGATGTGGTAGGTGCGTCCGGTCGTCGGATTGACGCGGCGGCCGGAAAGTCGTTCGATCAGGTCCTCGTCGGGTACCTCGATCACGATCACCGCCGTCAGCTTGCGACCGGAGACGGTGAGGCCCTTCTCGAGCGCCTCGGCCTGCGGCACAGTGCGCGGGAAGCCGTCGAGGATAAAGCCTTCCTTCGCGTCGGGTTGCTTGAGACGCTCGGTGATCAGGTCAACGACGAGATCGTCAGGGAGCAGCTCGCCCTTGTCCATGTACTCCTTGGCCTTGACACCGAGTTCGGTGCCCTCCTTGACGTTCGCGCGCAGGATGTCGCCGACCGAGATGAACGGAAGCGAGAAGTCCTTGACGAGACGGGACGCCTGGGTACCTTTGCCGGCGCCGGGCGGTCCAACGAGAACGAGGTTGAGTTCGGCGGGCATGAAGGCGGAGACGTTAACAGGCATAAGCAGTCGTAGGTAGACGGGCACAAAAAGCCGATCGCCTACCTATGCGCGGTTCTCGCCACGGTCTCGCCCCAAAGGGCGGGACCATGGAGTTCCCGCCGCTTGGGAATGCGACCTCCCACTCCTTCGCCGCCGAAGACATGGCGAGCGAAAGGCAACAGACGCCTCTAGCTGAGGAATCCCTCGTAGTTGCGCATCTGCAGCTGGGCCTCAAGCTGCTTCATCGTGTCCAGGGCCACGCCGACCGTGATCAGGATCGAGGTACCACCGAAGTAGAACCCTGCACCGGTCTGGTTGATCAGGACCATCGGGAACGCAGCGACGGCCGCGAGGTAGAGAGCACCCGGGAAGGTCAGTCGGGCGAGGATGCGGTCGAGATATTCAGCCGTCGGCAGGCCGGGGCGAACGCCCGGGATGAACCCGCCGTACTTCTTCAGGTTGTCGGCCTGCTCGCGCGGGTTGAAGGTGACCGCGGTGTAGAAGTACGTGAACATGATGATGAACAGGCACTCGCCGATGATGTACGCGGTGCCGTTGGGGCTGAAGAAGTTTGCGATGTCCTGGGCCCACGGGGTGTTGATCAGCTGAGCGAT
>JAEMSX010000020.1 GCA_016462645.1 Thermoleophilaceae bacterium
GCCATGAGTTGTATCACCGCAGCGCGATGAGTCGGAGATCTGCCGTCTACACAGCAGCGGGTTCGGCCGGCGCTTCGACCGGCTCGGCCGATTCGCCCTTTGCGCGCAGCGTCACCTGGCCGGGCTCGAACTCACGGCACAGCTTGCGGAAGCGGAAGGTGAAGTCGGGCCAGAGCGTGGTGTTGCGACCGCTCGCGTCGAGGTACCAGCTGTCGCATCCGCCCGAGGTCCAGACTGTGCCCTTGGAGCGCTCGACGATGTCGTCCTCGAAGTTGGCGACGGTCTGCTCCTTCACCTCGACGGCGGCTGCGCTGTTCTTCTCGACGTGATCGAGCACGCTGAGGATGTACTCGACATTTGACTCGATCATGTAGACCATCGAGCTGTGTCCAAGGCCCGTGTTCGGGCCGATGATCAGGAACGCGTTGGGAAAGTTCGGGACCAGCGTGCCGAGATATGAACGCATCCCGGTCGGCGCCCAGGTCTCAGTCAGTGAACGGCCGTCGCGGCCCATGAGGTTGTTCCACTCGGGGTTGTCGGTGACGTAGAAGCCCGTGCCCCAGATGATCGCGTCGATTTCGCGCTCGGTGCCGTCGCTCGCGACGATTGAGTTCTCCCGCACCTCAGTGACGCCGTGCGTGATCACCTCGACGTTGTCCTGGGCCAGCGCCGGGTAGTAGTTGTTGGCCATCAACACGCGCTTGCATCCGAACGCGAAGTCCGGTGTGACCTTCTTGCGCAGCTCTTTGTCCTTGATGTGGCGGCGGATGTTCAGCTTCGCGCCGAGCTGGGCGATGCGCATGATCTGCGGCTGCTTCACGAAGCCGATCACGCGCATCTCGAGCATCGAATAGACGAAGCCGCGGGCGATCTTCTGCGTGAATGGGAGGTAGCGGTAGAGCTTGTGCTCAAACTTGGTCAGACTGCGCTCGGAGCGTGGGAGAATCCACGGCGGAGTGCGCTGGTAGAGATGCAGCTCGGCGACATCGGGTTGGATCTGCGGGACGAACTGAATCGCCGAGGCCCCGGTGCCGACGACCGCGACGCGCTTGCCCTTCAGGTCGTACTCGTGGTCCCAGTGCTGCGAGTGGAACGCCTCGCCCTGGAACTTCTCGATTCCCGGAAGATCCGGGATCGCCGGTTCCGAGAGCGGACCCATCGCGCCGATCACGAAGTCCGCCGTGAACGGTCCAGCCTCGGTCTCGCCGCGCCAGAGCTGCGCGTCGTCGTCCCACGCCGCGCTCAGGACTGCGGTGTTGAAGCGGATGTGCTTGAGGATGTCGAGCTTCTTGGCGGTCGCGCGGATGTAGTTGTTGATCTCCCAACCGCCGGAGTAGCTGCGACTCCAGTCGGGATTCAGTGCAAACGAGAACGAGTAGAGATTCGAAGGAACGTCGCAGGCGATACCCGGGTAGGTGTTGTCGCGCCAGGTCCCGCCGACGTCGTTGCCCTTCTCAAAGATCACGAAGTCATTGCGACCGGATTTCTTCAGGTAGCGCGCCATCGCGATGCCGGAGAAGCCGGAACCGACGATCGCGATGTGGGTGTGTTCTGCAGACTGGTTCACGATTGCACGATTTGATGTTACATAGGGGAGGATCGCTTCGCGTGCGAATGATCCGGAGAACGTCGACGCGCGTAGAACCAGGCGACGATGAAACTTTTTGGACGAACCGAGGATCACACGCTGCAGGACCTTGCCGATGAGGACCTGATCGCGATGGCGCAGCGTGGTGACATCGAGGCGTTCGAAATCCTCTATGACCGCCACAAGGGGCCGGCCTACTCCCTGGCCCGCCGGATCACCGGCACCGACGGCAACGCGGATGACGTGGTTCAGGAAACGTTCGTTTCCCTCTGGCGATCGATCGAGCGCTACGACCCGCGACGTGCGAGCGTGCGCACGTGGCTGATGCGCATCGTCCATCGCCGCGCGATCGACCAGTTGCGCTCGCAGATGGTGCACGCCAAGCGTCGCGCAGACGGCGAGGGCCTGATCGACGACCTCACCGCCAAGGAGCCTGCGCCAGAGGCACTGACGCTCGCAAACGAACAGTCCGTTGAGGTGCGCGAAGCACTCGGCGATCTGCCAGAGGATCAGCGCAAGGTGATCGAACTCTCCTACTTCAGCGGCTTCTCGCAGACCGAGATCGCCGAAATGACCGGCCAACCGCTCGGCACAGTCAAGGGTCGAATGCGCCTCGGGCTGGAAAAAATGCGCGCTCACCTTGAACTCGAGGAGGCACAGGCCTGATGGACAACTTGAACGACAACATGCGTGACGACGCCGCGGCATTCGTTCTCGGCGCGATGAGCGAGCTCGAACGCGAGGCCTTCCGCGTGAAGATGATGCGCGACTGCGAGCTCGGCCGCTACGTCGAGTCGCTCGAGCGCGTCGGCGACGCCTTGCTCACCTCTTCGCCTTCAGTTGCCGTGCCCGATTCGATCCGCGCCTCGATTCTCGCCGAGGCCCAGCGCGACCTTGACGCCCGCGAGATCCTTGAGTCGCCCCGCGCCGCACCTGCAAGGCAACCCAGCGGCTACGGCGCGCGCGCCTTCCGGCCGCTCGCGCTCGGACTGGCCATCGTCGTCGTTGCGCTGGGCGCCTTCGCGATCGGCGGCGGTTTCGAATCCTCAGATCAGTCGAACGCCCCGCTCACCGCGAGCTTCAACGCACCCACCGCTCCAACGATGAACGGCGAGGTCAAGGCCGTCGGCGATGGCGCGGCCGTGAACGTGAGCGGAATGGACACGGCACTGGACGGCGACGTCTACCAACTCTGGGTCCAGCACGACAAAACCGTCTACGCGGCACCGGTGTTCACGGTGAGCAGCGATGGCAGCGGTCACGCTTTCATCAATCGCGAGCTCGCGCCGGGCGACGTCGTGATGATCACGCGTGAGCCCGCCGGCGGATCCAAGGAACCGACCGGCAAGCCACTGGCCGCAGCCCAGGTCTAGCTAGGAGTCGATCCGCTCGCGCAGCTCGGCGACTTCGCGCTCGAGCCGCGCGACCGCGGCCTTCAGTTCCGCGATCTCGTCGGTGCGCTCAACCTGGATCGTCGGCTCGGCCGCCGGCGTGGCCACTGTCGGCGCGCCGTCGAGGAACGATTCACCGCCGCCGAGCAACTGGCGCCAACGCACCTGCTTCTCACCCGGCCTGCGCTCGAGCTTCTCGACCAGACCCTTCTCGGCCATCTCGGCCAGCTGCGCCTCGACGTCCTCCAGCGCTTCAAACCCGTTGAGACGCTCCGTGCGGGTCTTCAGTTCGCCCGGCGTCTGATCACCGCGCAGCAGCAGCACCGCGAGCAGAGCCTGTTCCGGCTGATCGAGTCCGAGCGTCTCCGGCACAAGGTGTCGGTACTTCGAGGAGCGCGAACCGTGCCCGCTCGCCGCGCGCGTCAGCTCGCGGCGATGGAGTTTCTGCAGCGTGTCATGGATGAGATCCTCGTCGTAGTCCACCACCGGGTCGCGGTTGGTGGACTGGTTGCATGCGAGGCGAAGCGCGTTCAGCGTCAGCGGGTAGGTGTCCGGCGTCGTGCGCTGCTTCTCCATCAGGCACCCGAGGATGCGGATCTCGATCGGATCAAGGTCTGTCGGCGGGAGGCTCATCGGCGCCAAGGCTACCGGCGAACACGCGCGCGCGCAAATATTGATACGGTGCCGTTTCGTAATTCGAAGGAGTGAAATGCACGCCGCACCCGACACCACCCCGGTCGACAACAACAAATGGTGGACGCTCACAGCCGTCTCCATCGCCATTTTCATGCTGCTGCTCGACATCACGGTCGTGAACGTCGCGCTGCCGGACATCCGCAAGGATCTCAACGCATCGTTCACCGATCTGCAATGGGTCGTTGACGCCTACTCCCTGGCGCTGGCCACGACGCTGCTCGCGTTCGGATCGATCGCCGACCTGATCGGCCGCCGACTGATCTTCATCGTCGGACTCGGCGTCTTCATCACCGCGTCGCTCGCGTGCGGCCTCGCGAACCAGCCCGACGTTCTGAACATCTCACGCGCGGTGCAGGGCATGGGCGGCGCGATGATGTTCTCCACGTCGCTGGCGCTGATCGCCAGCGCCTTCCAGGGCCCCGAGCGCGGCACGGCGTTCGGCGTCTTCGGCGCCGTCACCGGCGGCGCAGTCGCGATCGGGCCGCTGATCGGCGGAGTGATCGCCGACGGCATCGGCTGGGAATGGATCTTCTTCGTCAACATCCCGATCGGTCTCGGCGCCATCGCGTTGACGCTGCGCAAGGTGGCTGAATCCCGCGATCCGCACGGCTACGGAATCGACTGGGCCGGCGTGGTCACCTTCAGCGGGTCGCTGTTCCTGCTGGTCCTGAGCCTGATCCAGGGCAACGATCTCGGCTGGACCAGCACGCGGATCGTCGCGCAGCTGACCGGCTGGTTCGTTCTGCTGGTGCTCTTCCTCGTGATCGAGATGCGCAAGTCGCATCCGCTTTTCGACATGCAGCTGTTCAAGAAGCCGGCGTTCGTCGGCGCGTCGATCGCGGCGTTCGCGCTTTCGGCATCGATGTTCTCGCTGTTTCTCTACATCACGCTCTACATCCAGAACGTCCTCGGCTTCGGCCCGCTCGAGGCCGGGTTGCGCTTCCTCCCGATCACGTTGCTGTCGTTCCTCGTCGCGCCGATCGCGGGCAAGCTCACGCAGACCCACCAACCGCGCTGGTTTCTCGGCGGCGGCCTGCTCCTCATCGCCGCGGGCATTCTGCTGATGCAGGGGATCGACTTCGATTCGAAGTGGACCTTCCTCCTCCCCGGCTTCGCAATCGCCGGAATCGGCATCGGACTCGTCAACCCGCCGTTGGCCTCGACAGCGGTCGGGGTCGTTCCGCCCGAGCGGTCGGGGATGGGCTCAGGAATCAACTCGACATTCCGGCAGATCGGCATCGCCACCGGCATCGCCGGCCTGGGCGCGATCTTCCAGTCGCGTGTGAACAGCACGCTCACGACCGAGCTCGCGGGTACCGCCGGCGTCGGCAACGTGAAGGAGTTCGGCCGCGCGGTCACCTCAGGCGCGGTGAACGACGTCGTCCAGCAGCTGCCGGTCAGCGCCCAGGGTGCAGTGGCGCGCGCGGGCACCGACGCCTTCATCTCGGGCTACCACGCGATCTTCTACGTCGCGACCGCGATCGCGCTCGTCGGCGCGATCCTCTCAGTCGTGCTCGTGCGCCCGCAGGACTTCGTTCCGCACGGCTTCGGGCCTCCGGCGGAAGGCGCCGAGGACTGATGGACGCCGCACGCGGACGGGGCCGACCGCGTGACCCCGAGACCGACGAACGAATCGTTCGGTGCGCGCTTGACCAGCTCGCCGAGGACGGCTACGCCGGCATGTCGATCGATGGCGTCGCGCGTGCGGCAGGCGTGAGCAAAGCCACGATCTACCGCCGCTTCACCGACAAGAACGACCTTGTCACGGCCGCCATCGCCACCTATGCGATCCAGGACGTCGAGGACCTCCGCGGCGACACGCGCGAGCAACTGATCGCGATGATGCAGGCGGCGCGCGAGCGCATGATCGACGGTCCGGGCATGATGATCATGCGGCAGATCCTCGCCGAGGCGCAGCGCAATCCGGAGCTGGTGCGGCTGCACCGCGAACGCACGATCCAACCGAAGATGGCCGTGATGGTCGGGGTGCTTGAGCAGGGCATCGAGCGTGGCGAAGTGCGTCCGGACGCAGATCTTCAGCTGATCGCGGAGCTGCTTTCCGGCTCGTGGATGGCGCGCTGGAACCGTGGCGAGGCGTTTCCGCCGGACTGGTCCGAGCGCGTCGTCGACGCAATCTGGCCTGCGATATCCGCTTGAACGGCCGTCTGCGCCCGCATTACGCCAGTGTTACGAGCGTGGCGCAGCCACGCCATCCGATGTACTCTTCGCCAGTCTTTTTCAGACTTTCGTTTTATTCGTATCCAATGGGGGACCCTTTCCAGGGAGGTAATTGACCGTGAACTTGAAATCTCGCTCTACCGGACTTCGCGTAGCCAGCTTGCTGATCGGGCTGGTGGCACTGCTGCTGCTCGCCGGCTGCGGCGACGACAAGAAGGAAGAGGGCGCAACGCCCGCCCAGCCGAAGCTCGCATGCGAAGTCGATCTGACGGTCGAGGACGGCAGCTTCAGCAAGAAGGCGGTCACCTGCAAGCCGGGAACGATCAAGATCACGGTCACCGTGCCGTCCAGCGCTGACGGCAAGCACGGCGTCGGCATCGATGGCGGTCAGTACAAGGACATCAAGGGCGCTCCGGTTGCCCCGGGTCGTTCGACCAGCCTCACCGTCGCAGTGACGAAGGACAAGTACACGATCTTCGACTCGTACAAGAACAACCGCGACAAGGGTTACGAGACGACGCTCACCGTCAAGTAGTTCAAAGCGCAACTGCTTTCAGATCAAGGCCGTCTCCGGATTTCGGAGGCGGCCTTTTTCGTGGCTAGAGCCAGAGCTTTGTGGCGGCGATGATCATCCCCGCCAGGACGAGCACGACGATGACGATCTGCATGATGATCCAGTTGAGTTGCACGGCCGTGAGCCTAATCACCCACACCGCCCCCCTGCTCCCGTATGATCGACCGGCACGTCATCAAGCGCAAACCGGAGTGAGGAAAACTTGATCGAGAAAATCGTCGTCGGTACAGACGGTTCCGACACCGCAGCCCAGGCAGTCATCCAGGCCGGCGACCTCGCCGAGAAGCTCGGTGCGTCGCTGGTGATCGTCAGCGCCTTCGACCCGGTCTCGTCGGCCCGCCTTGAGAAGGAGCGCGCAGACGCTCCCCAGGACGTTGAGTGGTCGATCAATGAACGCGAAGATGTCGACGCGATGCTCAGCCAGATCTCCGCACCGCTCGAGGAGCGCAACATCGACGTGAAGATCTCGGCGCGCCAGGGCAACCCGGCAGACGCGATCCTCGATGTCGCCGAAGAAGAGGGCGCCGACCTGATCGTGGTCGGAAACAAAGGCATGGCCGGAGCCCGTCGCTTCCTGCTCGGAAGCGTTCCGAACAAGATTTCACATCACGCACCGTGCTCGGTGCTGATCGTGCGAACGACCTAGGGGGTCGCGCCGACGGCGTTCGCCGCGTTGACGATGCCGTGGCCGTAGTGCAAGTCGTATCCCGGGGCACCGACGTCGGTCGCCGTGGATTCGAGATGCGCCTGCAGCTGCGCGGGCGTCGGGTTCTTGCCGATCACGCCGCTGGCGATCACGAGCGCCGCGGTGCCGGACACATGCGGCGACGCCATCGAAGTGCCCTGGTAGATCGAGGGCAGCGAGAAGCTGCGCACGCTGCGCAGGAAGGTCATCTGGTAGATCGGCAGGGACGGGTGCGTGACCCGGCAGTTCGTCGAGTCGGTGCTGCCGGGAGTCGTGTCGATGTCGAACGTGTCGCCGCCGCCACCGGGGGCGACGAGGTCGAGGCCGCTGCCGTAATCGGAGTAGTCGGCGAGACACCCGCTGACGGTGGTGGCGCCGACTGAGAGCGCGTTGCCGCTGCGCGCCGGGTAGGCGACGCGGTTGGCCTCCTGGTTTCCGGCGGCCGCCACGACCAGCGAACCCTTGCGCTTGGCGTAACGCATCGCCGAGATGATTCCCGGGAGATCCGAGGCGCTGAGCTGAACATCGAACTCGACGGAGAGGTTGATGACATCAGCGTGGCGATCGGCCGCGTAGCGAATCGCGCGCGAGACGGTCATTTCATCGCCGAGGCCGCGAGCGTTGAGCGCGCGGATCGGCATCAGCGTCGCGCCGTAGGCGATGCCGGTGACGGCGAGTCCGTTGTCGGTCTGCTCGAAGACGGTCGATGCCACGTGCGTCCCGTGGCCGTTGCGGTCCTCGGGGTGGCGGTCGCGACTGAGGAAGTCATATGCGCCCTTGATCTTGACGCCGGCGAGGTCAGGGGACTGCCGGAAGTTGCCGCGGTCCTCAAAGGCGACGCCGGTGTCGATGATCGCGACGACGGCACCGCGACCACCGGTGCGCTGCAGTGCGCGCAGTTTGCGCCAGGCCGGAAGCACATTGATGCCGTACTGGCCGGCGAAGTTCCACTGAGTTGACTGCCAGCCGCCCGCCGTCGATCCGCGGCCGGGGTCGTTGGGCACCCAGGTGTCGTCGGCGCTGATGCGCGCGAGGTAGTTGGGCTTGACGTAGCTGACGCCGGGCTTGGACGCGAGTTTCTTCGCCGCGCTCCTCAGCGATTCGTCCTTGCCGAGCTGAACGACCGCGCTGCGCGGTCCGCCGGCCTCGACGCTGCCCGCGTCGGCGGCGGCGATCGATGCGGATCCTGCCGCTGCCGAGGTGTCGGGATCAAATCCGACCACCACTGAGGTGCTGGAGTAGGACGATGCGGGATCGTCAAAGCCACGCACCTGACCAGCCGCGTTGGCGCTGGAGGCTGCGACCAGAAGTACCAGTGCAGCAACCAATGGCGCCAACAGGCGCGAAGTGGGGTTAGAGATGATCAGGGTCTTGGGTGAATGGCGCTTGAAAGGAATTGCGGGGCTCCGGATCAGTGCCCCGCATACGCTGGAACACCGTATCTCTCCGGAAGTCGTGGCAGTCCACACTGAAGTTTGCCTTGCGCGCGCCTGTTCTACGGTCTTTGTCCGTGAACAACGGTGCGGAGAACTGGAGCGACGCCGACGCGCATTTCATGGCCCTCGCGATTGAACAGGCGCAGGGCGCCTTGGCGCACGACGATGTCCCGATCGGCGCGGTCGTCGCGCTGGGCGACGATGCGATCGCGGTCGGGCGCAACGAGCGCGAGCTGCTGCAGGACCCGACCGCCCACGCGGAAGTGCTCGCGCTGCGCCGGGCCGCCGAGGCCGTCGGCAGCTGGCGCGTGCTGGGCGCCACGCTCTATGTGACGCTTGAGCCGTGCTCGATGTGTGCGGGGGCGATCGTGCTCAGCCGCATCCCCCACGTTGTCTACGGCGCATCAGACCCGAAGGCCGGCGCCTGCGGCAGCGTGCTCGACATCACCGGCGAGCCGCGCTTCAATCATCGGCCTGACGTGCGCGGGGGTCTGATGGCCGATGCCTGCGGAGAGCTGCTGCGGGCGTTCTTCGCCGCACGGCGCTGAATCTTCTAGGCTTTCCAGCGGAGAGGTGCCGGAGCGGTTGAACGGGGCAGTCTCGAAAACTGTTGACGGGCGTAAGCTCGTCCGAGGGTTCGAATCCCTCTCTCTCCGTTGTCTTGACCGGTCAGAGGCGCTGGACGTTCCTCGGTTGTTTCGCCGCGCTGAGTGATAACAATCGCCTATGCGCAACCTGATCACTGCCCTGACGGCAGCCCTCATCCTGCTCGCGGTCTCAGCCGCTGGAGCATCCGCAAACATCAGCCTGAGCGGCGGCACCGCGTCGATCGCCGTGGAGCCGAGCTTCACCAACAAGCTCGCAAAGAAGAAGGTCACGCCTTCGCTCGTCTCGCCGGCAACCGGCAGCACCACGCAGTTCGCGATCCCGGTCCGCGGCGGACTGATCGTGCAGTCGAAGGGCACGGGCACCTACCGCACCACCGGCGGAATCGCCTTCGCCTACAAGTCGCGCAAGATCAACATCGCCAACCTGCGCTTCACGAAGACCGGCAGCAGTTTCGTGAGCGCCACGGTCGGCGGATCGCAGATGGTCGCCTTCAGGGCGTCCGCCGGCACCGTCGTGCGCGCCGGCTTCAACACCGATGTGCGGTCGATCGTTCTGCGCCTGACTGACGAGGCCGCAGCACGCATCAACTCCGTGCTCAAGCTCTCAAAGACGAAGACCGCTTTCGCGGGCAACCAGCTGGTGGGCGTCGCGACGATCAACTCGATCGCGTCGAAGATCGAAGTCGCGGGCGGCGGCCGCTTCCGCGTTGCGCTGGACCAGTCGCCGCAGAACAAGCTCGCAGAAGTCGGCGTGAAGCTGACGCCGATGAAACCGTCGAAGACCTCCGGCGGCAAGCTGATCTTCCCCGGCGCCGGCGGTGGCTACCTCAAGCCCGGCACGCTCACCGGCCCGGTCAACTTCAGCGGCGGACTCAGCTTCAAGCGCGGAAGTTCATCGCTGAAGCTGCGCTATCCGGTCGTCAACATCGCGAAGCGCGGCTGGATCAGCTTCACCCGTTCGAACGGTTCGAAGATCAAGTTCGCGCACATCGACCCCGCGCAGCTGATCACCACGGTCGACCCCGCGACGCGCAAGATCACGCTGACCAACGCTCACCTGACCCTGACCAACGACGCGGCGCGCCTGCTCAAGAGCACCTTCAAGACCACGCGCTTCGCCCAGGACGATCCGCTGGGCGTCGCGACGATGATCGTCAACGGCAAGTAGTCAAGCCGTACCGTCGTACGCGGCCTGCAGGTCGGCGATGATCAGCTTCTTCATGCCCATCATCGCCTGGCTTGCCCGCGCCCGGCCTTCCGGATCGGGGCCGCCCATCACATCTGGCAGCATCGTCGGGACGATCTGCCAGCTGACCCCGTACTTGTCCTTCAGCCAGCCGCACTGGCCCTCTTCGCCATCGGCGGTCAGCCCGTCCCAGTAGCGGTCGACCTCGTCCTGCCCTTCGGCGCTGACCATCAGCGAGAAGGCGTCGGTCTGCGGGTGGCCGGGGCCGCCGTTGAAGAGGATGTACGGATTGCCGTCGATGCTGATCGCGATGCCCATCGGGGCCTCGCCAGGTCCCGGCATCGCAAACACCTCAGCGGTGTCGTCGAAGATCGAGAAGTAGTAGTCGCGCGCCTCCCGCGGGTCGGCGTCGATCCAGATGAAGGGTGTGATTTGAGGAGACATCCGCGCATCTTCTCATGTCATCCCCTGTCCACGCTCGCCGTTAGGTTGGTGCGAGTGAATTCCGAGAACTGGCACCACGGCAGGCTGGCGGCATTTGACATCGAGTCGACCGGTGTCGACCCCCAGACCGATCGCATCGTCACCGCGACCGTGAGTGTCGTGGGCGGAAAGCAGCCGATCGACACGGTCTCCTGGCTCGCCGATCCCGGTATCCCGATCCCGGAGGGGGCTTCGCGAGTGCACGGGATCACGACCGAGCGCGCGCAGGCCGAGGGGCGGCCGGCCGGAGAGGTCGTCAGCGAGATTGTCGAGAAGCTCGCCGACGAGATCGCCAAGGGCGTGCCGGTCGTCGCCTTCAACGCGCGCTACGACCTCACGATGCTCGACCGCGAGGCGCGTAGGCACGGGATCGTGCCGCTGACCGAGCGGGGTTCGGACCTCTTTGTGATCGATCCGTTGATCATGGACAAGCAGCTCTGGAAGTTCCGCAACGGCAAGCGCACGCTCACGGCGGTCTGCGAGGTCTACAACGTCAAGCTCTCAGAGGACGACGCGCACGCCGCCGACGCCGACGCGATCGCGGCCGCGCGCGTCGCCTGGCGGATGGGCGAGCAGTACGACGAGCTCAAGGGCGTGGGCCTGAAGGAGCTGCACGCTTCCCAGATCCTCTGGGCCGACGAGCAGGCGGCCTCGCTTGAGGAGTACTTCCGCTCGCAGGGCAAGAACGAGACGATCGAGCGGGAGTGGCCGATCGTCAGCGCCGGCTAGGCCGCGATGCGCGGGCCGGGCGGCTGCTCGCGCTCGACTTCGCGCTTGTCCTGTTCGCTGTCGGGCTGCCATCCAGGCCCGCGAAAGGCGTAGCCGAAGCGGTCATGCCAGTTGTCGGCGGCGCGCACGTCGCGCCAGATCGCGATCCACTCGTGCGCAAAGACCTTGAAGGGGTTGAAGGTGTGGATGTTCTTGGTCAGCCCGTAGCGGACGCGCTCGCCCTCAGGTTCGAACGAGCCGAACATGCGGTCCCAGATGATCAGGATGCCGCCGTAGTTGCGGTCGAGGTACTGCGGGTTGCTGCCGTGGTGGACGCGGTGGTGGCTCGGCGTGTTGAAGATGAACTCGTACCAGCGCGGGAGCCTGTCAATCGCTTCTGTGTGAATCCAGTACTGGTAGATCAGGCTGACCGCGTGCATGCCGACGATCATCGCCGGGGAGAAGCCCATCAGCGCGAGCGGGATCCAGAACGGCAGTTCGGTCATCAGGACCCACTGCTGGCGCAGCGCCGTTGAGAGGTTGAAGTGCTGGCTCGAGTGGTGCACGACGTGCTGGGCCCAGAAAAGGCGGACCTCGTGGTGCACGCGGTGGTAGGTGTAGAAGGCGAGGTCGTCGGCCAGGAACAGCACGAGGTAGGTGTACGGCTGGTCGGCCGGGAAGTGGAACGGCGCGATGTACGTGTAGATCGCCGCGAGAACCGCGACCTGCGCGAGCTTCCAGACCGAGTTGATGATCACGTTGCCGAGACCCATCGCCAGCGAGGTGCGCGTGTCGCGCAGCTCGTAGCCGATCGGGCCTTCGACGCCCATCGCGAGGTCCAGCGCCTCGTCCTCGTCTTCGGGGTGGTGATGCACGTGCCGGAGCAGCAGCATCTCGACAACCAGAAGGATGACGAAGAACGGAATTGCGTAAAGAATCAGATCAACCATCGGATATGCCCGCGCTCCGTGCGGGCCGCTCCCCTGCGCATATGATCGCAGGCGATGACCGGCTGGGAGATAGTCACGTGGTTGCACCTGCTCGCGATGGCGTTCTTCGTCGGCGGACAGATGGTGCTCGTCGCCGCGGTGGTGCCGGTCATGCGCGGCGAGGAGAACCGCGAGCAGATGCGTGCGATGGCGCGGAAGTTCGGCATCGGATCAGCCGTCGCGCTGGTCGTGCTGATCCTCACCGGTTCAGCGATGGCCGGACACTTCGAGCTCTGGAGCGACTGGAAGCTCCACCTGAAGCTCGGCCTGGTCGTGCTGACAATCGCGCTGATCGCCTGGCACACACGCCGCCCCCAGCAGCACTGGCTCGAAGGCGTGGTCTTCCTGCTTTCGCTGGCGATCGTCTGGCTGGGCGTCAGCCTCGCCCACTAACCCGTAGCTTCTGTCCGGTTCTGTGACCAAGCAGTTCGTGGGGAGCGGCGAGGAGAAGGGAGGGAGCGCACTTTCGTGCGTGACCGACCGCCGACGACCCGATCGCCACGAAATGCGCCGCGTCACAGAAACGGACAGGGAGGGATTCGAACCCTCGAACCAGCTTGCACCGATTACACGCTTTCCAAGCGTGCGCGTTCAACCGCTCCGCCACCTGTCCAGAGCGACAGAGAGATTACCGGGGCGAAGGGGCTCGCATGTATCGTGGGCCGTGTGGCTGTGACAACCAAAGACAACCCCGACGAGCATCAGTTCGAGATCTACCTCGATGGCGAACTCGCCGGCTTTGCGTCGTACCGCTCCCGCCCCGGCATTCGCGCGTTCATTCACACCGAGATCGACCCTGCATTTGAGGGTCGGGGTTTCGGCGGACAACTGATCACCGCGGCGCTCGACGCAGCGCGCGAGGCGGGCGAGGACGTCCTCCCCTTCTGCCCGTTCGTCAACCACTTCATCAAGACTCACGCCGACTACCTCGAGCTCGTCCCCGAGGATCAGCGCAAGCGCTTCGACCTCGGATGATTGAACGCGCGCACCAGAACGACGACAGCTGGCGTCCGTACGTCGGCGCGCCCGAAGAGCACAGCGAGCTGATCGCGTTCGAGCGCGAGTACACGATCGAACACTTCTCGCAGCGCGACCTGATGCTCGACCTCGGCGCGGCGCTCTGGCTCCTGATGACCGGGCTCGCGCTTGCGGCAGGGCAGGTCGACAGCTCCGCCGAGACGACGCTCCAGACGGTTCTGCGGTTTGTCATCGCGGGACTCTCGGCGACGATCGCGGTCTCGTTGCTGACCTGGGTGCGAAAGCTCGACGACGAGCGAACTGCGATGACGGTCGCGATCCTGATGGTCTTTGCGCTGGTCTTCCAATTCGTCCTCAGCTTCTACGGCCCCGGAGCGCTCGGCGGCATGGTCGTGGGGCAGGTCGCGGTCATCGTCTACAGCGCGCAGTTCCTCGGCGCGCGCGGAATCACCGCGATGCTCGTTCTGACCACGATCATCGCCGGACTCGGCGTCCATTTCAACTATGCCGACCCGGAAGCCCCCCATTTTCTCTCGCAGACGGTTCTGATGGTGATCATCCTCTGGGCTGTCGGCTACTCGGTCTACGTGCTCAAGCAGGACCGAGCAGCAGCGCTGATTGAGGCCGAACACACGGCTTTCAGCGATCCCCTGACGCAGCTGCCCAACTCGCGCATGTTGCGCCGCCGGGCGACCGCGCTGCTCGACGTGCGCAACGAACGACTGAACCGCCAGATCGGTCTGATCGTCCTCGACCTCGACGGATTCCGCGCGGCGAACATGCTCAACGGGCACCGCGACGGCGACCGGCTGCTGCTCGCAGCCGCCAACGCCATGCGCGGCGAATCCGTGGAGGGTGAGTTCGTCGCCCGAACCGGAAGCGACGAGTTCAGCGTGCTCAGCAGCAACGCCGACCGGGAGAGCCTCACTGCGCGCGGAGTCGAGTACCGCGTCGCAGTACTTCGGGCGATCGATCAGATTGCAGATCAGGGCGTGAACATCGACGCCAGCGTCGGTGTCGCGCTCAGCGGTGAGGACGGCTCAAGCTTCGAGAGCCTCGTTCGCAGCGCGGACCGATCGCTCTATCTCGTCAAGGCCGAACACGAGCGACAGGTGACCGCGCGGCGTTCGCCGCCGGAGGACGCCCGCGAGTCCGCCGCCTGGACACCCACCGAGGTCACCAGAGGGGCGCAACAGCGACGGCGCGACCGAATGCGCTGGCACAACCGTCCCACGCAGGTCAAGTTCACGGCGATCTCGTGGTCGCTCAGCGCAGTCGCTGTCGCGATCTCGCTGGCGATGCCCGACGCGGTCGCCGGAAGCCCGACGGCGGTCGCCCTGCTGGTCGCCTTCGGCATGACGATGGCGGTGATCCGCTACTGCACCGACACGACAGTTCGTTTCTCGCAGCAGCTGCTCGACCTCTCGATCGCATCGGTCGCGCTGGCGCTCACGATCTATTACACCGGGAACACCGCAAGCCCCGCGCTGCCGATCGCCCTGCTGATCCTGATCTACATCGGCTGGTTCCTGCCGCTGAAACGGGTCCTGCCGGTGTCGGCGCTGGCGATCGTGATCATCTTCACGCCCTACGCGCTCGGCCAGAGCACCCCGGTCACGCTGCTCGACGCCGTGACGATCGTCGGCGGCGTGCTCGTCGCGGGCGCGCTGCTGCTCGTGCTGTATTACAACCATTACTACCTCGAGCGCGCCCAGATTCTGACTGCGCAACTCTCTTCGCTCGATCCGCGCGCAGGCACATACAACCGCCGAGCGTTCGAGGAGCGCATGCGCGAGGAACTCGACCACCTCTCATACGGCGATCGCGATGCGCTGGCCGTGGTGATGATCGACCTCGGGAACTTCAAAAGCGTCAGCGCCAACTACGGACGGGTGATCGGCGACCAGATGCTGACCGAGGTGGCCGCCGCGCTGACGGCAGCATCGCGCGAAGAGGACTGCGTCGCACGCCTCGGCGGCGACGAGTTCGGGATCGTCGCTCCAGGCGTTGACGCCGAATCCGCGCGGGCGCTTGCGCAGCGCCTCGTCGATGCCGTGCGCGGAGCGCTGGAGGACACCGACCTGCCTTCCAACGCCGAGGTGCGACCCAGTGCCGGCTTTGCGCTCTACGGAATGCACGGGCGAACGACGGATGAGCTGGTCACCGCGGCGGACGTCGCGCTCACCGCGGCGAAGACTTCGGCGCGCGACCCGAACCGCGTCAGCAGCTTCGTCGTCGCGCTGTAGCGCCGGACGATCGATCAGTCGCGCGGCCTGCGTTCGAACGTCAGGTGCGTCGCGCCGCTGGGTGAGCTGACGACCTCGATGTCAAAACGGTCCTCGAGACCTTCAAGACCTTCCCACAGGTTGACGCCGCGGCCGAGGATGATCGGGGTGACCGCGATGTGCATGTGGTCAATCAGGTCCGCCTTCAGGAATTCGTTCACGGTGGTCGGTCCGCCGCCGATACGGACATCGAGTCCGTCGGCAACCTCGCGCGCCTTGGCCAGCGCCTCCTCGGGCGTGCCGTCAACGAAGTAGAACGTCGTGCCGCCCTCCATCTCCAGCATCGGTCGCGGGTGATGGGTGAGCACGATGACCGGCGTGTGGAAGACAGGGTCGTCGCCCCACCAACCCTTCCATTCCTCGTCGGTCCAAGGGCCTCGCTGCGGGCCGAACTTGTTGCGTCCCATGATCTCTGCGCCGATGCCCGGGCCCCACTTGGCGGCGAATGCCTCGTCCACCCCATCTGATCCGCCGGTCCCTCCATGGATCTGGGTCTGGAATGTCTTGGTGCCCAGCGCCCATCCCAGCAACCGATGGCCTGCGTGGCCGAATGGCTCGTCGAGCGTCTGGCCCTCGCCGGTTCCGTAGCCGTCAAGCGAAACGGACATGTTGTGTACGCGGACCTTGCTCACGGCATCTCAGCCGTTGATCGCGAAGTTGAACGGGCCGGCGCCGAAGCCGCCGCGCGCGACCACGACGTCGAGCCAGAGCTGCATCAGCATCTCAGGGCCGGTCGCGGTCTCAAGGCCGCCGAGATCGACGATCTGCTGCTCGCGCCAGCCGAACTGGGCGAGCAGGTCCTTGACCTGCTGCTTCGCCTCAGCTGAGTCGCCGCTGACGAACACGACGTGGTCACCGGGCACGAGCGACGGGTCAACCATCACGTTGCAGTTCATCGTGTTCAGGGCCTTGACCACGTTCACGCCGGGCACTGCGGCCTGGATGTCCGCGGCGACGGAGTTGTCAGGCGCTGCCAGCGCGGCGGCGGCCATGCCCTTTGAGTGGTCGAGACGGTTGGAGAGATCGATCAGCGTCTTGCCGTCGAGCTCTGCGGCCGCCGAAGCGACGGCTTCGACCGAGAAGTTCCCGTTGGTCGCGTTGATGACGAGATCCGAAGTGATCGCCGCATCGGCGAACGAGCCGGTGAGCAGTCCTTCATCGGCGAACGGCTGCAGACTCTCTGAGTCCGAGCTGCGCGCCCCGACAGTCACTTCATGCCCGAGCTTTGACAACGCCTTCGAAAGCGCATCGCCGACCATTCCAGTTCCGAACACGCCGATTCTCATGGCGTGAAAACTACTCGCTGGCTATGCCGCGCGCGTCGTGCCGTCGACGTGCGGTGTGCCCTTCTTGGCGTTGCGCACGCTGAAGTTGAGGCCGTCATCGACCTCCGCCACGTGGAAGCCGACCTTCGACGGGAGCAGGATCGGGCGCTTGAACGCCACGTCCACCGTGAAAGCGTCGGGCAGCTTGTTGTCGATCGCGGCGAGCGCGCGGGCCTTGGTCCACATGCCGTGGGCGATCGCCTTCGGGAATCCGAATGCCTTCGCCGTGAGGTCGTGCATGTGGATCGGGTTGCGGTCGCCCGAGACCGAGGCGTAGCGGCGGCCAAGGTCGCCGGGGAGTGACCAGGTTGCGATCTGCGGCAGCGCGGAGAAATCGATCTCCTCGGTCTTCTCGGCAGCGGCCTCTTCTGACGGCTTGCCGATGCGCAGGTAGGTGCTCGTCGCCTTCGAGACCAGCTCGTCGCCGACGCGCGCCTCAGAGATGACGTCGAACTGACGGCCCTTCGGGTGCGGGCGCAGGTCCTGAACGCGCACGCTGAGACCCAGCGGCTCTGCAGCGTCAACCTTGCGTGTCTGCTCAATCTTGTTGTTCACATGCACGAGGCCGATCACGGGAAACGGGAATCCGTCGCCCGTCATCAGCTTCAGCTGCAGGGGCATTGAGAGAACGTTGAAGAAGATCGGCGGCAGGCTGCCAGTCAGGGTGTGCTCGGTCACGCGGCCGAATGCGGCCAGGCGATCGAGGTCCACGGGCTGCGCCTCCAGAGAGACGACCGTGTCCGGCAATTCCTTCTTGCGCGTGCCGGCCAGCGGGGTCATGCCGATGGCGGCCTTCAAGTACAGGCCGCCAGCGCCCGGGGCGCTCTTCAGTTCAACGTTGCTCATCAGATTCTCCTTAGGCGCCGATCAGCATCTGTCCGCAGACGCGGACGACGTTGCCGGTCAGGCCCGTTGACGCGGGGCTTGCGTACCAGGCGATTCCCTCGGCCACATCGACCGGAAGACCACCCTGCTGCATCGAGTTCATGCGGCGTCCGACTTCGCGCGGTCCGAGCGGCATCGCTGCAGTCATCTGCGTCTCGATGAAGCCAGGCGCGACGGCGTTGATCGTCACGCCGTGCTTTGCCCACTCCGGCGCGGTCGACTGCACGAGACCGATCACTCCGGCCTTCGAGGTCGAGTAGTTGGTCTGTCCTGCGCCGCCGGCGATTCCGCTCATCGAGGAAACGCAGATCACGCGGCCGTTGGCCTTGACCAGCTGGCGCGCGAGCAGCTCATCGTTGATGCGCTCCTCGGACGAGAGGTTGATGTCCATCAGGACCGACCACTTGTCCTCGTCCATGCGACCGAGCGTCTTGTCCTTCGTGACGCCGGCGTTGTGGACGACGATGTCGACGCCGTTGTGATGGGCGTCAAGGAAGTCCGCGATCACCTTCGGAGCCTCTTCGGCCGTGATGTCCTCGACGATCGAGGATCCGCCGAGCTTGCTCATCAGCTTCTCGAGGTCGTCCTTCAGCGGCGGGATGTCGAGTCCGACGACGTGCGCGCCGTCGCGGGCGAGCGTCTCGGAGATTGCCGCGCCGATTCCGCGCGAGGCACCGGTGACCAGTGCGACCTTGCCGGCCAGCGGCATGTTCCAGTCGATCTCGGGGGTCTCTCCGCCGATCGACTCCACGATGCGGGCAACCTGGCCGGACACGTAGGCGCTGCGCGGGGAGATGAAGAAGCGAAGCGTGCTTTCGATCTGGTCCTCGGCGCCCGGGGCGACGTAGACGAGGTTGACGGCCGAGCCCTTGCGGATCTCCTTGCCGACTGCGCGGGTGAAGCCTTCGAGCGCGCGCTGCGCCGTGGCTTCCTTTGCGCTGCCGGTCAGCTCCGGCTGCGTGCCGAGCACGACGACGCGGCCGCAGCTCTTGACGCGGCGGATCGTCGGGTGGAAGAAGCGCCAGAGCTCTTCGAGCTGCGTGGAATCCGTGATGCCGGTGGCGTCGAAGACGAGCACCTTGTAGCGCTCATCCCCTTCAGGCGCGACGCCGGGCTCCGAGTAGTCGAACTCGACGCTCGCGCTCTTCAGCGCGGCGACCAGCGACTCGCCGAGGCGGCCGCCGGGGGCTGCGCCGATGAAGGCTTTGCCGTCGACAACCGGCTGGCCCTTCTTGTAGCGCTCGAGCTTGGTGGGCTGGGGCAGACCGACCTTCGGGGCGATGAAGCCGCCGACGGGGCCGCGGACGAACTCTGCGTACTTGTCAGACATTTGTGACTCCTATCGCTCGAGAATGGCGACGATGCCCTGGCCACCAGCTGCGCAGATCGAGATCAATCCGCGGCCGGAGCCCTTCTCTTCGAGCAGCTTGGCGAGGTTGGCGACAATGCGTCCGCCGGTTGCGGCGAACGGGTGAGCGGCTGCAAGCGAGCCACCCTTGACGTTCAGTTTTGCACGATCGATCGATCCGAGCGGCTCGTCCAGGCCCAGACGGTTCTTGCAGAACGCCGGGTCCTCCCAGGCCTTCAGCGTCGCGAGCGTCTGCGCTGCGAATGCTTCATGGATCTCGTAGAAGTCGAAGTCCTGCAGCGTGAGCTTGTTGCGCTCGAGCAGACGCGGGACCGCGTAGACCGGAGCCAGCAGCAGGCCTTCCTGCTTGACGATGTAGTCGACGGCCGAGGTCTCGGCGTCGACGAATCGCGCGCGCAGCGGGAGTCCGCGCTCCTTGGCCCACTCCTCGGTTCCCAGCAGCACCGCTGAAGCGCCGTCGGAGAGCGGGGTCGAGTTGGCGGCGGTCATCGTGCCGTCCTTGCCACCGAAGACCGGCTTGAGCTTTGCGAGCTTCTCCAGCGAGGTGTCGGCGCGCAGGTTGCCGTCGATCTCGACGCCGAGGTACGGCGTGACCATGTCGTCCTGCCAGCCCTCGTCCCAGGCCTTGGCGAGGTTCTGGTGCGAGTTGTAGGTCAGCTCGTCCTGCGCCTCGCGCGTGATGTTCCACTCCTTGGCGGTGATCGCCGTGTGCTCGCCCATCGAGAGACCGGTGCGTGCTTCACGGTTGACCGGGATCTCCGGCTTGATCATGCCCGGGCGGAACTTGGTCAGCAGCGTGAGTGCCTGCTTCTTCGGGTCCTTGATGCGGTTGACGTCCATCAGGATCTGACGCAGGTCCTCGTTCAGCTCGATCGGGGCGTCGGAGGTGGTGTCGGTACCACCGGCGATGCCGGAATCGATCTGGCCGAGGGCGATCTTGTTGGCGATCAGGATCGCGGCCTCCAGCCCGGTTCCGCAAGCCTGACCGACGTCGAAGGCCGGGGTCTCGGGTGCGAGCTTGGAGCCGAGCACAACCTCGCGTGAGAGGTTGAGCTCGCGGGCGAACTTGAGCACTGCGCCGCCGGCGAAGTCGCCGATGCGCTCACCGGCGAGGCCGTAACGGTCGGCGAGACCGTCGACGGCCGCGGTGAACATGTCCTGGTTTGACGCGTGTGCGTACTGAGCGTTGGACCGCACGAACGGAATGCGGTTGCCGCCGATCACCCATACTGGGCGCGGAGCCTTACTGGCAGCCATCTGGGGGTTCTCCTTAGAAGAAGCGGGGTTGGAATTACTTGAGTTGTGACGAAGACAGACCGAGCAGCTGGCGCGCGATGATCAGCAACTGAATCTGCTGCGTGCCTTCGAAGATGTCGAGGATCTTCGAGTCGCGCGACCACTTCTCAAGAAGCGAGTTCTCGGAGTAGCCGACGCTACCAGCCAATTTGACGGCGCGCAGCGTGATGTCAGTACCGCTGCGGCCTGCTTTGGCCTTGGCCATCGAGGCCTGGACCGAGTTCGGCTTGCGGTTGTCTGCCATCCACGCAGCTTCCATGGTGAGCAGCTTTGCTGCCTCCCAGTCGGCCTCGAGTTCGATGAACTCGGCGACCGCACCGGGCTGGTACGCCGCGGGCTTGTCGTAGTTGATCTCAAAGCCGTTCTCTTCGAGCAGCGTGCGCAACTCGTCGAGGGCGGCACGCGCAACGCCGAGCGCCATTGCGGCGACCAGCGGGCGGGTGTTGTCGAACGTCTGCATGACGCCGCCGAAGCCCTTGTCGGTCACGACCTCGGGGTCTCCGAGGAGGTTGTCCTTGTGCACGACGCAGTCCTGAAGGATGAACGCGGCGGTGTCGCTTGCGCGGATGCCGAGCTTCTCCTCGAGGCGGTCGAGCTTCATGTTCGGGTTCGAGCGCTCGACGACGAACGACTTGATGCCGGCGCGGCCCGCTGACGGGTCCACGTTCGCCCAGACGACGACGAGGTCTGCGCGCTCACCGGAGGTGACGTAGATCTTCTCGCCGTTGAGGATGTAGTTGTCCCCGTCCTTGACCGCGGTGGTGCGGATCGCGGCGGAGTCGGAACCGGCCTCGGGCTCGGTGATGGCCATTGCGGCCCACTTGCCCTTGAAGCGCTTGAGCTGCTCCTCGTTCGCAACCGCTGCGATCGCCGAGTTGCCCAGGCCCTGACCCGGCATCGTCAGCAGGAGGCCGACGTCGCCCCAGCACATCTCGATGATGCTGAGCATCGTCGAGAGGTTGGTGCCGTTCTTGTTGTCGTCGGTGTCGTCCTGCTTGAGCGTGTCAGCCTGGCCGACGCCGGCGGCACCTGCGCCCTGGCCTGCGCCCTCTTCCATGCCGTCGATCAGCGCACGCAGCATGTCGAGCTCGACCGGGTACTCGTGGTCGAAGTTGTCGTACTTGCGCGAGTTCGGACGGAGCAGCTCCTCGGCGACCATGTGGGCCTGGCCGATCAGCGGCTTGAACTTCTTGGGTGTTTCGAGATTGATAGCCATTAGACGAGAAGTACGCCCTCCATCAGGCCGGCAGCGCGAAGGTCGCGGTACCAGCGTTCGACCGGGTATTCCTGCGTGTAGCCGTGGCCACCAAGCATCTGGACTCCGTCGGAGCCGATCTGCATGCCGTACTTGGCGGTGAGCTGGCGGACGAGCGCGGCCTCGCGCGAGAAGTCCTTGCCGGCGTCAGCCAGAGCGGCAGCGCGGTAGGTGGTCAGGCGGATGCCCTCGAGTTCGATCGCGACGTTGCTGATCGTGAACGCGACGGCCTGGCGGTAGCTGATCGGCTCGCCGAACGCCTTGCGCTCATTGACGTAGGGGATCAGGTAGTCCTGGACTGCGCGGCCGCAACCAGCGGTGACGGCGCCCCAGGCGATACGGGACAGTCGGATCATCTCCGTGTAGTCGGCTGCCTCGCCGAGCAGCGCGCCCTTCGGGAGCTTGGTGCCCTCGAAGCTGAGCGTGGCCGTGGCGGCGGGGCGGATGCCCATCGCCGGCTCCGGCGTGACCGAGATGCCCTCGTACTTGCTCTCGACGATGAACATGCGCGGCGCGCCATCGAGTTCAGCGGCGATCACGAACAGCTCGGCCTCTGCGCCGCGCGGGACGAGGCTCTTGACGCCGTTCAGCGTGTAGCCGCCGTCGGCGTCCTTGGTCGCTGTGGTCTGGAGATTGAAGGGGTCGAACATCGGCTTCGGCTCCATCACGGCGAGCGCCGCGGCAGGAACGTCGTCACCGACGAACTCCGGCAGATAGGTGGCCTGCTGATCCGCGTCGCCCCAGAGGCCGATCGCGGTCGAGACCGCTGCGGGAGCCAGAACGGCAACTGCCATTCCGAGGTCGCCCTTGGCAAGTGCTTCTGAAATCAGCACGCTGGTGACCGCCGAACGCTGCTCAACTGCGCCGCCGAGCTCCTCGGGAACGCCGATCATCGTCACGCCGAGCTCGGTGCTGGCCTTCAGCACCTCCGGCGGGGTGACGCAGTCGTTTGACGACTTGGTCGCGATCGGGAGCAGTTCGCTCTGCGCGAAGTCGCCGAACGCCTCGATGAGCATTTCCTGCTCGTCGTTGGGAGTGAGATCGAACTTGCCTGCTCCATCTGCCTTGGGCTGACGGGCGGGCTTGTCCTGCTTCGACTTTGCGGAGAACTGGCGACCGGCTGCTGCTGCAGCCTTGAAGCCGTTCTTGGAGCCGTGGTAGACGACCTTCTCGGTCGGCTTGCGCAGCTTCAACTTGTCGATTGTGCTCGAGCTGGCAAGGTTGTTGAGCCAGCGCAGTCCGAGACCCATGCTCTTTTCAGCAGGCGTCCTGGATGACGGTTTTGTCGGTGTGTGTTGTGACATAGGCCTTCAGGTCGTGGGATGATCCCGAGGTTGATGTGAGTGTTCCCCCGCCTAAGTGACTATCCGGTCACTTAGTGAATAGGGCGAAGCTTAGCCACAAACGGGCGCGTTGTCAAGTCGGTGTGATGAACTGCACGTATGCAGGATGACGCGCTAGCTGTGGACGTCTCGGCCATGCTCTCGCCGTATGCCAAGGCACTCGGACCGGATCGGGCCGGATACACCAACCACGTGATCCGCGTGCTGCTCTTTTGCGACGAGCTCTGGGAGCGCGCGGGCGGCGACGGCGACGCGCCGAGCCGGCAAATGGAATACCGCGTGACGGGCGTCTTCCACGACCTCGGCATCTGGACCGACGAGACCTTCGACTACCTGGTCCCCTCGATCGATCTTGCCGCGGCCTACCTCGAGGGCAGGGACTGCAAGGACCTGGTTCCGCTGGTTACCGAGATGATCGATCTCCATCACAAGCAGCGCCCCGCCGGCCCGCCCGACAGCGCCGTCGAGATTTTCCGCCGGGCCGACGCGATCGACGTGAGCCTCGGACTGCACCGCTTCGGACTGCCGATCAAGGACGTGCGCGGCGCGATGCGCGCCTACCCGAGCCGCGGGTTTCACAAGCGCCTGATCAAGCTCACCGCCAAGCGCACGATCGAGCATCCCACCTCGCCGCTGCCGATGTTCAAGTGGTGACCACCCCTACGGGGGTAGAACAAACGTCCAGTCGGGGGCCGCGGACTCACCTGTTTGCCTGCTGACTGTCGATCCAGTTCCAACCGGTGAGTAACCGGGTGGACGCAGATGCCGGGACGCAGACACAATGACCCCGAACCTCGGGCGATGACCGACCACGGCGGGGCGCCGCTCAGCGAGCGCTACCTGAAGACCGTGACCGGCGTCGCGCTGCTGATGATCACGACGGTGATCATCTTCGCGATCTCGTTCGTCCCCGCGGTCGCGCCCGACAACGTCAACTTCTGGCGCATTGCGCTGGGTGTGCCCGCGGTGCTGCTCAGCGTCGCGCTCGTGGTGCTCGGGCCGAAGCTGAGCTCCAGGTCCTTCCAGGCATCGATCGAGCTGCTCATGCTGCCGGTGCTCGGCGTCAACTTCGTGCTCCTTCAGGTCACACCGGCAACGGTCGCTGTGCTCTTCAACATGCTCGCGACGATGATCTACGCCGGTTACTTCGTGCGTCGCCTCGCGCTCGCCATGACGCTTCTCCTGGGCACCGGGATCGCGCTTTCGACCCTGTTCTTTGAGCCGGCCTCACAGACGCCCCACATCGGCGCGATCCTGGTTGTGTACATCCCGACCTTCATACTGACGGCGCTGCTTCTGCACCTGCAGAACACGGAGACGCTCAGCGCGCTCCATCAGGCTCGGCGCCGTGCGATGGAGGATCCACTGACCGGCCTCGCCAACCTCCGCGCGCTCGAACGCGAGGCGCGCAAACGCCTCACGCAGAAATCGCGCGGCAAGACCCCCGGCGTCACCGGCCTGCTGCTGATCGACCTGGACAACTTCAAATCCGCGAACGCAAAGCACGGCCACATCGGCGGCGATCACGCTCTGCGGATGATCGCGCACCAGTTGACGCGCGTCGCTTCAAAAGACACGCTCGTGGCGCGCGTCGGTGGCGACGAGTTCGCAGTCCTGACCCGCGGTGCGACGAAAGAGCGGGTGATCGAAGCGGGCGAGATCTACCGCGCGGCCGTTCGTGCTGCGAGCTCGATCATCGAGATGGACGGAGTGGAGATCGACGCGGCAGTCGGTTGCGCCGTCTTCCCCGACGACGGACGCGACCTCAGCGAGCTGCTCGACCGCGCCGACGCCGCGATGTACGAGGCGAAGGGTCAGAAGCGCCACAACCTTCCCGACCTCGAGCCGCTGTCCGAGGCTTCCCTGGAGCGACCCGCGTGGCTCGACGATGAACGCGTTCCGACACCGGTGGAGCCCGCAAGCCACGCGAATCTCGAGACAATGACCGGCGGCAACAGCGCTCGTTTCTCCTCAATCTCTTTGTATGCGCGCACTTCTGCGATTGCATGGGCCTTCGGATCCGTGGTGCTGGGGATCAGCCTGCTGATGCCGGACGCGCCCGCCTCGCGCATCCCGTGGTGGCTGGTGCTGTTCGGCGGACTCGCCCTCTCGGCCGGAATTCTCAAGGTCAATGCGACGCCGCGGTCCCGTCTGCACGCGATCTTCGACTGCCTCGCGCTGCTCGGCCTCGCCGGGTTGATCGCGCTGACCGGTGGCCTCGAGAGCACAGTGCCGCCGTTGTTGATTCTGCTTGCGGCCTCGCAGGCGTGGTTCTGGATCACCGACAAGGTCGTCGCACGCATCCTCGGCCCGGTCGCCGTCGCGTTGTCGCCGCTCATCTACGACTCGCTCGGCAGTGGCGATCAGGCCTGGTTGATCCTGGTCACCTTGTTCGCAGAGTGCTGCCTGATCATCGCGATCGTCGGCTCGATGTACTACGACCGCGTCCTGCTCAGCAAGCTCCAGGAGCGTGCAGAACAGCTCGCGACCACGGACCCGCTGACCGGCATCAGCAATCGCCGCGCCTTCAACGCATTCGTGCAGGATCTGATCGACGGAGACGAGCACGGAGAGTTCGCGATCGTGATGCTTGACCTCGACAACTTCAAACAGGTCAACACTTCTCGTGGCCACCGCGCCGGCGACTCAGTGCTGATCTCGATCGCCGAGTCGCTGAGCTCCGTGGCGCGCGAAGACGACTGCATCGCCCGCGTCGGTGGCGACGAGTTCGCCGCGGTGTTGCGCGGAGTCGGCGTTGACGGCGCGCGCTCACTGGCGGAGCGCTTCGTTCAGACCGTCGCAAACACGCCTGAGGCATTCGCCTCCGGCGTCGGCGCCAGCGCAGGCTTTGCGCTGCACCCGCTGCACGGGAAGACGATCGATCAGCTGATGTTCACGGCCGACACCGCGCTAATGGCGGTCAAGGCCTCCGGCAAGGGCAGTGCTCGCGTCGCCCGCGTTGTCAGCGCTGTCTGAGCGCTGCTGCACGAACCAGACGGCAGCGGCGAAGAGCAGGCTCGCGACGATTCCGACGTAGCCGATCTTGATGAACGCGTTCGAGAACTGCTCGTAGCTGTCGAGCACGCCGTAGTGCGTGAAGATCGTGTTCCAGTCGTGCTCGCCGCCGCCGGCCAGCGGCAGAGCCATGTCCTGCGCATCCGCCATGTACCAACCGATGTAGTGGAAGTTCTCAAAGAACCAGACCGCCGCGAAAGCCGCTGAGAGCGCCGAGCGCTGGTACCAGAAGACGATCGCGATGCCGGCCGGGACGATCAGCTCCATCAGCGTTCCGCCGAACCACATCGGCTGCTCGCCGAAGAATCCGAACAACGGATGACCGGCCTCATGGATCACAAGGTTGATGTCGTCGACGATGCGCAGGAAGCCGTCGCTGTCGGTCGTCATCCAGCGCATGAGCAGGATCGAGAACCCGATCAGCGCAATCAAACCCCAGCCGGAGACCGGCATCCAGGCCGTTCCATCCTGTGTCTTCGGGCGTGGCGGCACGATGTTTGTTTCGGCAACCGCGCCTTCTCAACTTGAGCACCACAAAATCTTCTCGCAGGAAACGAGAATTTTCGGTCAAACTACGCGCCATGAAATTCAAAGCCACTCTCCTAATCACCATCCTCGCGCTTGCGGCGTTCGCCACCGGGTGCGGGAGCAAGGGTGCGAGCATCTCCGACGTCGACGCGTCGGCGCCCGCCACCGACAGCACAAGTGCCGACACTTCCACTGATGAGAAGGACTCCTCCTCCGGCAAGACCGTCCAGCCGAAGGTCAGCGGTTCACTCAAGAAGAAGCCTGAGCTCAGCGACGCCTCCGGCGAGCCGCCGACCAAGCTGATCGAGAAGGACATCAAGAAGGGCACCGGCAAAGAGGCCAAGGACGGCGACGAAGTCACCGTCAACTACGTCGGCCACAACTGGTCCAACAACGAAGAGTTCGACACTTCCTGGGGCAAGGACGCATTCACCTTCACCCTCGGCGAAGGCGGGGTCATCAAGGGCTGGGACCAGGGTGTCGTCGGCATGAAAGAAGGCGGCCGTCGCCTTCTGATCATCCCGCCGGACCTCGGTTACGGCGCTCAGGGCCAGGGATCGATCCCGGCCAACGAGACCCTGATCTTCGTCGTCGACCTCGAGAAGGTCGGCTAAGCCACAGACTCGTTCGACTTCGGGGGAGCGAGGCGGTCCGTGCAGACGCGGATCGCCTCCTCACTCGAATCGATCAACGTGTAGCGGCGGTTCAGCTTCGCCGCCACCGCCCCGAGCGTGCCGCTGCCGGCGAAGAAGTCAAGGCAGCTGTCGCCCTCGTTCGTTGAGGCGAGCACCATGCGCCGCACGATGCCTTCGGGTTTCTGCGTCGGGTAGCCGGTCTTCTCCGCGCCGTTTGTCGGCACGATCGTGTGCCACCAGACGTCCGTCGGGAGCTTTCCGCGCGCGGCCTTCTCGGCGGTGACGAGGCCCGGCGCCATGTAGGGCTCGCGATCTACCTCTTCGGAGTTGAAGTGGTACCGCTTGATGTTCTTGACGTAGACGAGGATCGTGTCGTGCTTGGCGGGCCAGCGTGACTTGGCGCGCGCGCCGTAGTCGTATGCCCAGATGATCTCGTTGAGGAAGTTCTCGCGTCCGAAGATCTCGTCGAGCAGCAGCTTGCAGTAGTGCGCTTCGCGGTAGTCGATGTGGAAGTAGAGCGTGCCCTGATCGTCAAGCAGGCGGTGGGCCTCTTCCAGGCGCGGCGCGAGAAAGCTGAGGTAGTCGTCGAAGCTGTCCTTGTATGAGGACTGCGCGAGCAGCCTGGTCTTGTAGCTGCGGCCGGCGAATCCGGTGCGGGCGCCGTCGTCGTCGGCCACGGTCTCGAGCGTGCGGCGGGTCTGCTCCTTGCCGGTGTTGAAGGGAGGATCGATGAAGATCATCCGGTAGGACGCGTCCGGAATCTGCGGCAGCAGCTCAAGGTTGTCGCCGAGCAGGATGTTGTCGGCTGCGGGGTCGATCACGCCTTCACCGTACGCGCACTCGCGGCGGCCACGGAGGTCGCGAGCACGCGGGCCTTGTCCATCGTCTCCGCGTATTCGGCGTCGGAATCGGAGTCGCTGGTGACAGCGCCGCCGGTGTGCATGCTGAGCTGATCGCCGTGCTTGATGAGTGTGCGGATCACGATGTTCAGGTCCATCGCCCCGTCGTCGCCGATCCACCCGATCGCGCCGCTGAAGATCCCGCGCTGAGACTGCTCGACTTCCGAGATCATCCGCATCGCCTCGACTTTTGGGGCGCCGGTCATCGATCCGCCGGGGAAGCAGGCGCGGATCACGTCGGTCGGGCCCATGCCCGGCCGCAACTGCCCGCGCACCGTCGAGACGAGGTGATGCACGCTGGCGTAGCTCTCGACCACGCAAAGTTCTGGCACGGCCACGCTGCCTGTCTGGCAGACGCGCCCAAGATCGTTGCGCGCGAGGTCGACGATCATCGTGTTCTCGGCGCGATCCTTCGGTGAGGCGGCGAGCGCTTCGCGCAGGTGGCGATCTTCAGCCGGGTCGCTTGAGCGCGGCCGCGTGCCCTTGATCGGGCGAGTCTCGACGGCGCCGCCCGCGGAGACCGAGACGAGTCGCTCGGGCGACGTGCAGAGCACTTCAAGCTGGTCGGCACGCAGATACGCGCCCATCGGGGCGGGGTTGCTCGCGCGGAGGATGTCGTAGAGCGCGCGGCCGTCCGCCCCGACGGTCGCGTTGAACTCCTGAGTCAGGCAGACCTCGAAGAAGCGCCCGGCGGAGATCTCCTCGCGCGACCGATCCACGAGCCGCCGGTATCCGCTCGGGTCGGTGACCGGCTCCAGGCCGCAGGCGCGCAGCTCGGACAGGCCGAAAACGCCGGTCGCGCGCGCCGGAATCTCGAGATCCTCACGAACCGGGGCCGAGTCAACCAGCTCCCGCGCCTCCGCGACCCGTCGATCGTCATCACCGCAGATCCAGGTGCAACCCACGGCCGAGTCCACCGCGACGATCACGGCAAAGCGGACGAAGTGAGCCAGGTCCCCGACCGGCGTCGGCGCGGCAGAGCGCGGAACCGCCGGTTCGATGCCGTGGAGCAATTCGTACGCGAGGTATCCGATCAGACCGGACTGAAGCGACGGGCCCTCATGATTGTCTTCGCGCGGACGCGCGAGTTCGGCAAGTCCCGCGAACACCAGCGCCGGGTCGGCGTCGTGACCGACGCGCAGCTCCTCCTGCGGAAACAGACCGAGATATGAGGTGTCGCCGAGCCGCGACGGCGATCCGGGATTGTCCAGCAGCGCGACGCGGGAATCGCCCAGTTCACGGGCGATTGCCCAGAGATCGACTGCGCGATCGATGCGCAATACGGTCAAACGGCGTCCTCGGCGTAGCGGCCGAGCAGGGCGTCGCGAAGCTCCGCGACACGCGGAGACCGGCCGCCCATGTTGGTGAGCGGACGCAACTCGATCAGTGAGTTGCAGATGAAGACCCCGTCGGCGTCGGCCAGCTCGGCGGTGCTGACGGCGCGCTCGGCCGACTCGAATCCACTCGCCGCGGCCAGCTCCAGCACCGCGCGCCGCGTCACGCCCGGCAGGCAGCGGCCGAGCGCCGGGGTGGCGAGTTCATCGCCCTTGATCACGAAGACGTTGCTGGTCGCACCCTCGATCAGTTCGGATCCGTCGGCGATCAGCACCTCGTCGAATCCCGATTCGCGTGCCTCGCGCAACAGCGTGGACTGCAACTGGTAGTTCGCGGACTTGTGCGGGAAGACGTACCCGGGAACGTCGGTCACCGTCGCGGTGGCGTCAGTTCCGGCGCGGCTCGAAGTGAGCAGATAGGCGGTCACGATCCGCGTCGTCTGTTCTGGTTCGGCTGCGAGGCCGAACTCGCGCACTCCGCGCGACACAGTCACGCGAATCACCACCTCGCCTTCGCTGAACTCGTTGATCGCCGCAGCGACTTCGTTCTCGAGCTCCTGCACCGATGGCGGCTCCGGGAATCCGGCGTCCGTCATCGCCGCGTGCAGGCGCTGGAGATGTTGTGGCAGCAGCGCCGGGCGGCCGTCGTAGGTGCGCAGGGTCTCGAAGTAGGCGTCGCCGTGGAGCACGGCCGCGTCGAAGACCGACACTGCCGGCGCGGCCGGGTCGACGAGCGTGCCGTTCACGATCGCGATTCCGGACATGCTCAGTCCTCGGCCGCGGCCACGCCGCGCAGATGATCGACGACCTGCGCGATCTCTTTCTCGAAGACCGGGCCGCGGCGCGTTGCGAACTTCGCGATGTTCTCCGCGGTGTCGATCCGCACGCCGAGACTGTCGCGCACCGGTGTGCGATCCACGCCCTCGACGGACTCGAAACACAGCGCCGCTGCGACCGGCACCTCGAACTTGAAATTCGCTGCCTCGACCAGCGCTTCGAGCGCGGCGCGCTGCTCGACCGCCAGATCGACGAGGTCGCGCATGTTGCGCCCGTTGGCGATCACGTTCGCCGGGATCGAGGTGGATGCCCAGCTGACCAGCGCCTCGATCTGCACGGCGGACGAATAGGCGCGGGAGCTGACGATCGTCACACCGGCGCGCCCGACCACGATGTAGTCGAAGCCCGGCTCATGGAAATCAAAGTCGCCCGCCGGAAGAACCTCGACGGACGTGTCGGCCGTGGCGCGATCGAGCACGTTGCCCACCAGCAGCGATGCGTCGTAGGGGCTGAGGTTCGGCTCGGTGCGGGCGGCGGGCCTGCGCACACCGGTCCGACCGCCCGTGCTGCTACGCCGGGGGCTGCTCCCGGTGCCGATCTTCAGCTCGCGCTTGTACTCCTGTGCGGACTTGGTGGGATCGGCGCGGACCTCGTCCCAGCACTTGATGCAGACGCGCGCGCGGTCGATCTGGATCGACTGCTGCCCGGCGAGCAGCTCTCGGGCGCACCGGCTGCACTGGGTCTCGCTGCGGACGCTCGCGCGTTTCCAGTTGAGGTCGGAGAGCATCGATTCAGTCTATGTGTGACCAGCCGTGGACGAATGGGCTTGACAATTCGCGTATGTTTGGGGATAGTCAAAAGTGAGTAGTTATCAGTGACCATTGAATCCCCGACATCACGTGCCGAAGATGCAGCTCCGCTCGATCCGATCGTGCTCGTCCACGGTGCGTGGCACAGCCCGGTCGTTTGGGAGCCGGTCGCCAATCTCCTTGAGGAGCGCGGTCACCGCGTGATCGTTCCCGATCTTCCGATCGAGTCGACGGCGGCGGGAGCAGCCGAGTACGCCGACGTGATCGCGTCCGCGTGGACAGATGAGGAACCGCCGGTGATTGTCAGTCACACGACGGGATCCCTCGCTTCGCTGCTCGTACCCGCGCGCCGACCGGTCAAGCAGATCATCCATGTGAACGGCCTGCTGCCGAAGATCGGTGAAAGCTTCAGCGAGCAGAGCCGCGGCGACGACTTCACGCTCGGCGAGGACAGCGGGCGTCTCTACGACCGCGACGCATGCAGCTTCTGGCACAGTGAGGAGAAGTTCGGCGAGTTGCTTGCGCACGATTGCGACGACATGACCAAGGCTCGCTTGTGGAATCAGCTGCGTCGCCAGGCACGTCGGTCGATCACCGAGGTGACGCCGCTGACCGCCTGGCCGGAGACGCCGAACGCGGCGATCATCTACAGCAACGACATGGACCTGCCGATCGATTGGCTGCGTCGGACCGCGATCGATCGTCTCGGCGTCGAGCCCGTGGAGCTGCCGGGTAGCCAGCTCGGCTTCAATGCGCGGCCGAGACTGTTCGTCAAGACACTTGAAAAGCTGATGTCGGTCGCTTCTCAGCGCGGCACGGCAATCTCAATCTGACCACGTTCAGCCGGAGCGCTGTCCCCGCAGCAGGGGCCAGGCGATCGCCGCGGAGAGCAGAGCGACGACGGCCGCCGCGAGCGCGACTGCGTTCACCCCGTTCACGATTCCTACGAGCGCGCCAGCGCGGGCTTCTACGCGCGAGTCGAACAAGGCTCCAAGTCCAGCGACCCCCATCGCGATTCCGAGTTGCCGGAACGTGTTGTTGATCCCGGAGGAGAGTCCGCTGCGCTCGACCGGAAGAACGGCCACCATCGCCGCCGCGAGCGACGGGCTGATCGCGCCGATGCCGAGCCCGCCGAGAATCATCCCCGGAAGCAGCGCGGTCCATTCGTCGCTCGCTGAGAGACCGCGCATCGCCAGCAGCGCGGCCCCGAGCAGTACGAGTCCGATCGTGAGCGGAATACGCAGCGGATAGCGCCCGGTCAATCGGCCGGCGAACGGCGCGACGAGCAGGATCAGGAGCGTCAGCGGGAGAAGGCGCAGGCCGGCGCCGATCGGCGAGTAGCCAAGCCCGTCCTGCAGGTAGATCGCGAGAAAGAACAGCAACGGATAGATCGCAACCGATTGCGCAAAGGCCACGACCGCGGTCCCGGTGAAGGCGGGGATGCGGAAGAGCTCGAGCGGGAGCATCGGTGCGTCCGATGCGCGCTCCACGGCGATGAATCCGGCCAGCGCGAGCAGCGCTCCGATCAGCGCGGCGAGAATCCACGGGTCGCCCCAGCCCGCGTCATTGCCGCGCGTCAGTCCGATTGCGGCGAGCAGACACGCGGTCCCGAAGAGCAGCGCGCCGGGAACATCGACGCGATCCGGGTTCTCCGCGCGCGACTCAGCGACCGACCAGTACGTGATCCCAAGCAGCAGCGCGCCGACGGGAACGTTCACGAGGAAGATCCAGCGCCAGTCGAGGCCTTCGACCACCAGCCCGCCGATCAACGGTCCGATCGCCAGCGCGACGCCGGTGATCGCTCCCCAGATCCCGAGCGCAAAGCCCCGGTCTGCCCCGCGGAACGCGTTGGCAAGCAGCGCGAGCGAGGCGGCGAAGATCGCGGCCGCGCCGATCCCCTGGATCCCGCGGGCAACGTCGAGGAAGATGCCCGAGCTCGCAACGCCGCAGAGCGCCGATGCCCCGGAGAACAGGATCACTCCGCTTGCGAACACCCGTCGGCGGCCGAAGCGGTCTGCGATCACCCCGGCCGCGAGCAACGTGGCGGCCATCACGACGGTGTAGGCGTCGATCACCCACTGCACGCTGACGAAGCTGGCGTTGAGATCCGCGGCGATCGCCGGGAGGGCGACGTAGACGATCGTGACGTCGAGCAGGAGCATCGCGGTGCCGAGCGAGGCGGCGATCAGGGCGCCCCACTGAGCTCGGGAGCGACCCTCGGGACGAGGGGTCATCCGTCAATACTGGCGGCCCGCACCGACGGGGCGCGCTCAAGGGAGCGCGAGGCGGACGAGCTTCTTGACGACACTTCCGAATTGGCGCGGCATCGATCCCTCGTTGTAGGGGATGCCGAATCGCGCACATGCCTCCTTGACCTCGACCGACATTTCGGCGTAGCGGTTGGCCGGGATGTCGGGAAACAGGTGATGTTCGATGTGGTAGCTGAGGTTGCCAGTCATCACGTGCAGCAGGTTCGGGCCGGTGAGGTTGCCTGAGCCGATGACCTGGCGGTAGTACCACTCGGCGCGGGTCTCGTCGATGATCTCGTCGCGGTTGAACTCCTCGATGCCGGAGGGGAAGTGTCCGCAGAAGATCACCGAGAACGCCCAGACGTTGCGGACGACGTTGGCGGTCATGTTGCCGGCGAAGATCAGCGGCGCCATCGGGCCGCCGAGCGCCGGGAAGAGCAGGTAGTCCTTGATGGCCTGCTTGCTGATCTTGCGCCAGGTGCGATCGAACTCCTCGCGCTTGTCCTCGAACGAGACCCGGCCGAGGCGGATCTGGTCGAGCTCCATGTTGTAGACGGCCACGCCGTACTCGAACAGAACTGCCAACAGGAAGGCGTAGACGGCGTTGCCGAGGTAATAGGGCGCCCACGGCTGGCGCTCGGTGACGCGCAGAAGTCCGTACCCCATGTCGCGATCGAGGCCGACCACATTCGTGTACGTGTGATGCTGGTAGTTGTGGACGTCGCGCCAGTCGTCGCCGGTGGATGCGTTGTCCCACTCGAATTCGTGGCCGTCGAGCGCGGGGTCGTGCGTCCAGTCGTACTGGTCATGCATGATGTTGTGCCCGATCTCCATGTTGTCGAGGATCTTGGCGACGGCGAGCGCCGTGGTGCCGGCGATCCAGGCGGGCGGGATGAAGCTGAGGAAGAGCAGACCTCGGCCGGCGACTTCAAGATCGCGCTGGGCCTTCATGACCTTGTGGATGTAGTCGGAGTCGCGCTGGCCGAGATCTTCGATCACGCGCTCGCGCAGCGCGTCGAGCTCTTCGCCGAAGAGCTCGATCTGCTCGGGCGTGAGCTTGAATGACGGCGGGCGTTTCTTGGGTGGTGTTGTGGCGGTGGCGGGCATGGTGTTCTCCTAGATGAAAAGTTCGAAGTCGCCAACTGGCGCGTTGACGCAGAGCTGGACGCGCTCATTGCTGAGCGCACGGACCTTGCCGCTGCGCACGTCACGCGCGGCGCCGGATTTCACGTGGGCGTCGCAGGCGTGGCAGACGCCGATGCGGCAACCGCAGGTCGGCGCAATTCCCGCGGCTTCAGCCTGGTCGAGCAGCGTCGCGCCGGAATTGTCGACGCTGATGCCGCTCTCCGTGAAAGCGAGCGTGCCGGTCGCATCCGCAGCGTCGAGCTTCAGCTCCGGGAGCGTGAACGACTCGGACTTGAGGCTCGCGCTCGCGCCGGCCGCCTTCCAGATTCTCTCGGTGGCGGCGACGAGCCTCGGCGGGCCGCAGACGTAGGTGGGGATCTCGGCGAACCGCGGGCAGATCCGCTTGATCTTGGCGGCAGAGATGTGCCCGGTCAGCGTGCCCCCCGGCTCGTGCTCGCGGGTGTGTCCGCGGACGACTTGCAGCCGGGACATCTCCGCCCCAAGTTGTTTGAGCTCCGACACGTAGAGGTCGTCCGCCCGCGTCGGCGCGAAGCTGACGAGCGTGACCGTTCCGACGTGCCCCTGCGCGTGGAGCGTGCGCAGCATTGACATGAGCGGCGTGATCCCGCTTCCGCCGCAGATCAGCAGCAGATCGCCGGCGTGGCTGTCAGGGAGCGTGAACTCTCCGAAGGCCTGCGTGAGGCTGACGATCTCGCCGGGCACGGCGCGGTAGTAGAGGTCAGGCGAGACGACGCCGTCGGGATGCAGGGCGACGGTGATTTCGATCGAGCGATCGTCCTCGGCGCTGGAAGCCGGCGAGTAATAGCGAGTCGTGACAACACCGTCGACTTCGACGCCCACGCCGACGTGCTGCCCGGCTTCGAATCCGAGCCAATTGGCATTCGGCCGGAGCGTCAGCGTGACGCTTCCGGCGGTCTGACGGCGGACCTGCTCGACGCGGGCAAGCACCCGATGAACCGAGAACGTCGGGTCGAGCAGCTGACCGTAACGGTCGATCCCGTTGGGCGAGACGATCGTCTCAAGCGTTCGGGACTGGAACAGCCGACGTCCAAGTCGGAGGGGCGCCGCGGACTCTGGGACCACGTACATATGAGAACCTCATTCGAGCACTCTGTGCTCGTCTCGTGCTGTCCACTTCACCCCCACGCTACATCGATCGATGTCACGGTTCCCGTGATCTGAAGCACATATGACGGCATCCTCAATTCGCTTTCGGAGCGAGCGGGCCGGATCGAAGCGGCGCGGAGCTAGGAGAGTGCGTCCGAGATCGCCGTCAACGCTGCCTGCTCGGCCTCGCTGACCGGCTCCTCGCTGCCCTTTTCTTTGTGGGCCTCGGCGGCGTGAGTCGCCACTGAGACGACGAGCTTCTTGTAGTCCGCGACTTCCTCGGGCGTCGCCTTGGCATTGAGCAAGGCGATGACATCGCGAAGCTGCCCGAGCGTGTGATCGCGCAGTTCCTCATATGAGTGCTTGCGTGAGCGATCGGCCTTCGGCTTCTGCGCGACGATCGCGTCGATCAGTTCGCTCCCGCCGTGCTGCTGCTGCGCCTCAACGTAAGCCTTCGCCATCGAGATCGTCTCGCGAAAAGTCCCGCCGCGCTGAGCCATGATCACCATGAATCCTGCTCCGGAAGGCCCTTCGAGAATGAGTTTCCATTCTTCTTCGGTGAAAGCTGCCTTGTCGGTCATCTGGATCCTCCGTCTGCGTTGTTATTGGCCATTCCCAACCACCAAATTCAGAGGGCCTGGATCGTGCGTTATTCGTGACGCGCAGGCGGCTCTGGTGAGGGAGCGACCTCCCGGTCGTGACCGATCCAGAGACGCCGAGCATCGCGAAGAACGTGCGAGCCAGGCACTCTGAATGGGCGCGGCGGGTTTCGAACCTGCGACCTCTCGCGTGTGAGGCGAGCGCTCTCCCACTGAGCTACGCGCCCGAGTCAGATCCCGATTCAGGGGATCCGTCGGAGCGTCGGAGTCTAGTGGCATCACCCGGCCACAGCAGCGCGACAACGAGCACGGGATAGACCCACGGCAGGTATGCGTAGCTCCAGTAGCTCGCGCCGATCTCGAAAACGAGCAGCACCGCCGCCGACAGGGCGCTGACGCGCACCAAGCTCGAGGCAAGCGCCGTTGACCGCCAGACGGCCACCGCGCCGGCCGCCGCGAGCCCAAACCCGAACGCCTGCACCACGATCTGAAGCGCAGGCGCTCCGGTCACGACCCAGAACGACAGCTGGGCCCCGCGATCCGACTGGAAAGCGATCGCGTCGATCATCTTGCGCACGCCCTCGGTGCCACCAAGCGCGAGCAACAGCGCGAGCATCGCGAGCGTCAGCACCACCGGCGCGATCAGCGCCCGCTTCAGCTGCGCGCCGCGAAATCGCGCGAGCCACAACGGCAGCACGAACACCGGCGCGACCTTCGCCCAGGCGGCGGCCGAGAGCCACGTGCTGGTCCTGCCCGCGTGAACAAACGTCGCGAGCGCCCATGCGACCAGCGCTGCCGTCGGCAGATCGTTCGAGCCCGACGACGCCGTGATCAGAACCGGCGGGAAGAGCAACCACGCGGCGGCGTGCCTCAGGCCGAACGCCTCATCGACGGCCGACCGACCGGCACGGAAGATCGCGGCGGCACCGGCAAGCAGCGCGATCGCGGCAATCCACAAGCCGCCGTCGAGGTTGTCGAAGAGATCATGGACGGGCCAGATCAAGGCGGCCGGCGTGTAGAGCACGTACGCGAAGAGCGGATACGTGTCGCCGTGCACCACCCCGTCCATGATGTGGCCGTAGGGCATCGTGCCGGCGAGAATCTCGGTCGCGCCCGACATCGACGCCTGGGAGACGTCCCCGACCGATCCGCCGGGGATCGTCACGAACACCGCGAGCAAGGCCACTGCACCCGCGATCAGTCGCAGCAGTTGCGTCTCGCTCTCACCGAAGCGCACGAGGAATCGCGCCGCCACCGGCGCCTCCGCACGCGCGGCCACGCCGAGGCATCGGACGAGCAGGTACGTCATCAGCGCAACGCCCAGCAGCATCGTCCAGCCGAAGAGTCGCTCGTTGACCGTCCAGATCGTCAGCGTCAGGGCAGCGAGCGCGGCAAGATCGATGTTGCGCTGGGAGGCGAGCGGTCGTTGCGCGAGCAGAAGCAGAAAGAGCAACGCCCCGGCCAGCAGCGCTAGACCGTGCTGAACAGTCGCGTTGCCCGCGCGTACGTAGCCGCTCGGGAAGAACTGCACCGCGATCACCTTTCCGCTCGGGGCGACCGCGACTTCGACGACGACGCGCGGTCCTTTGAAGAAGCTGACGCGCGCGTTCTCGCGATCGAGCGGGATCACGTCGGTGCGGTCATACGGATGCGTCCTGAGCCACTTCCCGGTGTCGCTTGAAGCAAGCGCGGCCCGCACTGCCGCGTCATCGCTGATCTTTGGCGAGGTGTCGCGATTGAGCGCCACGCCGAAGATCAAGAGTCCGGCGAGGAAGACGACGACGCCGGTGACCCAGACGGCTCGCGATACGGGAAACCGACGCATCGCTCGATACTGACGAGAGCGCAGGCGTCGCGCCGGTACCATCGGACTCCGTCTCAAGAGTCGCGCACCCAGCGCGGCGGCAT
The DNA here is from genome assembly GCA_016462645.1 of Thermoleophilaceae bacterium. GTDB lineage: Bacteria > Actinomycetota > Thermoleophilia > Solirubrobacterales > JACPNS01 > JACPNS01. The sequence goes on from JAEMSX010000020.1 coordinate 38,265, forward strand.
GCGGACATCGGTGTTGACTGCCGGGTCCTACGCGGCGAACG
>JAEMSX010000052.1 GCA_016462645.1 Thermoleophilaceae bacterium
GCGACTTCTGCGAACGCGTTGAACAGGCAGCGATGAAGCTCGGCTTCATCGAGCGCCGCCTCGCCTTCGAGGAGTCAGAAGACCTCGTGAACCTGGTCGTGAACGGCGAGGTCGACGACGCGATCTCCGCGCTCGGCCACCACATCAACGAGTGCTGGTGCGAACTCTCAGGCAACGACGAGGGCTCGCTGGTGCACTGGCTGCGCCGCCTCGTCTTCCGCGGCGCATGGCTCGATCAACGCGTGATCGAGGGCGAGCTCGACATCGTCTTCGACGAAGAGAAGGCTGAATTCCTGTACGCCCAGCCCGACCGCGGCTACGAACCGATCATCCTCGCGACCGGCCCATCATGGCGCCAGGTTGCGTATCACCAGTAAGCGGCGCTACTTCGAAGCTGTCCAGCTGGATTTCTTGTCCAGCTTGAGCTTGCGGCCACCGGCGACCACGCCGATTGAGCTGGCGAGCGCTTCGAGCGGTGAGCCCGCTCCGCCAGCTGCGGCGATGGTGAGCGCACCACCCTGCGCGAGGTTGCGCGCGGAGTTGAAGATTTCGGCGGCCTTCTCAGACGGCAGCAGGTCGAGGCCGTCCACCAGCAGCGCAGTTGCGCGACCGCTCTCCGCGAGACGCTTGTCGCGCTCGAGCGCCAGCTCAAGCGCGGGAAGCACGTCTTCTGGAGCCTTGGTCGCGTCACCGGCGATCACTTCGACGCCGTTGATCACTTCTGACTGCTCCGGGCGGGCCGAGACGATCACGAGCGTCGTGACCACGTTGTCGCCGGCGAGTTCGCCGGCAAGCTTCTTCAGCATCTCCGACGCAGCGGCGCGCGTCGGTCCGGTGATGACCAGGCGTGAGCCGTCGCCGACCGGGGCGTGCTTGAAGGTGCGCTTGGCGTAGGCGCCCGCGATCGGTGCGGCATCGCGCTTCTCGAAGGCAGGTCCGGCCTGCTTGCGCGCTGCCTGGTCGAGTCCGTTGACGCTCTCGAGCGACGCCACAACAAAGTCGGTGCGGCCACGGCGGGCCTTCTTGACCTGTGCCTGCAGCAGGTCGCCGCGCTGAAGATTCCAGCGGCGAACCTCGCCACGCGGCACATCAGCGTCTCCGCGCACGCGGCGCGTGAGATCGGTGCGCAGGCGACCACCGCCACCGGAGCCGGGCTCAAATACGCCGGCCAGCGGAGTCGTAGGTTCGTTGGCGCGCGGCTTGGCCTCGGACTTGGATTCGGGCTTTTCGGCTGCGCGCTTGCCTTCGGCCTGGGCCCCGCGCTCGCGCGGTGTGCGGCCCTCGCCGGCCTGGCCTTTGCGCTCTCCCCCGCGTCCGCCGCGACGATTGCGGCCTCCGCGCTCGGAGGAACGACCACCACGATCGCCGCGCTGGTTGCGCGGCTTCTGTGCGCGCTGGGCCTCAGCGGCTTCACGGGCTTCCTCGCGCGCTTCTTCTTCTGCGGCCTCCTTGGCGGCAAGCTCGCGCTCGCGCTCGGCCTTGATCGCGGCGAGTTCTTGCGCCTTGGCCTCGACGGCCGGGCGAATCTCGTCGCCGATCGCCCCGCGCGACTCAAGGATCGCGATCGTCAGATCGGACTTCTTGAGCAGCCGGTAGCCCTCGATGTCGAGTTCGCCCGCGAGGGCATGCAGGTCGGCCAGCGGGCTCTCCAGCAGGTTGTCGATGTCAAGTACGGCGCTCACTTCGAGCGGAATCCTAAACGACTGCCCGACTCACGCCTCTGTGGCCAGTTCCACCCTGCGTTTGTGGTCCGCCAGCGCGAGGTTGTCATCGACAGCCAGCTCTCCGGAAAGCGCCGCGCGGACGGTCAGGAAATCGGCCGCCGCGGCAATGTCGTGCAGCCGCGCGATCGCGATTCCGTGCTCGACGCCGGCAGCAAGCGCGGCCAGCGTTCCCGCCTCGCGCTCGCGGGGTCCGCGATCGGTCAGGGCGCCGATGAAGTCCTTGCGACCCGCGGCGAGCAGAATCGGGCGGCCGAGCTCGGCGAGGTCGTCCAACGCGCGCAGCGAGCGGATCGTCTGCGCCGGCGTCTTCGCGAAGTCGGGACCCGGGTCGACAATCACGCGTTCGAGCGGCACGCCGTTGGCCGTCGCACGCATGATCGCGTCGGCGAGGAAGTTCTTCACGTCGGCGACGACATCGTCGTAGTGCGGAAACAGCTTCTGTTTGGGTTTGGCGCGTGTGTGCATGAGTACGATCGCGGCCTCGCCCTCGGCGGCGGCGGCGGCAAGGTCGTCGTCTGCCAACCCGCTGACGTCGTTGACGATTCGCGCGCCGGCGGCGATCGCGGCGCGGGCGACCGACGGCTTGTAGGTGTCGACGCTCACGACCGCACCGGGCAGCGCGGAAATCGCTTCGATCACGGGAGTCACACGTGCGATCTCCTCGTCCGCGTCGACGGCGGGCTTGTTCGTGATGCCGGATTCGCCGCCGACGTCGATGATGTCCGCGCCATCCGCAATCAGTCTGCGCGCAAGCTCGACGCGATTCTCGAGCGACTTCTGACCGGGTGCGTCCGAGAATGAATCGGGCGTCGCGTTCACGATTCCCATCAGGTACGGGCGCCAGCGCGGCCTGGCGACGAGTCCAAGGTGCTCCCGGAGCGATGGTTCAAGCAGTTCGGCTGTCATCCCTACGGCAACTCTAAGCCACAAGCCCGGCGCTGCCATCCGTCGATTCTGTGAAGCTGGCGCCGTGAATGAGTACGCGAAGTTCGAAGCCGTTCTGATGCGCCACGGGCAGACCGAGTGGAGCGTGAGCGGACGCCACACCGGAAACACCGATATCCCGCTGACCGCCGACGGCGAACGCGAGGCCGAGGCGATGACCCCGCACATCGGTGGCCATCGCTACGACCTTGTCCTCAGCAGCCCCCTCAGACGCGCCCGCGAGACATGTGAGCGCGTCGGTCTGGGCGAGCGCGCCCTGCTGCGCGACGATCTGCGCGAGTGGGACTACGGCGACTACGAAGGGTTGACCTCACCGCAGATTCAGGAGCGCAATCCCGGCTGGAATCTCTGGCGCGACGGCTGCCCCGGAGGTGAATCGCCGGAAGCGGTCACAGCGCGTTGCGACCGCGTCGTCGAGGAGCTGATGGCACAGGCGTCCGGAGGGACCGGCGACGCGATCGTCTTCGCCCACGGGCACATCCTGCGCTCGCTGGCCGCGCGCTGGTGCGGAATGCCGATCGCCGGCGGCGAACGGCTGATGCTCTCGACGGCAGCTGCAAGCGCGTTGTCCTTCGAGCACGATGTTCCGACGATCCGTTTCTGGAATCGGACCGCCCAGGACCGCTAGGTCGCCCTTCGGGCTAGGGCAGAATCCCCTCAGCGACTGCGACGCGCTCCCATTCCTGGCATTCGTTCGCGCGCCGGGCATCGTCCCAGCCGAGTTCCTCGCCCATGACACTCGCCACGCGGGCGATCGCCATCGGTACGTCTCCTCCGCCCGCGATCAGTTCGCGCGCGCTCAACAGGCCAAGTCTCGTGCGGCGCAGCAGCACGTCGCCGATCGTCTGCGCCTGCTCGTTGCGCACGGCCATCAGGACCTCGGCCAGCGGATCGGGCATGTCGCTGACGATCGGTTCGCCGAGCGTCGGATCGCTGCGCACCATCGACATGATCTGACCGGCCGCGAAGCCGTATCGCGCAGCGAGGTGCGCCCTCACGTCGTCCTCGATGCCCGGGGCGACCGGCAGTTCGGCCGGATCCACGGGCAGCCCGAGCGGAAGTTCTTCAGTGCGTGAGGGCGCCTCGCGGCGATCGCGCGCGACGAGCCGGTCAACGACCTGTTCGGCCATCGGGCGCCAGGTGGTCAGCTTCCCGCCGGTCATCGTGATCATTCCGCTCGGCGTCTCGTACATCTCGGAGGTGCGCGAGATGTCCACGGACTTCTTCGGGTCGCCGGTGGAGATCAACGGGCGCACCCCGGCGTACGCGCCGGTGATGTGGGCCGGCGTGAGCTCGGTGCCGAAGAAGTTGTTGAGCGCGCCGAGGATGTACTCGACATCGTCCATGGGCGGTGCCACGTGTGAGAGGTCGCCGCTGTACTCGACGTCGGTCGTGCCGACGAGCGTGCGACCCATCCACGGCAGCGTGAACATCATCCGCCCCTCGCCCGCGGGCACGACCAGCGCGGTCTTGCGCAGCGGGAGATCCTTGCTGGCGAAAGTCAGGTGTGTCCCGCGACTGGGTTTGATCACGGGAACGTCGGTCTCGCGGGCGTCCTCGGGCTTCAGGCGATCGGCCCAGACGCCTGTCGCATTGACGACGTGGCGCGCGCGGATCTCAAACTCTGCGCCGCTCTGCATGTCGCGGGCACGCACGCCGACGACCTCGCCGTCCTGTTCGAGCATGCCCTCCGCGGCGACATCGTTCGCGAGCAACGCGCCGTAACGCTCAGCCTCTCCGAGGATCGTCAGCACGAGACGCACGTCGTCGGTCTGGCAGTCGTAGAACAGATATGCGGCCCTGGGGTCACGACCGGCGAGCGCCGGGACACGTTGTTTGACCTCGTCGCCGTCGATCATCCGGTGTCGCTCGGGGGTCCACTCGGTCTCCTCGAACTCGGCCCTGTACGCCTTCAGCGAGGTGCCGGCGAGATCGGCGCGACGCTGTTGCTCGGACTTGCGGCTGGCCTGACCGCGCTGCATCGCGTCGTACATGTTCAGTCCGACGCCGATCTTGCGATCGATCCGCTCGCCCTCGAAGGCCGTGACGAGAAACGGCGTGGGCCACACGAGATGCGGAGCGAGTCGCGAGAGAATCCTGCGCTCGATCAGCGCCTCGCGCACCAGCGCGATGTCGAAGTTCTGCAGGTAGCGCAGACCGCCGTGCACCATCTTCGAGGACCTGCTGCTGGTGCCGCATGCGAAGTCGTCGCGCTCAATCAGCGCGACGTCGTACCCGCGACTAGAGGCGTCGAGCGCGATTCCCGCTCCGGTCACGCCGCCGCCGATCACCAGCACATCGAACTGCTGGCCCTCGAGGGCGGTGACTGCGGTGGATCGTTGAATCACGGTAAGGGCGAACGCTAGCCGCGCGCGCGGCGACGCGGGCACCCTCAGTGCCCGCCTACTATTCGCCGCATGGAAGCGGGGAGCTCCAAGGCACGCGAGGTCGAGACACCTCCGCCGCTCGAAGAGGGTGAGTTGCGGGGCAAGGTCGCGCTCATCACCGGTGGCGCAAACGGCCTCGGCAGGGCGTTCGCGGAGGCACTGCTCGAGCAGGATGCGGTCGTGACGATCGCCGACATCGACGAGCAGAACGGCAACGCCGTGGCCGAGCAGCTCGGTTGCGCGTTCGAGCCGCTCGACGTCACCGACGCCCAGGCCAACGCCGACGTGATCGCAAGGACAACCGAGCGCTTCGGCGGGCTGCACCTCACCATGCTCAACGCCGGCATCGAGAGCCCGTTCTCGCTCGGCGATGACTTCGACCCCGAGGCCTACCGCCGGGCGATGTCGATCAACCTGGACGCGGTCGTCTACGGATTCCACGCCGCGCGGCCGGCGCTGATCGCCTCGGGTGGCGGATCGGTACTTGCAACAGCGTCACTCGCCGGCCTTGCCGCGATGGCACCGCAACCGGTCTACGGCGCGAACAAAGCCGCTGTGGTCGCCCTCGCCCGCGCGCTCGGACCCGCGCACGCCCACGAAGGTATTCGCGTCAACGCGATCTGCCCGGGCTTTGCGGACACGGCGATCATCACCGGCGTGCGCGAAGCGCTGACCAGCGCCGGCGTGCCGATCATCGAGCCGCGCACAGTCGCCGAAGCCGCGCTGCGCGTGCTGGCGAGCGACGACACCGGACGAGCACTCGTCGTGCAGGCGGGCATCGAGCCCTACTACTCGCGCTTCCCGAACATCCCCCGCGCGCGCTAGCCCGCGACCGGCTCAAAGCCGGGCGTCTTCGCGGTCGTCGCCTGATGCGAGATCGCATCCGCCGCGAGGTCTGCCGCCGTCATGCCCTCGCTCCAGATCGATCCGCCGACGTGGAATTCGATTGCGACACCTTGATTGGCGTAGCGAGCATCGCCGTCGAGCGCGCGGATCGCGTCGGCGCATCGCGCACCGACGAAATCAACGTGCTGCATGTGATGCGAGCGGATGATCGTCGCGTACTCATCGCCACCGATCCGGTAGACCGTGCCGATGTCGGCCAGCGCGTCGCGCAGTGCCTCGGCCACCTCGACCAGCAGCAGATCTCCGGCCGAGTGGCCGAGTCGCTGGCGAATGAACTGGAAGTCCGCAAGGTCAAGCGCGATCACGGCCGGTGGCCCGTCGAGCCTCAGCTCGCGGGACTGATGCGCCGTGGCGCTGCGCGGCATCATCATCTGCAGGTCGCGCTCGAAGGCAGTGCGGTTGGACAGGCCTGTGAGTGGATCGACCAGGGAGAGCTCGGCCGCGCGAAGCTCGGAGACCATCAGCTTGCGGCTGTTGCGCTCGACGGTGTCCGCCACCACGGCGATCGCGACGAGAATCGTGAGTGCGCGCGTCTGCTCGGTGTTGGAGACGGGCGTGTTCGCGATCACCGCCACGAGACTGGAGACCATCATCGCGACAGTCGCCATCAGGGTCTCACGGCGACTTCCGAACGTCGCGAAGTACGCGACCATCAGGATCGCGAGGCTGAAGAGAACGCTCGCGGCACCGCCGGTTTCAGCGACAAGCAGACCGATGATGGCGGCCGCCGGTATCGAGATCAGCGCTCCGGTCGGCGCGTCGACGCTGACAATTGCCGGGCGCTCGTCGTCTGCCGCCTGGGACTCCATCTGCGCGCGCAGCCGCTCGGCGCGTTCGGCCGGGCGCGCCGGGACGCCCGCGGCCTGAACGGAGCGCTCGGCGATCGTCTCGGCGTCGGCGTCGGCGACCGCCAGAACTTCGCTCAGCTGACTTCCCGCGTCGACGCTCGCTGCGCAACCGGCACTGCCGGACACGCGGGAGCCGTCGACCGCGGATGCGTTGGCAATCTCAAGTCGCTCATGGAACCGCGTGCGCCAGCGCTCTGCGCCCGTCAGATCCGACCCGGGAAGGATCACAGCGAACTCCGCGCCGCCCAGCCGCGCGACCTGGTCGATGTCGAGGCTCGCGTCACGCATCGCAGCGACGACCCGTCGCATGACATCGTCGCCGACGAAGTGACCCATGGTCCGGTTGATCTCATCGATGCCGAGGTCGCGCACGATCGTCAGCGCATATGGGACGTTGTCGGCAGTCAGCTGGTCGGCGTACTCCCCGACTGCCCGTCGGTTGGCCGCGCCGGTCAGCTGATCCACGTACCCGAGCCTGCGGGCTTCGAGCTCCACGTTGGTCGCAGAAACGCGCTTCAGCGCAATCAGCGCGGCGGCCACCAGCCAGACGGCCACGGCGATGAAAATCGTCGGAATGAAGTCACTCGAGAGAGCCTCGTCCCAGTCGTACGCGATCGGCGCGAGCGCGCAGATCGACGCCAGCGCTATCAGCGCGACGCGAACGGATGAGGTCTCGACGAACGCCGCCACAAACACGATCAGCAGCGCGTAGAAGAAGATGTACGGGCTCTCCGGTCCGCTGCTCACGGCCACCAGGAACGCCGCCGCGAGCGCAGTCCCGGCGTTCATCCAGGCCTCGAGGGTGAGTGCGTTCGCAGGCGCAAGGCGCGGAAAGACAAACCCCCAGAGCGAGAGCGCGAACGCCGCAACCGCGAGCAGGATGAAGAACGGCGTCCACGCGATCGCGTTGACTCCAGTGATCTGGGCGAGCGTCACGACGATCACCGCCAGCAGCCAGTCGCGCATACCCACGCGCCGGCGCAACACCATGTCGAACGCTCGTTCTAGGCGCTGCGCAAGGAATCCGTCCCCTCGCAAAGCAGTTGAGCCTGTCCCCATCACAACTAGGTATATCGGTAACCGCGACGGATCGCAACATCCGCGCGAAAAAAGGCCCCGCAGATGCGGGGCCGGATTTCAGTCAGTCAGAGTCGCGAGCGCGGCGTTGAACGTCTCACTCGGCCGCATCGCGGCAGACGTCAAAGCCTCGTCAGGGTGGTAGTAGCCACCGATCTCGACGCTCGATCCCTGCACGCCATTGAGCTCGCTGACGATCACAGCTTCCTGCTCGGCGAGACGTTCAGCGACCGCGGCGAAGAGCGCCGCGAGCTCAGCGTCCTCGGTCTGCGCTGCCAGCTCCTGCGCCCAGTAGAGCGCGAGGTAGAAGTGACTTCCGCGGTTGTCGAGCTCGCCGGCCTTGCGCATCGGCGAGCGGCCGTTCTCGAGCACACTGCCGGTGGCGCGGTCGAGCGTGAGCCCGAGAATCTTCGCGCGGTCGTTGCCGGTCTTCTCGGCCAGCATCTCGAGCGAGACGGCAAGTGCCAGAAACTCGCCGAGCGAATCCCATCGCAGATGGTTCTCGGCCAGGAACTGCGTGACGTGCTTCGGGGCGGACCCGCCGGCGCCGGTCTCGAACAGCCCCCCGCCGTTCATCAGCGGCACGATCGAGAGCATCTTCGCGCTCGTGCCGAGCTCAAGGATCGGGAACAGGTCCGTGAGGTAGTCACGCAGCACGTTGCCCGTGACGGAAATCGTGTCCTCGCCGGCGCGCGCGCGTTCGAGCGTGTAGCGCGCGGCTTCGCCGACCGGAAGGATCTCGATCTGCAGACCGTCGATGCCGATCCGCTCGAGTTCCGGGCGCACCTTCTTCAGCAGCTCGGCGTCGTGCGGGCGCGTCTCGTCGAGCCAGAAGACCGCCGGCACACCGGTGGCGCGGGCGCGACGAACGGCAAGTTGGACCCAGTCGAGGATCGGCGCTTCCTTGGCCTGGCACATGCGCCAGATGTCCCCGATCTCGACATCGTGCGAAAGCAGAGTCTCCCCCGCGCTGTCAACGACGTTCACGGTTCCGGGGGCTGCGATCTCGAAAGTCTTGTCGTGCGAGCCGTACTCCTCCGCCTTCTGCGCCATCAGTCCGACGTTCGGAGTCGTGCCCATCGTCGTCGGGTCGAATGCGCCGTGCTTCCGGCAGTGGTCGATCGTCTCGGCGTAGAGCGCGGCGTAGCTCGAGTCCGGGATCACGCACTTGGTGTCCTCCTGCGTGCCTGCGGCGTTCCACCCCTGGCCCGACGCGCGAATCAGTGCCGGCATCGAGGCGTCGACGATCACGTCGCTGGGCACGTGCAGGTTGGTGATGCCGCGGTCGGAGTCGACCATGAAGAGGTCGGGACCTGCGGCGAGCAACTCGTCCACCTGCGCCTTGGCCTCCGGATGCTCACCGAGCAGGCTCGCGAGTCCGTCGTTGGCGCTGACGTCGCTGAACTGCTCGAAGATCTCGGAACCGACAAAGGCCTTGACCGCGTGGCCGAAGATGATCGGGTCGGAGACCTTCATCATCGTCGCCTTGAGGTGCACGGAGAAGAGAATCCCCTGCTCCTTGGCCTCGGCGACCTGCTCGGCGAAGAACTCGGCCAGCGCGGCCTTGCGCATCACTGAAGCGTCAATCACTTCGCCGGCAAGCAGTGGCGTTGACTCTTTCAGGACCGTGACGTTGCCCGCCGCGTCGACGTGCTCGACGCGCACATCGGTCGGCGCATCCACGGTCACGGACTTCTCGGTCGAGCGGAAGTCGCCGCTGCTCATCGTCGAGACGTGAGTGCGCGATTCAGGTGACCAGGCGCCCATCGAATGCGGGTGCTTGCGCACATACTGCTTGACCGATGCGGGTGCCCGGCGGTCGGAATTGCCTTCGCGCAGAACCGGGTTCACGGCGCTGCCCTTGACCGCGTCGTACTTCGCTCGGATTTCGCGCTCGTCCGCGGTCGAGGGGTTCTCCGGGAAGTCCGGCACCGCAAAGCCCTGCGACTGGAGCTCGTCGATCGCGGACTTCAGCTGCGGCAGCGAGGCGCTGACGTTCGGCAGCTTGATGATGTTGGCCTCGGGCGTCTTCGCGAGGTCGCCGAGCTCGGCCAGCGCGTCGGGATGGTCGGTGAACTGCGCCAGGATACGGCCGGCAAGCGAAATATCGCGGGGCTCGACCTCCACGCCTGCAGTTGAGGCGAAGGCTTCGATGATTGGGAGCAGTGAACGTGTCGCCAGCGCGGGCGCCTCGTCGGTCTGCGTGTAGATGATCTTCATGGGGACTCGCTTTGTCGTGGGGAAGGCCGCAGACTATCGAGCAACAAAAAAGGCCCCGCCTTTCGGCGGAGCCTTTTTCAGTACTTGGGTGTGGCCGATTTCTCAGGCGGCGCGGAGGGCAACTGCCTCCGGGTCCTGCGCGAGACGCTTGAGCGCGGCGTTCTCGATCTCACGGACGCGGGCGGCGGTCATGCCGGATCCGCGGGCGA
>JAEMSX010000120.1 GCA_016462645.1 Thermoleophilaceae bacterium
ATGTGTCCTTCGCTCCCCCGTTCTGCGAACTGTTGACGATCAATTCGCCGCGTTCGAGCGCCACCCGGGTCAGGCATGCTGGGAGTGTCCTTGCATCATCCCCGAGATGAATCGCGTATGGGCGCAAGTCGATGTGTCGCGGCTCCAGAGAGTCTCCGATCACCGTCGGATGGGTTGAGAGCGCGACGGTCTCCTGGACGACCCAGTGCTCCGGGCTTAGCTCGAGATCGCGACGCGCCGCCTCAAGCTGTTCGGCGGTCGCATTGCGACCGATCAGCACACCCTTGCCTCCGAGGCCACCGCGCGGCTTGATCACGAGCTCGTTGATCCGTTCGTCCACCATCGTGCGCGTCTCCGCGTGCGAAGGGTCGTAGGTGGTGACCGACTGCAGGATCGGTTCCTCGGAGAGGTAGAAGACGATCATGTCCTCAACGTAGGCGTGAATCAGCTTGTCGTCGGCAATACCCGAGCCGAATGCGTTGACGCACGCCACCACATTCTCACGAATCGGTTCGAGCATCAGTTCGCCGAAGTGGGAGAGTGCGCCGCTGGGCAGGCGCAGTCGGTCGAGGTCGGTGCGGCGGTAGATCACGTCAATCGGTTTGAGCAGTCCGTCGTCGTCGCGCCCGTAGATCGCTCCGCCGTGGTTCTCGATCTGATCGATCGAGAAGAGATAGATGTCGAGCGCGTTGGCGACCTGACGGTGCTCGTACCAAGCCGCGCTGCCGGGTCCGTCGCTGACCAGTGCAATCGCGGGCTCGTCGCTCGCGCCCTCGGGGGCCGCCGCGTGGAGTGCATCGGAGATCGCCTTGAAGACGTTGTCGTCAACCGGCAGCTTCTGCCGGCCACCGGTGAACGGCACCACCGCGTCACTCATCTGGCGCGCAGCCAGCGAGAACGTGAGACCGGAGGGCGAGCGCACGTTGTCCTCGAGCACGCGCAGTTCACCATCCGAGTCGCGCACGAGATCGAGTCCTGCGACGTTGGTGAAGACGCCTGCGGGCGGCGTGGTGCCGACGAGATCGGGCTCGTAGTACTCGGCGCCCTCGATCGCCTCGATCGGGATCACGCCGGCGCTGACGATGCGTTGCTCGTCGTAGACGTCGAGCACGAAAGCGTTGAGCGCCCGCACACGTTGCGCTACGCCGGACGAGATCCGGCGCCACTCATCGGCCGGGATCACGCGCGGGATCGGATCGACCACGAACGGTTTCGTACCGGTCGCGGTGGTGAAGGCGACACCGCGGCGGTCGACGTCAGCCTGTGCGGCGGTCCTCAGCGCGGCAAGGTCGAGGCTCGCGAGTTGCTCGATGATCGCCGCGTAATGGGGTCGGGGAGTCCCGTTCTCGTCGAATGCCTCGTCGAAAAATCCGTCGACGTGCCCGTAGCTCGTCATTGCGCCGTATGACGCCGAAATCTGCTGCACGGAATTGATGGACCAATCGTAAATTGAGCGGGCGCGAGTCTGGTTATACGTCCGTACAACCCGCGGTGAGGCCATGCGACCGAATGGCCAATCTTTACCAGCGGGTCACTGCTCCGTAGATTCCCGCATCGCCGCCGCCAGTGCGGCAACCGAGACCTCCTGGGCCATGACTTCCATCTCCAGCGTGGTTGACAGGGCCGGGCGGGCAGACGCGTCCATCACGCGCTTGGCGAGTCCCACCGGGGTCGCGAAGTTGCTCGCGATCTCGTCGGCGAGTTCCGTCGTGGCGGCCTCCAGCTGATCGGCGGCGACCACGCGGTTGGCGAAACCGATGCGCCCGGCCTCCTCGCCGTCGAACTCGCGGCCGGTCAGAATCAGCTCCTTGGCGATGCCGAGTCCGACGACGGCGGGGAGTCGCGATGATCCGCCCACGTCCGGCAGCAGGCCGAGCTTGACCTCGGGGAGACTCATGCGCGAATCGGGCGTGACCACCCGCAGGTCACACGCCAGCGCCAACTCCATCGCGCCGCCGATGCAGACACCGTGGATCTGGGCGATCGTCGGCTTGGTCATCGTCTCAGCGAGGTTCCAGGCCTCGATCGCGCTGCGACGGAACTCGCGCAGACGCTCGGGGGTGGTGGCGAGCGAAGCGAGTTCCTTGATGTCCATGCCGGCCGAGAACACCGGCCCCTCACCGCGGATGATCACGACGCGGACATCAGTGTCGTTTGCCGCCTCACCGAGCGCGTCGCCGACCGCGAGGACGAGCTCCGAGTTGAAGGAATTGCGCTTGTCGGCGCGATTGAGAACTACGTGGCGGACCGCTCCGCGATCCTCGACGGTGACCAGACCCATTGCTTTGAAGCCTCCCTTGGATGAAGTACGAACAGTAGACCTCGATCGGGCGCGGACGACTCGTGGGTATTGGAAGGTCAGAAGGTGGTGAATGTCACATTTCCGTGGACGTCTGTTCGGGATAACCCGGAAAAAACACCAAATTCGCCCAGAACTGGCCGGTAACGCTTAAAGCGCCGACCCGGCCAGTCGATAGAAAATCTGTCGTCAAAACCTGCATTCACGCGCATCGATGAGGACGTGCGCGGTTTCGGATGGAGACGATCCAAACCAAGCACCTGACCAGACCGGGAGCCCTTCCCGCAGTTGGTTCCGGGGGGTTGACACGATGATCCCGAATCATCGATCAAAAATCGCGACAATTCTGATTTTTTGCCTGTTGCTGGTGATTCCGGCGACTGTTCCTG
>JAEMSX010000121.1 GCA_016462645.1 Thermoleophilaceae bacterium
TGCGGCGATGTCGAGGCCTCGGTGCTGTCCCGCGGCGTAGCGATCGCTGCCGTTCCTGTACGGCGTGATCACCTCGCCGAGCAGCGGCCATGGCCACGCACCGTGTCCCTCAACGGAACTGCCTGCGTCCGCGGCCGCCGCGCCGCCAGGCGTGGCGAGCGTAAGCAGGATCGCGATGGTCGCCAGGAGCACGCCACCCGCCGCGCTGAGCCACAATCCAAAAGCACCCTCAGTGTGCAATCGCGGGCGACTCGTCGGTTGGGCTTCTCGGTTCAGCATGGCGGCCAAGCTAACCGCGATCGAGCAACCCGTGGGGGCGATCGGCCCACTATTTACGGACCCGTCGCCGACTTTTTACGCGGCCGTCACAGACCGCGCAGAATCACGGTTGGTAGAGGTCGTTGACTCGAAGCCCGGTCAACCGCGCGACGACCTTCGCCGCCTCGCGCGCACGCGCGCCGGATTCGGCCAACTGCGCCACGGCGGCGCGACCATCCGCGAGCCGACGGTGCTCGAGCGACGCTTCGGAAGCGGCACCGACCACCAGCACGATCTCGCCCTTCACGTCGCCACCGCCGAAGTGTTCGGCGAGCTCCTCGGCAGTTCCGCGCGCGACCTCCTCGTGCAGTTTCGTGAGTTCGCGACAGACGGCAACCGGCCGCTGCGCGTCGATCGCGGCGAGGCGCTCCAGCGTCGTGCCAAGTCGCTTCGGCGACTCAAACGCGACCAGCGTCTCAGCAAGGTTGGCGAACAGGTCATCGATCTCCGATGCCTTGCGCGGAATGAAACCGGAGAAGCGCCAGTGGTCGCTCGGAAGACCGGCGGCCACCAGAGCAGCCAGCACCGCTGACGGACCGGGAAGCACCTCAATCGGCAGTCCGGCGGCGATGCACGCCTGCACAAGCCAATACCCCGGGTCGGATACCAGCGGCATGCCGGCATCAGAGACCAGCGCCACCACCTCGCCCGCGTCCATCCGCTTGACCAGCTCGCCCGAGCGGTGACGCTCGTTCTGCTCGTTGTAAGAAACCAGCTTCCCCGACACGCCGAAGCGCTCAAGCAGTTTGCCGGTGCGCCGCGTGTCCTCGCAGGCGATCACGTCGGCCTCGCGCAGCGTGGTCAGCGTCCGCAGCGTGACGTCCTCCATGTTCCCGATCGGAGTCGGGCAGACGATCAGGCGGCCGGCCACGACTACACGCTTTCCAGCGGTTCGTCCAGGCACTCGACGAAAGCCATCGCGGCCGCTCCGAGCATCCCGGCCTCAGGACCGAACTCGGCGGGGAGGATCTCGGCGATCTCCTTGTTCGGGGTCAGCCCGTACTTCGCCAGGTGATCGCGCGCCGGTCCGACGACGAAGTCGCCGGCGCCGGCTGCCGCGCCGCCACCGATCACGATCGCCTCGGGATTGAAAGCGTTGGAGATTCCGACCAGCCCCGCGCCGAGGTAGTGGCCGGCCTTCGCCAGTACCGCGATCCCGCCCTCGTCGCCCTTGTGCGCCAGCTCGGAGGCGGTCGCGCCGGTCACGGGGCGTCCGGAGGCAAGCTCCTGCCCGAGTGCCGAGTCGGGGTGCTCCTGCGCGTATTCGTTCGCGTAGCGACCCATCGCCGTACCCGAGGCCATCGTCTCGAGGCAGCCGAGGTTCGGGCAGTTGCCCTGGCAGCGCGGTCCGTCGGTCAGGACGGTGATGTGACCGAGTTCGGCGCCCGATCCGCGCGAACCGCGAAAGATCTTGCCGTCGATGATGATTCCGCCGGCGACGCCGGTGCCGAGGCCGATCAGGATCACATCGCGCTTGCCGCGCCCGGCGCCGAAGCGCTGCTCGGCCAGGGCCGCGACGTTTCCGTCGTTGTCGAGCGCGATCGGGAGGCCGAGTTGCTCGGTCATCAGGTCGCGAATCGGCACGTTCGCGATCGGCAGGTTGACCGAGACCACGGCCGTGCCGGTCTTCTGGTCGATCAGAGAAGGGATGCCGAGGCCGACGGCCTCCACCGGAACCTCGTCGCCGTTCTGCTCGCGCAGCTCCGTGACCACGTCGACGATCAGCTTCAGCAGGTCTTCCTGGCTGACCCCGGCCGACGGGCGCTGAATGCGGTGATGGACGCTCAGATCGCCTGAGACGACCCCGGCCGCCAGCTTGGTTCCGCCAAGGTCAATACCGATAACTCTGCGCCGCGCGGCCGTTGCATTCATTAGGCGCATGCTAATCCGGCAGGTGGGCGAGCTCTTGAGCGGAAACAATCTGACGCGGGGGTTGTTCTATCTCCCTGACCTCCCATGACGGACAAAAAGCCTCAGTACAAGACCTACCGCGCCCGGCGAATGCCCTGGGACCGCTTCCGCAGGTCCCAGTTCGACAAGCTCGGCGAGGCCGCGCCACCCGAGCCTGGCGACGCACACTTTCCCGCTCCGCCGCCTTCGAGGTCGCGTGGAGACGCCGGGATGCAGCCAGAACCGGCGCCGCGCCGCGCTCCTCGCGTGCAGGACTCGCCCCAGCGCCAGCCCAAGAAGGCGCCGCGCGTCAAGGCGCCGCGCGCGTCAACGCGCAGGCCAGTGGTCAAGTTCTTCAAATGGTTCCTGATCTGGGCCGCCAGCTGGCTCTTGCTTTCAGGGGTTCTCTTCGTGGTCTCCGCGACGATGCAGCAGTCCAAGG
>JAEMSX010000021.1 GCA_016462645.1 Thermoleophilaceae bacterium
TCTTCTCGATGCGGTGGAAGCCGGTCCACTTGTCGCCCTTGGCGACGTCGTTCTCGCGGGCGTCGATCGCCGGGTCGAGGTTGCCGAAGCTCTCGGCCACGGGCTCGATCGTCTCGAATGGTTCGCGGGCCGACGCGAAGAGGCTCTTCGCCTTCGCGGTGTCGCCTGCCTTGATCGCCGCGGTGAAGGCCGCTGTGCGGGTGACGAGTTCGTTCGTCTGACCCTCGACATAGGTCGCGTATCCGGCGGTTGCCTTGTTCAGGTCCTTCGAGCCTGTCGCGGCGCTGCCGCCGCTGCCGCCGGTCACGATGATCTTGCCGTACTCGGTCGTCGAGCCGTTCGGGCAGTACGAGGAGTACTCGCCCGCGGGCAGGTTGAGCGAGAACTTGCGCGTCCCGCCCGGGGTGATGTTCTCACGCTCACCGAGGATGCGCGTGCCGTCGAGAATCTCGTATTCAGTGACCTTGCCCGATCCGCTGGCAGTGATCACGAAGTTCTTCGCGCCGGACGTGAGCTTGAGTTCCGCCGGCGAGCAACCGGCGTCGCTGATTCCGACTTTGACGGTCTCACCGCCCGAATCCGAGCTGCTTCCGCAGCCCGAAAGGGCAAGGGTGAGGGGTACGCAGACGAGCAGGGGCGCAAAAGAACGCAACGACTTCATATGGCTTGACTCCAGGTGGCGCGTCGTCAGGACGCGGTAGGTGAGGGCTGAACGTTGGGGGTCGATCGCCCGGCCGCACTCTTCTGAGGGCGGCTCTGCCTTGGCCAGAGGACATACGTGAGCATCGGGATCGCGTAAAGGAGATACGCGGCGAGCTCGATCTGTGTGGGTTTGGGTTGCAGCCCGAGCATGCTCGTCAGCAGCGCTGACGAGATCGTGCCGGGGCTGACCAGCCAGGTCAGGTCAAGCGCCTGGGCCTGGCCGAAGGTGATCCATCCGGATTCCCATGCGGTGTGCATCGTCGTCGCCAGCAGTCCGGCGGCGACCAGCACGAGCACAGCCGCGGTGAGGCGGAAGAAGCGGGAAAGGTTGAGTTTGATGCCGCCGCGGTAGATGCCGTATCCGATCGCGAATGACGTGATCAGGCCGAGCACGGCTCCGAGGCCGGCGGTGAGCGGGTTGGTCGCGCCGTCGAAGGCGGCGACAAGGAAGACTGCGGTTTCGAAGCCCTCGCGGATGACCGCGAAGAAGGCCATTGCGATCAGTGCCATCGCCGACCCCTCAGCGAGTGCGTTGGCGGCCTGGCCCTGGAGCTGGTTCTTCAGCTGAGCTGAGTGGCGGCACATCCAGACGATCATGAACGTGATCATCGCCACGGCGGCCGCGCCCACGACGGTCTCGAGCATTTCCTGCTGGCGCTGCGGCAACTCGGAACCCAGAACCTGAAGGCTGACGCCGACAGCGACGCAGATCGCGACGGCGATGCCGACGCCTGCCCACATGTGCTTGAGCGTGTCCTCGCGGCCCTCGCGCTTCAAGAATGCGGCGAGGATTCCGACGATCAGGGCCGCTTCGAGGCCTTCACGGAGTCCGATGATGAATGTTGGAAGCACTGTGCCTACCTGGGAAAGAAGTTGGGTCGGGTGGGGTTAGGCATCCCTGATTAGGACAACCTAATGCTGCCAAAATAGCACAGTGTCCTAGCTCAGCGCTAGGGATTGGAAATCAGCTGTTGGGCAGGCTCAGCTGTTCGGCAGGACTGCGCCGCTGGCGCCGCCCGTCTCTTCGACTTCCTCGTCCTCAAGCTCGGGAGCGTCGACGAGGTAGCGGAAGCGAACCGCGAGGGCGACAGCCTGTGTGCGGGTGTCGACCTCGAGCTTGCTGATCGCGTTGCGCACGTGGGTGTGCACGGTCGCGGGGCTGAGTGAGAGTTCGTTGGCGATGTCCTTGGCGCGCTTGCCCTCGGCGAGCAGCTGGAGGATCTCAACCTCACGCGGGCTCAGGGCCTCGAGGTTCGAGACGCCGGGCGAGGGGGCGTCGAATCCACCGTTGACGAAAGTGCCGCCACCGGCCACGGTGTGGACGGCCTCGTGCAGTTCCTGAGCGCTTGAGGACTTGAGGACGTATCCGGTGGCTCCGGCGCGCAGGGCGAGTGCGAGCAGGTCCGGCTGCGGGTGGGCGGTGAAGATGATGACCTTGGTGCCCGGGGACTGCTCGATGATCGCCTTGGTCGCGGCGATGCCGTCGATTGCCGGCATCTCGACGTCCATGATCACCACTTCGGGCTTCTCGGACTTGGCCAGGTCAATCGCCTCCAGGCCGTTCGCGGCCTCACCAACGACCTCGATGTCGTCGTTCTCGAGCAGGCGCAACTTGATTGCGTCTCGCACGATGTGGTGGTCGTCAGCGATTAGTACCTTGGTCATGATTCTCCGATCGTGGATGGTGCCCCAAATCTCTGAAGCAACTCCGGGATTGTTACTACCCCGTTTTCGCCCTGATGATTTTCAAGTATTGCAATTATCGTGCGTCCGAGGGCTGTTGCGGTTCCGTTCAACGTATTTGCCGTGACCGGCGCGCCTCCGCCTTCGGGGCGTACACGGATGCCGAGGCGTCTTGCCTGGTAGTCCGTTGTGTTTGAACACGAGGTGAGTTCGCGGTAGGTCTGTTGGCTCGGGAGCCAAGCTTCGATATCAAACTTTTTAGCAGCGGAGGAGCCGAGATCGTCCACTGCGATGTTCACGACGCGGTAGGGAATCTGCAGATCCTGCATGATCGACTCCTCGACGGCGAGGATCCGTTCGTGCTCCTCAGCCGCCTTGGCCGGCTCGCAGAAGACGAACATCTCGACCTTCTCGAACTGGTGCACACGGAAGATTCCGACCGTGTCCTTGCCGGCGGCTCCGGCCTCGCGACGGAAGCACGGACTGATTCCGGCGTAGCGCAGGGGGAGGTCTGCGGCATCGAGGATCTCGCCGTCGTGCAGGCTTGCGAGCGCGACCTCGCTGGTGCCGGTCAGATAGAGCTCGTCCTCCTCGACGCGGTAGATCTGCTGCTCGGTGTCGGGGAACATTCCGGTGCCGAAGAGCGCGCGCTCGCGGACGAGCACCGGCGGGATCACCGGGGTGAAGCCCTCGCCGGCGAGCTTTTCGATAATGAACTGAACGATCGCCAGCTCGAGCCGGACGAGGTCGCCCTTCAGGTAGGCAAAGCGTGAGCCCGCGACCCGGGCGCCCGCCTCGAGATCGATCATCGACCCGGCGAGTTGCATGTGGTCAAGGCCGGATGCGGCGCCTTCGCCCCAGCGGCTGACCTCGGTGTCCTCGTCGGCCGCGGACGGATCGGGAGGATTGGGGAGGCTGCCCTGCACCGTGGCGAGCAGTTCCTCGATGTCTGCGAGTTCTTCTTTGAGCTGCTTGTTCTCGGCGGCAATCTGCTTCATCTCATCGATCGCGGCAGCGGCGTCACCGCCGTCGCGCTTGGCGCTCGCGATCGCATCGTTGGCGGCGTTCTGCTTGGCCGAGAGTTCTTCTGAGCGCGGCAGGATCTCGCGGCGACGGGCATCCAGTTCGAGCGCCTCACTCAGGCGGTCCTGCGAGCCGTCCTTGCGCCTGGCCAGCGCATCGAGCACCGGCTGCGGATCATTGCGAATCGACTTGAGGTCCAGCATCAGGTCAACGTATACCGGCCGCGTCGGTGGCTTCCCACCGTGCGGCGAGGCTCAGTCCGGGTTGCGGCCCGAGTACTTCGCGAGGAAGATCGCGACTGCCTTGGCTTCATCGCCGGTGACGATGTTGCCGGGCATGATTGCGCCGGAGAACCCGCCCTGGCGGATTGCGGTGATGACGGACTGGTAGGTCTCCTTGCGCTGATCGAAGTTCGGGCCGTTGGTGCGGTCCTTCGAGTTCGTCTCACCGGACGGCTTTGAACCGTGTGTTCCGGCGTAGGAGATCGTGTGGCAGCCGCCGCACTTCTCGGAGAAGGTCTGTGCGCCCGCGCCGGCGACAGTCTTGGACGGAACGCTGACTCCCTGACTCCCACAGCCGGACGCAAAAGCGGCGACCACGAAGAGCGCGAGCACAAGCAAGGATCGAGTGCGGTTGAACATCGGCGGGGATAATACGCGACGGAAAAGCGAATGCTGGTTCAATTACACGGCGAATGGCAGATGCGGGGGAAATCAGGCGCTTCAGGAGCGCGATCGGACAGTTCGCCACGGGCGTTTGCGTGGTGACTTCGTTCTCCGAAAACGGACCGACGGGTATGACCGCAAATGCGATCACCTCGCTCTCGCTCGAGCCGTTGCTGATGATCGTCTGCTTCGACCGCACCGCTCGCACGCGCGCGGCGGCGGAGACGAGCGGGCGCGTGGCCGTGAATGTTTTGTCTTCCGAGCAGGAGGGCCTCTCAAAGACGTTTGCGTCGAAAGCGACCGAAGAGGAGAAGTTTGCCGGCGTGGGTTGGACCGAGCACGCGGGTGCGCCTGTTCTGGACGGAGCGATCGCCTGGTTTGCCGGGGCATTGGCCGATCTCCGCCCCGGCGGCGACCACGAGATCGGCATCGTCGCCATCGAGGAGTTCGGCGACGCCCCGGGCGAGCCGCTGCTCTACCACCGCGGCGCCTACGCGCGCATGATGGGCGAGATCTACTGACGCCGGCACTGGCTTCCTCAAGGTTTTGCTGAGGAGGGGGTCGTGTGCGGATCCGCCCGACACCCCGCCCGGGAAGGCGGGGCGTTGGGGCGATTCCGTCAGACCGATCGGTCGCCGCTACGGAACGACGACGGTCGCGTTCGAGGCGATCTCGTGTCCCTTGCGCGCGTACGGGATGTGGTCGTTGCCATTGAGCTCAACGGTCACCTGGTGGGTGCCGCTGGCCAGTTTGCCCATGTAGTACGCGTTGCCGTAGAGCCGCGTGACCTTCACTCCGTCGATCAGGAGGTGGGCGTGACCCTCGCCCTTGACGTGCTTGCCGCTGGCGTGTTCAGGTGCCCAGCGGAAGCCGCGCGTGGTGACGAACAGGTTGTATCCCGCCATCTTGTCCGGCTTGACCTTGATCGAGACCTTCATGTTCTTGGCTGCCGCGTGTGTGGCGCCGGTCATGCCGTCCGCATTTGCGATTGAGCTCCCGACGGTCAGTGCGGCGAGTGCGAAGACTGCGAAGACTGCGGCCAGGCCGGCGCGCGCAGACGTGTACTTGGTGAGAAGCATTGAAAGATTCCTTTGGTTCGTTTGAATGGACCCGCCGAGCGGCTGGCTCGGCGGCAGTTGCTTCAGACGAACGCGAGCGGTGGCGCGCGGCCCGCTTGGCACGAAACCAGCGGCGCTGAAGCCGCACGCCTGGGGGCCGGGGAAGAAGCACGGATCGCGGCGCGCGCACGGATCAGTTCGCCGCGCCAAGCGCGCACGAGCCGCGCCACGGCGACCAGTCCGCGCAGCGTCAGCCGCGCGATCAGAAACGCGAGCAGTCCGATCGCCGCCTGCACCGGCACGCCGACGGCAAACAGTGTCGTCGCCGACACGTACACGGCAGAAGCCGACGCAAGCTCGATCAGCTCGCCGCCGACAAAACCGAGCGCGGGCACGAGCATCGCCAGCGCGGCGCGGTTCCGCCACGGGGGATCGGTCGCGTCAGCGTCGACCCGGGCGAAGAGTGTGCGGGCCACAAGCCCGAACGCGACCACGGTGAGCAACGAGGCCAACCAGCCGGCGGCGGGGAGGTAGCCGTGGACGGACCGCGCGGTCGGGTCGCCGGCGATCCCGAGCAGCCCGTAGACGAGTTGGTGCCCGGCGCCGTAGCCGAGCAGAACCAGACCGAGGGCGAAGGCGACCGTGCCGTTGTTCGCTTTTGTGGGCTGCACTGCGGCAGCGAGACTAGTGCGGCGCGGTGCGCGAGGCGCCGACTAGAACAAGCCGCCGCTGGTCGTGCCCGCGCGGAACGCGAGGCCGGCGATGATCAGGCAGCCGAGCGCCATCACGCGGGTCTCGGCGATGAAAATCTTCATGGCGAGTTGGCCGGCCTCGTCCTCGGGCAGCTTCTCGTAGTCGATGTCGCCGACCACCTGCTGCGCTGCTCCGACGCGCATCATCTCGGTGATCAGCATCAGCGGCAGGGGGAGCAGGCCGTACAGGTAGTGCAGATCCGAGGAAGCCTTGTGATCGCTCAGCAGCAATGAGACGCCGAGCACGGTCTGGACGATGATCGCCGCCTGCGCAACGCGCAGCAGATACCAGAACGCGATGCTCGGGCTGCGCGAGAGCCAGGCGTATACGCCCCATGCTCCGGCGATCAGATTGAGCACCACGACGGCGACTCCGACGACTAGGTGAACGTTGGCCACGGCGCGAACATTACGCAGCGCCGCGGGCGCCGAGAACGCACTAGTTTGCGCCAAATTGCACTATGTAACACGTTGTCACAATGTCATATGATGGAGCCGCGGTCGTGTTCCCGGCTGCGCTCGTGACTTTCCCACCCCCCCGTTGTGCTTTACAAGACTGGAAAGGTCGACAAGGATGCTCAATAACTACCTACCGGTACTCGTTTTCCTTGTGCTTGGCCTTGTCATCGGCGTGCTCTTCACGATCGGGAACATCTACGTCGGCCCGAAGAAGCCGAAACAGTGGACCCCGACCAAGTCCGCCCAGGAAGACCCGTACGAATGCGGTCTCCCATCAGAAGTCCAGGACGGCTTCCGTTTCGGGATCAGCTTCTACCTGATCGCGATGCTCTTCATCCTCTTTGACGTTGAAGTCCTGTTCCTGTATCCCGTGGCAGTTGAGCTGAAGGCGTTCGGCGCCTTCGCACTGGTCGAGACGCTGACCTTCAGTGCGCTCCTGCTCGTCGGGTTCGTCTACTCGTGGCGCCGCGGCGCACTGGACTGGAAGCTTTGAGCGACGGTCTGCCAACCCCGCAGTACACAACGCAGCCCGGTTCGCCCGAGGAGTTCCGTGCGCGTCAGCTGAAGGCCCGCGACATGCTGCGCGGCGATCTCGTCGGCGACGACTTCGAGCGCTACGTCGAGGAGTCGGTCGGACTCACGACGCTCGACAAGGCACTCAACTGGGCCCGCTCGCAGACGGTCTTCCCGATGACCTTCGGCCTCGCCTGCTGCGCGATCGAGATGATGTCGATCGTCAACGCGCGCTACGACGTGGCGCGTTTCGGCTCTGAGGCCTTCCGCGCGTCGCCGCGCCAGGCCGACCTGCTGATCCTGTCGGGCCGCGTGTCGATCAAGATGGCGCCGGTCATCCGCCGCATCTACGACCAGATGCTCGAGCCCAAGTGGGTCATCGCGATGGGCGCCTGCAGCTCCTCCGGCGGCGTCTTCTCCAACTACGCCGTCGTCCAGGGCGCCGACAAGTTTCTGCCGATCGACGTGCACGTGCCCGGCTGCCCGCCGCGCCCGGAGGCGCTGATGTACGGACTGATCAAGCTGCAGCGCAAGATCAAGGGCAACCCCGACGACGGCTGGCGCGTGCGTTACGGCGCCCATGGCACCGAGGAGTACCCGTACGGAACTGCCGGCGCGCCGGCGGACGTCGATCTCGACAAGTTGATCGCCGAGCGCAAGAAGCAGCTCGGCAACGGTCGCCCGAGCGGCCTCGTGCTGGCGGAGGACGTCGATGCCTGACGCGCCCGGCCTTGAGTTGATCGCAAACGCGATCCGCGAGAAGATCGCGCCCGACGCGATTCTCGCCACCTCATACTTCCGCGAGCAGGCCTGCCTTGAGGTCGTGCCCGAGCAACTCGTGCCGGTGCTCGAGTACTTGAAGACCGATCCCGATCAGGGCTACACGTTCCTCGCCAGCGTGCACGGGGTGGACTACCTGCCGGAGGCGCCGCGCCTGGGCGTCCATTACGAACTGCTGAACATGAAGCGCGTCGAGCGGCTGCGCGTGAAGATTCGCCTCGACATCGAGTCTCCGACCGTCCAGACTTCCGTGCACCTTTTTCCGACGGCCAACTTCCAGGAGCGCGAGGTCTACGACTTCTTCGGCGTCGTCTTCGAGGGCCACCCGGACATGCGCCGCATCCTGATGCCCGAGGACTACGAAGGATTTCCCCAGCGCCGCGACTTCCCGCTGGGCGGCGAGCCGGTGATGTTCACGCACAATGAACCTGAGGGTCCGGGGTGGTACGAGTGAACCGGCCCCCCGTCGACACGCCGCCCGACGTCACTCCCAAGGACCCGCTCGGAATCCACTACCGCGATCGCGAGAAGTCGATCACGCTCGAGTCGCTCACGGAGCAGATTGAAAGGCAGAGAGAGGCGCGTCGCCGCGAGCGCCCGGACGGCTACTCGGTGACCAGCCAGGCCGAGACCGAGGTCCACACCGAGACGGAACTTCTGACGATGAACATCGGGCCGCACCACCCGGCGACCCACGGTGTGCTGCGCCTGCTCACGACGCTCGAGGGCGAGGTCGTGAAATCCGCAGCGCCGCTGATCGGCTACGTCCACACCGGCATCGAGAAGAACTGCGAGGACAAGTCCTACTGGAAGGTCATCCCGCTGATCGAGCGGATGGACTACGTCTCCTACTACTTCAACGCCCTCGGCTACTGCATGAGCGTCGAGAAGCTGCTCGACGAAGAGGTGCCCGAGCGCGCTCAGTGGTTGCGCGTCATCCACCTCGAGATGTGCCGCATCCACAGCCACATGGTCTGGCTCGGCACGAGCGCTCTGGACCTCGGCGCGATCTCGATGTTCTGGTACTGCTTCAGGGAGCGCGACAACATCCTCGATCTCTTCGAGATGTCGTCCGGTCAGCGCATGCACACGCGCTTCATCCAGATCGGCGGCGTCGCCGATGACATCCCGCTCGGTTTCGCCGACAAGCTGCGCGCGTGGGTGAAGCAGATGCCCGGGCGCGTCGACCAGTTCGCCGACCTGCTCGACAAGAACGAGATCTTTCTCCAGCGCATGAAGAACATCGGCGCCGTGAGCGAAGAGCGACTGCTCGAGCTGGGTGTGACCGGCCCATTGCTGCGCGCGACCGGCAACCCGTGGGACCTGCGCAAGGCGGCCCCGTACTCGAGCTACGACAAGTTCGACTTCAAGATTCCGGTTGGCACTGTGGGTGACAACTACGACCGTTACAAGGTCCGACTGATGGAGATCTACGAGTCGTGCAAGATCATCGAGCAGGCGCTCGACGGCCTGCCCGAGGGTCCGTGGATCACCGACAACCGCAAGGTCGCGCTGCCGCCGCGCCACGAACTCGCCACCTCGATGGAGGCGCTGATCCACCACTTCAAACTCGTCACCGAGGGCATCCGCGTGCCCGAGGGCGAGGTCTACGTGCCGATCGAGTCGCCGCGCGGCGAGCTCGGTTGTTTCGTGCGCTCTGACGGATCGAGCAAGCCGGCGCGCGTGCACATGCGCGAGCCCTCGTTCGTGAACCTGCAGAGCCTCTCCGACATGGTCAACGACACGTACCTCGCCGACATGATCGCCACGCTCGCGATGCTCGACCCGATCCTCGGAGGCATCGACCGATGACCCGGGAAGCCCGCCGCTTTGAGGACACGATCCCGCAGCTCGCCGACACCCCGGTGCCCGACGACCTGAAGGCCTGGATCATCGACCGCATGGAGATGTACCCGGACAAGAAGTCGGCGATCATCCCCTGCCTGATGGCCGCGCAGAAGACTCACGGCTGGCTCTCTCCCGAGGCCGTCGATCAGGTCGCCGCCGTGATGAAGCTCACCCCGGCGCAGCTCGTCTCGGTCGCGAGCTTCTACGACATGTTCGAGCTTGAGCCCTCGGGCAACCGCACGATCTACATGTGCACGAACATCAGCTGCATGCTGCGCGGCGCCGACGCCGTGATGGAGGAACTCGAACGCCAGGTCGGCGTGAAGAACGGCGGCGTGTCCGAGGACGGGATCTTCCTGCGCAACTTCGAGTGCCTCGGCGCCTGCGACATCGCGCCGATGGCGAGCGTCGACGGTCACTTCGTCGGACCGCTCACCGTCGAGGACGCCAAGACGCTGGTCGAGGACATCCGCGCCGGCCGCGAGGTGCTCGCCAAGAAGCAACTTTCCCGCAGGCCGGTCGCCGCGACGCTGTGGCAGAACGGCGGACGCGCAGAGGGCTACGACGTCAGCGAAGGAGGCGAGAGCTAGATGTCCTACAGCGACGAACTGCTTTTCGACAACATCGACGAGCCGAACCTGAAGTCGATCGAGGTCTACGAGCAGCGTGGCGGATACGACGAGCTCAAGCGCGTGCTGCGCGAGCTGCCGCCTGAGACCGTGCTCAACGAACTCCAGGCCTCCGGCCTGCGCGGACGCGGCGGTGCCGGTTTCGCGATGGGCACCAAGGCCGGCTTCCTGCCCAAGGGCGACATGGACAAGTACCTCTGCTGCAACGCCGACGAGTCCGAGCCGGGCACCTTCAAGGACCGCGAGCTGATGCAGAAGAACCCGCACCAGTTGATCGAGGGCATGATCATCGCGAGCTTTGCCGCCGGCATCAACAAGGCGTTCATCTACATCCGCGGTGAATACGAGGACCAGGCCGACGTGCTCGAGGCCGCCGCCAAGGAGGCCTACGACAAGGGTTACCTCGGCGAGAACATCCTCGGCAGCGGCTTCGGCGTCTCGCTCGTCGTGCACCGCGGCGCCGGCGCCTACATCTGCGGCGAAGAGACCGCGCTGCTCGATTCGCTTGAGGGCAAGCGCGGCAACCCGCGCCTGAAGCCGCCCTTCCCGGCCAACGCCGGACTGTTCCAGGGCCCGACGCTGATCAACAACGTCGAGACACTCTCCAACGTCGCGCACATCACGAAGATGGGCGGCGCCAAGTACGCCGAGATCGGAACCGAGAAGAGCACGGGCACGAAGCTCGTCTCGATCAGCGGCTGCGTCCAGAAGCCCGGCAACTACGAGATCGAGCTCGGCACCCCGTCGCGCGAGCTGCTGTTCGACCTTGCCGGAGGGCCGCTCCCCGGCCGCGAGTTCAAGGCCTGGTTCCCGGGCGGATCCTCGTCGCCGGTACTGACCCCCGCAGAGTTCGACCTTCCCTACGACTTCGACTCGATCGCCGCCGCCGGCAGCATGCTCGGCTCGGGCGCGATCATCATGATCGACGACTCCGTCTCCATGGTCGATGTTGCTCTCAGGACCGCGAAGTTCTACAAGCACGAGTCCTGCGGCAAGTGCACGCCGTGTCGTGAGGGCACGAGCTGGACCGTGAAGATGCTCCAACGCGTCGAGGACGGCCTGGCCACACCGATGGACCTCGACATCATCGAGAGCGTGTGCGACCAGATCATGGGCAACTGCCTCTGCGTGCTCGGCGACGCGATGGCGATGCCGGTCTCCTCGATGGTGAAGAAGTTCCGCCCCGAGTTCGAGGCGCACATCGAGGCCGCGCGCCTGAAGCGCACCCCGCTCGATGAGGCAACTCTGGCCGACGAACTGAACCTCGCAGAAATGGCCACCAGCGCATGACGCCGGAAACGACGCATCTCGTGATCGACGCGCTGCCTGCCGGCTACTCGTCGAAGCCGGCCGGCGAGCCCGACCGCGCCGCGATTGTCTTCACGATCGACGGCGCAGAAGTCACGGCGCCCGAAGGCTTGATGCTCGTGGACGCCGCGAAGTACGGCGGAGTCGAGATCCCGGTCTTCTGTTACGAGCCGAAGCTCGGCGCGCCCGTCGGCGCCTGCCGTATGTGCCTGGTCGAGATCGAGGGCATCCCCAAGCTTCAGACCGCCTGCTCAACGCCCGTGCGCGACGGCATGAGCGTGGTCACGAAGTCGCCGCGCGTGATCGAGGCGCAGAACTCGGTCGTCGAGTTCATCCTCGCCAACCACCCGCTGGACTGCCCGGTCTGCGACAAGGGCGGCGAATGTCCGCTGCAGGACATCTCCTACGGCTGGGGCCGCGGAAAGTCACGCTTCACCGAGCCCAAGCGCCATTTCGAGAAGCCCGTCGCGCTCAGCCCGTCGATCGCGATCGACCGCGAGCGCTGCATCCTTTGTTATCGCTGCGTGCGCTTCTCCCAGGAAGTGAGCGAGGACTACCAGTTGGTTCTGCTCGAGCGCGGCGCCGACGCACACGTGGGCACCTTCGACGGCACCGAGTACATCGCGCCGTTCTCGGGCAACATCATCGAGCTCTGTCCCGTCGGCGCGCTGACCAGCCGCGCCTACCGCTTCCAGGCCCGCCCGTGGGACATCGAGCAGGGCGGATCGGTCTGCGCGATGTGCCCGGGTCAGTGCAACGTCACCTACACCGTGCGCGACGAGAAGGTCATGCGCGTGCTCCAGCGCGACAACCACGCCGTCGACGACGGCTGGCTCTGTGACCGCGGCCGCTTCGCCTACCAGGCATGGGAGAGCGAGGCGCGCATCACGCAGCCGCTCGTCCGCCAGGGCGACAAGCTTCTGCCCGCCCGCTGGGACTACGCGCTCGACGTCGCCGCCTCCGCTCTGAAGAAGGCCGGCGCGCGCAGCGCTGCCCTGGCCGGCGGCGGCACGACCAACGAGGAGGGCTGGCTGCTTCGCCGGCTCCTGATCGAAGGACTCGGCTCGCGCAACATCGACTCCCGCCGCGGCGGCAAGCTCAGCGCTGATGTCGCGCGCACGCTCACCGAGCCCGACGTGACGCTCAGCATCCCCGACGTCGAATGGGCCGACGCGATTCTCGTGCTCGCAACCGAACTGGTTGACGAGATGCCGATCCTCGACCTGCGCGTACGCAAGGCCGTGAACCACCGCGGCGCGAAGCTCGCCGTCGCCACCGCGCGTCCCAGCTCGCTCGATTCGAAGGCTCAGATCACAGCGCGCTTTGCGCCGAAGGCCGTCGACGCGTTCGCCCAGGCGTTGCTGCGATCGATCAGTGGCGAGGACCTCGGCGACCTGCCGACCCGCGCCGGCGCCGACGGCGAAGAGATCGCCGCGATCGCGGAGCTCCTGAAGGGCGCCGAGCGCCCGGCGATCCTCTGGGGCGAGAAGGTCCTCTACTACGCGGGCGGTGCCGCACCGGCGATGACCGTCGCGAACATCGTCGACAAGCTCGGCGTCAAGAACACCGCCGGCGCCGGCCACCTGCAGATCCCGGTCCAGGCCAACGGCCGCGGGCTGCGTGAGATCGGCTTCCTCCCGAATCTTGGACCGGCGCTGACCGAAGAGGGCGACGGCAAGTCCTCCGACGAGATCGCCGCCGCACTCGGCGACCAGATCAACGCTTTGATCCTGATGGGCGTCGACCCGATGGTCGACTACCCGAATGGCGCCGAATGGGACGACGCGCTGGCGAAGGCCGGAACGGTCATCTCATTCAGCACATGGCTCGACGGCACAGCCGAGCGCCACGCCGACGTCATCTTCCCGCTCGAAGTCGGACCGGAGAAGGAGGGCACGCTGACCCACCCGGACGGCCGCCTGCAGCGCTTGCGCCAGACGGTCGAGCGCGCCGGAGAAGTCAACGCCGGCTGGTGGGCGATCGCCCAGCTTGCAGAGCGCGTCGGGCTTGACCTCGGCGTCAAGGTCGTGCACCAGATCACCGCCCAGATCGCTGACGGCGTACCGATCTACGCCGGCATCACGCCCGAAGAGATCGGCGGCACCGGCGTGCGCTGGCAGGAGCGCGCAGCGGCCGGCAATCGCCCGGCACCCTCGCGCACGACATTCGATCTTCCCGAGCCGCAGGCTGCCGCGCAGCCCAACGGCAGTCTGCGCCTCGGCACCTTCCGCTCGTTGTGGGGCGGCGGCGACGTCGAGCACGCTGCCACGCTCGCGCCGCTCGTCTCGCGCACTCGCGTGGAGCTTTCGCCGGCCGACGGCGAGCGCCTCGGCGTCAACACCGGCGACGAAGTGACGCTGAACACCGAGTCCGGCGAGGTCACGGCGATCGTCGCGCTGCGCGATTCGATCCCGACCGGATCGGCCTTCCTGCTCGACAGTCGCGATGACGGCGTGCGCCGCGCAGTGGCCGGGTCACCCGC
Source organism: Thermoleophilaceae bacterium (assembly GCA_016462645.1). Taxonomy (GTDB): domain Bacteria; phylum Actinomycetota; class Thermoleophilia; order Solirubrobacterales; family JACPNS01; genus JACPNS01. The sequence continues at coordinate 13,903 of JAEMSX010000021.1, forward strand.
GCTGGTGGAGGTGGTCAAGTGAGCCACAGCGTTGCACTTCAGCTGGCGACGGTCGGATTCGAGGTCTCGGTCTGGGCGCAGGTGATCGTCTCGTTCCTGATCTTCTTCGTCGTCTTCAACATGATCCCGATGGTGCTGCTGGTCGAGCGCAAGGTGCTCGGTCGCTTCCAGGGTCGCTACGGCCCGAACCGCGTCGGACCGTTCGGCATGTTCCAGCCGCTCGTCGACATCGCGAAGCTCGCCTCGAAGGAGGACTTCATCCCGCGCAACGCCAGCAAGATGATCTTCATCATCGCCCCGGTGATCTCGCTGTTCACGGCGATCGCAACGATCGCGATCCTGCCGTTCGGCAACACCGTCGAGGACGGCCTTTTCGGCGCCAACTACACGCTCTACGGCATCGACGTCTCGATCGGCGTGCTCTACGCGTTCGCTTTTGGCGCGATCGCGTTCTACGGCCTGATGCTCGGCGGTTGGGCGTCGGGCAGCAAGTACTCGTTCCTCGGCGCGATGCGCTCGGCGGCGCAGCTGATCAGCTACGAACTGGCCGCCGGACTCAGCCTTGTCGGCGTGATCATGATGAGCGGCACGCTCTCGATGACCGAGATCGTCAACAAGCAGGACGGCACCTGGTTCATCATCCCGCAGTTCGTCGGCTTCCTGGTCTTCCTGGTCGCGGCGTTCGCCGAGACCAACCGCGCTCCGTTCGACCTTGTCGAAGCGGACGCGGAGCTGGTCGCCGGCTACCAGACCGAGTACGGCGGAATCCGCTTCGCGGCCTTCATGCTCGCCGAGTACATGAACATGATTGTGCTCTCCGGAATCGGCGTGACGATGTTCCTCGGCGGCTGGCACGGACCGGGACCCGACTGGCTCGGACCGATCTGGGTGCTCGTGAAGATCTTCATCCTGCTGCTGTTCTTCATGTGGATTCGCGCAACCCTGCCGCGTCTTCGCTACGACCAGCTGATGAGCTTCGGCTGGAAGATCCTGATTCCCCTGGCGACGATCAACCTGATGGTCACCGCAGTCCTGGTGGTGTACGCATGAGCCTTCCCGAAGCCAACGTCTACGACCCGCAGGCCGACGCCTTCGAGGTCCAGCGCGGACCCGATGTCGGCGGCGCGGCGAGTTTCTACCGCGCCTTCGGCGAGACGCTGCGTGGTCTGAAGACGACGATGGGCCGCCTGATTGAGGGTCCGGTCACGATCCAGTATCCGGAAGAGAAGACCGCTGTCTACCCGCGCTTCCGCGGACGCCACAAGCTGCACAAGTTCGAGGACTCGGATCTTGAGAAGTGCGTCGGCTGCTCGCTCTGCGCCGCGGCGTGTCCGGCCGACTGCATCCGCGTGGTCGCGACCGACAACGACCCGGCGAACCCGACGAGTGCCGGCGAGCGCTACGCCGCGGTCTACGAGATCAACATGGCGCGCTGCATCTTCTGCGGCTACTGCGAGATGGCCTGCCCGTTCGACGCCATCACCCTGGGCCACGACTACGAGCTTTCCGACTACAACCGCTCGGACCTGATCTTCACCAAGGAGATGCTGCTGGCCGAGCCGATCGAGCGCACGCCGCTGAGGCTGGAAGGGGAGTAGGAGTGGTCCTGCAGGGCATCCTCTTCTTCATCGCCGCGGCCGGCGCGATCGGCGGCGCGGTCGCCGTCGTGCTGCTGCGCAACCCGTTCTTCTCGGTCCTGGCGCTGGTCTGCCACCTCTTCGCGCTTGCCGTGCTGTTCCTGCTGCTCTACGCGCAGTTCATCGCGGCGGCGCAGCTGATCGTCTACGCGGGTGCCGTGATGGTGCTCTACGTGTTCGTCGTCTCCTATGTCGGCGGCGCCGATGAACCGATCGATGAGGGCGGCGGTGCGCCGCGCGCGCTGGCTCCGATCTTCGCGGGAGCGCTGCTCGTCGTGCTGGCCCTTGCGCTGGCCGGATCGGCGCTGACGCTGCTCGACACCAATGGCGCAAAGCTCCCTGACAACGGCAACGCCTACGGCACGCCCGAGCAGATCGGCGAGCTGCTGCTCACCAAGTACCTCCTGCCTTTTGAGGTCGCCTCGTTCCTGCTCACGGTCGCCGCGGTCTGCGCCGTCGTGCTCGCGCGCCGCCGCCGCGGGCTCGAGGAGCTGACCGACGACTCACCGCTGCTCGGCGAAGGACTCGGCAAACGATGAACATCAGTTGGTACATCGCACTCTCTGCCGTGCTCTTCTCGATCGGTGCCGGCGGCCTCGTTGCTCGCCGCAGCCCGCTGGTGATGCTGCTCTGCCTTGAGCTGATGCTGAACGGCGCCAACCTCTCGCTGGTTGCCTTCGCCCGCATGCACGGCGACGGCGGCGGGCAGATCTTCGCGCTGGTCGTGATGGTCGTCGCCGCGTGTGAGGTCGTCGTCGGCCTTGGCCTGATCGTCGCGCTGTACCGCAACCGTCTGCCGATCGACATCGATGAACTTGATCACTTGAAGGACCCCCAGAAAGCGGATTCAGCGCTGTGATCACTGCAATTACCCCGATCCTGGCCCACGCGGCCGATTTCGCTGAGGGCGCTCGCCCTGAGGACCCCGCCATGTGGGGCTGGATCCTGCTGCTCACGCCGCTCGTCGGTGCGCTGATCCTCGGCCTCGGGCACCGCATCTGGTCCGAGCGCGTAGCCGGCCTGATCGGCACCGCCGCGATCTTCCTCGCCTTCGGCGCAGCGCTCGCCTGCCTTGCGCAGCTGCTCGGCATGGACGCCGAGGAGCGTCACGTCCTCTCCGGCTTCACCTACGCGCAGGCCTTCGGCGTCGACTTCAGGTTCGACATCTATTACGACCAGCTCGCCGTGATGATGGCGCTGATCGTGACGGGCGTCTCGGCGCTGATCCACCTGTACTCGATGGCCTACATGAAGTCCGATCGCGGCTACACGCGCTTCTTCGGCTACCTCAACTTCTTCGTCTTCTCGATGCTGCTGCTGGTGCTGGCCGGCAACATGCTGCTGCTCGTCATCGGGTGGGGCTTCGTCGGCGCCGCGTCCTACCTGCTGATCTCCTTCTGGTACCGCCGCTCGAGCGCGACCAGGGCCGGTGCCAAGGCATTCGTGATGAACGTGATCGGCGATGTCGCGCTGGTGATCGCCGCCTATCTCCTGTGGCACGAGCTGCACACGCTCACGATCCCGACCCTGCTTGCCAACGCAGACGACCCCTTCACCGTGATGCCGACGGCGACCTTCACGGCCGTCGCGCTGCTGCTGCTCGTGGGCGCCTTCGCGAAGTCGGCCCAGGTGCCGCTGCACACATGGCTCCCGGACGCGATGGAAGGCCCGACCCCGGTCTCGGCGCTGATCCACGCCGCGACGATGGTCACGGCCGGTGTCTACCTGATCTGCCGCATGCACCCCTTCATCGAGATCTCGGACGCCGCCTCGATGACCGCCGCTGCGCTGGGCACCGCGACGTTGTTGATCGCCGCGACCACCGCGCTGGTCCAGACCGACCTGAAACGCATCATCGCCTACTCGACGATGAGCCAGATCGGCTACATGATCGCGGGCGCCGCCGCGGCTGCGTACAGCGCATCGATGTTCCACCTGATGACGCACGCCTTCTTCAAGGCGCTTCTATTCATGAGCGCCGGCTCCGTGATCGCCGCGATGGGCGGCATCCAGGACGTGCGCAGGATGGGCGGCTTCAAGAAGGCGATGCCGTTCACGTACATCGTCTTCGTGATCGGCGCGCTGACGCTCGCCGGCTTCCCGCTGCTTTCGGGCTTCTGGAGCAAGGACGAGATCATCTCCTACACGCTGCATCGCGGCGGCGCCTTCACGATCATCGCCGCCGGCATGTACATCGGCGCGATCCTGACCGCCTTCTATTCGCTGCGCGCGGTCTTCCTGGTCTTCCACGGCGACCCGGCTCCCGAGGCCAAGGAGCTTGAGGGCGGCCACATCGCCCACGGCGATCACACCAACCCGGCAACCGGCGAGCACGAGGACACCGAAGTCGGATTCCCGGGTGCCGACCACCACATTGCTGAGCGCGAGGGCGAGATGAAGGTCGCGATGGGCACGCTTGCCTTCCTTGCGATCGTCGCCGGATTCGTGCAGATCCCGGGCGTTACGCACGTGATCGAGAAGTGGCTTGAGCCCGTCTTCGAGGACTCGCGTTACGCCGACAGCATCCCGTCAGTCTCCGCGCAGTGGATCGGCCTCGGCGTCGGCGCCGTGATCGCCATCACCGGCATCGCGATCGCCTACTGGGCCTACATGAAGAACCGCGGCGTGACCGAGCGCTGGACCGAGCGCTTCCCGCGCGCCAACGCTTTCCTGCTGAATGCCTGGTACTTCGACTGGCTCTACGACCGCGTGTTCGTCCGCCCGGTCGCGGCCTTCGCCGTCTTCTGCAACAAGGTGATCGAGCGCTTTGTCGTGGACGGCATCGTCGTCGGCACCACGACCCTTGTGAAGGACGGGGCCGAGCGCGTGCGCGCGGCGCAGTCCGGACTCGCTCGCGCCTACGCGCTCTCGATCATCGGCGGCACGGTCGTCATCGCTCTCTACTTCGTGGTGGTCGGCAAATGAACTGGGGCCTGACCATCCTGCTGCTCGTGCCGATTGTCGGCGCGCTGATCGCCGCGCTGATGCCGCTGCGCCAGATCGGGGGCGTCGCCGCGATCATGACGCTGATCCAGGTTGGCTTCCTGATCCCGATCGTGCTCGATTTCAAGATCGGCACCGAACTGACGGGCTTCGTCGACGAACTCTGGCTCCCGGAGCTCGGTGTGCATTACTCGCTCGGCATCGACGGGCTGAACCTCTTCATGATCTGCCTCGTCGTGCTGGCATGGTCGATCGCGACCTTCGCCGCCAGTCGTCACGAATTCGCGCAACCGCGGATGTTCTACGCGATGCTCGCCCTTGCCGAGGTCGGCACGCTCGGTGCGTTCATGGCGCAGGACCTGATCCTGTTCGTGCTCTTCTTCGACCTGCTGCTCGTCCCGTTCTATTTCCTGATCGGAATGTGGGGCAAGGACACCGAGCTCGGCAACTCGCGCCGCGCGACGGCGACGTTCATGATCTACACGCTCGTGGGCTCCCTGCTGATGCTCGTCTGCGCCGTGGCGCTCGGTGTCCTCTCATCGACGCAGAACGGCACGCCGCTGACCTTCGAGTTCGCAGACCTCGCCGCAAATCAGGTGGGCAACAGCACGCAGAACTGGCTGTTTGTCGGCTTCATGCTCGCGCTGCTGATCAAGATGCCGATCCCGCCGCTGCACGGCTGGATGCCGATCACCTACAAGGCGACGCCACTGCCGGTGCTGATCGTGCTCTCCGCTGTCGTGGCGAAGCTCGGCGCCTTCGGATTCCTACGCATCGTGATGCCGCTGATGCCGCACGCCGTCGACAGCTTCCAGCCGCTGCTGCTCCTGCTCGCGGTGATCGCGATCATCTACGGATCGGTGATGGCATTCAGCCAGGACGACACACGCCTGGTCGTCGGATACAGCTCGATCGCGCAGATCGGTTTCGTGCTGCTCGGCATCTTCGTGATCGACGCGAAGGGCGCCGAGGGCGCGATCCTGCAGATGATCAACCACGGCATCGTCGTGATCGCCCTGTTCCTGATCATCGCCTTCCTCGGGGAGCGCGCGGGCAGCGAGAAGCTCTCGGAGATGGGCGGCCTGGCCAAGAATGCGCCGATCTTCGCGACGCTGTTCCTGATCGTCGCGCTGGCCACGCTCGCGATGCCGGGCTCGATGAACTTCGTGGGCGAGACCTACATCCTCTTCGGTGCCTTCCAGACGAAGTTCGTCTGGGGCGTCGTCGCGAGCATCGGTGTGGTGCTGGCCGCGGTCTACATGCTGCGCATGTTCCAGCGCTCGATGCACAACCGCGGCAGCGCCGGCGACGAAGCCACGAACTCGCGCTCGCGCGAGCTTGACTCCGGCGAGCTCGGACTGCTCGTGCCGGCGGTGCTCGTGATCCTGGCGCTCGCGATCTACCCGCAGTACGTCGTCGAGCGCGTCGAGCCCAACGCAGCGCAGACAGTCAAGTCCGTGACCCAGCCGGCGCAGCCCGTCGCCCTCGACACTGATGGCGGGGTGGAGAGGTGAACACGTTGATCGCAGTCGCATCCACCGTCAAGGCCCCGTCGGTCGAGTGGAACACGCTGATCCCGTACTTCGTGCTCGCGGGCGGCGCGATCGTCACGCTGTTCGCGTCGCTGATCGCCGGTCGCACCGCGCAGCGCGGACTTGTGCCGCTGCTCGCCGTCGCGACGCTGATCGCATCCGGCGTGTTCTTTGCGATCGGCCTGCATGACCTCGACGCGAACGTGCTCTCGGGCGCGCTGCGCGTGGACGACCTCGCGCGCGTCTTCAGCCTTCTGTTCATCGCTTCGGCGCTCGTCTCGATCGTGCTCGCCTGGCGCTCGCCCACCCTCCAGGACTTCGGACGCGGTGAGTTCTACTCGTTGCTGATCACCGTGGTGCTGGGCATGGCGCTGCTCGCCTCGGCGCAGAACCTCGTCACGGTGTTCCTCGCACTCGAACTCTTCTCGATCCCGCTGTACGTGTTGTGCGCCGCCGATCTGCGCCGCGAAGGCTCGCTCGAGTCCGGCATCAAGTACCTGATCATCGGCTCGCTCGGCTCGGCAACGCTGCTCTACGGCCTCGCGCTCACCTACGGCGCGACCGGTTCGACCGACTTCGCCGCGATCAACGTCGCGCTCTCCAGCGCCAAGATCGGCGATGACGCCCTGCTGCTCGTGGGCGTCGCGCTGACGTTCGTCGGACTCGCCTTCAAGGCCTCGATCGCCCCGTTCCACCAGTGGACGCCAGACGTCTATGAGGGCGCGCCAACACCGGTCACCGCTTTCATGGCCGTCGCGACCAAGGCCGCGACCTTCGCGCTGATCCTGCGTTACACCGGTCAGGCGATCCTGCCGATCGTCGATCACTGGCAGCCGGTGCTCGCGGCGCTCGCCGTCGTGACGATTGTGGTCGGAAACCTCGGCGCGATGGGCCAGAAGTCCCTGAAGCGGTTGCTCGGATACTCGGGCGTCGCGCAGGCCGGTTATCTGCTTGTCGGCGTCGTCGTCAGCAGCGCGCTGGGCGCACGCGCGACGGTCTTCTACATGCTCGTGTACCTCTTCATGAATGTCGCGCCGTTCGCCGTGATCACGGCGCGAGAGCGCGCCGGTGCGGGCGAGGGCTTCGACGGACTGCGTGGACTCGGCCGCGAGGCGCCGGCGCTGGCCTGGTCGATGACGATCTCGATGATCGCCCTGTCCGGTCTTCCGATCACCGCGGGATTCATCGGAAAACTGTTCCTGATCGAAGCGGCCGTCGACGGCGACTACGCCTGGCTCGCCGTCGTGATCGTGCTCGGTTCGGCGATGTCGCTGGTCTACTACCTGCGCGTGGTCGCGGCGATGTGGATGGGCGCTGATGCGACTGCATCAAGCGTCGCGTCAGGCGACGCCGTGCTCGCCGGCGCGTCACCGGAGGCCGACAGCTCCAAACATCCAGAACTTGTCGCCATCGCAGTCCTCGCCGCAGCCGGGAGCGTCGTCTTCGGCGTATGGCCGGGGCCGTTGCTCGACCTCGCTCGCGACGCGGCAATCTCGTTCCTTCAGCTGGTCGCCTAGAACCCCGCGTCCAACCCGTCCAAGTCGTACGCAAGTCCGCATGAATAGTGAGGATGCGTAGGGACTCGGGTGACAAAACGCGGGGCCTGTGACACCGTGCTTGGACTTTCGTTCTAGGGGCCGAGACCCCATCTAAATTTTCTATTTGGCTGCGCAGAGCGGGTTTCGCGCTTAAGGCCGGATTATGGACACTCTCACCTGATCAAGCGATAGGCCTCAGCGGGACGATAAATGCGGCGTAATGGAGGAAACAGTTGAGACAGCCGTGAGCCAGCACGCTGTTGGGGAGTCGCAGGGGAGCGCCCCGGCGGGGGACCATCAGAACGTTCTCCGCCTCGAGGGCGCCGCCGATGTGAACGCCGAACTCGCTGAGATCGGCCTTTCGAACAAGTCCGGTTGGTACGCATCGATCCTGCTGTACGGCGCCGGCGGAATCGTGACACTGCTCGCCGGTCTGCTGCGACCGGAGATCGTGCCGCTGGGCGTGCGCTATCTCGCCTGCTTCGCGATCCTGCTCTCGATTCTCTCCGCGGTCGGCGCGCGCTACCTGACCAACGCTGACTGGGCGACGCATCTCCGCCTCTTCTTCGGCCTGGCGATCTTCGGGATCGGTGCGGTTGTGGCCGGTCCGCTGCGCACCGCGTTCATCATGCTCCCGTTGTTCGTGCTGATCACGCCGACGTTCCTCTACGGCGCGCGCTTTGCGATCCCGTACGTCTCAGTGATCACGCCGCTTGCGGTGCTCGTCGTTCTGGTCACGGATCAGCCCGCCCGAATCGCGCATGCTGTCGTCTCCGGCGGGGCGCTGATGATGGTCGTCCTCTCGTTCATGGCAGCTGAGCACCGCACGCGTTCGCTTGCGCGTTCGAACCGCCGCCTCGCCTACACCGACCCGCTCACCGACATCGCCAACACCCGCCGCCTGCGCGAGACGCTGGCCTTCGCGCTCGGCAACGGTGAACGGTTCGCGCTCTACGCGATCGACCTCGACAACTTCAAGCTCGTCAACGACACCTTCGACCACACGACCGGGGACGCAGTCCTCTGTGCCGTCGCGGAAGCACTGGAATCAGAGGTCGGGGCAGACGACCTGGTTGCACGCCGCGGCGGCGATGAGTTTTCCGTCTTGATCATGCACCCGGCGGGTGTGGATCTCGACCGCTTGAGCGAACGGCTCGGCAAAGCGATCGAGCGCGGGCGCATGGCGACCTGCCCCTCGATCACTCCGAGCGGAAGCGTCGCCTACGTGCTCTCCGAGGAGAGCGACTCGATCTCCAGCGTTCTTCAGCGCGCTGACGACAACCTTCATGCGTCCAAGCAGGCCTTCCACTCCGAGCACGGTGATCGCGAAGCGATGCGGGCGAAGCTGGAATCGGAGGAGAATCTGGCCGAGATCCGTCCGCGTGTGACCAGCCGCGAAGCCGCGCTTCGCTCCGTCTCCGCGGCCGTGAGCCGTGCCTACAGTCGTCGGCGCCCGGGTCAGTTGCGCCAGCGCATGGAGAAGCTCACCAAGCGGGCAAACGACTGGGCGCGTGGACTCGACTTCGTCTGGGGCTACGTCGCCGCGACATGCATTTCGATCGGACTCTTCTGGTTCTTGCTCTCCGCCGCGGGCGCGCTTTCACCACTTCCGCCAGCTGTCGGGATGGGCTTCAGCGCCGTGCTGATCGCAATCGGTGGATTCGCACTGCACGCGGCGAAAGCCAGAGTGAACAAGCGCTGGATCGACGCGGTCTTCATCGCGATGATCGCTTCAGTGAGCGTGATCATCGCGTTCGCCGGCTCGGCGGGAGCGGCGCTGATCGACGTTTATGTCGTCTTCGCGCTCTACGGCTTCTACTTCCTGCGCCCACGCCAGGCGCTTGCGGGGATGCTCATCTGCTGCGGTCTCTTCGTCGGATTTGCGCTGACCGGCGGCTACCCGTACGCCGGGATCCGCTCGGCCGTCACGCTTGCGGTGGTCCTCGTGGCGGCGGCGATTGTGGTGAAGGTCCGCAGCGTGACGCTGCGCTTCGTGCGCACGAACCGCGAGCTGTCTGAGGTCGACGCGCTGACCGGAGTTGCCAATCTCCGCGCGCTGCGCCTGCGCGTTGATGACGTCCTCGACAAGCACTCAGGCGAGTCCGCGGCCGCGCGCCCGATGCTGATGACCGTCGACCTCGACCGCTTCAAGCAGGTCAACGACCGCTACAACCACACAACCGGCGACCAGGTTCTTGGGGCCGTCGCGCGTGCGATTTCAGAGTGCGTACGGATCGACGAAATGGTCGCCCGCCGCGGCGGCGACGAGTTCTTTGTCCTGTTTGACAGCTCCACGCCCGAGCATCTGGAGAGTGTGATCCCGCGCGTGCACAAGGCGGTCGCCCATGCGCGTGAGCGCATCTGTCCGGACCTCACTCCGACGGCCAGCGTCGGCTACCTCGCCTGGGAGCCCGGTCAGAACGCGGATCAATTCCTTGCGGCCGCCGACGGCATCATGCACGACGAGAAGATCGACACTCGCTCGCGCGACTACGAGCAAGTCGCCTGAATTCACGCAAATAGCGACCGTGCGCCCACCCCGGGTGTGAGGGCTTGTGCGCAAATAGCGTGAAATCATGCGACAGCATGTCCGAGCAGTGTGCGAAATTGAGCGCCCGCCGATGCAAGTCCAGGACCCTGAAATGACCGACGATCTGATCGTCCGCGAAGCCTTTGATGCCGACCAGCGCGCTCAGCTTGAGCCGTGGTTCACCAATACCGATCTGCCGGTCTTCGGTCTGGTCAATCTGCCCGAAACGGTCAAGGGCGCGATGTTCGCGCGCTACTCGCGCTACCAGGGCACGCTGCGCCAGATGTTCCTCGACGAGTTCGCGCAGGACATGGACGCGCGCGCGGCATCGATTCCCGGTGACGTCGAGGGCGATCGCGCGGCCGCGCTCTACGAGCGAATCTTCCTCGGGTACGGCGACGACTCCGTCGCCCAACTCGGCGGTGCGCACGTCGCCATGGAGTGGGTCTCCAACGTCCTGACGAAGGTGCTCCAGCGCGGGCGCCTCGCGGCATACCTTGAGCAGTCGACGCGGTACATCGCCTACGACGCACCGATGCAGGGCGTGGTCGTCGGCGGCAACGCCGCGCCGGGCTACCGCTACTACCGCGGATCCGATCTCGGGCCCGCCTACGAGGAGACGATGGACTTCCTCTTCTCCACCTACTCGCAGTCGCTGCCCAAGGTTCAGGAATGGGTCGCCGGCGAGTACCCGGCAGGTCCGGACGAGGACGCGAGCGCGCACGCCCGCGCCGTGAAGGCGAAGTCTCTCGACCTCATGCGCGGCCTGCTTCCGGCATCGTCGCTCAGCCACATGGGCATGTTCGCGAGCGGTCAGGCGTACGAGTCGCTGCTGTTGCACCTCTTCGCATCGCCGCTTCCCGAGGCGCACCGCTACGGCGAGATGCTGCTCGGCGAGCTGCAGAAGATCATTCCGAGCTTCGTCCAGCGCATCGAGCGCCCCGACCGCGGCGGGCGCTGGATCGACTACCTCAAATCCTTGAAGGACAACAGCTCCGAGTGGGCTGACAAGCTCGGCATCGGCGAGCCTCAGTCCGACACCGAGACCGGTCCGTACGTGCGTCTGCTCAGCCACGAGGGCGACGAGCGCCGTCTGGCGACGGCGTTGCTCTTTGAGGCCGGCACGTCGTCTGAGTCAGACACCGCCGCCGCGGTCGCAAACCTCGACCACGCTCAGCTTTCCGCGCTTCTGAGCGATCTCGTCGGCGAGCGCGAGAACCGCCGCCACAGGCCGGGCCGCGGCTACGAGTCCTTGAGCTACCGCTTCGAGATCGTCAGTGACTACGGCGCCTTCCGCGACCTGCAGCGCCACCGCATGCTGACCTGCCAGTGGCAGTCGCTCAGCCCGCACCTCGGGGCAGAAGTCCCAGAAGAGCTCGACGCGGCCGGCGTGGGCGACGCCTTCCGCACCGCCCTTGAGGCGAGCCGCGCTGAGTACGAGCGCCTGTCAGCCGCCGGACTGCACGACCAGGCGCCGTATGCGCTCAGCCTCGCCTACCGCCTGCGCTACATCCTCGACCTGAACGCCCGCGAGGCGATGCAGCTGATCGAGTTGCGCTCGGGCCGCGAAGGCCACCCGAGCTACCGCGCCGTGGCTCATGCGATGTGGGATCAGATCAACGCGGTGACGCCTGCGGTGGCCGGAGCGATGATCCACGTCGACCGCGAGATGGAGCCGCGGCTCGAGCGGCTGATGAGCGAGATCCGCAACGAACGTCGAGCCACCGCCGCTGAATAGTCAGTAGCCGCGCGTATGATGCCGACAATGGTGTTTGTGCGCTCGTTCAAATCCATTGCGTTGACCGTGCTGGTCATGCTTTCGCTCGGTGCCGCGAGCGCCGCCGCCGCGACCCCGAGCGTGAAGGTCGCGCTCGACTACGCGTGCGCCTTGTCCGAAGCCGGAACCGTCTCCTGCTGGGGCAGCAACTTCCGCGGCCAGCTCGGCGACGGCACCAGAACCGACAGCTCCGTTCCGGTCGCGGTTCAGAATGTCGCCAACGCCACGCAGCTCGATGTGGGCATGTACGGCGCCTGCGCGCTGATCGCCGACGGCACTGTGAAGTGCTGGGGGTCAAACGAGTACGGCGCGCTGGGCTCGGCCGCGAGCTACGCGACCGTGACTCCGACCACGGTCACCGGCATCAGCGGAGCGGTCAAGGTTTCGGTCGGTGAGGCGACGATCTGCGCGCTGCTTGCTTCGCCTGCCGGCACCGTCAAGTGTTGGGGCTACGGGAGCTCCGGCCAATTGGGAGTTGTGGCCCCGCCAAGCTCAACTTCGACCCCGCAGACGATCACCACTCTCGGTGGGCCGGCAACGGACATCGCAGTCGCGGACTTCCACGCCTGCGCGGTGGTCGCAGGCGCGCTCAAGTGCTGGGGCGCGAACTATTCAAAACAGATCCAGGACTCGGCCACACTTCAGTTCGACACGCCGGTCCTCGTCAACGGGCTGAGTAGCGGTGTCGCGCAGCCGGCGCCCGGCATCAACCACACATGCGTGATCATGACCACCGGTGCGATCAAGTGCTGGGGCGCGAACTTCAGTGGCCAGGACGGCACCGGCCTCAGTGGCAACAACACAACTTCGCCCCAGAACAACCTGATCACGTCGGGCGCGTCGTTTGTCGGCTACGGCGAGGACTTCCACTGCGCGCTGGTCGGCGACGTGGGCAAGTGCTGGGGCGGGAACGCATACGGCCAGCTCGGCGACGGAACCACCGACAGCAGACCGGCACCGACCATTCCGATCGGGCTCGGCAGCGGGGTCACTTCGATCGATGCGGGCGGCTCGAACGCCTGCGCAATCGTGAGCAAGGTCGTCAAGTGCTGGGGACCGAACGAGTCCGGCGCGCTCGGAAACGGCACTTCTTCAAATCAGCACTCGCCGGTGGATGTCCCGAACGTCACCGGAGCGACCGATGTGGACGTGTCCACGAGCCACGCCTGCGCGATCGCTTCGAGCGCGCTGAAGTGTTGGGGTTCGGGCGGATCCGGGCAACTCGGCACGGGAAACACGTCGAGCGCGCCAACACCGGTGGCAGCGACCGCGTTCACCGGCACGCCCACCGGCGTTGCCACGATCGCCAGCACAACCTGCGCCGTCTTCGCGGCAGGCATCAAGTGCATCGGTAACGGCACCGACGGCGAACTCGGAAACAACTCCACGAGCAACTCCCCGACCACAACCGTGAACACCAGTCCGGCTCTGGCTGCCGCCCCGCGCATCGACGGGCGCGGAGACATGTTCTGCGCCGTCGACGGTGGACTCGTCTACTGCTGGGGCACGAACGCGGACTCGCGGCTCGGTCAGGGCGCCGGCCAGAACTTCGCAACCCTTGCCATGCTGGACAACCCGACGGCCGTGCCCGGGATTGCGAGCGGAGCAACATCGGTGGCGGTCGGATATCGCCATGTCTGCGCGGTGGTGTCCGGCGCGCTCCACTGCTGGGGCCGAAACAGCAACGGCGAAGTGAACGGAAACACGTCAACGACCGGTGAGATTCCCGTGCAGCAGACACCCGGCGTGAGCGGAGTCAGCAGCGGAACCCGCGCAGTCGCAGCTGCTTACGGCACAACTTGCGCGATCGTCACCAGCCCCTCCGGCGGGGTCAAATGCTTCGGTGCCGGCGGCAGCGGGCAGTTGGGGAACGGTTCGCTCGCGAGTTCGGCAACAGAGGTGAACGTGACCGGCATCAGCGGCGCCACGCAGCTCGCCGCCAGCGACAGCTCCTTCTGCGCCCTGATCGCCGGTGCGGTCAAGTGTTGGGGCTGGAACTCCGCCGGCGAGCTCGGAGACGGGACCAACGCGAAGTCGAGCACGCCCGTGAGCGTCCTCGGCATCACCAACGCGACCGACATCTCCGGGCAGGGCGGAACGTTCTGCGCCGCGCTCTCGACCGGCGGCGTCAAGTGCTGGGGCAATGGAACGACCAACCAGCTCGGTATCGGCTCAGCGATCTTCTCGGCAACCCCGAGCGCGGTGCTGGGCCTGTCGCTCTTCCCGCCCGATCCGCTTCCGACGTACGTGAAGCAGAAGATAAAGGCCACCCTGAAGCTGAACGGCAAGATCAAGAAGTCAGGAAAGAAGCTGATCAAGGTTCCGCTGAAGCTCTTCTACGTGGCGCCCGTCGGATCGAGCGCAGCCACTGTCTGCGGCGGCACGACGACGATCTCAGTCAAAACCTCCAAGAAGAAGACGACCAAGCTCAAGGCCAAGTTCAAGCGCAAGGGCGCCAACTGCAGCTACAGCGGAACGATCAAGCTGCCCAAGTCGTTCAGGGGAAAAAAGATCAAGTTCACGGTCTCGATGCCGGGCAACGCCGACGTGTTCAAGTACAAGAGCACGAAGACCCTGAAACTCAAGTAGCCGCGAGCGCGGATTCCGGCTGCGGCTCCGAAGCCAGATCATCGAGCGGCGTTAGGTCGATTGATCGCGCGCGCAACACGCCGCCCTTGCGCGGCTGGAATGCCACTCCGCGGAACCGCCAGCGCTCGTCCTTCGCGCTGGTCGGAACGATCTCGCAACGGGTCAGGAGCATGCGTAGAACAACGTCCATCTCAAGCTTCGCGAAAGCGGCTCCGGCGCAGCGCCGTACCCCGCCGCCGAACGGAACCCAGGAGTAGGTGTCCGGCGCCGCGTCGAGGAATCGGTCCGGGTGGAAGCGATCTGGCTCGGGAAACAGCGCCGCGTCTGTGTGCAGGCCGAGAAAGTCGACGATCACGTGCATCCCCGCCGGCACCGTCCACTCGCCCAGCTCAAAGTCCTTGACGACGTGGCGTTCGGTCGCAACGATCACCGGACGCGTCCGCTGGATCTCCCAGATCGTCGCCTCGCGCAGCTGTGAGCCGCCATGTTCGGCTTCCTCGACGAGCCGGTCGAGCACCTCAGGATGACGTCGCAGTCGCTCGACTGCCCACGCCAGCGATGCAGCGGTCGTCTCGTGACCGGCGACGAGGATCGTGAGCAGCTCGTCGGAGATCTGTTCACGGCTCATCGCGGTCCCGTCGTCGTAGCGCGCCTGCAGCAGCAGCGCGAGCACATCGGAACGCTCGGCGAGGTGTTCGTCGGCGCGGTGCTTGGCGACGACATGGTCAATCACGTCGTTGTACTGATCGCGGAGCGCCATGAAGCGCATCCAGGGGCTGCGCGGCCCCCAGTCCTTCTGCAGGAATGGTGCGGCGGTGAGCATCGAGCCGAGCTTGACCAGCGGCGGGATGATGCGACGCAGGTCGTCGAAATCGTCATCCTCGGCGCCGAACACCGCACGCAGGATCGCGTTTAGCGTGATCCGCATCATCGGCTCGAGCGTGGGAAAGTCCTCGCCGACCGGCCAGGTCGCCATCTCCGCGAGCGTCTCCTCTTCGAAGATGCGCGTGTATGTGCCCATGCGCTCGCCATGAAAGGGCGGGAGGATCAGGCGGCGCTCGCGCAGGTGCAGGTCTTCGTCAAGCGCAAAGATCGAGTTGCGGCCGAGTGTCCGCTTGAGCGGGCTGGAGTCGCCGGCGTGGAGAACGTCCGGCTTGGCGGTGAACACCTGCTTGACCAGCGTGGGATCGGACACGCCGACGGATTCTCCGAAGCCGGGTACATGGGCCCGGACGGCTTTCCCGAACCTGCGGTTGCGGCGTGACACCAGGTCCGGTCGACCGGTGAGGTAGGCCAGGGTGATCAGGGCGCCGGCGAACGGGACTTTCGGTGGGAGTTGATCGATCTTGTGCACGGAGAGATTGTGCCAGAAATTGGTACGCGTGTGTACCACGCGTCCAGATTCTTTCTCAGGGTGCGCGTGCAACCCGGCTGAAACCCCGCACCCGTAGGATGGGGTGAGGAATTTGCAACGTCTGTGGGAGGACGCACATGTCTGGGACTGGATCTGATCTTGAAGTGACGATGCACACCGAGGAGGTTTATGACCCCCCGGAGGATTTCCGTGCGAATTCTGAGTTCAACGATCCGTCCGTGTATGCGCGCGCCGAAGCCGACCCGAGCGGCTGGTGGGCGTCCTGGGCCGAGAAGCTCAAGTGGAGCGAGCCCTGGCACCAGGTGCTCGACTGGAACGCGCCGTGGGCCAGGTGGTTTGTCAACGGCAAGCTGAACGTCTCCGAGAACTGCCTTGACCGTCACGTCGAGGCCGGCAACGGCGGAAAGGTCGCCTACCACTGGGTCGGCGAGGACGGCGCGCAGAGAGACATCACCTACGCGCAGCTGCTTGACGAGACCTCCCGCATCGCCAACGTCCTGAAGGGCCTTGGCGTGGAACCCGGCGACGTCGTCGGCATCTACCTACCGATGATCCCCGAGGCGCCCGCCGCGATGATCGCCTGCGCGCGCATCGGCGCCGTGCACAACGTCGTCTTCGGTGGCTTCTCCGCCGAGGCCGTGCGCGAGCGGATGGTCACCTCGAGCGCCAAGGTGCTGATCACCGCCGACGCCACGCTGCGCCGCGGCAAGCCGCTGCCGATGAAGGCTGCGCTGGATGAGGCACTTGCGGAGATGCCGAGCATCGAGCATGTGCTGGTTGCGGATCGCACCGGCGGCGAGGTGACCACGCCGATGACTGAGGGTCGCGACCACTGGTTGCGCGCGGCGATGGCCGACGTCACCGCTGACTGCCCGCCCGTCCCGCTCGACTCCGAGCACCCACTGTTCATCCTCTACACCTCGGGCTCCACCGCCAGTCCGAAGGGCATCCTGCACACGACCGGTGGCTACCTGACCGGTGTGACCGCGACGCACAAGATGATCTTCGACCTCAAGGCCGAGACCGACGTCTACTGGTGCGCGGCCGACATCGGCTGGGTCACCGGCCACAGCTACATCGTCTACGGGGCGCTCGCCAACGGCGCGACCAGCGTGCTCTACGAGGGCGCGCCCGACTATCCGCACCAGGGCCGGTTCTGGGAGATCATCCAGGAGTACAAGGTGACGATCCTCTACACCGCGCCGACGGTGATCCGCAGCTTCATCAAGTGGGGACGCGAGATTCCCGACGGCTACGACCTCAGCTCGCTGCGCCTGCTCGGCTCGGTCGGCGAGCCGATCAACCCGCGCGCCTGGAAGTGGTATCGCTCGGTGATCGGCGGCGAACGCTGTCCGGTCGTCGACACCTGGTGGCAGACCGAGACCGGTCACGCGATGATCGCGCCGCTGCCCGCGATCACCGCGACCAAGCCCGGCTCGGCCACGCGCCCCTTCCCGGGGATCAGCGCGGCGGTCGTGAACCACGAGGGCGACATCGTCGAGGAGGGCGGGGGCGTCCTGACCCTGCGCCGCCCGTGGCCGGGCATGGCGCGCACGCTCTACGGCGACGATGACCGCTTCGTCGAGACCTACTGGACCCGCTGGGGCCGCGACGTCTACGACGTCGGCGACGCCGCGCGGATCGATGAGGACGGCTACATCTGGATCCTCGGCCGCACTGACGACGTGATCAATGTCTCAGGCCACCGGCTTTCGACGATGGAGGTCGAGTCGGCGCTGGTCGGACACAAGGCCGTCGCGGAGGCCGCCGTGATCGGCAAGTCCGACGAGCAGACCGGGCAGGCGATCGTCGCCTTCGTCACGCCTGAGCACGATGTCGAGCCCGACGATGAACTCAAGGCCTCGCTCTCGGCGCACGTCGCCGACAAGATCGGCAAACTCGCGCGGCCCAAGCAGATCATCTGGTCCGACGAGCTGCCCAAGACGCGCTCGGGGAAGATCATGCGCCGGCTGCTGCGCGACATCGCGGAAGGACGCGAGCTCGGCGACGTGACAACGCTGCGCGATCCGTCGGTCGTGAGTCTGATCGGTGAGCGCGTCGCTGCGGGCGACGAGGACTGACCGGCACTACTGGTCCGACTTCTTGAAGTCGGACGGGCTTTCGCTCGCGGGGCCCGACGCCCCGAGAGCCGCGACTTCGCGCCATGTGACCGGCCGACCGAGCTTCCACGCCGGCGGGGTCTGCGGACCTTCGCCGAGCAGCATGATCGCGATCGATCCGATCCAGAAGACCTGGAGCAGTGCCGCGAGCGGCGGGGCGATCAGGTTGGCGAGACCGATCGCGATCGCAACCGAGCCGACCAGGCGCGTGAGCAGGCCGAGCCGCATGCAGTACATGCCGGTCATCACCCACGCGATCGCGACGAGCAGTTGCGCGAAGAGGTAGAGCGTGGTCGTGAACTCGATCGTGTTCGAGTTGAGCAGATCCTGGGCGACTTTGGCCGTCTGGGCGGGAGCGTCGGCGAATTTGTTCGCTGCTGACACCTGGGCGAGTGTGTAGGCCGGATACACGATTGCCGCCAGCACCGGTCCGGCGATTGCGGCATAGAGCGCGAGCTTGGGGACAAGCGTCGAGCGCGAGCGCGCCGCGAGGATCAGGTGGACCAGCACCGCGGCGACGAGCAACGACGCGATCGAGAAGAAGAAGCTCGAGAAGACGAACGCGAGCTTGTGGTCGGCGATCGCCTCAAGCTTCTTCGCGTTCGTGCCGCCCGAGGAATCCTTCAGCGCGAGCCACGTCGTGAAGATGAATCCCGAGAACATCGCGACCGTCAACACGGACGCCAGGCCCACCATGCGTGCGCGTGCGCGCTCGACGGTCAGCTCGTCATCGGTCATCTGCAGAGCGGGGTCTGCCTTTGTCGGGCCGTTTGCCACGCGGCGATCCTAGCCGCGCTGGCTCTATGCTGGCCAGCAAGGAGAGGTGAAAGCATGAGTACGTACGCAGTCGCAGTAGTTGGACGGGACCGGCCGGGAATCGCCGCCGCGGTCGTCAACGCGTTGTATGAGTCGGACGCGAACATCGAGGACTCGCGCATGTCGATCCTCGGCGGGCACTTCGCGATGATGCTCGTCGTCTCGATGGATGACGGCGACGGAGCAGCTGGTTTGAACGCCAAACTTGAGAAGGTCCGGACGTCGATGGGTCTTGAGCACGCGCTCGCGCAGCAGATCGAGGACGCAGGCAGCGACGCGCGGCCGGCGCCCACACATGTTTTGACTGTCTACGGCGCGGACCACCCGGGAATCGTCGCCGCGGTCTGCGATGCCCTTGCGGCGCGGTCAGTCAACATCGACGACCTCGCGACGCGCGTGGTGGGCAGCGAGGATGCGCCGGTCTACACCTTGATCTGCGAGCTGACGCTTCCGGGAGAACTTGAACCTGCGGCGCTCAGCGCGGACCTCGATGGCGTCGCCGTTGCTCAGGGCGTCGAAGTCTCGCTGCGCGAACTCGACCAAGACATCCTCTAGTTCGCATGGCCGTTCGCAAGGTGCTGCTGTACCCGGATCCGGGCCTGAAGCGCGTGTGTGCGCCTGCGCCAGTCGGGGCGGAGCTGGCGACGATCGTTGACGATCTGACCGACACGATGCGGAGTTTTCCCGGGTGCGTCGGGATTGCCGCCCCGCAGATCGGCTACTTCAGTCGTGTGGCGGTGATTGATCTGTCGGCGCACAAGAAGGCGCCGGAGAGCGTTCACGGGTTGACCGTGCTGGTTGATCCGGTTGTGGTGTCCGGCGAGGGAAGCGAAGTCGCGCGTGAGGGGTGTTTGTCGATCCCTCAGTTGACCGCGAACGTGCGGCGGTTTGTGGACGCGGTTGTTGAGACGCGTGACGGGAGGCTGGAGTTCGAGGGTTTCGAAGCCCGCTGCGTCCTCCACGAGATCGATCACCTCGACGGGCTGCTGTTCCTGGATCGCGTGGACTCGCTGACGCAGGACGTCTTCCCGCGCAAGCAACGCAAGTAGGCGCGGGACCGCTACTTGCCGACGGGCCAGACGCGGTCGAGCACTTCCAGCGTGACCTTGGTCGGGGAGAGCTTGGCGCTGTAGGCGCCGATCTTGTTCACGGCCTTTGGGATGTAGACGCGCTTCTGCTTGAACATCGCGTCGATGCCGGCGCGGGCGCAGTCCTCGGCTGACTGCCAGGCCCAGTCGGGCGAGTCGTTCTCCAGAGCTTGCTGCGCCTCGCCGAAGAACTCGGTGCGCGTGGGGCCGGGGCAGAGGACGGTGAAGCTGATGCCGGTGCCCTTGAACTCCTGCGACAGGCCCTGCGAGAACGACAGCACGTAGGCCTTGGTCGCGGCATAGACCGCTTGGCGCGGCATCGGCTGAAAACCGGCCGTCGAGGCGACATTCAGGACGGCGCCGGCGTGCCGCTCCATCATCCCCGGCACGACCATGTGCGTGAGGGCCGTCAAAGCCACAACGTTCACCTCGAGCTGCTGCATCTGCGTCTCGAGCGGATCGGCGAGGAACGCGCCGTCGGTGCCGATGCCCGCGTTGTTGATCAGGATCTCGACATGGTCGCCACGCGCCTCGATCGAATCGAGCAGCTCCTGGCGCTGAACGGGATCGGTCACGTCGCAGGCGACGGCGATCGCACGGACGTTGTGTTTCTCCTCGAGTTCCGCGGCCAGCTCGGTCAGGCGTTCGATGCGGCGCGCGGCGAGCGTGACGTTGTAGCCGCGCTCAGCCATCTGCCTGGCGAACTCGGTTCCGATCCCGGCGGACGCGCCAGTGATCAGACAGGTACCGGTCTCGGAGGGGATCGGGATGCTCATCGGCGTCAATCTACCTGAGCCGAAGTAGCATCGAACGCACAATGGACGAATTCAATCTCTTTGGTGATCCCGACGAACTCCAGCGCCGCATGGCCGAGTTCGCTGAACAGATGCAGAGCGGCCAGCGTGTCGCCTGGGCCGACAACGCGATCAGCCTCGCCGTGGACATGACCGTCGCAGCGATCGAGAAGATCGACGCAAGCGGCTCCAGCGACGAACAGGCGATGCAGATCCGCGACGCAATGCGGATGATCTTCCCGGAAGCGGTGACGCTGGTCCGGGAAGCGCGCGAAGGCCTGCAGTAGCCGTTCGATAACTGCGCGCTTCAGTAGTCGCGCGGCGCTTCGGGTATGTCCCGGTCGTACTCGAGCGTGGTCTGTGAGTCGATGTCGGGGTGCTTGGAAGCCCAGGTGTCGTCGCCGTAGTTGTCGTGCTCGTAGGGCACGCTCGCCTCGTCGCTCGCGTCCTCGGCCGCCTTCTCGGCCTTGCCCGCGCGGATCAGCGAACGCCAGTCGGTCGTCTTGAAGACGAAGGCCAGGGCGACGAGTCCGAACGCCGCATTGAACACCGCGACCGCAAGCTGCTGGCCGACGGAGTAGGCCGCGATCGCGGTGGTCGAGGCCACGCCCGCGAGCGCCGAAATCAACAGTGCCTGTTGCACACCCGCGCCCTGCGGCGTCAGCGGAATCAGGCTTGAGGCGATCTGCACCGAGAGCACCGTGAGCACGATGTTCACGGACGTGTCGATGTTGAACGCCGTGAGCATCAACCAGATGCTCGCCAGGCGGAAGATCAGACCAAGAAACTGCGGCGCGGCGGCGCCGCGCAGATACAGGTTGCGGTCGCGCAGCAGCGTGATGCCCTGACGGACGTTCGCCCAGAAGTCGCGCACCCGCACCGAGAGATAGGCGAACAGCGCGAGCAGCAGAATCGGCACGAGCGTCACGAAGAAGACGGCGAAGCGAGGGTGCTGCGCCAGGAACGAAAGGTCGAACGCGTTCAGCTTCGAGAGGTCAGGCAGCTTCGGGAACACGCCCTGCGTGAATCCGTAGATCAGGAAGATGACGCCGACGAACATGTCGAACGGAAGGTCGACCGCGAACGACGATCCGACGGTCGCGTAGTTCGAGTTCTTGACCGTGTGCTTGCCGAGGTAGAGCCGCACGAATGCCCCGGCGTGTGCGGGGATGATGCTGGAGATGCCGTTCGCCGACACCTCCGCGGCCCAGATGTTGCGCCACGGGAAGCTCTCTGCCGGGTACGCGGCGCGCAGGCCGTTGTACCAGGAGCGCGTCCGCACCGTCAGAAACAGGCCCTGGAAGACCAGCGCGCCGAGCAGCGGAAGGATGTGGATCGCCGAGACGTTGTCGAGGAACTGCCCCGTCGCGTCAAAGAAATGCGCGAACGAACCGTCGGCCAGAGGCGGGATCATCGCCATACGGTAGGCAACGCATAGGATTCGCCCGTGAGTTTCACGGGGAAACGCATTCTGCTGACCGGCGCGGCCGGCGGCCTGGGCGAAATCACTGCAAAAGCATTTGCCGACGCCGGCGCGATCCTGATCCTCAGCAGCCGCAACGAGGCGAAGCTCAACGAGATCGCAGCGGCGCTCCCCGGTGGTCCGCACGAGGTGATCGCGGCCGACCTTTCAGAGCCCGGCGCGGCCGCAGACGTGGTCGCACGGGCGGGCACGATCGACATCCTCGTCGCCAACGCCGGACGACCCGGTGGATGGGCGCTCGATGAAACGCCCGCTGACGAGATCACCGACGTGATCCGCGTCAACTTCGAAACACCGATCCAGATGGCCAAGGCCGTGATCCCGCAGATGAAGGAACGCAAAGCCGGCCAGATCGTCCTGATCGCTTCGCTCGCCGGCAAGTTCGCCCTGCCCGACAGCACGATGTACTCATCCACCAAGTCCGGCCTGCGCGCCTTCGGTTGGGCGCTGCGCCCGGAACTCGCGCGCGACAACGTCGTCGTGACGGTCGTCACGCCGAGCTTCATCGGCGAGGTCGGAATGTTCGCCAAGCGCAAGCGCAAGGCGCCGCCGTTGGCCGGCATCGTCCCGCCCGAGACCTACACGAAGGCGCTGCTTTCCGGAGTGGCCAAGGGGAAGGGCGAAGTCACGATCGCGACCCCGCAGCTGCGCGTGCTCTCACAGCTTTCAGTCCTCGCACCGCGAATCTTCGACTTCGCGTTCCGGCG
>JAEMSX010000122.1 GCA_016462645.1 Thermoleophilaceae bacterium
CCACCCAAGAACCCGCCGCTCGGCCCGCTCGATCTCTGCAGCTCCAACTGCAACGAGCCGCCGCCGGTCCCGTAAACAGCGAAACCGCCCCGGCGGCCGAGGCGCCGAGGCGGTTGCTGTGCGCCCCCCGTTTGTGTGGGAAGCGTGGGTGGGAGGCGCGCTACTCGCTAAGCGGCCGGGATGATCGTCAGCGTCTTGTCATCCAGGTATCCGGTGGCGGTTGCGTCGCTGACCCAGTGAGTCACCGAGACCGTGTGGGCACCCGGAGCGACATCGACGTAGCGCTGCACGGAGTTGCTGCTGAAGCGCGCGGTGTCGAAGTCCGGCGTGTTTGCGCAGATCGAGGCAGAGTTCTGAATCTGGACGCCGTCGACGCGGATGCTGACGTACTGAGTCGCGTACTGAGCAGGGTCGGTCACTGAGCACTCTGCGTTGAAGTGGATCAGCAGCTTCGAGGACCCTGTCGGAACGTTCACCGGGACGTCTGTGAACACCGGCTCCGGCGTGGCCGTGCCGTTCGTGCTCTGGACGCTGCTGAATGCAGAGCCCATCGGCGAGTAGGAGCCGGTTGCACCGGTGGCTCCGACGTTGCCCTTGAGCGTGTTGCGGGCGGCGTCCGTGAGGTCGCCGGCATTGATCGACTTGTTCTTGATATCGACGCCGGTCAGCGTGCTGTTCTTGACCTGCTTGCCGGTGATCATCGACCCGGCGATGGCGCTGCCGCCACCGACGACCAACATGGCGCAGGCGATGACTGCGACGAGACCGCTGTTCTTGATTGTGTTCTTGATGAGGCGCATTTTGATTTCTCCTGTGTGATTCGTTGATCCGCTTGTTCGCGGTTACAACGGTTCAACTGGCGAAATCGAGGTTTCTTACGCTGCGCCCGAAAAGAATTTCAGAATTTCTCGCAAACCCGCATGGTTGCGGGCGATTCAGCCCAGATATCCGACGTAGAGACCGCCGGCGATCTTCACCACGGCGGCATCCAGATTGCCGAGAGCGGCCCAGGCGATGAAGTTGTCCGCGTCCACGCGGGGCGGGAGCCGATCGGCGACATCGGGAAAGATCTGGTCGCCGATGAAGACGTCGAACTCCTGATCCTTGGCGAGGTCAAGGGCTTCTGACACGGAGATCCACGGGGCGAGCTGCACATCCAGCGCTTCGTGATCGCGGATGCTCAGCGCCTTTGTGAATGCTGCCAGCAGAAGGGCAACCGCGTCTTTGTTATCGGAATCCATTGCGTTAGCCTTCGCGCCGCAGATGAGCGACACAGCCAACATAGTCACGCTTCCCGGCGACGGAATCGGTCCGGAAATCATGGATGCGGCCAAGGAGCTGCTCACCACGATCGGCGGTGTCGAGTGGGAAGACCACGACATGGGCGGCGTCGCGATCGACAATCACGGCAACCCGCTGCCGGACTCGACGCTCGCGGCCGCCAAGGCCAGCGACGCGGTCCTGCTCTCGGCAATCGGCGGCCCCAAGTGGGACTCCACCAACCCTGACGACCCGCGCCCCGAACAGGGCCTGCTCGGGATCCGTAAGGGCCTGAACCTCTACGCCAACCTCCGACCGGTCAAGCCGATTCCGGCGCTCTACGCGTCGAGTCCGCTCAAAGAGGAGCGCATCGCCGGTACTGACCTGCTCGTGATCCGCGAGCTGACCGGCGGCATCTACTTCGGCGAGAAGTCCCGCGTGGACGGCGTCGCGACCGACATCTGCGCCTACTCGATCGAGGAGATCGAGCGGATCGCGCGCGTCGGCTTCAAGTCTGCCCGCACCAAGGTCACCAGCGTCGACAAGGCCAACGTCCTTGAGACGAGCCGCCTCTGGCGCGAAACCGTGATCCGCGTCCACGATGAGGAATTCCCGGACGTCCCACTCGAGCACCTGCTCGTCGACAACGCCGCAATGCAGCTCGTCTCCGCGCCCAGCGACTTCGACGTGATCCTCACCGAGAACCTCTTCGGCGACATCCTCTCCGACGAGGCCGCGATGATCACCGGCTCGATCGGAATGCTGCCTTCAGCGTCGATCAGCGGCGACGGCCCCGGCATGTTCGAGCCCGTCCACGGCTCCGCACCCGACATCGCCGGAACCGGCAAGGCCAACCCGATGGCGATGTTCCTCTCGGTCGCGATGATGCTGCGACACGGCCTGGGCCGTGAATCCGACGCTGCGCGGGTAGAATCGGCTGTCGACGCGGTGCTGGCTGACGGCCTGCGGACTGCTGATCTCGGGGGCGATGCCGATACTGCTTCTGTGACTTCAGCAGTCATCGCGTCCCTGTAATCCGACAGAAGAGGTCCGCAAAATGGAGCCAACTGAGTACATCTGGCAGAACGGTGAATTCGTCCAATGGGATGATGCACGCGTACACGTACTCACGCATGGCCTCCACTACGGCACCGGCGTATTTGAAGGTGTCCGTTGCTACGACACGCCCAACGGTCCGGCGATCTTCCGTGGTCTTGACCACATGCAGCGCCTGCACCGCTCGGCGAAGCTCTTCTACATGGACCTCGAGTACACGCCCGAGGAACTGCTGCAGTTGACCAAAGAGGTCATCACGCGCAACGGCCTGACCGATTGCTACATCCGCCCGCTCG
>JAEMSX010000123.1 GCA_016462645.1 Thermoleophilaceae bacterium
CTCGCCGGTGTCGCGGTACATCTGGTTGTAGCTGTAGACCGAGTACGCGAGGCCGCGCTTTTCGCGGACCTCCTGAAAGAGCCGAGAAGTCGTGCTCGATCCGAAGATCGTGTTCAGCACCATGAAGGCGAACCGGCGGTCGTCATTGCGCGCGATGCCCGGTGCGCCGAGCGCGACGTTGACCTGCTCGGTCTCCTTCTGGAAGAACCCGAAGCTGGGAGCGGTCGGCGCCGCCGCGGCGTCAAACGCAGGCGCGCTGCCCGGACGATCGAATCCGAAGGACTTCGCGAGCGCGACGATCTGGTCGTGATCCACAGCGCCGGCGGCAGCAATCACGAGGTTGCTCGGCACGTACTGGTCGTCGCGGTAGGCGGCGATGCGCTCGACTGACACCCCGCCGACGACCTCTTCGGTGCCGATGATGCGGCGACCGAGCGGCGTGTCGCCGAAGACGCGGCGACCAAGCAGGTCGAAGACGATGTCAGACGGCTCGTCCTCGTACATGGCGATCTCCTCGATCACCACCTGGCGCTCGGCGTCGATGTCCTGGAAGGTCGACTTCATCACCATCTCGGCGATCACATCGAAGGCGTTCTCGAGGTGACGGTCGAGGAAACGGGCGTAGACAGTGGTGACTTCCTTGTTGGTCGAGGCGTTCACCTCTGCGCCGATCGAGTCGAAGAACTCGTCAATCTGATTGGAGGAGTACTTGTCGGTGCCCTTGAAAAGCAGGTGCTCGAGGAAGTGTGAAAGACCGGCCTGATCAAGCGCTTCATTGCGCGATCCGACGCCGACCATGATTGAGAGTGCGATCGAACGGACGTTCTCGAAGCGCTCAGTGACGATGCGCAGTCCGTTGTCGAGAGTGGTGGTTTGATGATTTGAGTCAGCCAAGGTGGGCGAATCCTATTCGAGGTCCCGGGCGAGCAGGTCCATAAGCAGGGCGTCGCTCTTCTCTCCGGCCCTCAGCTCCTCGTACTCGCGTGCGATTCCGATTGGTTTGAAGCCGACGGATTCGTAGGCGTGGATGGCTTTCGCGTTGCCCGAAGACGGGTCGATCGTGAAGCGGTGGTGGCCGGCGGCGATGAAGTGGTCGATCACGGCGCGTAGTGCTTCCGGGCCGTAGCCGTTGCCGTGGTGAGCCGGGTCGAGCATGATGTCGAGCCCAACGCTCGGGAACTTGACGGCGGTCTCCTCCTCGTAGCCGACCCAGCCGATGATTTCGCCCTCGAGCAGGATCGTGTAGCCGGAGAGAAGCTCGTCGTCGTCTTCCTGGCCTTCGTAGTCGCCCCACCATTCCGCGGCGCCCGGGGTCTGGACTATGCGCTGGAGGGTCGGGAGGTCCTCGACGTGCGCCGGGCGGAGGGTCAGGCGGGGCGTGGTGAGAGTGTGCATCGATGGAAGTGGGTTCGGGGCGCGGATTGTGAGACAGAAGCGTAAAGACTGGCCCTCCAAGGCGAGTCTTTACACAGTTTGCCGCATGGGTATGGGATCCCCTGCTTTTATCGCCGATGCTTTAGGCAGAACGGGCCGCTCTCGCGGCCCGCACTGGAATCCATCGCTTTTGAGCAGAGCGCTTAGTCGCGCGAGCGCTCACGCGGGCGACGCTCGCCACGCGGACCGCCGTTGCCACCACGGTCTCCACCGCCGCGTCCTCCGCGGTCGCCACCACGGCCACCACGGTCTCCGCCACGGCTTCCGCCACGGTCGCCTCCGCCGCCACCAGCGCCACCGGCGCCGATGCCGACGAGCTCTTCCTTGCTCTTGCCGGCGATCGCCGGGTCAGAGGCAAGGCGCAGGCCGATGCGACCGCGGTCTGCGTCGACTTCGACGACGCGGACCTCGAGCTGCTGGCCACGCTCGAGGACATCCTCGACCGTTTCGACGCGCTCACCGGGCTTGACGTTGCTGATGTGCAGCAGGCCGTCGGTGCCCTTGGTCAGTTCGACGAAGGCTCCGAACGTCGTGGTCTTGACCACGGTTCCGGTGAACTCGTCACCGAGCTCAACTTCCTTCGTCATCGAGCGGATGCGGTCGACCAGGCGCTCGCCCAGTGCACCAGAGGTGCTGTAGACCTGAATCGTTCCGTCGTCCTCGACGTTGATCTCGGACTCGAACTCTTCGCACAGCGCGCGGATGGTCTCGCCACCCTTGCCGATGACGACGCCGATCTTGTCCTGGTCGATCTTGATCGAGGTGATGCGCGGAGCGAACTCCGACATTTCCTCACGCGGACGGTCGATCGCCTCGAACATCTTGCTGAGGATGAACGCGCGACCTTCCTTGGCCTGGGCCAGGGCGTCGCGGAGGATCTCGAGCGTGACGCCCGTGATCTTGATGTCCATCTGCAGTGCGGTGATGCCGTCGGGAGTACCGGCGACCTTGAAGTCCATGTCGCCGAGGTGGTCCTCAACGCCGGCGATGTCGGAAAGGACGATGTACTCGTCGCCTTCCTTGATCAGACCCATCGCGATGCCGGAGACCGGCTTCTTGATCGGCACACCAGCGTCCATCAGGCTCATCGTCGAGCCACAGACCGAACCCATCGAGCTCGAGCCGTTGGACTCAAGCGTCTCTGAGACGACGCGGAT
>JAEMSX010000053.1 GCA_016462645.1 Thermoleophilaceae bacterium
AGCTCAAGCTCGAAGTCTGGGACTCCCCGAACAGCGCCGGCATCGTGATCGACGCGGTGCGTTTCTGCAAGCTCGCGCTGAACAACGGCATCGCCGGCCAGCTTGATGGCCCGTCCTCCTACCTGATGAAGTCGCCGCAGAATCAGCGCGTCGACGACATCGCCCGCGAGGATTCGCAGAAGTTCATCGCCAAGTACGGCGGCAAGCCGAAGCTGAACGCCACCCGCACCCCGGTGAAGCGTGCTTCTGCCGCCAAGCGCAAGGCCGCTCCGGCGACGCGAGCGAAGACCGCCGCTGCCGCAAAGCCCAAGGCAGCTGCGGCGAAGAAGCCGGCCGCCAAGAAGGCCCCGGCGAAGAAGCGCGTCGCCGCCAAGAAGTAGTCCCGCTTACCCAAGCGGATTGTTTTGTGAAGACTGGCCCTCCGGGGCCAGTCTTCGCATTTAAGTCACACATTTGCGCCGAAGGATTCGCAAAGCGGTCTTGAATCGTGTCGGCGAATCGGATTGCATCGACGGATGCCTTCCCGAAACAGGCGAGGCCGTCGTGAGCCCGGCACCTACCACGTCTACAACCGCGGCCGAAGCCGCCGGCTGGTCTTCATCGATGACAGAGACCGCCGGCACTTCGTCAGCCTCCTCGGGCGTTTTGCGGCCTTGCACGCCGACACAATGAGCGTCGCCTCCTACTGCCCAATGGGCACGCACTTCCACCTGAACCTCTGGCAGAAGGAAGTGGGCGGACTTGAAGCGTTCATGCGATCTCTGCTTACGGCGTACGTCAAGTACTTCAACCACCGCCACGGCCTCAACGGCCCCCTCTTCGCCGGCCCCTACCGGGCACGTCGTCTCAACAGCGCCAAGGCATTCAAATGGGCAGTGGTGTACGTCCACGACAACCACCGCGACGGAGTCGCCCACCGCTTCTCAAGCCATACGGCCTTCATCGACGAAGGGCAGCGACCGCCCTGGCTTGCGGTGGAACCGGCCCTCCGCGTATTCGGGGGTCCGGCCGAGTACGGCCGCTACGTGAACGCCGTCGCGGAGCGGTAGCGTCACCGCCATGCCCGAAGAATCCGCCCCGACAACCAACCTCACCAAGCTCCGTCGCGAGCCGCATCGCGCCGACCCGAGCTGGGCGACGATCAGGCAGATCCTCACCGACAGCTATCTCTGCCACCTCGCGTTCAGCGACGCGGAGGGGCAGCCGTTTGCGATCCCCACGCTCCACGCCCTCATCGGCGACGACCTGTACGTCCACGGATCGGCCGCGAGCCGCACGATGCGCGCGCTCGGCGGCGGGGCAAAGGTCTGCGTCACGGTGACGCGCACTGACGGCTTCGTGTTTGCGCGCTCGGTGCTCAATCACAGCATCAACTACCGGAGCGTGATGGTTTTCGGTCACGCGACCGTGATCGATGAGCCATCCGAGAAAGAGCAAGCTCTCCACGCCTTCTTCGAAGAGATCTTCCCCGGCCGCTGGGAGGAAGCCCGCGAGCCGACCGAGAAGGAATACGCCCGCGCGACGATCCTCAGGATCCCGCTGGAGCAGGCCTCGGCCAAGGTCGGCGACGGCCCGCCCGAAGACGAGGATTACGACTATGACCTCGACGTGTGGGCCGGAGTCATCTCGATCAAGGAAGTGCTCGGCGCGCCCGAGCCGGACCCCGTGCTCAGAGACGGCATCCCGATCCCAGAATCCCTCACCCGCATCCGCGAGCGCTGGAGCTGACTACTCGTCCTTCAGCTTCGCTGCGATCGACGCGTGCACGCCAATCGGCGTCCCGTCGAGCTCGGCGATCTTGTGGAGCGCGCCGAGCAGCGTCTCCGCCTCGGCTTTGCTCAGCACGGAACGCACCGCAAGCTCGTGTTCGCGGGCGGCGTTGATCGCCTTCTCCTGCATCGCTTTCCCACTCTTGGTGACGAACAGCGCGTGCTGGCGTCGATCATCCGGATTGACGCGGCGCTCGAGGTAGCCCTTCGCTTCAAGCTCGTCGACGACCGAAACCATCTGGCTCTTGGCCACGCCGATCGATCCGGCAATCGCCTGCTGTGACTCGCCTTCGTGCTGGCAGATCAGGTTCAGGACGAAGAACTGACGCGGGACGAGTTCGTACTCGCTGAGGATCTCGCCGAAACGAGAGGACACCGCGTTGCCGACTTTTGAGAGCATGAAGCCGATGCTCTCCGTCGCTCCCTGCATAACCAGAGGCGCGCCCTCGGTGTCCTTCTCAACGGCCATTCGCATATGGTACATTGCCCGAACGGTTCAGATGCTGAACGATTATCGACCGCAACTAATTCGACTTTCATAATCCGCTCCAGACCCCCTCGGCACCGCTCAACAAGGAGTCCCCCATGGCTGAGTCAGACGACAAGCTTTTCGCAAAAGACCATCCCCCGGCGACTGACGGCTTTCTCGCGAAGATGGCTGACCTCATTTACCGCAATCGCTGGAAGACCGTGATCGCATGGCTTGTGATCTTCCTCGTCGTCGGCTTTCTCGGGAGCACGTTCTCGGGCAAGTTCCGCGCGGACTACTCCTCGCCCGGATCAGAAAGCAAGGCCGCCGCTGAGCTGATCGAGGAGCGGTTCCCCGGCAACACCGGAGACACGATCGACGTCGTCTGGACTGCGCCCGCCGGCGCCACCTCCGCCGAGACGAAAGCCGATGTCGCGGCGTTCCTCAAGCAGCTCGAAGCGCAACCCGGCGTGAGCAAGAACAACAGCCTCAAGGCTGCGCGGGTCTCGCCCGACGGCAAGATCGCTGTGATCAACGTCCCGTTGTCCAAGCGTTCATGGGACTTCGAGATCGCCGAATCCGAGAAGATCGCGGACCTCGCGAAGGCGGCGAACGCACGGAACGGCGGGACTGAGATCGAGCTGGCCGGCGGCATGTTCCAGTCAGGCGATACTCCGACCTGGCCGGCCTACGTGGCCGCGTTGATCATCCTCCTGATTGCGTTCGGCTCGGTGGTCGCGAGCGGGCTTCCGATCATCACCGCAGTCGTGGGGCTCGGTGTCGGCTCGATGCTCGTGATGATCCTCGCGTCGCTCACGTCAGTCCCCGACTGGGCGCCCGCCGTCGCCGACCTGCTCGCGATCGGTGTCGGTATCGACTACGCGCTCCTTGTGCTCACCCGATTCCGTGATTCCCTTGACATCAGTGGCGATGTACGCAGCGCTCTGATCGAGGCGGTCACCACAGCCGGCCGCAGCGTGCTCGTTGCAGGGTCGACCGTGATCATCGCGGTCATGGGCCTCTTCCTCGTGCAGCTCGACTACATGAACGGCGTTGCGATGTCGACGAGCATCACGATCCTGATCGTCATGCTGACGTCGCTGACGCTTCTACCGGCGCTGCTGGCTCTGCTCGGCACCCGGGTCAACAAGCTCAAGCTTCCCGGCGTTGCGAGCGCCCACGAGCGCCGCGAGCGTGAGAACGACCCGAACCACCTGCCACTGGCCGCGCGCTGGAGCAAGCAGGTCCAGAAGCGTCCGTGGCCGCTCGCGATCATCACGACGGCCGTGCTGCTCGGGCTCTCGGCTCCGCTGGTGAGCATGAACCTCGGCTTCCCGGACGCGTCGAACGAGGCCACCGACTCCACGACCTACAAGTCGTACAAGCTGATCGAAAAGGGCTTTGGCGCGGGCGCGAACGGACCGTTGATCGTGGCGGTGAACCTCGACAAGTCCGCCGGCTCAGATGCCGGAAACGGACCGGTGCTTGAGAAGCTCCAGGCCGGACTCGAGGATGAGAACCATGTTGTGAGCGTGGCTCCGCCGGTGCTCAACAAGGAGCAGAACGCGGCGATGGTCATCGTCACTCCGGACGCGGCTCCGCAGTCCAAGACGACCGGCGACCTCGTCGAGAAGCTCCGCAGCGACACGATCCCGACGGCGCTGGCCGGCACGGGTGCCGTGGCACTCATCGGAGGTGCGACTCCTTCATACATCGACCAGAGCAACTACCTCTCAGACCACGTCGCCACGTTCATCATCGGCGTCGTGCTGCTCTCGCTGATCATCCTGCTGCTGGCATTCCGCTCGCCGATCATCGCGATCAAGGCCGGCATCATGAACCTGCTCAGCGTGGGCGCGTCGTTCGGCGTGATCTCGTTGGCCGCGCAGGGCGGCACATTCGGTCAGCTGCTCGGTATCGATCGAGAAGTCCCGATCGCGCCATTCGTTCCGGTGATGATGTTCGCGATCCTCTTCGGTCTCTCGATGGACTACGAGGTCTTTCTGATGAGTCGAATCCGCGAGGAGTACCTGAAGGGCCGCGAAACGCACGAGGCCGTGACGATCGGACTCGCCCGCACCGCCCGCGTGATCACGGCGGCCGCGGCGATCATGATCTGCGTCTTCCTGTCATTCGCGCTCAGCCCGGCGATCTTCCTTCGCCTGATGGGCATCGGAATGGCGACGGCGGTTCTGGTCGATGCGACGCTTGTGCGAATGATCCTCGTGCCCGCGGTTCTGCAGATCCTGGGCGATCGAAACTGGTGGATCCCGGCCTGGCTCGACAAGCTCCTGCCGCACTGGGAGCTTGAAGCCAAGGACACCACTCCCGCGACGTCAGAGGTCTAGTCTCACCCGCATGACTGACGCGCCAGCCGACGCCGCGAAACAGATCGCGGCCGGATACGAGACCGAGAAACCTTCGATCGATCTCGGTCGCGTATCCGTCGGCGGTGTCGTCGACAACGACGCCGTTGTGAAGGTCCCACTGGCGATGTTCAACCGCCACGGCCTGATCGCCGGCGCGACCGGAACCGGCAAGACGATCACGCTCCAGCTGTTGGCCGAGAATCTCTCGGCCGCCGGAGTGCCGGTCGTTGTTGCCGACATGAAGGGCGACCTCTCCGGGTTGACGCTTCCTGCCAAGGCCGACGGCCCGGCCGCGGAGCGCTTCAAGGAGCTCGGCGTTGACTTCGCGCCGACCGCGAGTCCGGTCGAGTACCTCTCGCTCGGCGGCATCGGCGCGGGCGTGCCGGTCCGCACCGCGGTCAGCGACTTCGGTCCGCAGCTGCTGTCGAAGATCCTCGGCAGCAACGAGACCCAGGAGCAGTCGCTCGCGCTGCTCTTCCACTACGCCGACGAGCGCAAGCTCCCGCTGGTCGATCTTGAGGACATGCGCGCGATGCTGATGTTCCTCGATTCAGACGAGGGCAAGGCGGATCTCAAGGGCATCGGCGGGGTGAGCACTCAGACGATCGGCGTGCTGCTGCGCCAGATCACTGCGCTCGGTGACGCGGGCGGCGATGAGTACTTCGGCGAGCCGCAGTTCGACGTGGCCGACCTGATGCGCATCGCGCCTGACGGTCGCGGCGTGATCAGCTCGATCGAGCTGCCCGCAGTTCAGGACAAGCCTGCGCTCTTCAGCACGGCGCTGATGGGGATGATCGCGGAGCTGTTTGAGACTCTGCCGGAGGCCGGCGACCTCGACAAGCCCAAGCTCGTCTTCTTCTTCGACGAGTCACATCTGCTCTTCAACGACGCGAGCAAAGCGTTCCTCGAGTCGGTCGCGCAGACGGTTCGATTGATCCGTTCGAAGGGCGTCGGCATCTTCTTCGTCACGCAGAACCCGACCGACATCCCGGGCGAGGTACTCGGCCAGCTCGGCGCTCGCGTGCAGCACGCCCTACGCGCGTTCACGCCGGATGACGCGAAGGCGCTCAAGCAGACCGTTTCGACCTATCCGAAGTCCGAGCTCTATGACCTGTCCGAGGTGCTGACCTCGCTTGGGATCGGCGAGGCCGTGGTGACGGTTCTCAGCTCGAAGGGCGTGCCCACGCCAGTCGCTCACACGCGGCTGCTGAGTCCGCGCTCGCACATGGGGCTCGCCGACAACGTCCAGGCGACGACCGCGCAGTCAAAGCTCTACCCGAAGTACGCGACGCGGGTCGATCCGCAAAGTGCGAAGGAGTTGCTCGAAGCGAGGATCGCTGCGAGCGCCGCTGCTCCCGGCGTGACTCCGGCGCCTGCACCGATCCCCGAGGGTGCACCGCCCGCCGCCGGAACCACGCCGGAGCCGGCACCCGCGAAGCCCGCCAAGGCACCCAGGGCGAAGAAGGACTCAAATGCAGTGACCGATTTCCTGAAGAGCAGCCAGGGCAAGCAGATCCAGAATCAACTGATTCGCGGGGCGTTCGGGATTCTCAAGACCAAGATGAAGTGATGCCCTACCTCGACGACTCCGACGGCACGGAAGAGCGCCTCGCCGACCATTTCCTCGGCCGACCCGGCGTGGCGAGGAAGAAGGCCTTCGCGCGCGACGCGCTGACGATCAACGGCAAGATATTCGCGATCTTCCGGCTCGGCGAGCTTGTGGTCAAGCTGCCGGTGGAGTTCGGATCGAAGCTGATCGACGCGGGGGAGGCGAGTCAGTTCGAGCCCGCGCCCGGCCGTTTCATGAAGGAATGGTTCGTGGTCGGACCTGAGGTTGACGAGCCGCGATGGATCGAACTCGCGGAGGCTTCGTTCGATTACGTGCTCGAACTGCAGGACTGAGGACGGATCAATAGGCTGCGTGCATGCGGAAGCTTTTGCGCGCGGTCCTTGTCGTGAAGCTGATTCTCGTGATCCTCGCGATCGCGGTGCGTCCCAAGCTGCGCGTCTGGGGAGCGACCCGCGAGGAGCACGAAGCAACGTATCCCGGCGATGACCTCGTTCCGGATGCGGACCCGCCGAGCACGTACGCGGCGACCTACAACGCGCCGCCTGCAGCTATCTGGCCGTGGCTCGTGCAGATGGGATCGGACCGCGGCGGTTTCTACAGCTGGGACCGCCTCGACAACGGCGGCGACCCGAGCGCCGACACGATCCACCCCGAGTGGCAGGACCTCGCGGTGGGCGGACGGATCGCCACCGTGCCCGACCGCTCCTGGTTCGACGTGCCCATCCTGGCGCCGGAGAAGACGCTTGTCCTGCGGGCGTCACTCGATCTCGGATCGGGCCTGTCCTTCAACCCCGCCGAGCGACGACCGCGTGCCTACATGGACGGCGTGTGGAGTTTTCATCTGATCCCGACCGGCGAGAACCAGACACGGCTGATCGTGCGATCTGTCGGCACGAGCAAGCCGCCGTTGCTGGCGATGATCTCCGACTTGTTCTTCTTCGGGCCGGCGCATTGGATCATGCAGGTGAAGCAGTTGGATGAGTTGCGATCGCGGGTCGAGCGCAACTAGCGTCGTGCTTGACGGCCGCGGGGCCGTACCATCCCCTCCAATGCCCAAAGACCCCCCCAAACTTCGAATCGCCCAGGTAACCCCCTACGCGATCGAAGACGAACGCGAGACCAACCGCTACGTACTCGCCCTCTCCAACGCCCTGCTCGCCCGCGGTCACGAGGTTGTGGTCATCGGCCCGAGCCACAGCCGCAAGCTCGTCAAGGAGTCGCGTGCGCGGATCAAGGAAGCGGCCAAGGCGAAGTCGGTCGACGAGCTGTTTGATCAACGCAGGTCCGAGGGCCCGACATTCCTCGGCGTAGGGGCTGCGCTCCCATTCCCGCCGGCGAAGCTCGGGGGAACGGCCGCGGTACCGGTCGACGTCGCCCGCACGCTCGAAGAGCTCTTCCAGATCGACGGCTTCGACTTCGTCCACGTGCACGAGCCGTTCGCGCCAAGCACTTCAAGCGCAGCGCTCCGCATGAGCTTCACGCTCAACGTCGGCACCTTCCACCAGGCGACCGAGCGCACGTTGTCAACACAGGTCGCGCGCAAGTTCGTCGAGCTCTTCTTCGGCCGGCTCGACAGCCGCACCGCGATCAACCACGTCACCAAGGACCTCGTCGGCAGCTACTTCGGCGGCGAGTACACCGTGATCGGCCCCGGCGCAGAGCCCCCGCACGACCGCCCGCCCAAGCAGCCCGGCGCCGCGATCGAGATCTTCATGGACGGCGTGGAGGAACGCGCAGCTCAGCGCATCCTCATCCGCGCCCTGCGCAAGCTCCCGCGCGACCTTGACTGGCACGCCACCTTCCGCGTGCCCGCAGATACCGCCATCGCACCGCCGAGCCTCTCCAACCGCATGCGCGAGCGCACCACCTTCGTCTCCGCCAGCCAGTCCAACGCCGCCGACCTGCTCGCAACCGCCGACATCGCGATCGCGGCATCCGCCGGCACCGCGCCCAGCCCCGGCTACGTCGCGCGCATCGTCGCCAGCGGCGCCGCCCCGCTCACCGCGGACCTCGAGCCCTACAAGGAGGCGCTTGACGACGGCGAGCTCGGCCTGATGTTCGAGTCCGGAAACGCCGCCGCGCTCGCCGACCAGCTCACGCGCCTGGTCACCGACGACGAGCTGCTCGCCAGGATCCGCACCAACGCCCGCCGCTTCGCCGAGACCAACTCCTGGGACTCCGTCGCCGCGCGCTTCGAGGAGCTCTACTACGAGACGCGCGCGCGCAGGCACGACCTGATCCCGGCAAAAAGGCCCAAGCCGCACATCGCGGACCGCGTCGCCCGCCGCAAGCGCATCGACGTCGACCTGCACATGCACACCAACCACTCGCACGACTGCGCGACGCCGGTCGAGGTGCTGCTCGAGACCGCGAAGGTCCAGGGCCTCGGCGCGATCGCCGTCACCGACCACAACCTCGTCTCGGGCGCGCACGAAGCCGCGAAGCTCGCCGACGAATACGGCGTCAAGGTGATCATCGGCGAGGAGGTCAAGACCAAGGACCAGGGCGAGGTGATCGGCCTCTTCATCAACGAGCAGATCCCCAAGGGCGTCACGCTCCAGGAAGCGATTGCCGACATCAAGCGCCAGGGCGGCCTCGTGTACGTGCCGCATCCCTTTGACCGCATGCACTCGGTCCCCGACTACAAGCACCTGCTCGACGTGCTCGAAGACATCGACCTGATCGAGGTCTTCAACCCCCGCGTCGCATTCAGCGCCTTCAACGACGAAGCCGCGCGCTTTGCTGCGAAATACAGGATTGTCGCCGGCGCCGGTTCAGACAGTCACGTCGCCCAGGGGCTGGGCAGCGTGCGCATCAACATGTTCGACTTTGACGGACCCGAAGAGTTCCTCGAATCCCTGCGCGACGCCGACAT
Organism: Thermoleophilaceae bacterium; assembly: GCA_016462645.1. Classification (GTDB taxonomy): domain Bacteria; phylum Actinomycetota; class Thermoleophilia; order Solirubrobacterales; family JACPNS01; genus JACPNS01. Next base: position 9,053 of record JAEMSX010000053.1, read on the forward strand.
CGCGCGCTCGCCCAGCAGCCTCGTGTATGTGCAGGCGATGAAGTTCCTGCAGACCAACGTCGGGGTCCAGTCCAAGGTGCCGCCGGCGCGCACGGGCGCCAAGGCGCGCAAGACGAAGATCGTCAAGTCGGGCACCGTGGACTCAAAGAAGAAAGCCGGTCGGCGCTAGCGCTCTGACCGGCATTCCCCGTGCTCAGTTGAATCTTGTTGGCCGACGGTGCGACGTATGTCGCCTTCGGAAGGTCTCGGCTCCGACCAAGGGCGAGCGAGGCGCAGAGCCGGCCAACTATTCCAGTTATACCGCAATCGGCTGATCTCTAAACAACCTGCGTCCAGCTTTCTCCTGCATGGGGGCACCTTCGGCAATGACCCTTGCCGGGCGCACCCACTGTTGCGGAAGCGTTATGAATCCAAGGAAGTCAGTCCGGTCCGGCCAAATACATCCCCGTCGGCGGTTCATGACGGTGCGGAACGATTTCGCTTATACCCGTGGCCCGCTGATCCAACTTCCCCACACGGACGATGCCAAGGCGTCATCCTGAACAGACTGATGACGGACGAGATGCCAAGAACAGACGACGAGATCCGCGAGAAATATC
>JAEMSX010000054.1 GCA_016462645.1 Thermoleophilaceae bacterium
TACGTATTACCGCGGCTGCTGGCACGTAGTTAGCCGGAGCTTCTTCTGAAGGTACGGTCAGTTGGCGCGGCTATTCACCGTCCAACCTTCATCCCAACTGAAAGAGGTTTACAACCCGAAGGCCGTCTTCCCTCACGCGGCATTGCTGCATCAGGCTGTCGCCCATTGTGCAAGATTCCCCACTGCTGCCTCCCGTAGGAGTCTGGACCGTGTCTCAGTTCCAGTGTGGCTGATCGTCCTCTCAGACCAGCTAAGCATCGTCGGCTTGGTAGGCCTTTACCCCACCAACTACCTAATGCTCCGCAGGCTCCTCCAATAGCGAATAGCCGAAGCTCTCTTTACCGGACTTCCTTATGGAAGTACGGCACATCCGGTATTAGCTCAGGTTTCCTTGAGTTATTCCGGTCTACTGGGCAGATTGCCCACGTGTTACTCACCCGTTCGCGGCTTTGCCCCTAAAAGGTTCGTCGCACCACTTGCATGTGTTAAGCATGCCGCCAGCGTTCGTCCTGAGCCAGGATCAAACTCTCCGTGAAAGATCCAGCCGAAGCTGAATCGCAGGAAAGTTGTCATGCCCATTGGCCCCCTAGTACACAAACGGGGACCGAGCGGTGACAGGGTGTTGGTTGCAAGCCGGCGAACCGGCGAGACCAACCCATTCCGCATGCTCCTGTAAAAGACATGCGAAACGGTGTGATTCTTTAGCTCTATCCGCATCGATCCGGCTTGGGCCGATGCGAAATAGACAAATCTGGACCGACAAATGGTTGTGGACCATTCATCGTTCACGCTGTTGAGTTTTCAAGGACCGTGGCAGTCGCACCTAAATGCTGAACTGCTGGAAACGGGCAAAAGAAAAGCCTCTTCGTGACGGAGAGGCTCCAGTACTGCGCGCAAGAATTTGAGGCTCTTACGCCTGGGAGAATCTCCTGATGTCAGAAAGAAGCGTCACTAATGGACCTGTTTCCGGCTTGATCAAGATAGCACAGGTGAATCGCCTTCTGCGGCAAGTCGCCACTGGGCTGCGATTCAGCTTGCGCGCAGGCGCTTGAAACGGCGTTTTCCGACCTTCAGCACCTTGCCGTCAAGCTCTGATGCCGGCAGATCCAGCGTATTCAGGGCCTCGCCATCGAGGCTGACGCCCCCCTGTTCGATCAGTCGGCGCGATTCGGAACGCGACATCCCGAAGGCATCCGCAAGCAGCCCGGGCACGTGCACGTCCTCCCCGTTGGCCGAGAAATCGAAGTCCTCGAGGTCCTCCGGCGTGTCGTGGCTCTTGAACAGGCGGTCGAAATGGGCTTCTGCAGCCTCGGCGTCGGCCTCTGAGTGGAAGCGGGCGACGATCGCTCGTGCCAAGGCGCGTTTCTGCTGGACCGGTGGCTGGGCGGAGTCGGGCTCTGCCCCGAGCAGCAGGTCGTAGTACTGCGGCATCACGTCGTCGGGGATCGACATGACCTTGCCGAAGATCTCCTCCGGCGGTTCTGTGACGCCTATGTGATTGCCGAGCGACTTGCCCATACGGCGCACGCCGTCTGTTCCGGGCAGGATCGGCATGGTCAGAACGGCCTGCTGGCCCATTCCGTGGGCATTCTGGAATTCGCGGCCGAGCAGCAGGTTGAACTTCTGGTCCGTGCCGCCGAGCTCGACATCGGCTTTGATTGCGACCGAGTCGTAGGCCTGCAGCACCGGGTAGAGCAGCTCAAGGAGCGCGATCGGTGTGCCCTCTGAATAGCGCTTGGAGAAGTCCTCACGCTCGAGGAGCTGGGCGACCGTGGGGATCCGCATCAGTTTGAAGAGGTCCATCATCGACATGTCGAGCCACTCGGAGTTGCGGCGCACCTCCACTCGATCGGCGTCGAGCACCTTGAAGGCCTGCTCCTGGAACGTCTCGGCGTTGGCATCGATTTCTTCCGCCGAGAGCTCCGGGCGCGTCTTTGAGCGACCGCTGGGGTCTCCGACGCGGGCGGTGTAATCGCCGAGAATCAGCACGACCGTGTGGCCGGCATCCTGGAACTCGCGCAGTTTCGTCAGCACCACGGTGTGTCCGAGGTGGATGTCCGGCGCCGTCGGGTCGATGCCGAGCTTCACGCGCAGCGGCCGGCCGGCTTCTGCGGCAGCCTTCAGCTTCGCTTCCAGGGCGCCGGCGGGGAGCGCGTCAACGGCATTGCGCTCAAGCTGCGCGGCGAGCTGTGCGGGGTCGGCCACGGGGCGATGTTAACGGGCGTGGAAGTCTGCCCTTCGACCGAATCTCCCGCCGGTCCCCGTTGTTATTCTCGATGGACCCGCCGCCAACGCGGTGCTCGAGCAAGACCCAATCCCCGGCCGCACTATTTGAGGAACTGCAGCGGCCCCCAGATTCTCCCCATCTGGTCTTGCGTGCATTTATGTCACAAGGATCACCCCCGACAGACAACGACGCCAGGACGCAGCGTCAAAAAGAAGCAGACGCGCGGAAGGCCGCGGGTCCCAAGCCGCGCGTGCGCAAGCTGCGCATCTTTCTGATCACGTGCGGACTGATGATCCTCGCGGGGATCTCGACGGTGTTCGGAATGATGATGGCCGTGGCGAGCGAGCTGCCGAAGCTCGAGGACCGCCAGCAGTACAAGGTCTCGAAGTCCTCGATCATGTACGACGACAACGGCGAGGTGATCACGCGGCTGCGCAACAACCAGAACCGCATCCTCGTGACCTCCAACCAGATCTCACCGACAATGAAACAGGCTGTCGTCGCCATCGAGGACCGCCGCTTCTACGAGCACGGCGGGATCGACGCCCGCGGTATCGGGCGCGCCATCGTCGCCGACGTCATGGGCGGCGGTGCCAAGCAGGGTGCCTCGACGATCACCCAGCAGTTCGTCAAGAACGCCCTCGCCGCGCAGAATCAACGAAACGTGATGCAGAAGCTCCGCGAGGCGGCGCTCGCCTACCACCTCGAGAACGAGTGGACCAAGGACAAGGTCCTCACGGAATACCTCAACGCGATCTACTTCGGAAACGGCGCCTACGGCATCGAGTCCGCTGCCGAGACGTACTTCGCCAAGGCCCACCCCGGCTGCCAGCCGCACTGCGCGCAGAAGCTCCTGCCGTGGGAGGCCGCAATGCTTGCCGGCGTGATCGCGTCACCGAGCGCATACGACCCCGTGGTCTACCCGGCGCGGGCGACCGATCGCCGCAACCTGGTGCTCATGAACATGTACAACCAGGGCTACATCACGCAGCAGATCCTCGACCAGGGCAAGCTTGAGGCCGTTCCCACGGCCGACGACGTGACGCGACCGAAGGAAGATTCGGTCGCGCCGTACTTCTCCACTTTTGTGCGCCAACAGTTGGTTGACCGCTATGGCGCGGGAACCGCATTCGGAGGCGGCCTGAAGGTGCACACCACGCTCGACCTCGAGATGCAGCGCGCCGCTCAGAACTCGATCGAGTCGATCCTCCCTCAGGGCGTCGGCGGGCCGAGCGCATCGATGGTCGCGATCGAGAACAAGACCGGAAAGATCCGCGCGCTCTACGGCGGGCCGAATTACGACGCGCAGCCGTTCAACCTCGCAACCCAGGGTCAGCGCCAGCCGGGATCGTCGTTCAAGCCGTTCACGCTGGTGACCGCTCTGCGCAAATACGGCCTCGGTTCCCAGTGGGAGTCCAAGCAGATCGGCAAGGCCGGATCCGGCACACTGATCAAGAACTACGACGACAGCTACCTCGGCGTGACGAGCCTCGAGAACGCCACCACAACCTCGGACAACACCGCCTACGTGCGCGTCGGACTGGCCATGGGCGTGAACAAGATCGCCCGTCAGGCGAAGGCGATGGGCATCAACACGCAGATCTCACGCAACACGGCGATGATCCTCGGCGGCTTGAGCGAAGGCGTCACGCCGCTTGAGATGGCGTATGCCTACACCTCAATCGCCAACCAGGGCCGCAAACCCGTCGGCACGCTCGCACCCGATGACAACTCGCCGGTCGCAATCGACAAGGTCGTGCAGAACGGCAAGATCTTCCGCAAGCAGCGTGACCGCACCAGGTACGACCGCGTCTTCAGCCAGAAGATCGGTCGGGACGCGCAGACCGCGTTGCGTACGGTGGTCACCAGCGGTACCGGCAAGAAGGCCGATCCGGGATTCTGGGTCGCCGGCAAGACCGGCACGACTGAGAACTACGGCGACGCCTGGTTCGTCGGATTCTCCGAGGAGATCAGCGTCGCGGTCTGGGTCGGCTACCCCGACAAGACCGTTCCGATGCTTGACCAGTTCGGCGGCGAGCCTGTCGCCGGCGGTACCTTCCCGTCGCTGATCTTCGCGAACTTCATCTCGCAGGCCCACCAGATCCTGGCCAACCACAGGGCAGGCAAGAAGGGCGCGACCGAGCCGGTCACCGGCGTCGTCGGAACCGACTTCAGCTCAGGCGGTGGTGACAACGGCGACAACACGACCGATAAGAACACCGGTGGCGACACCAAGCGGAACACGAACAACAACGACGCCCCGCGCCAGAACACGCCGGAGCAGCCGGCAACGCAGCCACAGCAGCCTGCGACCGAACCGCAGCAGAACACCGGTGGCAACAACGACGGCGATGCCGGTGGCGCCGCCCCCGGTCAGTAGTTAGTTCAACGCGGCTCTGGCCAGCTCGAACTGAGCGTTTAGCGACTCGCTTGACGTGCCGCCCTGCGAGACCTTGCTCTCAATCCATCCATTGCCCGACAGCAGCGCGCGATAGTCATCGCCGAGCTGGTCGCTGAACTGCGCGAGTTCATCATCGGTGAGGTCGCCGAGCTGCTTGTTCTGCGCGACGGAGTAACGAACCAGTGAGCCGACGATTCCGTGCGCCTCACGGAACGGCACGCCCTTGCGGACGAGCAGGTCCGCGATGTCGACCGCTGCGAGCATCTGATCGGACGAAGCGTCGGCCATGCGGTCGCGCTTGAAGGTGATGCCTTCAAGCATCCCGGTGGCGGCGTCGAGGCAGAGCTCGAGCGTGTCGACCGCGTCGAACAGAGCTTCTTTGTCTTCCTGCATGTCTTTGTTGTAGGTCAGCGGGAGGCCGTGCATCACGCCGTGAAGCGTGGTCAGGCTGCTGAGCACGCGCGGCGCCTTTCCGCGCAGGAGCTCCGCAGCGTCGGGGTTCTTCTTCTGCGGCATCAAGCTCGAACCCGACGCGAAACCGTCGGAGACTTCGGCGAAGCCGAATTCCTCGCTCGACCAGAGCACGATCTCTGCGCCGAGGCGCGAGAGGTGCGTTGCGCAGGTGGCTGCAGCAGAGAGGAAATCGAGCACGAAATCGCGGTTGGCGACGGCGTCCATCGAGTTCGGCGCGACGGATTTGAAGCCGAGCCTGGCGGCGACCAGCTCGCGGTCAGTCTCGAAGTTCGCGCCGGCCAGCGCACCCGCGCCGAGCGGCAGCGCCGAAGAAGACTCAACGACAGCGGCGAAGCGAGTGCGGTCGCGCTCGAGCATCCAGAAGTATGCGAGCAGGTGGTGTCCGAGGTACACGGACTGGGCGCGCTGAAGATGCGTGTAGGCGGGCATCGCCCAGTCTCGGTGCGCGTTTGCCTGGTCGTAGACGACCTGCATCAGCTTGTTCAAGCGATCGACCGTGGCCTGCGCGCGGCGGCGCGTGAAGAGCGTCACGTCGGTCGCGACCTGATCGTTGCGCGAGCGCGCGGTGTGGAGCTTGGCTCCGGCGTCGCCGACCAGCTCGGTCAGGCGGCGCTCGATCGCCATGTGGATGTCCTCGTCGTCATCGTTGAACGGGAAGACGCCGGCGTCCAGCTCCTTCTTCACGGCGGCGAGACCGGTCTTGATCTCCTCGAGGTCGGCGGTCGTGATGATGTGCTGCGCGGCCAGCATCTCGGCGTGCGCGACCGAACCCTCGATGTCCTCGGGGTAGAGCCGCTGGTCATAGCCGAGCGACGTGTTGATCGCCTTGAACAGGGCGTCCTGCGGATCTTCGAAGCGGCCCATCAGCTGAGTGCCCTCTGCAGAGTTTCGACGGCGCGTTCGACTTCCCCGCGCTTCATGGACGGATAGAACGGCAGGGCGAGCGAGCGGGCCGCGACGTCCTCGGCGATCGGAAAATCGCCGGGCGCGTAGCCGAACTTCTCGCGGTAGAAGGGCTGTAGATGAATGACCGGCATGTACGGCTTGGATGAGACGCCTTCGCTCTTCAGGCGACCGATCACCTCGTCGCGATCGATGCCCTGCGGGAGCTGCACGACGTAGACGAACCAGCTGCGCCTGGCGGCGCCCTCATCCGCGGCCGGCGGGGTGACGCCATCGAGCTCGGAGATCAATTCGGTGTACCAGCCAGCGACGCGGGCGCGGGCATCGAGCATTTCGTCGAGCTTCTCGACCTGCGCGACGCCGATCGCCGCCGCCACGTCGCTGAGGCGGTAGTTGTAGCCGAGGTTCTCGTGATCAAGCCAGCCCATGTCGGGTGCGCGGCCCTGGTTGCGCTCGCTGTCGATGCGGTTCTTGACCTGCTTGTCGCCGATCAGGACCATGCCGCCCTCCCCGGTCGCAATCTGCTTGTTCGGGTAGAAGCCGAGGACCGCGCTGTGTCCGCGCGTGCCGACCTGGCGTCCGTCCGCGTCGATCGCGCCGACGGCCTCGCAGGCATCCTCCACGATCCAGAGACCGTGGTGATCAGACGCGATCGCCTCGATTGCAGTCATGTCCGCGGCGGCGCCGAAGAGATGCACCGGGAGCAGCCCGACGGTGCGCGAGCTGACTGCCGCGCGGGCCTTGGCCGGGTCGATGTTGAGTGTCACGGGATCGATGTCCGCGAACACAGGCGTGGCGTTCTCGTAGATCATCACGTTTGCAGAAGCGATGAAGCTGAGCGGAGAAGTCACGACCTCGTCGCCGGGTGCGATGCCGGCGGCGCGGATCGCCAGGTGCAGTCCGGCCGTCCCGCTCGAGACGGCCGATGCATACGTCGCCCCGGTCCATTCTGCGACGGCGCGCTCGAAACGCGTCAGCATCGGGCCGAGCGAAAGCACGCCGCTCGAGAGGACCTCGGCTACGAGCTCCTGCTCGCGCGCGCCGATCTCCGGCCGCGCCATCGGGAGCACGTCAAGTGCGGGAAGTGAGTCGTTCAACTTCCGTCTCCCGCGGCCGTGGCCGTGGGCGATCCCGTGGCGTTGTCGTGTCCGGGCTGCATGCCGTATTCGAGCGCGTCAACCAGCGCGAGCCAGGAAGCCTCGATGATGTTCTCGGAGACGCCGATCGCGCCCCAGGTGGACGGGCCGTCCGAGGCGTCGAGCAGCACGCGGGTGACCGCTCCGGTGCCCTTGGTCTCGTTGAGGATGCGGACCTTGAAGTTGACGAGGTCGATGTCTTTCAGGTGCGGGTAGGTCTCGCCGATCGCCTCGCGCAGCGCCTTGTCGAGCGCGTTGACCGGACCGTTGCCCTCGGCGGTACGCACGAAACGGTCGCCACCGACCCAGATCTTGATCGTCGCCTCTGTGCTGACCTTGCCGTCGGCGTTCTTCTCGACGATCGTGCGCCAGGACTCGAGCTTGAACAGCGGCTCATAGCTGCCGGTCTCCTTGCGGATCAGCAGATCGAAGGATGCGTCTGCGGCCTCGAAGTGGTAGCCCCGCGACTCGAGTTCCTTGACCTTGTCGACAACTTTCGTGGCGTCCTCGGGCGTGACATCGATGCCGGCCTCATCGGCGCGCGCCTGAACGGTGCCGCGACCGGAGAGCTCGGAGATCAGGATGTTGCGATCGTTGCCGACCTCGACGGGGTCGATGTGCTCGAAGGTGGAGGTGTCGCTGAGCATCCCGGCGACGTGCATTCCGCCCTTGTGGGCGAACGCGTCATGGCCGACGTACGGCGCCTGACCGTCCGGGCGCATGTTGCAGATCTCGTCGATCAGGTGAGCCGTTGTGGTGAGGTGCTTCAGGCGCTCGGGCTCGACGCACTCCAGGCCCATCTTCAGCTGGAGATTGGGAAGGATCGTGATCAGGTTCGCGTTTCCGGTGCGCTCGCCATATCCGTTGACCGTGCCCTGAACGTGCGTTGCACCAGCCTCGACGCCGGCGAGCGAGTTCGCGACACCGACTCCGGCATCGTCATGTGTGTGCACTCCAACCCGAACGCGGCCGCCGAGCTGATCGACCACCGAAGCGGTGGCCGCGGCGATCTGTGAGGGCAGGGTCGCGCCGTTGGTGTCGCAGAGCACGACCGTCTCAGCTCCCCCGTCCACTGCCGCCTCAAGACACTGCAGCGAGTAGCTCGGGTTGTCCCTGAAGCCGTCGAAGAAGTGCTCGGCGTCGTAGATCACGCGCTTTCCCTCTCCGCGCAGGAATGCCACGGAGTCGTTGATCATCGCGAGGTTCTCCTCCTTGGAGACCTTGGTGACCTTCTCAAGGTGCAACGACCAGGTCTTGCCGACGATTGTCGAAACGGGCGCGAACGACTCGACGAGCACCTGGAGTGCCTCGTCATCTGCCGCCTGCACGTCACGACGGCGCGTCATTCCGAACGCGGCGACCACGGCGTTCTCGAACGTCTCACCCGCGAGCGCCTCGAAGAACTCGATCTCCTTCGGGTTGGAGCTGGGGAACCCGCCCTCGATGAAATGGAAGCCGAGTGAGTCGAGCGCGTGCGCGACGCGGACTTTCTCCTCGACGGAAAGCGACATGCCGGGTCCCTGCATGCCATCACGCAGAGTGGTGTCGTACAACTGAACTGCTGGATCGAACTGAGTCATGTGAAATTCCTTGTTGGCACTGCTTCAACGGACGAATACGGACTCCTGACGCTGGTCGCGCGCATGCGCGCAACCGGTTTCGCGGTCAGGCGTTGGTAATTCGTCGGGTGAAGGTGCGGAAATTCACGAGAACAGAAATTCTATACCTGTGCAGCGGGTTTGTCGGCGGTCACGTAGTCAAGCCAGCCCTCGTACTCGGGCGCTTTGCCGTGCAGGGCGTCCTCGAACTTGGACTGCAGCGCGCGCGTGATTGGGCCGGGCTCGCCGATCTTGTGATCATCGATCTCGGCGACCGGGACGAGCTCAGCAGCCGTTCCGGTCATGAAGACCTCGTCGGCGAGGATCAGCTCGGTGCGCGTGACGTCACGGACGTTGACCGTGTAGCCGAGGTCCCCGGCGATCTGGATCACGGCGTCGCGGTTGACGCCCTCAAGAATCGCGGAGTTCAGACCAGGAGTTGCGATCTCGCCGTTGCGCACGACGAAGATGTTCTCGCCGGTGCCCTCGCAGACGAATCCGCGCTCGTCGAGCAGGATCGCTTCCTGGTAGCCGGCGTGGTGCGCCTCCACCTTCGCGAGGATCGAGTTGAGGTACTGACCGCTGGCCTTTGACTGCGGGATGAAGCTCTTGCTTGACATCCGCAGCCAGGACGAGACCATCGCGCGGATGCCGTGCTTCTTGCCCTCGTCGCCGAGGTAGCTCGCCCACTCCCACGCGGAGATCGAGTACTCGATCTTCGAGTTGAGGGGAAACAGGCCCATTTCGCCGTAGCCGCGGAAGGCGAGCGGGCGGATGTAGCAATCGGTCAGGCCGTTGCGCGTGATGACCTCTTTGGT
>JAEMSX010000124.1 GCA_016462645.1 Thermoleophilaceae bacterium
AGGCGAGGTTCTGGATGTTCAGCTCGATGAAGCGGTTGAACCACTTCGTCTTGTCGGCGTACTCCTCGAGGTACACCGCCGTGGCGATGCCGATCGGGATCACGAACGCCGCCGTGAGCACCATCAGGTAGAGGGTGCCGATGATCGCGGACTGCACGCCCGACGTCTCCGGCCGCACCTTCGACGGCTGGTTCGTGAAGAGGTCCATCGAGAACCGCGGCAGGCCGTCGACCACGATGGTGAACAACAGCACCGAGATCGCGAGCGCGATGATCGCGAGCGCGCCCCACATGATCAGGGCGAAGCCCGTCTCACGACGGGTGTCGCTCTTGCTGCGACGGGAGATGACGGTGGTCTGCGTGGCCGCCTTGGCGGCGATCTGGGAGCCGTTCATCACTCGTACACCTGCCGGAACCTGCCGACGAGCCGGATCGACAGGAGGTTGAGGACAAGACAGATCACGAAGAGGGTGAAGCCGACGGCGAAGATCGTCTCGAACTCGATCGAGCCGGTCGGCGCGTCGCCCGTCGCCGTCGACGCGATGAACGCGGCCATCGATCCGGACGCCTCGGTCGGACTCGTGACGATCTGGGGCATCAGCTGGCCCGAGCCGCCGGCGAGCAGGATGACGAGCGTCTCGCCGATGGCGCGCGAGGCGCCGAGCACGAGCGCCGCGATGATGCCCGAGAGGGCCGCCGGGAAGACGACCCGGAGCGACACGATCAGGCGGCTGGCGCCCATGCCGAACGCGCCCTCGCGCAGCGAGTAGGGCACCGCGGTCATGGCGTCCTCGGCGACCGACGCGATGGTCGGGAGCACGAGCAGGCCGACGAGCAGGCCCGCGGCGAGCTGGTTGCTCTGCTGGACCTCCGGCCCGAGGAGCGGGCGCAGCAGGTCCGGGGTGATGAAGGTCAGGGCGAAGAAACCGAAGACGATCGTCGGGACGCCCGCGAGGACCTCCAGGATCGGCTTGATGACCTTCCGGACGCGCTGAGGCGCGTACTCGGACAGGTAGATCGCGGCCAGCAGACCGAGGGGGATCGCGACGAGCATCGCGATGCCGGTGATGTAGAGCGTCGCGAGCAGCACCGGCAGCACGCCGAAGGACTGCTGCTCACCTGCGAGCTGTGGGGTCCACTTGGTCCCGAAGAAGAACTCGGTGATGCCGACGTCGCCGAAGAAGGCGATGGTCTCCTTGGCGAGTGACAGGACGATCAGCGTCGTCGTGATGACGCTGATCGCGGCGGCCAAGAAGAGGCCGACGCGGATGGCACCCTCGCCGAGGGTGCGCGGCGAGCGGGTCCGGAGCAGATTCGGTCCGGACCCGCCGCCACCGGTGGCGGGCGCTGGGGTGTTGGGAGTGCCCGCCATCGTTCAGCCTCCTACTTGCTTTCGATCGCAGCCAGGTCGGACTTGGCCTTCGCGGCCTGGTCCGCCGTCAGCGGGACGATCTTCGCGGCGTCCGCGATGGTCTCCTGATTGGCGACGATGAAGTCGAGGAACGCCTTGACCTCAGGCCGCGCGACGGCCTTCGCCGACGGGTACATGAACAGCGGACGCGCCAGCGGCTTGTACGAGCCGTCCTGGATCGTCTCCTTGCTCGGCTTGACGCAGCCGTCGCCTGCATCGACGCCGACGAGGTTCAGCTTGTCCATCGCGCCCTCGTAGTACGAGAAGCCGAAGTAGCCGAGGCCGCCCGCGTCACCCTCGACGCCGGTGAGCAGCTGGTTGTCGTCCTCCGACGCCTGGTAGTCGTCGCGGGTCGCACCCTCTTCGCCGTTGATCTGATCGGTGAAGAAGTCGAACGTGCCCGAGTCGGTGCCCGGACCGTAGAGCGACAGCTTGGTGTCGGGCAGCGACGAGTCGATCTGCTTGAGGCTCGTGATCTTCGAGCCCTTGTTCCACAGCTCCTTGAGCTGGGCGGTGGTCAGGCAGTCGACCTTCAGGCCCGGGTTGGTCACGACGGCGATGCCGTCGTTCGCGACCTGAAGCTCGCCGTACTCGACGCCGGCCTTCTCGCAGACCGGGACCTCTTCGTCGTCCTTGATCGGACGCGAGGCGTCGGAGATGTCGGTCTCGCCGGCGCAGAACTTCTCGAAGCCGCCGCCGGTGCCGGACTGGCCGACCGTGATCTTCACGTTCGGCTGCTCCTCGTTGAAGAGCTCGGCCGCCGCCTGGGCGAAGGGGAACACCGTCGACGAACCGTCGATCTTGATGCTGCCCGAAAGCTCCTCGCTGCTGGCGCCGCTCGTGGAGCTGCCGCTGCCGGAGTCGTCGTCGCCGCACGCGGCGACGCCGAAGGAAAGCGCGGCGCAGATGCCGAGCGCGCTCATGTAACGGTACGCCTTCACAGACGTTCCTCCTCTTGGATTCTGGTCTCCCATATGAAGCGAAGGCAGCGTGTCAGCGGCGTGACAACAGTCTGTTATCGAGTTGTGGCGGCGTTGTGAAAAGAATGTGAAGGCTCCGGCGCAAAGCGATAGCCGAAGCCGACGTGCGTGTGGATGAACGCCCAGCCGGGCGCGCC
>JAEMSX010000055.1 GCA_016462645.1 Thermoleophilaceae bacterium
TCCCGATCATCGTGCGCGGTGAGGGTTGTTACGTCTACGACGACAACGGCAAGCGTTACCTCGACGGCCTTTCCGCGCTGTTCTGCGTGAACGCCGGTCACGGCCGCAAGGAGCTCGGCGAAGCCGCCGCCAAGCAGGCCGAGGAACTCGGCTTCTACACGAACTGGAGCTACGCCCACCCGCGTTCCATTGAGCTGGCCGCGAAGATCGCCGAGCTCGCACCCGGCGACCTCAATCGCGTCTTCTTCACCAGTGGCGGCGGCGAGTCGGTTGAGGCTGCTTGGAAGCTCGCGAAGGCGTACCACAAGCGCACGGGCAACCCGCTGAAGACGAAGGTCGTCTCGCGTGACATCGCCTACCACGGCACGCACCACGGCGCGCTCGCCATTACCGGAATCAACAGCCTGCGAACCGAGTTCGAACCGCTCGCTCCCGGAACGCGCCACGCCCCGAACACGAACACTTTCCACGCGGAGGACCGCAGCGACCCGCTGTGGATGGCCGACGCGATCGAGGAGATCATCGAGTTCGAGGGTCCCGAGACGGTCGCGGCGGTTTTTCTTGAGCCGGTCCAGAACGCCGGCGGTTGCTACACGCCTCCGGAGGGATACTTCCAGCGCGTGCGCGAGATCTGCGACCGCCACAACGTGCTGCTGGTCTCGGACGAGGTCATCTGCTCATGGGGCCGACTCGGTTACTACTTCGGCCACGAGCGCTACGGCTACTCGCCCGACATCGTCACCACTGCGAAGGGCATCACATCGGCGTATGCGGCGATGGGTGCCGTGATCGCGACCGACGAGGTCGCGGAGCCGTTCATGCAGGGCGACGCGGTCTTCAACCACGGCATCACGTTCGGTGGTCACCCGATGAGCGCGGCCGTCGCGCTCGCGAACATCGAGATCTTCGAGCGCGAAGACCTCTGCGGCCGCGTCCTGAAGTACGAACCGGAATTCCGCGGGATGCTTGAAGGGCTGCGCGACCTTCCGATCGTCGGCGACGTGCGCGGCGCGGGGTATTTCCACGCGATCGAACTGGTCAAGGACAAAGAGACCCGCGAGACCTTCTCCGACGAGGAGTCGGAGCGGCTGCTCCGCGGGTTCCTCTCCAATGCGCTCTACGACAATGGCCTGATCTGCCGCGCCGACGACCGCGGCGACCCAGTGATTCAACTCTCCCCGCCGCTGATTGCCGGCCCGGAGCAGTTCGCCGAGATCGACGGCATCCTGCGCTCGGTGCTGTCAGAGGCGTGGGACAAAATTGTCTGAGTCACCAACTCAGTCGAACCAACTCAGCGTCGCTGTACTTGGAGCCGGCGGGACGATCGCTCCGCCGATCGTCCGCGACCTCGCGGAGTCGCCCGAGGTCGCAAAGCTGAAGCTGCTCGACCTCGACGGCGCGAAGGCGGAGGCCACCGCGCGCGAACACGGCGGCGACAAGTCTGTCGCGATCGAGGTGGACGGCCGCGAAGAGGGCGCACTCGAATCACAGCTCAGCGATGTGGACGTGCTCGTGAACTCCGCGAGCTACCGGATCAACGTGGACGTGATGGAGACGTGCCTCGCGAGCGGCACGCACTACATCGACCTTGGTGGCCTGTACCACGTGACCGCGGAGCAGCTGAAACTTAATGAGCGGTTCGAGTCGGCCGGCTTGCTCGCGCTGCTCGGAATGGGCTCGGCGCCGGGCAAGACCAACCTGATGGCGGCCGTCGCCACCGAGAAGCTCGGCGGCCAGGTCGATCGGCTCGACGCGATCGCCGGCGGCCGCGACCTCGATCCACCCGATGGCTTCGCGCCGCCGTATTCGGTGCAGACGCTGCTCGACGAACTGACCTTGAACCCGATCGTTCTGCGCGACGGCAAGCCCGTCGAGATCGAGCCGCTGACCGACGCCGGCATCATCGACTTTCCCGATCCGATCGGCGACGCGCCGGCGATCTACACGCTGCACTCTGAGGTGCTGACCTTCGGTCCCAGCTTCGGCTGCAGCGAATGCAGCTTCAAACTCTCGCTCGGACCGGCTGTGCTCGAGCGCCTCATCGCGCTCACCACGGCCCCGCCTGAAGAGGTCGTGCGCGCCGCTGCCGAAGCGGTCAAGCCGTCGGCGCAGACGATCTCGTTCCACATCGTGGACGGTTATCTCGGCGACCGCCGCGTGCGCGTGACCTGCAAGACCTCGCCGGTCCCGCAGTGGGGGCTGGGCGGAAGTGTGATCTCGACTTCAGCGCCGGCCGCCGCCGCGGTGCGACTGATGGCGAAAGGCAGGATCACCGCGGTCGGCGCGATCCCACCCGAGGCCGCGATGCAACCGCAGGACATGTTTGATGAGCTTGCAAGCAGGAACGCTGTCTTCAGCGTGACCGAGTACTGACCACGGAGGCGTGCTGTGAAAGTCGGAGTCCCAACAGAAATCAAGACCGATGAATACCGCGTGGCGCTCACGCCGGTCGGCGTGCGCGAGCTGGTCGAACACGGCCACGAGGTGCTGATCCAGTCCGGCGCCGGCGACGGCAGTTCGATCTCCGACGGCGACTACGCCGCGCAGGGCGCGCAGATTGCGCCCGATGCCGCGGCGGTCTTCGGCGACGCCGACATGATCCTCGGCGTCAAGGAGCCGCAGCCCGAAGAAGTGAAGATGCTGCGCAAGGACCAGATGCTCTTCACGTACCTCCATCTCGCCCCGGTTCCCGAGCTCGCGCAGGCGCTTGTGGAAAGTGGCGCCACGTGCATCGCCTACGAGACCGTCGAGGACCCGCAGGGCAGGTTGCCGCTCCTCGCGCCGA
Organism: Thermoleophilaceae bacterium; assembly: GCA_016462645.1. GTDB lineage: Bacteria > Actinomycetota > Thermoleophilia > Solirubrobacterales > JACPNS01 > JACPNS01. The sequence continues at coordinate 2,786 of JAEMSX010000055.1, forward strand.
TGAGCGAGATCGCGGGCAAGCTGGCGACCCAGAGCGGCGCCTTCATGCTCGAGAAGCCGATGGGCGGGCGAGGAATGTTGCTCGGCGGCGTTCCCGGCGTCGCGGCGGCGAACGTGATGGTGATCGGCGGCGGGGTCGTCGGGCTGAACGCCGCGAACATCGCGATCGGCATGCAGGCGGACACATTCGTGTTTGACATGTCGATCCCGCGCCTGCGTGATCTCGAATCGATCTTTGACGGGCGCGCGTCGACCGTGCACAGCTCGACGCTGGCGATCGAACAGCTGCTGCCGAACGTGGACCTTGTGATCGGCTCGGTGCTCGTGCACGGAGCCAAGGCGCCGCACGTGATCTCGCGCGAGCAGCTCCAGCTGATGAAGCCGGGGACGGTTCTGGTGGACGTCGCGATCGACCAGGGCGGATGCTTTGAGACTTCAAAGCCGACCACTCACTCCGACCCGACCTACGAGGTCGACGGAATCCTGCACTACTGCGTCGCGAACATGCCGGGCGCGGTGCCGATCACCGCCACGTACGCGCTGACCAACGCGACGCTGCCCTACGTGCTGATGCTGGCCGATCACGGCGTCAAGGAGGCCTGCCGCCTCGACCCGGGCCTCAGCCCCGGCGTCAACGTCGCCAAGGGCAAGATCACCAACCAGCCCGTCGCCGAAGCGGTCGGGCTCGAGTACCACGCTCCGTTCAAGTTGCTCTAGAGAGGACGATCATGACCACCACAATCGAGAACTTCATCGGCGGCAGGACCGTCGCCGCGAACGCGTCCGAGGACGTGCTGAACCCGGCGACCGGCACAGCGATCGCGACCGCGCCGCTCTCAGACACTTCCGAGGTCGACGCGGCCGTCGCCTCCGCGAAGCAGGCCTTCGAGGCCTGGTCGGTCACCACGCCGCAGGACCGTTCGCTCGCGATGCTGAAGATCGCTGACGCGATCGAAGCACGCGGGGACGAGTTCGCGAAGCTCGAGAGCGAGAACGTCGGCAAGCCGATCGAGTACGCCAAGGAAGAGATTCCGGCGGTCGTCGACTGCATCCGCTTCTTCGCCGGAGCCGTGCGCAACATGGAGGGCAAGCCCGCCGGTGAGTACATGGAGGGCTACACCTCGATGATCCGCCGCGAGGCGATCGGCGTGGTCGGCCAGATCGCACCGTGGAACTACCCGCTGATGATGGCCGCCTGGAAGATCGGCCCGGCGCTCGCCGCCGGCAACACCATTGTGCTCAAGCCGAGCGAGTTCACGCCGGTCACTTCGGCGCTGCTCGCGGAGGTCGTTTCTGAGTTCGTGCCCGACGGCGTTTTCAACGTCGTCTTCGGCCACGGCGATCCTGTCGGCCAGCACCTGGTCACGCATCCCGATGTCGCGATGGTCTCGCTGACCGGATCGGTCGGCACCGGCAAGTGGATCGCGAAGGCCGCAGCCGATTCCCTGAAGCGCGTGCATCTCGAACTCGGCGGCAAGGCGCCGGTGGTGGTCTTCGATGACGCCGATGTCGAAGCCGCGATCGCGGGCGTGCAGGTCGGCGGCTACTACAACACCGGCCAGGACTGCACCGCGGCGTCGCGCGTGATCGCCGGCCCGAAGATCTACGACGAGTTCGTCAGTGGCCTCGCCGAGGCCGCGAAGGCGCTGAAGGTCGGCGACCCGACCGACGCGGAGACCGAGATGGGCCCGCTGGTCTCGGCGATCCAGCGCGAGCGCGTCGAGGGCTACCTCGAGCGCAAGCCCGCCCACGCAGAGGTCGTCACCGGCGGCAACGAAATCGGCGACGCAGGCTTCTTCCTCGAGCCGACCGTGATCGCGAACATGAAGCAGGACGACGAGATGGTCCAGCGCGAGATGTTCGGACCGGTCGTGACAGTCCAGCAGTTTGAGTCCGAGGAGAAGGCGATCGAGTACGCGAACGGCGTCGACTACGGCCTCGCGGCGTCTGTCTGGACCCGCGACGTCGGCCGCGCTATGCGCGCCGCCAAGTCACTCCACTTCGGCGCGGTGTGGGTCAACGACCACATGCCGATCGTCTCCGAGATGCCCCACGGCGGCTTCAAGCAGTCGGGCTACGGCAAGGACCTCTCGATGTACTCCCTCGAGGACTACACCGAGGTCAAGCACGTGATGATCAACAACGCGTAGCTCAGGCGGGGAGCTTTCCAACGGCGAGCAGGTATTCACCCTCGCCGTTGAAGCTGCCGTCGGTCGCCGTGTTGAAGCGCCCGTAGTGCTCGATCAGGTCTGCGCGCAGGTCCTCGTACTTGCCCTGGGGCTCGAGCGCCGCGCGGGCGAGCACGAGCGGGCCGAGCTTCTCTTCCATGAACTCGAACCACTTCTCGGCGTCGTCGGCGTGGAAGTTCACGACCTCACGGGAGAAGCTCCAGTCGATCGAGTCATCGAACATCTCGCGCACGTGCTCCTCGGTGCCCCACTGGAACGGCGTCTGCATGCCCTCTGGCGGCGGGGGCATGTGTTTGCCGATCACGCCGAACAGCTGACCGTTCATGCCTTCGGTCGTCCAGGTCGTGATCGCGACCGTACCGCCGGGCTCGCAGACGCGAACCATCTCTGACGCGGCAAGCTCGTGCTGCGGAGCGAACATCATCCCGAACACGGAAATCACCTTCTCAAACGAGTCGTCCGGGAAGTCGAGCGCCTCGGCGTCTCCTTCGCGGATGTCAATCGACAGTCCGGCCGCCGCGGCTTCGGCGCGGCAGATCTCGACGAGCTTCGGCGTGATGTCGATGCCCGTCACGATCGCTCCCCGTTCTGCGGCGGGGATCGCGAGGTTGCCCGTGCCGCAGGCGACGTCGAGCAGGGTGCCCCCGCTCCTCACGCCCGCCTTGTCCATGATTATCTCCGACGCGGGACGGATCATGGCTGCGATGTCGGCGAACTCGCCGAGGGACCAGACTGTCTTCTGACCTTCTTTGAATGCTGCGACGTCCATGCGCCGCAGCATACGAAAGAAACAGCTAAGTCTGCTCTGTGACCGGTTTGTCGACGTGGACGGTTTCGCCGGTCACGGGATCGGTGTGCAGATTTTCCGGGGGCTCGACGTTGAGTCGGGGAGTGATCCTGTCCAGCCACTTCGGCATGTACCAGGCCTTCTCGCCGAGGATCGCCATCACCGCCGGTACGAGCGCCGAGCGGATCAGGAACGCGTCGAGGAAGATCGTCGTCGCGAGACCGACGCCGAAGAGCTTGGTCGTCAGATCGTCCGACAGTGCGGCGAATGACGCGAACAGCGAGATCATGATCACGGCGGCCGCGGTGATCACTCCGCCAGTGGCAGCCATCCCCTCGACGACGGCCCTTTCGGCGTCGCCACGACGCTCCCACTCTTCGTGGATGCGGCTCATCAGGAAGACCTCGTAGTCCATCGAGAGTCCGAAGACGATCGCGAACATCATCACCGGCAGGAAGGCGATGATCGGCGCAGTGCTCGTCACCCCGATCAGGCTCGCGCCCCATCCCCACTGGAAGACCGCGACGACCACGCCGAATGCGGCAACGATTCCGATCAGGTTCATCGCCACCGCCTTGATCGGGATCGCGATCGAGCGGAAGATCGCCAGCAGCAGGAGTGCCGACAGCAGCACGACGGCGCCGATGAAGTACGGCAGCCGCTTGGCGATCAGGTTCGAGAAGTCGTCGAAGACAGCCGTGATGCCCGCGATGTGTGCTTCAACGCCAGCTGCGTTGAGGGCCGCGAGGTTGTCTTTTCGAATGCCGTCCACCAGTTCGTTTGTCAGGTGGCTCTGCGGCGATGTCTTGGGGTAGACCGTGATGATCGAGATCTTCTTGTTCGGGCTCGGGATCGGCGGCGTCACCTCGGCGACGTTCGGGTTGCTGTCGAGCTCCTTGGTCAGCGCAAGCAGCTTCGCTTCGCCGGCCGAATTCTCGACGACGATCGTCAGCGGTCCATTGAAACCGGGGCCAAAGCCCTTGGCCAGGAGGTCGTAAGCCTTGCGCGTGGTGGTGTCTGCGGGATCGGTGCCCGAGTCGGCGACGCCGAGCTGCAGCGACAGAGCCGGGATCGCGAGCACGAAGAGGATCGCGGTCGCGACGATCGCAACCGGCCAGGGGCGACGCTGGATCATCGCTGACCACTTGTGCCAGCGCGGGTGGGCGAGCTCGTCCGCCTGCAGAACTTCACGCTTGCGCGAGGGGACCGGAATGTGGAGGAGCGTGAGGATCTTGGACGGGAGCCAGATCACGAGCCCGAAGAAGAGATACGAAAGCGGAAGCAGAATGCACTGCAGCAGAAGCAGCGGCAGAGAGACGATCCCGCTGGCGACATGGCCGGTCTTGAACTTGTTGAGGTTGCGTTTGACTGCCTCAAGCAGCACGGCATAGAACGGGTCGTTGATCTTGTGCCCGGCGATCGTGAGCAGTGAAGGCAACAGCGTCAGCGCCGCCGACATCGTCAGCAGCACGGTCACCGACGCGGCGATGGCGGGACCGTGGAGGAACGAGATGCCGACCAGGAACAGGCCGAGCAGCGCGATCATCACGGTGATGCCGGCGAACATCACGGCGCGGCCCGCGGTGTCCATCGAGGTGACGATGGCTTCGCGTGGGTCCACGCCCTCGCGCAGGCCCTGCCGGAACCGCGTGATTATGAACAGGGCGTAGTCGATACCGACGCCGAGTCCGATCATCACGGAGAGGAAGGTGGCGAACTGCGCAGTCGTGAAGACGTGTGAGGAGAGCGTGATCAGCGACGACGCCGTCCCGACGGCCAGAAGCGCGGTGATGATCGGCATGCCCATCGCGAGCAGAGTGCCGAACATGATGAACAGCACGAGCATCGCTGCGGCCACGCCGACCGTCTCGCTGGCGTTGCTCTCGGACTGCTGAGCGGTGATGAACGGGTTTCCGCCGGCCTGCACGTCGAGGCCTGCCTCGCGTGTCTCGTCGATCACCTTCTGGACTGGATCGACCTCGGTGTCGACCGTCTCCATCGTCACCGGCTCGGCCCAGTTGACCGTCGCGAAGCCGATCTTCCCCTTCGATGTCCCGATGGTGGAAATCTGTACGGCGCCCTCTGGGCTGTAGGGCGACGTGATGTCGCTGATCCCCTTGACCTTGGCGATCTTGCCGAGCGCCGCGGTGATCTTCGCCTTGACGGCAGGGTCCTCCAGCCCATCCTGCGCGTAGAAGACGATCTGAGCGGTGTCACCCGCCTGCGACGGGTAGTTCTTCTCGAGCATCGTGATCGCCTTCTGCGAATCGGACTTGGGGAGGTTGAAGTCCTCCTTGAAGTCCGCGCCGACCTGGGCGGCCGCGAAGCCGGTGGCAAGGACGATCGCGATCCACGAGAAGACGACGATCTTGCGGTGATGGGTGATCCAGGTTGCAAAGGAGCGCATGCTGGGGGAAATCTCCTAAAAAAATCGGTTCCGGGCCGGATGAACGGGAACAGTCAGGTTACGAAATATGAATAGAAGGAGGCCGGTGCAGAAGTGTGCGCCGGCCTCGGACTATTCGATCATGCTTGATCGCTCAGGACTCAACTTCTTCATTCGTGCTGGATTCGGCGAGAATCGCGTAGATCTTGCGTCGGGCGTCAGCGAGCACTTCGGCACCCTTCTTGGCGTCGGCCTCGCTGCCGGTGTGGAGGAGCTGGCCGACCGCGCCCATCAGGGGCTTGAGCTGGTTGGCCATCTCACGGGCCCCTGCCTGCTGCTTGCCGCCGAGGTCCTTCCACGGTTCGCCAAGCTTGTCGGCGTGATCCTTGACGTGCTGCCTGCCCTCGTCGGTGAGAGTGAAGTGCTTGCCACCTTCGGTGTCGTCGGGTGCGACAAGGCCTTCGTCCTCTAGCTGCGAGAGGGCGGGGTAGACCGAGCCTGAGCTCGGACGCCAGTTGCCGTCGCTGCGCTCTTCGATCTCCTGCATCAGCTGGTAGCCGTTGCGCGGCTCTTCGTTGAGCAGTACGAGGATCGCCGCGCGAACGTCGCCGCGGCGCATTCGCTTGCGACCGCCGCGTCCGCCGCGGCCTCCTCCGAACGGTGGGCCGAAGCCGGGACCGAAGCCGAAGTCATCGCGCCTGTGGCGCGGGCGGCCTGGGGGACGGTGGCCGGCGTGGTGATTATGTGTGTGTGCATCGTGCATGGGTATCTCCAAACTTTGGTGTATCACGATGTGTCAAAGATATATCGCTATATCTCTAGTTATGTTAAGGATAGGTTGACTCGCGTGGCGGGGGAGGCCGTGTCGAGCGGCGGCGAAGGGGTTGCGGGGGCGCGAGCCGGAGATCTTCCACGGTCTCGCCCGTGGCGGCGGGAGTGTGGAGGGTTTGCCTGATACCTGAGCGGTTAAATGCCAGAGGTCCCGCCGGGGGAGGCGGGACCTCTGCTGT
>JAEMSX010000022.1 GCA_016462645.1 Thermoleophilaceae bacterium
TCGATGATCCGGCGGCGGGTTTGGAGTTCTTCTTCTTGACCGAGATTGGCGATTTCATGTCTTCCTCGTTTTCTTACTTGAAGTAGTCGCCGCTGAAGGTGCCGTCTTCGTCGCAACCGACGCTGCCCTTCGGGCATTTCTCGCCGAGGTCGACGTCCTTGGGCGCAAGCTTCACGCCGTTCTTCTTCGCCACGGCATCGGCGTTGGCGCCGCTCGTGTCCTCTGCGGCTGAGGCTGCGGCATCCTTCTTCGACGTGGCTGAGGCGGCACCGGAGGCTCCGGACGCGCCCGTCGCAGTCGTCGCGCCGCCGCCGACGATGATCGGCTGCTGGGATGAAGCGTTCGCGCTGTCGCCCTTGTTGCCGATCAGCACGCCCACGCCCATTGCCAGCAGCAGGGTTGCGATCGTCGCGAGCAGCGCCATGCCGGACGACCATTTGCTCGTCGGAGGAGCGGGCGGCAGGTAGCCGGCGACCGGGTAAGCCGTTGCGGTCGCGACCGGCGCTGGCGGCTCTGCCGCGGTGCGTCCGTCCATGAACGGCAGGCGCGGATCGCCGCGCCGCTCGCCGCACTCGATGCAGTAACGCTGATCGCCGGCCATGTTCGCGTGGCACTTTGGACACGCGTCGCCAGCCGGACCAACAAGCGTCGGTGCCGGGGGGAGAGAATTCGTTTCTGATGTCGCGACCGGCGGCATCTGCCTGGTCATGGCCGTGTCTTGCGTGCCCGAGGGGGGTTGCATGTGGCGAGTATCCGCGAGAGAAGTTCCGATCTTGTGAACGTGATGTGACCGAATGGATACAACCGCGCAGGCACCTATTAACCAGTACCGCCCCAACTGTCACCACTGCTTCCCAAGTTGTTCACAATCCGGAAACAGGTCACTGCGAGCATCGCGTCACGTGGAAGAATGCTTGGAATGCCACGCGCCGTTGGCGCTCGACCAAAAGTACTGCATCAACTGTGGCGTGCGCAACGGCAAACTGCCGTCTCGCATCGGCAAGCTGATCGCTGCTGTTGACATGCCCGCGCCGCCCGTCGTTGCCGGCGTGCCTCCGATGTACTTCGCGCCGCCGTCAGAGGCTGCTGGAGTTGGAGTCGTCGCCTCGCTCGACGACTGGGTCGACAACTTCGACTATCTCTCGCCGAGAACCGCCGCAGTCTCAGTGATGGCGTTGCTTGCATTTGGGGTTCTGATGGGCGGAGTGATCGGTCCGAACTCCGGGCTTTCTCCGGTCTACGTGATGCCCTCGTCCTCGCCGGCGGCCGCGGTGACTGCCGAGGCGCCCGCTCCGGCTGAGGCTGCGGCAGAGGATGCCGCACTCGCGGAGGTTCCCGAAGAGCTCCCGGCGACGGCAGACGCACCAGTCACCGGGGCCACGGGCGCGCCAGCCAAGATCAACCACGTCTGGCTGATCGTGCTCTCTGGCCAGGGATACTCAAAGACCTTCGGCGATCCCGCGTCAACGTCATATCTGGTGAGTGATCTCGCCGGAAAGGGTGCCGTGGTGCAGAATTACTACTCCGTCGCCCAGGGCGAACTCGCCAACAACATCGCGCTCGTCTCCGGCCAGGGTCCAACCTGGCAGATCGGCCAGAACTGCCCGAACTACACGGATCTGGCACCGGGCACACTCGATGCAAGCACGAACCAGGTAATCGGCGACGGCTGCGTGTTTCCAGACACCGTGAGGACGATCGGCGACGCGATCGCGGCCACCGGGAAGACGTGGGCGGCGTATGTTGAGGACATCGACAACGGAGCGAACGGTCGCACGAACGTGTGTCGCCAGCCGGCGCCTGGTGCGGCGGATCCCGACCATCGGACTGACGCCGGGAATGCCTATGCGAGCTGGAGCAACCCGTTCATGTATTTCAAGTCCGTCGCGGCGCTCTCGAGCTGCCCGTTTCAGATCGGCGGTCTGAAGAATCTCCACGCGGACATTGCCGCATCGCGCTCCCCGGCCTTCTCGATGGTGATACCCAACCGTTGCCATGACGGGAGCGACACACCGTGTGCGCCCGGCGCTCCCGCCGGGCTTTCGACGGCGGACTCCTTTCTACAAGAGGTCGTCCCAAAGATCATGTCCTCGAAGGACTATCTGGACGGCGGCGTCATCGCGATCACATTCGACCAGTCGCCGCAGGGGCTGCCCGACTCCGACACGTCCAGTTGCTGTGGACAGCCGCTGATCTATCCCAACCTCGCCAATCCGCCTGCAGTGACTGAGCCGACGGGCGATACCGGACCGACCGGCGAGTCCGGGCCGACCGGTGCAACGGGGGAGACTGGCCAGACCGGAGCCACTGGACCGATCGGTCAGCTGAAGGCCGCCACAGCTGCCGACGGCACAGCCACGGCCGGCGGCAAGGTCGGCCTGTTGTTGCTCTCGCCGCTCGTCAAGGCAGGCAACATGGACGTGACCGAGGACTACAACCACTTCTCGCTACTGCTGACCATCGAGAACTGGTTCGGAACTGAGAAGCTCGGGTACACGTCGCAGATCGGGATTGGCGCGCTGCCCGATTCGGTGTTCAGCAACACTGCTGCTCCGGCCAAATAGCCGGATCGACCAGAGCTGGACGGACTAGGCGGACGGGATCGGCTCGGGCCAGAAGCGGTACCCGATGCCGAAATGCGTGTGGATGTAGATCAGGTCCGGCGCCAGAGCACGAAGCTTCTCGCGCACGCGACGGACGTAGACGTCGGCTGCGCGGTCCCGGTAGGGCATGTGACCGCCCCAGACTTCGCCGTAGATCGTGTCGCGGGTGACGACGCGGTCCGGATGCTCGACGAGCACCATCAGGACGTCGAGCTCGCGGCCGGTCAGCTGAATACGACCCGTCGCGGTCAGTACTTCGCGCGAGTCGGGACGAATCTCAAGGCCCGCGAGCGTGATCGTTCGCTCGGGAGTACCGAAGGGTGCTGCGACGTCGCCGTTGGCGGCGCTCAGTGAATACGGTCTCCCAATCTCCACGCGCCTATCTTGGCCTGCGCGCCCACTCGAGTCGTAAACAACTAGTGAACGTTTGGAGAATCTGCCTTTGCAGGCATTCCCGTCAGGCGGCCTCTGGGTTCTCAATCAGCATCGCCAGGCCCTGCCCGACACCCACGCAGAGAGTCGCGACGCCGCGCCTGACGCCGCGTCGCCGCAGCTCGCGTGCGAGCGTTCCGACGATGCGCGCGCCGGTACAGCCGAGCGGGTGGCCGATCGCGATGCCGCCGCCGTTCACGTTCAGCACCGAGTGATCGACGCCGATCGCTCGCGCGCTCGCGAGCGCCTGCGACGCAAAGGCCTCGTTGATCTCCCAGAGGTCGATGTCGTCGGCGGTGAGTCCGGTGCGATCCAGGAGTTTCTTCGTCGCATCGATCGGTCCGACGCCCATGATCGCGGGGTCGACCCCGGCAGCAGCGCTGGCGACGATACGGGCGAGCGGCTCTCTGCCGAGCGATTCGGCCCGGGCTGCGTTGCCAAGCACGAGGCAGGCGGCGCCGTCGTTGACCTGGGAGGAGTTGCCGGCGGTGACGGTGCCGCCCTCGCGAAATGCCGGGCGCAGTTTGGCGAGCTTCTCGGCCGTGGTGTCGGCGCGGATTCCCTCGTCGCGCTCGAACACCGTCGCTTCGTGCTTGCGCGTGAGCGGCGGCGCCTCGATCGCGATCACTTCTTCGTCGAACACGCCGGCATCCCACGCCGCGGCCGCGCGTTGATGCGAGGCGGCGGCAAACTCGTCCTGATCTTCTCGGCTGACGTCGTGCAGCTCGGCGACGTTCTCGCCGGTTTCGCCCATCGCTTCGGTTGAGTGCGGGAAGTTCGGGTTGATGAAGCGCCAGCCGATCGTGGTGTCGTAGACCTTGGCCGGCTCGCGCGAGAAGGCCTGCGGCGTCTTGCCATATACAAAGGGCGCGCGGGTCATCGATTCGACGCCTCCCGCCAGATACAGATCGCCCTCGCCGAGCGCCAACGCGCGCGCGGCGTCGCCGACGGCCTCCAGGCCGCTGGCGCAGAGACGGTTGACCGTCGCGCCCGGCACGGTCACGGGAAGCCCCGCGAGCAGCGCTGCCATGCGTGCGACATCGCGATTGTCCTCGCCGGCCTGGTTGGAGGATCCGAAGTAGACATCCTCGATCTCGTCGGCCGGAACGCCCGCGCGATCGACGACGGCCTTGATCACATGCGCCGCCAGATCGTCGGTGCGAACGGTCGAGAGCGCGCCGCCGAACTTTCCGATCGGGGTGCGCAGGTAGTCGACGATGTAGACATCTCCGTAATCAACAGGCATGCGCGGGAGGCTAGCTTCCACTTCCACATGGCACGCGTATTGATTGTCGAGCAGGGCCCGCGCATCGCAGCGGCCGAAGCCGCGCTCACCGAGGCGGGCTACTCCGTGCGGAGCGTGGCGCCAGACCTCGCCGGCGACATCGTCGATCAGCTCGAGAATGTCACCGTCGTGGCCTACCTGATGGGCGACGCCGAGGATCCCGCCGCCAACGACGAGATGCTCGAAACCGTTCTGCTCAAGGTGGTCGACACCGGGGTGCGCGGCTTCGTGTACGAGCCGTCGGGTCCCGAACCCAACGCGCACGTCACCCACGCGCAGTCCACCTGGCACCTGTCAGTCGCGGAACTCGACGCCGATGCGGATTTCGCCGCAGCGATCACAACCGCCGCGGACCGCTCCATCGGCATCTAGATTCAAGGGCGATGCTCTGCCCCAACTGCATGTCGCCCTACGTCAGGGCCTACGTTCCGGATCTCGCCGAAGGCGAAGTCGCTGAGCCGACGATCGAACCGCTCTTTGAATGCACCGAGTGCGAGTACGTCGGCGAAGTGACCGAATTCCGTCCCGAGCTCTCTCGTTGAAAGAGTCGCGCGTTAGGCCGGGGCCGACCAAAACCCCTGACCTCATTGTTCTTTGCTTGCATGCCTGAGGCATGCAAGCGTGAAGCGCTGACACGGACCGCTTGATCAAGCGTTTTTCATTGCATGCCTCGGGCATGCAAGAAAAATGGCTTGGGAATCACCTGAATTCGGCCGACGATGGCTTGCATGCCTGAGGCATGCAAGCGGAGATGGCAGCGGGGCTAGGGGACGGCTGGTTCGATGCAGCCGTTCACGCGGTCGAGCAGCTGACCGACGATGTAGCCGGTCACGCCCCAGATCAATCCGCCGTGGGTCTCGAACGCCTCGGTCGTGAATGTCATCCCAGCGCGGTTCAGCTCGCGCTTCTCGCGCACCGCGGCGAGCTCGGCGAGATCGACCTCGAAGACGGTCTCGACCTCTGCCGGGTTGGGGATCAGTCCAACGTTGGCCGGCACGATCCCGGCGATCGGCCAGACGGCGAAATCGCTGACGAAAGTTGACATCGGCTCGATCGCGCCGATCACCTGGACACGCTCGGGCGGGATCCCGATCTCTTCGTGGGCCTCGCGCAGCGCGGTCGCAACGTGGTCCGCGTCGCCCGGGTCCGAGGCACCGCCCGGGAAAGAGATCTGTCCGGCGTGCGAATTCAGATCATCGCGGCGCTTCGTGAAGATGAGCTTGAGCGATCCGTCCCGCTGCGGCCGGAAAGCCATCAGCACAGCGGCCTCACGACCCTGCGCGAACATTTCGATCGCGTCGTCGGCCGGCAGCAGCTTGGACGCGATACAACCGATCACTGAATCGTGATCGACTCGTTGAAGATGACTTCGCCTTCGAGCACGCGGTGGACCGGGCACTTCGCTGCGATCTCGGTGATGCGACGAATCTGTTCGTCGTCGAGGCCCGGCGGCACGCAGAGCTTGACGTTGAAGGTCGTGGGTGCTCCGCGCTTGGCGGACTCGTATTCGACCTTCACCTTCACATCGCCGACTTCCCAGCCCTTGTGCGCGGCGTACATCTCGATCGTCGTCGCGGTGCAGGAGGCGAGGCTCGCAGCGAGCAGTTGCTGCGGAGATGGGCCAGCGTTCTCACCACCGACATCGATCGGCTCGTCCGTGATCAGGCGGTGGTCTCCGACTACGACGAGATGCTCGTAGTGACCGGTGCGCTTGGCCAGTGCTGTCTTGGTTTTTGACTTGACTTCCGTTGCCATTTGGGCTCCATGTGGGGAGGGGGAACCGACACTTCTAACAATAGGACGCACGGAGCAATCGTGCGTGACCGGATGTTTAGCCGCGACCCTCGAAAACCGTGGGCGAATCCTCATCCGTGAAGCGCGCGAGCGCGAAAAGCAGGTCCGAGCAGCGGTTCACGTAGGCGAGCACCGTCGAATCGGGCAGCGGATCGGTTTCGGCGAGCGCCACGATCGAGCGTTCGGCGCGGCGCACGACGGTGCGCGCGACATCGATCTGCGCGGAAAGCACGGTGCCGCCGGGGATGATGAACTTGGGCGGAAGGTCGAGCTGGTCCTTGTAGTGATCGATGCGGTGTTCGAGTGCATCGACCATCGCCTGCTCGATCAGGGTCACTCCTGGCTCGAGCTTGCCGAAGCTCTCGTCGGCGGTTGCGAGCTGCGCGCAACCGATGAAGAGGCAGCGCTGCATCTCCAGGAGATCGGCGGCGACCTCGGGGTGCGAGTCCTTGGACATGGCGCGCGCGAGCGCGATCGTTGAGATCGCCTCATCCACGTCGCCGTATGCACTGGTGCGCGGGTCGGACTTCTTGACGCGTCCGCCGTACCAGAGGCCGGTGGTTCCATCGTCGCCCTTGCGCGTGTAGATCTTCACTTCGGACATCGTGGGTCGATCCTACCCGGGGGCGTTGCGGCAACAGATGTAACATCAAATGATGTCCAAAGACATCGCACTGGACCCGGTCTTCGCCGATGTTCTGGCTGGTCGCGCCAACGGTCGCGCCGCCGGCGAGCAGACCACCGCCGAGGCGATCATCACCGCCGCGGAGAAGCTGTTTGTTGAGCAGGGCTACCACGCAACGCGCGTGAGCGAAGTCGCCCGCCTCGCCGACGTCTCGATCGGATCGATCTACGTCCATTATGAGAACAAGGAGGGCCTCTACGGCGCCCTGATCGAGCGTGCGCTCGACATTCAGGCCCTGTACGTGGACGCCGTGCTCGACAGCGAGGAGATCCCCGACATCGAGAAGGTGATCGCGCTGGGCGAGGCGTATCTGCAGTTCTTCCGCGAGCACCCCGACCATTTCCAAATGCTGATGCTGCCGGCCGAGTCGATTCCCGAGGAGGCCGCGCGCTCGCCGCTGGCCAGGCAGATCGCCCTGCGCGGGGCGGCTCAGCGCGCGAAGCTCGCCCAGGCGATCGCGAACTGCGTCGCGGCCGGCGTGATGCGCGACGACGTCGATCCCGAACGCGCGGCGAACTTCTGGTGGGCGGCGTGGAACGGCGTGATCGGACTCTCGACCCGCAGTGATGACCTGGCGATCGACGAGCAGGAGATGGAGCGGATTGTCGTGACCGGTCGGCTGATGATCGCCGAGGGGCTCGCGAGTTCGGCGATGCGCGACGCGGACGGTCGTCTTGTCGAGCCGATCCGCACACGGCTCGAGACACTGAAGGACGCCCCGGTGCCGGCGGCGCCCGCAGGCTCGTGAAGTTCGCGCGGCTCGTTGCGGAAGAGACGGTCGAAGCGGCTGTTGCGGCCGTCCAGGCGTCGAAGGCGCTCGGATTTGACCGCGTCTGGTTGATCGAGGGGGGCGATTCCGCCGACCCGAGACTGGTCGCAGGTGCCGCGCGCGTTGACGGGTTGAAGATCGTCCTGCAGCTCGACGCGCGCGAGGACACGGCGGTGCCGCCCGGTCTGCCGATCGAACTTGCGGTTGCGGGCGAGGCGGGGTGGACCGATTCGCTCGGCGCGTTGCTCGGAGACTCGCCGTATGACCCGGATCCCGATGTCTGGGTCGTCGCGGGCGACGTCGGGACGATCGCTGCCGCCGGCCGCGCCGGGGTGGGGGCGGCGTTTCACGCGCTCGACGATCCTGAGTCCGCCGCGGACTGGACGGCGGAGTACGAGGGCGAGCTCAGCTCGGAATCCGCGCGCGCCGTGGCCGGCTCGGTCAACGCGCAGACGGCGGTGTTTCTGGAGTCCGGCGAGGACGCGGACGCGCTGGTCGGCCTGGTCGAGCGATATCGCGAGGCCGGAGTGGATCAGGTGATCCTGAGCGGTGCGTGCGCCGGACAGGCGGACTTCATGAGCCGGGTGGTCGCCGAGTTCGACGATGACGAGGTGCGATCGGCTGCGGCCGAGAAGGCCGAGCGCCTTGCTCCGGCGATCGCCGCTGCCAGTGGCCGCGCTACTACTCAACCGGCCGCGACGGAGGCTGCGGCCAGTGAAACGACGCCGCCGCGACGCAAGAAGAAGCGAAACGCAAAGATGGCCAGACGAGTCCAGGCATTCCAGGAGAACTCGGTGCGCAGGATGAGCGACCGTCAGCTTGAGCTGCTCGTCGGCAACCGCGTCGCCATTCGCGGCCTGTTCAACGCGATGGCGGGGATGTACCAGCCGTCCAAGGCCGGCGACTTCGAAGGTCCGATTGAATTCACGCTCGAGACCCGTCACGGCCCCGAGGTCTGGACGATCGACTGCTCCCCTGCTGGCGCGACGGCGCGCCGCGGGGCGACGCCGGACGCGAAGCTGCACGTGGAAGCAAAGCTCGCGGACTTCCTGCGCGTTGGCGTGGGCGAAATCGCCGCACCGAGCGCAGTGCTTTCCGGCAAGCTGAATGTTCGCGGCGATTTCGGTCTGGCGCTGAAGCTGGGGCCGATGTTCGGCGGGCCGTCGGCGATCTAGGCGTCGGTTCTTCTGGAGTAACACCCCGGGCAGGATTCGAACCTGCGTAAACGGGATTAGAAGGCCCGCGCCTAATCCTCTCGGCCACCGGGGCAGGTGTCCACTCAGCTTATTGGCCAGAACGACGGGCAAAGTTCCGAAGCGACACGCGATGGCTCGTGTTTACTTCTCAGATGAACTTTTCGGGGAGAACCGCTGGATCGATCGCGCTCGCTGCAATGACGTTGGTTGTTGCCGGCGTCGCAGGCTGCGGCTCGACCGATGCCCCTGCGGCCACCTCGAGCTCGGCGCAGTCGGCGCTCCCCGCGGCCAAAGCCACTGCCCGTCCGGTGATCGCAGCGCTCGGAGATATTGCCTGCAGATCGGACGCGCCCGTGACTGCGACCACCTGCCAGCACCAGGCCGTCGCCGACGCGATCACCAGGATCAAGCCGGAGTCTGTCTGGCTGCTCGGAGACATCCAGTACCAGACCGGCGAGCTCGTGCAGTTTCAGAACTCGTTCGGAAAATCCTTCGCGGCGTTGAAGAATCGCTGGCGCCCGACGCCCGGCAATCACGAGTACTTCACTCCCGGCGCGGGCGGGTACTTCGACTTCTTCGGCCGAGCCGCCGGCCCGGCGCGACGCGGCTACTACTCGTTCAACATCGGTAGCTGGCATGTCGTCTCGCTCAACGCAAACTGCTCCGTGGTCGACTGCACCAGCAGCTCGGCGCAGGCAAGGTGGCTACGTGACGACCTGAAGAAGAACCCGAGCAGGTGCACCGCCGGGATCTGGCACCAACCACTCTTCAGCTCCGGCGAGATGCACGGCAACGACCCGCTGGTGCGCCCGCTCTGGAAGATCCTCCAGAGCAAGAAGGCAGATCTGGTCCTCAACGGACACGACCACGACTTTGAGACCTTTGTGCGACAGGACGCCAACGGCAAGCGTGACCCGAACGGCATGATTGAGATGGTCGTGGGCGCGGGCGGAAAGAGCTTTTACGACTTCGCCGGCGCCAAGCCCAACAGCAGGGTGCGCATCACAAACGCCTTCGGATTCCTGAAGCTCAGGCTGAACAGGAGGTCGTTCGACTGGAGCTACGTGTCCAAGGACAGCGAAGTCCTCGCTCGGGGCTCGGCGCGTTGCGTCTGAACCGCAGGCTCCCGCGCTACTAGAATCACTTTCCGTGCGGTTCGCCGTACGCGTGGTGGGCGTAGCTCAGCAGGTAGAGCTCCGCGTTGTGGTCGCGGCGGTCGCCGGTTCGAATCCGGTCGCTCACCCCTTTCAGTCCGGGTCGCCCCGGCGAGACCTACTTCTTTGAAGACTTCGGCGCGCGGATCGTGAAGGTCGCGCGGTTCGCCGTCAAGCTGGCGTTTCCCGTCGTGCCCGAGACCAGGCTCGATTGAATCTGGAACTTCTTGTGTACGCCGAGGACGTTCTGGAACGTCGAGTAAGTCCGCACCTCAAGCTTCTGCGTGGTGCCCGGCGCGATGCTGAAGACGTAGCGAGCGGCCTGCAGGTACGCCGGCTTCTTCGACTTGGCGGCGGCTGCCCAGCCGGGACGCTTCGTGTAGTTCTGCGCCACAACCTTCTTGGTCGTCTGGAAGAGCAACCTTCCAGAGCAGTTGGAGATCGCTTCGACGGGGCATGACATCGTGATCTTGAAGGTGCCCTTCTTCGAGATTGTCGCGTTCTGCGAGCGCAGCTTGATCGCGAGGAATCCGCGCGCCACGTTGAACTGCGTCGACGTCGATGCCGAGGCGCCGGATCGGTCTGAAACTGTGAGCGACACCGAGTGGGGTCCCTCTGTCGCGAACATCTTCTGCGTCGTCGCGCCGCCATTGCTGGGGGCGCCATCGAACTTCCAGCTGTAGGTGAGCTCGTCGCCCTCCGTGTCGGTCGATCCGGCGGCAGAGAACAACGTGTTCGACGTGGTCGACGGCACCGGTGTGACGACCTGAATGCGCGGGACGGGCGCGCTGTTCTGCACCTCGTACGCGCCGATGTCGCGAATCTTTCCGGCACCGCGGCTGACGATTCTTGACTGGTCGTCCGCGTCGGTCCCGCTGTCATTGCTGTTGGCCGGAGTCGGGTCGCCGGCGTCAACGAGGGGCGAGCTGAGCTGCAGGCGGTAGTTGTCCGCGGACGCATTCACGAATCCCATCTCCGGGCCGGTCAACTGGCTGGTCCCGGCGACCGTCGTCGCGCCGAGCGTCTGGCTGGTGAAGCGGGAATACTCAACGCTGATCGTGCCCGACCCAGTCGCGTTCGTGGCGGTCTCGAAACCGGAGATGACCGAGCTGTTGACGACAACGGGCAGCGCTCCTGCGCCGCTTGCTGAGACGCCGGTCGTGCCCGTGCCGCCACCGATCAGCGTGCAGTTGGCGACGCGCACGCCCTCTGGAACCGCACTCGTCGCGCTCGCGTCGACGGCCTTCCCCCCGGAATTCTCTGCGCCGACAGCCGACGGCATCAGCACGCTGCTCGAGATCGTTCCGCTCGACTGTGAGCTTGCGAGGCCGAACGCGCTTCGGCTCTTCATACGACTGATTGTGAAGTTCTGGACCCCGTTGATCGTGACCGCGGTGGTCGCGTGAGTCACGTTCACGTCCTCAAGCAGCGCACCGGTCGAGCCGGGAAGCACTCGGATTCCACTGGAGCCGCTCCCGCCCAGGTCGATCGTGACGCCGCGGATGTGCGGGGCAGACCCATCCACCACGAAGCCCTTGCTTGCGGTGGCGGCCGGTCCGTTGATCGTGATGTTCTTGAGGAACTGTCCACCGGGGCCGGATGTGATGCCGGTCAGTCCGCTCGACGCCGGGATGTCAATCTGAATGTTGTCGATCGTGGCGTTTGAACCCACGAACAGGACGCTCGTGCCCGGGGTGTAGATCGGAGCGAGCGTCAGTATCGGTCTGGTCGCGCCGACGCCGTAGATGTCGACCGGCTTGCCCACGAAGTTCACTCCGCTCGCGCTCGATTCGCCGTACACGCCTGACGTCACGTAGATCGAGTTCTTCGAGATGTCGGTCGCCTTGGTGGCTGCGTCGGCGAGATCCGTCGCCGCAGTCGAGCCGGCAGGGCAGGCGTTCGTCACGTCGTTGCCCACACAGATGTTCAGGTCGGCAGAGGCGCTGGATGCACCGATCAACGCGAGAAGCAGG
This sequence comes from Thermoleophilaceae bacterium, assembly GCA_016462645.1. Classification (GTDB taxonomy): domain Bacteria; phylum Actinomycetota; class Thermoleophilia; order Solirubrobacterales; family JACPNS01; genus JACPNS01. Next base: position 11,892 of record JAEMSX010000022.1, read on the forward strand.
GCGGCCGCGCACATGAGCGTCGCGAGTCTCCATCCATGGACCCGGACAGTGCGTCCGAGCGGCCGTTCATTCCCCATTGCTTGATCTGTCCCCATTGTTTTCGAACGTGAGAGCGTCCGTGCTCGTACCCAACATAGGTGAGGAACACGCGCTCGTCAAGTCAGTTGCGCTGGACGATATAGCTACGTGAACGCACGCTAAGCGGACTACTGTCCATATTGCAATGCCCACTTCTGCCAATACGCCCGAAGAGATCACACCGATGGACGGCCTTGCCGTCGCGACCGGACAAGCCGGTCTACCTGTCCTGGGTGGCGACCCGTGCGAGCGCGCCGACGCCAAGCGCAATCGCGAGAAGATCCTCGCCGCCGCTGAGACGCTTTTCGCCGAGCGCGGCACGGAAGCAGTCTCGATGGACGCAGTGGCAGAAGCCGCCGGAGTGGGGAAGGGCACGCTCTACCGCCGCTTCGGTGACCGCTCCGGCCTTGCGCGCGCGATACTCGACGAGCGCGATCGCGAATTCCAGGAGAAGTTCATCCGCGGTGAGCCGCCGCTTGGTCCGGGTGCGCCGCCCGTTGAGCGCCTGGTCGCATTCGGCGAGGGCGTGATCGATCTGATCGCCGACTACGGAGATCTGATCATGGCCGCGCAGCTCGGCAAGGCCGGCGCCCGCTTCGCCGGTCCGGTCTACGCGACCTACCGCATGCACGTCCACGGACTACTGCGCGACATCGACCCGCGGATCGACGCCGACTATTTCGCCGACATTGTCCTGGCCTCGCTGAACGCCGAGATGTACGGCTTCTGGAAGTCAGACGTCGGGCTCGACAAAACGCGGATCTCCAGCGGATTCCGTCAGCTCGTCACCAGCATCGCCGGCACGGCCGCCTGAGCTCACTCGCCGGCGGCGTACTGAACGATCGAACGGTCGATCAGCCATTCGACCGGAGCGCGGTCGTCCGTGTACACGTCTGCACCCGTCGGCGCGGGCATCAGCAGGCCGGCTTCGCGCAGCCCCGTGGGGGCCAGCGACGGAATGTCGGCCGTTCCGTCGATCACGTCCTGCGGCTGGATCGGCGAGTCCGACGCCACGAGCATCGAATTGGTTGGTCGGGTGTGGTCGATCCACACGTACCTGAACTCCCGCGCCATCGTTGAGGCGAGCACGCGCTCCAGCAGGTTGCTGCCCTTCGGGTGCCCGACGTTGACCACGACCGTTCCGTGTTCGCGCAAACGATCGTTTGCGAGCGCGAAGAACTCGCGCGTCGTCAGATAAAAGGGGATGTAGGGCTGGCGATACGCATCGAGGATCAGTGCGTCGTAACGCGTCGTTGTGCTGCGCAGGTACGGCCGGGCGTCAGCGGTGTGCGCGGTGAAGTTCTGTTCGGGCAGATCGAAGTACTTGCGTCCGACCTCGGCCAGTTCGCCGTCGATGTCGACACCGTCGATCTGCGTCTCGGGGAAGTAGTGGGCATAGGCGCGCGCCGTCGTGCCGGCGGCGTTTCCGAGGATTGCGAGCCGCTCCGGGGGCCTGGCCGTTGTGGCGAGCGGAAGCACGACGGTCGCGTCCCAGTAGTCGTCGGTCAGAACGGTGCCCGGCCTGTAGAACGAGTGGCGCGACTGACCTTCGTTTAGCTCGAGCGTGCGGTTGCCGCTCGAGCTCTCGATCACGCGCAGGTACTGCACGGCGGACTCGTCCTCGAAGATCACCCGACCGGCCGAGCTCTCGGGCTTGATCTCAGCCTGCGGCAGTACGAAGAGCACGGCAATCACCACGGGGATCGGTGTCCATCGATGTCGATGCGCCACTCCGACGATCGCGACGAGCGCAAGCATCAGCGCGAAGAGCAGGAACGTGCGCCGCGTACCAAGACCAGGCACGAGCACGAGCGCGCAGAGCAGGGTTCCGAGCAGGCTCCCCACGGTGCCGAGCGCGTAGAGCCGGCCGGCGAGCGCGCCGGCCTGAAGCTTGTCAACGCCGTCGATGCCGATCCTCAGCGCCCACGGCGCGACCGTCCCGAGCACGAGCACCGGCACCGCGAGCAGGATCAGCGTCGCGATGAGCGATCCGATGAACGCGCCGGCCGAGACGCTGTCGAGCGCATCAACCCCGACGTCGAGCAGCGGACGCGCGACCAGCGGGAGCAGCGCCGTCAGCGCCGCGCCGATCATCACGGCAGCGCAGAGGTCAGCCATGTGCGGACGCTTGTCGCCGATCTTCCCGCCGAGCCAGTACCCGGCCGAAAGCGCCACGAGTACGACACCGATCGTGTTGGCCCAGACCACCTCTGACGCGCCGAAGTACGGCGCGAGCAGGCGGACAGCCGCGATCTCGATCCCCAATGCGGCCGCCCCGACGACAAACACGAGCAATGAGAGTGGGGGGCGCATGCGTGAGCGAGCGTAGTTGCGGGCATGAGCCTGGTTGCCGGGCCGCTCAACACCTCCGCAACATAAACGGACCGCAGTCCGCTATAGTTTTGCGAAACGGACTGAAGTCCGATTGGAATTCAGGCAATTAGGGAATTGAACACCCCCAGAGCAGCAGGAGATGATTGAGATGAGCACCGAGACAGCAACACTTCAAGGCGTATGGAACGACGACAAGGTCCACACGTCAGTCAACTACGAGATCGAGCACAACGGCGTTGCTCCGGCACGCGGGACATTCCCGGGCGTCGAGGCCTCACTTGAGTACGGCGATGACGGAGTCAAGATCAAGGGCAGCGTCGACCTCACCAGCGTCGACCTGAAGGACGAGCAGCAGAAGGGCCACGTGCTCAGCCCGGACTTCTTCGACACTGAGCGCTACCCGACCGCGACCTACGAGTCCACCAGCGTCGAGCTCGATGGCACAAACGTCACCGTGCAGGGCGAGCTCACCCTCAAGGGTCAGACCAAGCCGCTGACCGTCACCGGCGTGATCGGAACACCGACCGCGAACATCGCCGGCGGCGAGTCGATCCCTGTGCATCTCAAGGGATCGCTGAATCGCCACGACTACGGAGTCAGCTGGAACGCCGACCTGCCGAACGGCAAGACGGTCCTGGGTGACACGGTCAACGTCGAAGTCATCCTCGAGTTCGTCAAGGCATAGAGCCATGAGAATCCTCGGGATCACTGGAAGCTTGCGGAAGGACTCGCACAACTCCCTCCTGCTGAGGTCCGCGTCACGGGTAGTCCCCGCTGACGCGGAGCTCGTGGAGCTTGATGTCGAGGTGCTGCGCAACCTTCCCCACTACGACGAAGATCTGGACACTCCGGATCAGGACGACCCGTGGGTCAGGAAGCTGCGCGCGGAAGTCACGGACGCGGACGCACTGCTCCTCGTGACTCCGGAATACAACGGCGGACTGCCGTCGGCGATCAAGAACGCCGTCGACTGGGTCTCACGACCCCCGCAGGCCGCAGTCATCAAGGGAAAGCCTGCGGCAGCGATCAGCGCCAGCACCGGCCAGTTCGGCGGAGTGTGGGCGCAGGATCATCTGCGAAAGGTCCTGTCAATCGCGGGCGCTCGCGTCATCGACGCGGAGTTCGCGATCTCAAAGGCTCACGAGGTTCGCGCCGAGCACGGAGACGTCCTCCACCAGGACGCCGAACCCGAGCTCGCTGAAATCCTCGAGGCACTCGTCGAGCAGGCGCGCATCAACGCGTCGTTTGCCGCCGCTGCCTGAGCTGTTTGGCCGCCCACCAACGGGCGACGCTGGCCATGCCGAGTGTGGCGGCCAGCGTCTGCCCGACGCGGTCGGTCAGGAAGAATGCACGAACCCTGCTTGAGGGCGACGGCTTGTAATTACGCGGGCTGCTCACGGGCGAAAACGCTACCGTCATTGGCATGACCCCAGTAACAGTTTCCACTTCAGAACTCCCCGAAGCGACCGCAAAACTCGAGATCGAAGTCTCGCCGGACGCCGTCGAGCACGCAATCGAGCACGCCGTTGAGCACATGGCGGGCGAGATCAAGATTCCCGGCTTCCGCCAGGGCAAAGTCCCGCCGGAGCTCGCGCGCCAGAAGCTCGGCGAAGATGCGATCTTCGAGCATGCCTTCGACGAGTCCGTCGGCGGTTGGTACGGCGAAGCGCTTGAGCAGGCCGAGATCGCGCCGATCGGATCGCCGTCGCTTGAGTCTGTCCCCGCCTGGTCGAAGGGTGAGCCGCTGAAGTTCGAGCTCACCGTTCCGGTGCGCCCGATCGCCGAAGTCGGCGAGTACGAGGGCATCGAGGTCGGCAAGAAGGATGCAGAGCCGGACCTCTCGGCGGTCGACAGCGAACTCGCCACGATGCAGGACCGCTTCAGCAAGCTCGAGGACGTCGACCGCCCGGCACAGGGCGGCGACTTCGTCGACATCAACTTCCTCGGCAAACTCGATGACACTCCGTTCGAGGGTGGCGCCGGCAATGACTACGTGCTGGAGCTCGGCTCCGGACAGTTCATCCCCGGGTTCGAAGAGCAGCTGACCGGCGCAAAGGCCGGCGAGGACACCACCGTCACCGTCACGTTTCCGAGCGACTACGGCGCGGAACACCTGGCCGGGAAAGAAGCCGTTTTCGAGGTCCACATCAACTCCGTCAAGGAGAAGACGCTTCCGGAGCTGAACGACGAGTTCGCTTCCGAGAACCTCGGCTACGACACGCTGCAGGAGCTGAAGGACGAGATCAAGACCCGCGTCACTGAAGCTGCCGAGAAGGAAGTCGAGCAGGAGTACCGCTGGGCGGTTGTTGACGCGGTCGCCAAGCAGGCCAAGATCGAGATCCCGCACGGCCACATCCACTCGCGTGCGCACGAGCTGTGGCACGAGCTTGCGAACTCGCTCTACCGCCGCGGAATCGACCCGAACGCGTACCTCCAGGCCATGGGCCAGGGCGAGCACGACTTCATCGTCAGCGCCGAGGGCGACGCCGAACAGACGATTCGTCGCGAGGCCACGATCGCCGCGTTGATCGAGGCGCAGGGCATCACGATCACCGAGGACGAGATGGTCGACGCCATCGCCGAGGACATGGGCGAGGGACGCGACAGCGCTGAGGAGCAGTTCAAGGCGATCAAGGAAGCCGGCGGCATCAAGCAGCTCGAAAACGAGCTGAAAGCCCGCAAGGTGATCGACGACCTCGTCGCAAAGGCGACTCCGATCCCGTGGGAGCAGGCTGAGGCGCGTGAGGCGATCTGGACGCCGGAGAAGGAAGAGTCCGAGGGCGGCGCCAAGCCGGCTGAGGGGCTCTGGACTCCGGGCTCCTGACTGTCCGCGGCGCCTGAGCGGGCTCCGAGCACATAGTCCGCCGCGACTCTGACGGAGTTTCAGGGTTTTCGTCCCGATGGCGATACTCAATCCTGTGATCCGATTTCGACCTCGCACCTTGGTGGCGCTGGCCATCGCCGGATGCGCGCTGATGCTGCCCGCGCAGGCTTCGGCCGCGTGGGGAAACCTCGACGCGGATTTCGGGGTTGGCGGAAAGCTCACACTTCCTGGGTTGTCTGATCCCGTCGCACTCCGAGTGCTCCCCGACGGCAAGATTCTTGTCGCGACGTCTCCGGCGGCGGCGAGAGGTGGAGGCCGAATCGCTCGACTCACGCCGGAAGGAGCGCTTGATCCGAGCTTTGGTGTGGGTGGGGTGCTCACGCCTCCGGGCGCGGGCAGCATTCACGACTTCGAGCTGCTCGCCGATGGGCGCATGGTGATGGTCGCCGGCGAGAACCGCCTGATCATGCTCAACCCTGACGGGAGCACGAGTGCCCAGTTCGGCGATGCAGGAATTCTCTTATTCGGCTCAGCGACCAACAGATTCAAGCCCTGTTCGGTAGCAGTGCAGGACGGTGCGAAGGTGTTGGTCTCGGGCGGCATCAATGGTCACGGCACGACGCCGACGATCATTCGGCTCGATGACACGGGGGCGATGGACACATCGTTCGGCGAGTCCGGCTTCGCCAAAGTCGATGGCTTTGGTGTCGGACATCCGGGCGGCTCTGCCCTTGGCGTGACCTCGAGCGGCGGCATACTGCTCGGCCTCGACTACCCACTGCCATTCGTCATGGGGAAGGAGGGCGTGGCAAAGTTCTCCCGGGATGGCGTACGTGACGTGTCGTTCGGTGACGGCGGGGTGGCCTCGTTCTCGGCGTACGGCAACTCGGGCGTGCGAGTCACTTCGATTGCCGCGCTCTCGAACGATCGTTTCGTGGCGTTCAGCAACGGTTTCAACGTCGGAAGTCGCGGTACTCAATGGATTGACCGCGCGCCGCATTTCTTCGATTCAAACGGCAAGGGGCAGGGCACCAAAGCCAGGGTCTACCAATCGGGTGATGCGACGCTCGCTCTGGGGGGCCGGGTCGCTCTGGTGAGCCCACTCAACTTTGCCGTCCTCGATCAGCGGCTGCAGCCGGATCAACTGTTCGATCGAAACGGATTCACTTCAGCGCAGATCGGGCCGTGCTCAAGTTGGAAGATTCTCGTGGCAGGCAGCGACGGTTCAATCATGGGCGCGGGAAGATGTCAGAGTGGCGCCGGGCTTCAATTGGTTCGGTTCCTCGGGACCGCAGGCGGCAACGCTGCTCCGCAACCGCGGCTTGACGTGACGATTCTCCCGAAGTACTACGTCGGCCGCGGTAAGCCGGCGTGGCTGCGCAAGCTATCCGGGGTGGCGGATCCGTTCCCAGGGATCGCGAAGGTCGGCGTTGCGATCTTGAAAGTCGACTCGAAACTGATCAAGCGGAGGAAGATGTGCCGTTGGCTCAGCGCCAACGGGACGAAATCCACGAAACGAGCCGCAGTGGACGGTCAATGCAGCAACCCGAGATTCATGCCTGCGACCGGCCTCGGCAACTGGACCTTCAAGATCCGTCGTCCGTTGCCGCCCGGCAAGTACAAGCTCTATGTCCGCGCCACGCTGCCGAATGGTCGCTTCAACCCGTTGAACGTTGACGCGGATTCATACGCGGAGTTCAAGGTCAAACGACTCAAATAGCGCTTTGATCATCTCAGCGATGTTCTGCCGCGGGAGATATCGGCCGCGGCGTCGTCGGAGTTCGATCAAAGGAAACGGGAGCGGCCAGTATCGGAGAGCGCCGTGAAAGCTTCGGCGGTGATGACTTCGCAGCCGAAGATCCAGTGCTTACGGCGGTCCATGGTTCTCATCATCCGCGCACAATCCTGGAGAGTGCTTGCCTCGGCTTTTCGATCAGACCGGAATCTCGGCCCGCACGATCGCTGAGGCGGCCTGCTCGTGCACGCGGTGCGTCTCCTCGAGCTGAATGTTCGAGAAGCCGGCCTCGGCCAGCAACTCGCGGAACTCCCGATCGGTCAGCGCGCCGGCGATGCAGCCGGTCCATTGCTGCATGTCGGCGCGGGTCTCGGCGTCCATGTCTTCGTCGGCGATCACATCTGAGACTGCGAAGCGACCCCCGGGGCGGAGTACGCGCGCGGCTTCCCGCAGGACCTGCGCCTTGTCACCGGAGAGATTGATCACGCAGTTGCTGATGATCACGTCGACCGAGTTGTCCGCGAGCGGAATGTCCTCGATCGTTCCCTTGATGAACTCGACGTTCGTGACGCCGGCTTCGGCCTGGTTTGCCCGGGCAAGATCGAGCATCTCATCGGTCATGTCAAGACCGTACGCCTTGCCTGTGGGTCCGACGCGTTTGGCGGAGAGGAGAACGTCGATCCCTCCACCGCTGCCGAGGTCGAGAACGGTTTCGCCCTCGTTCAGCGCGGCGATCGCGGTGGGGTTGCCGCAACCGAGTGACGCGAGCACCGCGTTGTCCGGGAGCTCGCGGTGGTCCTCGCCGTAGAGGGCCTCACCGAACACAGCTCGCTGATCCTCTGTGATCACGGGAGTGTCGGAGCTGCAGCACGAAGCGCCCGGGCCGCCGGGATCCGAGTCGGTCACCGCCCTGGCCGCCGAGGCGTAACGCGCCTTGACGGTCTCGCGGATGTCCGGTTGCTCGCTTCCGGCCGAGCATCCGCAGCCGCCGGATTCAGTCCCGCAGCATTCGGCCTTGTCGGTCGGCTCACAGCACGTCTCCTGCGCGGCAGGAGAGCAACATTCACTCACTTCAGTCATTTTCTTCCTTTCCCAACCAGCCCGCGAAATCATCGAGCGCGCCGGGGATCACGTAGTAATAGGCCCAGAGGCCCTGTCGCTCTGAATCCACAAGACCCGCGTCGCGCAGCTTCTTGAGGTGGTGGCTGAGCGTCGGCTGCGAGATGTCAAAGAGCGGGACGAGCTCGCAGACGCAGACTTTTCCGGCGTGCTTGCGCAGCACGTCGATCAGTTGCAGCCGGATCGGGTCGCCCAAGGCCTTGGCGACGGTGGCGAGGCTCGCTGCCCGTTCGCGGTCGACATCCGGGTAGACGACGGGCTCGCAACAGGGCTCACCGGCAGGCCGTTTGGTCTTGGGCGCCATTTCCATATCGATAGACATGGATATAAGAATATCAATTCAATCGGCGTTTGTCTATGGATATGATGGCGGCACTATGACTCCAACTCGCGTCGGTATCAACGGCTTCGGAAGAATGGGCAGGCTCGCGCTTCGCGCCGGATGGGATCGGAGCGACCTTGAGTTCGTTCACCTGAACGAGCCGGCGTGCCCGGCGGACACGTCAGCGCATCTCCTGACCTTTGACTCGGTCCACGGACGCTGGGACCGCTCGGTCGCCGGCCAGGGCGACGAGATCTCGATCGCGGGCACGAGCGTCGGCTACTCCTCGGAGTCATCACCGGCCGCCGTTGACTGGCAGGCGTCCGGTGTTGACGTGGTGCTTGAGTGCTCGGGCAGGTTCCGCACGATCGAGACGCTCGAACCGCACTTTGAGCGCGGCGCGGAGAAAGTGATCGTCGCCGCTCCGGTCAAGGACGACGCCGCGCTGAACGTCGTGGTCGGAGTCAATGACGAGCTCTACGATCCGGCCCTTCACCGCGTCCTGACAGCTGCTTCGTGCACGACGAACTGCCTTGCGCCCGTGGTGAAGGTGATCCACGAAGGACTTGGGATCGACCACGGCTCAATCACCACGCTTCACGACCTGACCAATACGCAGACGATCGTCGATGCGCCGCACAAGGATCTGCGTCGCGCGAGGGCGGCGTCGCTTTCGCTGATTCCGACCACGACCGGCTCGGCGACTGCGATCGGGATGATCTTTCCCGAGCTCCAGGGGAAACTCGACGGCGTCGCGGTTCGCGTCCCGCTGCTCAACGCCTCGCTGACCGACTGCGTCTTTGAGGTCTCAAGGCCGACGACTGTCGCCGAAGTGAACGCGCTGCTCGCGGACGCGGCGGCAGGACCGCTTGAGGGAATCCTCGGCTACGAGGAGCGCCCGCTCGTTTCAGTTGACTACCGCGACGACCCGCGATCATCGATCGTTGACGCCCCCTCAACGATGGTCACAGGAGGCACCCAGGTGAAGATCCTCTCCTGGTACGACAACGAGTGGGGCTATGCGAACCGCCTCGTCGAGCTGGCGGGCATCGTGGGGGCGAGGCTGGCCCGGGCGTGAGCGCGAGCGCGAGTCCGGCGCGATCGGTCGATCTGCGCAACTACATCCTCGTCACCGGCGCGTACTGGGCCGACACGATCGCCGACGGCGCCACTCGCGTTCTCGTCCTCTTCTACTTCTACGAGCGCGGATACACGCCGATCGAGGTCGCGTTCCTGTTTATCTTCTACGAAGTCTTCGGGATCGTCACCAACCTCGTCGGGGGCTGGCTCGCCGCTCGCTTCGGTCTGCGCACGACGCTGCTGATGGGCCTCGGCACGCAGCTCGTGGCGCTGCTGATGCTCGCGCTCGTTCCTGCCGCGTGGCTCGTGGTCGCCTGGGTGATGATCTCCCAGGCACTGTCCGGGGTGGCCAAGGACCTCACGAAGATGAGCTCCAAGAGCGCCGTGAAGCTGGTTGTCCCTGAAGACGACCCCGGCTCGCTCTACCGCTGGGTGACGATCCTCACCGGGTCCAAGAATGCGCTGAAGGGCGTCGGCTTCTTCGTCGGCGGACTCCTGCTCACCACGATCGGATTTCAGCCGGCGCTTGTCGTGCTTGCCGCGCTGATCGCGATCGCGATCGTCTGCATCGTGACGCTGATGCACGGCGATCTCGGGAACCCCGACCGCAAGGCGAAGTTCAGCCAGATGTTCTCGAACAGTCGGGCGGTCAACCTGCTGGCCGCCGCGCGAATCCTGCTGTTCGCCTCGCGCGACGTCTGGTTCGTGGTGGCGCTGCCGGTCTATCTGCGCAGCGTGCTCGGGTGGAGCTTCTGGCAGGTCGGCACATTCCTCGCGGTGTGGGTGATCGGCTACGGAATCGTGCAGGCCTCGGCGCCGCGAATCCTCGGCGGTCGCAGCGCCGACCGCAAGATGCATCCGGATGGCCGAACGGCGACGTGGCTGGCATTCTCGCTCGCGACCCTTCCGGCCGCGATCGCGGTGGCCCTGACGGCCGGCGCCGACCCGACGATCACGCTTGTCGTCGGTCTGATTGTCTTTGGAGCGGTGTTCGCGCTGAACAGCGCGGTCCACTCGTTCTTGATCCTCAACTATGCGGATGGCGACAAAGTGGCGATGAACGTCGGTTTCTATTACATGGCCAATGCTGCGGGGCGCCTCGCCGGCACGATCCTCTCGGGCGTGATCTACGAGCTCAGCGGACTCGAAGCCTGTCTCTGGGCCTCGGCGGCGATGCTCGTGGGCGCGGGAGTGATCTCACTTTCGCTGCCTGTTCGTACACGGGAGACGGCTGACATCGGCGCGACGGCTTGAGTGCTTCGGAGCCGTCTGCGGCCGAAGTGCCGGTCCTGACCCGCCTTGGTCGACTGGACCGACTGCTGCCGGCGTGGATCATCCTCGCGATGGCGCTGGGGCTTGTGCTCGGCAGCGTGATTCCCAGCATCAGCGACGGCCTTGACAGGCTGCGCGTCGGCACCGTGTCATTGCCGATCGCGATCGGACTGTTGCTCATGATGTACCCGGTGCTCGCGAAGGTCAGGTACGGCGAGCTGGCCAGAACCACGCACACCGGCCGAATGCTCGGCGCGTCGCTGGTGCTGAACTGGGTAATCGGACCGGCGCTGATGTTCGCGCTCGCCTGGACATTTCTGGGCGACCAACCGGAGTTTCGCACCGGACTCATACTTGTCGGACTCGCGCGGTGCATCGCGATGGTGCTCATCTGGAGCGATCTCGCGTGCGGCGATTCCGAGGACACGGCATTGATGGTCGCGATCAACTCGGTGTTTCAGATCGTCGCCTACAGCCTGCTCGGGTGGTTCTACCTCACGGCCCTTCCCGACATCCTCGGCCTTGACACGCAGGGCTTTGACGTCTCAATCTGGACCGTGGCGAGGACGGTGCTGATCTTTCTCGGGATCCCGCTCGTGGCCGGCGCACTGACGCGGTACTTCGGGGTCAGGCGGCGCGGGGTGGAGTGGTACGAAGCCGTGTTCATCCCGCGCATCGCTCCGTTCGCGCTCTACGGACTGCTGTTCACGATCGTGATGCTCTTCGCGATCCAGGGCGAGGCGATCACCAGCCAGCCGCTCGAAGTGGCGCGAATCGCGGTTCCGCTGCTCTTCTACTTCGGAATCATGTTCACGGTCGGCTTCTTCACCGGTCGCGCAATCGGGGCGGGATATGCCCGGACGGCGAGCCTCGCCTTCACCGCGGCCGGAAACAACTTCGAGCTGGCGATCGCGGTGGCGATCGGCGTGTTCGGAGCGTCCTCGGGTGAGGCGCTGGCCGGAGTCGTAGGGCCGTTGATCGAAGTTCCGGCGCTCGTCGGGCTCGTATACGTGTCGCTCTGGATACGCAGGCGCTTCTACTCGCCGGAGGGAACGCCGATCAAACTGAGCGGCTCGGCCGCCGGGGTGCCGGATTAGACTCGCCCAGCGAGGGAACGGTCTCCATGCTCGAGGCGGCAAAACCGGTGGCAACACTGAAAGTTCCGAGTCAGGACCCCTCTCGATCTCGCCATATTGCAGGACATCAGACCAGAGAGGAAAAAATCGGACCATGTCACCACTAGTTCCTATGGTCGTTGAGCAGACTTCCCGCGGGGAGCGCGCCTTCGACATCTACAGCCGCCTACTCGACGAGCGCATCATCTTTCTTGGCACTCCCGTCACCGACGACATTGCCAACTTGATTGTCGCCCAGCTCATTCACCTTGAGGCAGACGATCCCGACAAGGACATCTCCCTCTACATCAACTCGCCGGGCGGATCCGTGTATGCCGGTATGGCGATCTACGACACGATGCAGTACATCAAGCCCGACGTGCAGACCATCTGCGCCGGCGTTGCGATGTCGATGGGAGCAATGCTCCTTTCCGGCGGCGCAAAGGGCAAGCGCATGGCTCTGAAGCACAGCCGCATCCTGATCCACCAGGTCAGCAGCGGATTCCAGGGTCAGGCCACTGACATCGAGATCCACGCCAAGGAAGTCATCGACCTGCGCAAGCGCATGGACGAGCTGCTTGCCGACAACACTGGCCAACCGCTGGAGAAGGTCGCCCAGGACACTGAGCGCGACTACTTCATGTCGTCCGAAGAGGCAAAGACCTACGGCCTCATCGACCGTGTGTTGGAGAAGCGCTAAAGGCATGTTGCCAACTCTGTCTATGACACCGCACGCGGAATGCCGATAGCTTGAGGTAATTGATGGCACGCCCCTCGGACACAAACGAACAACTGCTCTGTTCTTTCTGCGGAAAGTCGCAGCGACAGGTCAAGAAGTTGATCGCCGGGCCGGGCGTGTACATCTGCGACGAGTGCATCGACCTCTGCAACGAGATCATCGATGAAGAACTCGCCGCGCCGGCGACGCTCGATGTCGCCAACATCCCCAAGCCGACGGAGATCAATTCCGCGCTTGACGAATACGTGATCGGCCAGGAGACTGCCAAGCGCACGCTCTCCGTGGCCGTTTACAACCACTACAAGCGCGTGCAGATGATGCAGAGCGCCGAGAACGACGTCGAGGTGCAGAAGAGCAACATCCTGCTGCTCGGCCCGACCGGCTGCGGCAAGACGCTGCTCGCGCAGACGCTCGCCCGTGTTCTGAACGTTCCGTTCGCGATCGCGGACGCCACTGCACTGACGGAGGCCGGCTACGTCGGTGAGGACGTCGAGAACATCCTGCTCAAGCTGATCCAGTCCGCCGACTACGACGTCAAACGCGCCGAGACCGGCATCGTCTACATCGACGAGGTCGACAAGATCGCGCGCAAGGCCGACAACCCCTCGATCACCCGTGATGTCTCGGGCGAGGGAGTACAGCAGGCACTGCTGAAGATTCTTGAAGGCACGGTCGCTTCGGTTCCGCCGCAGGGTGGACGCAAGCACCCACACCAGGAACTGCTCACGATCGACACCTCAAACGTGCTGTTCATCTGCGGTGGCGCCTTTGCGGGCCTCGACAAGGTGATCGGCAAGCGTGTGGGCTACAAGGGTCTGGGCTTCGGCGCGGACGTCAAGAGTCGTCGCGAGCAGGACCCGGGCGAGATCTTCGAGAAGACCTTGCCGGAGGACCTGATCAACTACGGACTGATTCCCGAGTTCATCGGCCGTCTGCCGGTCGTGACCGCAGTCCACTCACTGCGCGAGCCGCAGCTGATCTCGATCCTGACCGAGCCCAAGAACGCGCTGGTCAAGCAGTTCCAGCGCTTCTTCGCCTTCGACAACATCGACCTGGTGTTCGCCGATGACGCTTTGAGCGCAATCGCCGACCGCGCCATCGAGCGCGAGACCGGTGCACGTGGTCTGCGATCGATCATGGAAGAGACTCTGCTCGACGTTCAGTTCGAGCTCCCGTCCCGCAAGGACGTCACGAAGTGTGTCGTGACCAAGGAGACGATCGAGAAGGGCATCAACCCGACGCTCGTCACCGAAGCCGCCAAGGTGGAACCCGGCGGCGCCAAGCGCATCGGCAGGCCGCCGGACGCGCTCTCTGAATCTGCCTGAACGAAAAAGGCCTCCCAATGGGAGGCCTTTTTCGGACAGGACAACGGGCTATCAAGAGGTTTTGGGAGCCCGGATCAAGAGGTTACGCTGGAGTCAAGATACTCCGTTTTGAGTAGTCGACTTCTGCTTGCAAGTTTTCTTGGACGGCTTTTTCGCATGCTTGCACTTCTTCGGCTTCTTTGCGGCAGCAGAAACGACCCCGTCGCGGTAGATGGACGCGACGAGGTCGCTGTGCTGCAGAACCGACAGGGCCTGGGGCCCGGCCGACAGCGCTACATATGGGAGCGTGCTGTAACGGTTGTTCAAGTTGAATGAACCAGCCGGCAGCGACGCAAGCAGCGCATCTGTGGTCGCGGCGATCTGCTCAGGGCTTGCGCCCTCGGCGAGGTTCAGCTGCGCGATCACGCGCTGCTGCTCGGGTGCCGCGGCAGATGCGCCGACGGCCGGCAGGAGAGCCGCGAAAGCGGCGATAAGAGAGATGGCGAGGAGTTTCTTCATGAATGTCGCGGTGAGCCGTCCTTGACTCCCGATCAACATATGAGCGGATTGCCGAAAAGGCAACCCCGGAACTACAGCCAGCCGAGTATCAACCCGCAGACAACGATCAGTGTGGCGTCAACTGCCGCGACCGTGCCGAGCACCTGGAACTGACGGCGACGGTTGTCGCCGAGGTCGTACAGGTAGGCCGCGATTCCGAAGAAAGTCATGTACCCGAGGATCACGATCAGCGGGACCGCCGGCCAGCCCCACCACCAGTAGTGCCAGTGGAAGATCCCGCCGGCGTGAAGAACCAGTTCGATCAGAACGGAGAAAATCGAGAAGCCGATCACCATCGCCAGGCGATTGTTCATTCCGAGGATGCGCGCATCGCGATCCTCCGGCAGTGCCTTCACGAACGCGATACCCGCGATCGAGAACAGGAACATGATCTCCACGTTCAGGCCGACCAGCGGCTGGTAGGCGGTGCCCCCGGTCGTGGTCCAGATCGCTGAGACCTCGGTGAAGTGCAGGACGAGCGCGTTGATCGTCTCGTTGAAGATGTCCATGCAGAAGAACCCGAGTCCTGCGAAGACGACAGGCCAGCGCTTGGCCTGGATCTCGAGCGTGTAGATGTAGGAGACGAGCCCGATCAGCACGACGACCGACCAGTTCAGCGTGTCGGGGTTGCGCACCTGTTCAAGCGCCCGGACGGTCGGCTCGGTGTATGCGGCGAAGATCAACGCTTCTGGAGCACCTTGATCGCCGCCAGTTCTTTGGTCGCGTCGAGAATCACGATGTTCGCCAGCTGCGAGGTGCCCGGACCGCCGTTGCGCGAGTTCACGCTGGCTGCGCGCAGCGAGGCGCGGTCGTTCAGCTTCATTGCCGCGAGGTAGCCGTCATCGGTCGATGGTGCGGCGAGCGGCGTGCCATCCGCGGTGATGCCGAGGGACTTGAGCGAGATGTCAAGTGCGTATGAGGCCTTCGGCAGTTCCATCGGCTCGCCGTTTCTGGTGAACCGCTCGAGCTTCTCGCTCCACACCTTGCGCGTGGCGATCACTGACTCGGCGAACTTCTTGATCTCCGGGTCGGAGGTCGTCTTGAGGATCGCGTTCGAGTAGTCCACCGCGGTTGCGATCTGCGCGGCGGCGACGGCCTCGTACGCGGCGTCGATCTCGTTGCGCGAGTCGATCACCGCGTTGCCGGTCGTGGATCCGCCACAGCCGGTCATGGCCAGGGTGGCCACAACCAGCAGTGAAAGGAAGATTCTTGGATTCAGCACACGCCGATGATGGCGCATCGAACTACTTCAGACGCGGGTGCGCCATCATCCAGTTCTGCACCGCGTAGTAGGCGGGACGCGCCGTGCCGTTGGACGAGATCATGCCGGAGTCCCAGATGTACGGGAACGTGCCGTGTCCCGGGCTCAGCGAGCCGAACCAGCAGTAGAGGTAGATGCGCTTGATGCGCGGTGACTTCAGGCCGAGGTTCAGCGCGGCGACTGTCGCCTTGGACGCGCGGTTCTCGTTGTAGCCGTACTTGTAATTGAAGGCGACGATTCCGCCGACCTCGGTGAGCCAGACCTCGCCCTTGACCTTGGCGAGGAACGCCTTGGTGGTGCTCTTCTTCCAGGTCTTTCCGCCGTTTGTGTCGGTGTAGCTGTGCAGACCCCAGATCTTCGGCTTCTTGGCGTACTTCTGGAACTTCGTGATCCAGGGGACCATGTTCTTCTGGTCAAGCACGTCGGCCGCGACGATCTTGCAGCTCGGGCAGATGGTCTTGGTGATGTTGAAGTACTGAGCCGCGCGCTTCGGGTTGTTGACCGTCGGCTGCGACTTGTGGTTGGCCTCGTTCCACGGCGAGATGGTCCTGAGGTTCGGGTAGCGCTGGATCGCGAAGTTCAGCGCCTCGGCGTACTCGGCGACCGTCGGGAGCTTGGTCGGGTAGGTGTAGGAGTGCTCGAACGAGATCAGCGGGTCGACACCGGCGTTGGCCGCGCCCTTCATCCAAGCGTCCATGCGGCCAAGCTGCACCGGGTCCTGGTAGAAGTCGTACGGGGTGATCCGGCGGGAGATCTTGCCGCCGAGCGCTTGGAACTTCGGGTCGTAGAACATCGGCGCGTTGTTGTCTGCGACTCCGACAAGCGGCGGGATCTTGACGGCGGGAACCGGCGTCACCTTCTTCTTCTTGCCCTTCGCGTCCGAGTTTGCAGGCAGCGCGATCGCGATCGCGATCAGGGCGAAAAGGGTGAGCAAGATTGCAAAACGGGAGTTACGTACAGCGCTCAAAATGGTCCTCCAAGAACCTGGGTTTCCGGTAGGACTCTGCGATCTGAGTCCGCTTTGATGGGGAGTTACCGGGCGGAGAAAAGGTCCGTCAAGAGTAGAGAGCGTTTCGGCCGCAAAAGTTGCGCTCTGGACGCCACTCCTAAACTCTTTCGGCATGTCGACCCCGCGTCTAGAGAGTCTCGAGCAACGAACGCGCTACGAGCCTTCGGAAGTCGAGCAGCGCATCCTAGACAAATGGCTTGAATCAGGCATTTTCCACCCTGAGGACGAGGGTGATGCCCAGGACAATTACTCAATTGTCATCCCTCCGCCGAACGTCACGGGCGCCCTGCACATGGGTCACGCGTTGAACGGATCGATCCAGGACACGCTGATTCGCCGCGCGCGCATGCAGGGCAGGCGAGCGAAATGGGTGCTCGGCACCGATCACGCCGGTATTGCAACCCAGGCCCAGGTCGAGAAGCTGCTGGCAAAAGAGGGCACCACCAGGCACGAGATCGGCCGCGAGGCCTTCGAGGCGCGCGTCTGGGAATGGCGCGAGCAGTACGGCGCGACGATCGTGGGGCAGTTCAAGCGCCTCGGCGCCAGCTGCGACTACTCCGAAGAACACTTCACGATGGACGAGGGCTACGCCAAAGCCGTTGCCAAGGTTTTCACGGCCCTCTACGAAAAGGGCTACATCTACCGCGACAACTACATGGTCAACTGGGATCCGGGCATCGGCTCGGCGATCAGCGATCTTGAAGTCGAGGACAAAGAGGTCGAGGGGGCGATGTATGACATCCACTACCCCTTCGAGGACGGCTCGGGCGCGCTGACGGTTTCGACGACCCGCCCCGAGACGATGCTCGCCGACACCGCCGTCGCGGTGAACCCGAACGACGAACGCTTCAAGGATCACGTCGGAAAGAACGTGATCCTGCCGATCGTCGGCCGGCCGATTCCGGTGATCGCTGACGAGCATGTGGACCTCGAGTTCGGAACCGGCGCATTGAAGATCACGCCCGGCCACGACCCGAACGACTTCGAGATCGGCCGCAAGCACGGGCTTGAGGAACTCACGGTGATCGGCTTCGACGGAAAGATGACTGAGGACGCCGGTGAGTTCGCCGGGCTGAAGGTCCTGGATGCGCGCGAGGCGCTCGTCGACAAGCTGCGTGAGCTCGGTGCACTTGGCGAGGTCAGGCCGCACACCCACGTGGTCCCGCACTCACATCGGTCGGGCGAGCGGATTGAGCCGCTGATCTCCCTGCAGTGGTTCTGTGACATGAGCAAGCTCGCCGAGCCGGCGATCGAAGTCGTGAAGGACGGCCGCGTCAAGTTCGTGCCTGACCGCTGGGGCCGCGTGTACATGAACTGGATGGAGGAGATCCGTCCGTGGTGTGTTTCGCGCCAGCTCTGGTGGGGCCACCGACTGCCGGTCTGGTACCGCGGCGAGGAGATCTACGTCGGAGAGACCGAACCCGAGGGCGACGGTTGGACCCGCGACGAGGACGTGCTCGACACCTGGTTCTCGAGTGCGCTGTGGCCGTTCGCCACGATGGGCTGGCCCGAGGAGACCGCCCAGCAGAAGGCTTTCTACCCGACCAACGTTCTCAGCACCGCGCGCGACATCATCTTCCTCTGGGTCGCCCGCATGATCATGATGGGACTCGAGTTCAAGGGCGACATTCCGTTCGATGATGTCTATATCCACTCGGTGATTCAGGCGCCCGACGGTCGGCGCATGAGCAAGTCGCTCGGCACCGGGATTGACCCGCTCGAGCAGATCGATGAATTCGGCGCGGACGCGACGCGCTTCGGACTGCTCGCCATGTCCTCCGCCCAGGACGTCCGCTACTCGATCGAAAAGGTCAAGCAGGGGAGTGACCTCGCGAACAAGCTCTGGAATGCCTCGCGCCTGATCCTGCTCAAGGCCGCCGACGTTGCGCCGGCGCCGACGGTCGAAGCACCTGAGGACGCCTGGATCCTCTCGCGCCTCGAGCACGCGATCAACGAGACCAACCGCCTGATCGACGAATATGACTTCTCGCACGCAGCGCTGGGGCTCTACGACTTCTTCTTCAGCGATTTCTGCGATTGGTACCTCGAGCTCGTCAAGCCGCGCCTCTGGAACGAGGGCGACAACGACACGGTCTCGGCGAACCTGCTCTACGTGCTCGAGCAGACGCTCGCGCTGCTGCACCCGATGATGCCGTTCGCGACCGAGGAGATCTGGTCGCTGATGCCGGGCGAGCGCGGACTGCTCGCGGGCGCGCCGTATCCGCAGTCCGACCACGGCCGCGTGAACAAGGACGCCGAGCTGCGCATCGGAAATCTGATCGAGGCCGTCACCGCGCTGCGACGCTACCGCGATGAGCTCGGCGTGGCGCCGAGCGCCGGACTGCGCGGTCGCCTGGCGGGCACGGGGTACGACGGGGTGGAGGAGCAACTCGCGCGTCTCGGACGCATCGAGCTCGGCGGCGAGGAAGAGTCGATCGCCTCCCTGGCGATCCCCGGCGGGTCGATTGAGATGTTCACGAGCGACGCCTTTGACCCGGCCGAGATCGAGGCCAAGAAGCTCGCTCGTGCCAAGGAGCTCGAAGCTGAGATCGCGCGCGTCAACGGAAAGCTCGGCAACGACCAGTTTGTCGCGAAGGCACCTGCCGCGGTGGTTGACGCCGAGCGCGAGAAGCTCGCGCGCTTCGAAGCCGAGCTAGCGGCGCTGTAGGCGCCGATGCCCGACGCGCACGCGATCGAGGAGTTCCTGCTCGGACGCGAGCAGTTCGGGATGCGGTTCGGTCTCGAGCGCATGCGCAGGCTGCTCGGGCATGTCGGTGACCCGCAGAACGTCGTACCGGCCGTGCACGTGGTCGGAACCAACGGCAAGTCCTCAACGACCTTGATGACCGCCGCCGCCTTGCGGGCCCAGGGACTGCGCACCGGCGCGTTCACCTCGCCCCACCTGGTGAGCTTCCGCGAGCGGATCGAGATCGATGGCGCGACGATCTCTGAGCAGGCGTTCCACGAGCACGGCGGGCGAGTCGTCGCCGCGGTCGAGGTGGATGACGACCACGCCGAGCCCGATGACCGCGTCACGCAGTTCGAAGCCGTGGCGGCGATTGCGTTCTGCGCATACGCGGGTGCCGGGCTTGACGCGATCGTGGTGGAGGCGGGCCTCGGCGGCCGGCTCGACGCCACGAATGTCCTCGGCGATTCGCGCGTGCAGGTCCTCACTGGGGTCGGGATCGATCACACGCAGTATCTGGGCGACACGCTCGAGGAGATCGCGCGGGAGAAGGTCGCGGTCGTTCGCAGCGGCGCCCTGCTCGTGAGCGGTCCGCTGCCGCCGGTTGTTCGGCCGGTGGTCAACTCCGTCACCGATGAACGCGATGCCAACTGGATCGAGCTGCACGGCATCGCGCCGGGCTTCGCCGATTTGCCAGGGGCGTTCGTGCGCGAGAACGCCTCGTTGGCGATCGCCGCCGCAGAAGGCGCGCTTGAGCGGATCCGCCCGGGCGTCTGGTTTGACGCCAAGCGCGCGGATGCTGCGATCCATGATTTCGCTGCCGACGAGGTACACCTCGGTCGTCTTCAGATCGCCAACAACGAGCCTGTCGAGATTCGCGATTCGGCGCACAATCCGCAGGCCGCGCAGGCGCTCGCCTCGGCCGTCGAAGAGTTAGCCGAGGGTCGACCCGTAACATTGCTCGTCGCAATGCTCGCTGACAAACCCGTTGACGAAACGCTGACCGAACTGCTCGCCATGGTGCCCGATGACGGCGTGGTGATCTGCACTGCCGCGGCGAACCCGCGATCGCTGCCGGCGACCGCGCTTGCCGAGCGCGTGAGTGCGATCGCCGCCCCAGGTGTCCGCGTGGAGGCCGTTGACGGTCCGATCGCCGCGCTCGGCCGCGCCCGCGAAGTCGCCGGTCGCGACGGATTGCTTTCTGTGACCGGGTCGAATTACCTGATCGCCGACCTTCTGCGCCAGCCGGGCTCCGGCGCCGGATCGACGCTGTGAGTCTGGAAGCAGCAACGATGAGCGCAATCCCGCCGCCACCGCCGCCGATCGAATCGCCCGAGCCGCCCAAGCCGCCCTCGCTGATCTCGATCGTCCTGATCGTCGCGCTGGTCGTCGCCGTGGTGATTCTGATCTTCGCGAGCCTCGGGTATGTGCTCGGAAAGTTCATTTTTTGAAGACGCGTTGCAGCGAGCGGGCGTCGGCCGCAGCGGGGGATACACTCGCGACGATCTATGGCTAGACCATCTCGTGACTCAATCGCGCCCGCCGTGGCGCCGCTGGCACTCTTCGGCATCGACAACAGCGGAATTGGCGTAGCCGCCAACCTGCTCGTCGTCTTCCTGATTGCGATCTGGTTCGCGCTGGTCTTCTGGACCTACGCGGACTCGCGTCGCCGACTGCAGGACCCGGTGTTGATCGGATCGGCCACACTGGCCGCGCTGATCTTCCCGTTCGCTGGAGCGTTGGTCTACGCGATTGTCCGCCCGCCGGAGACGCTCGACGACGCGTACGAGCGCGAGCTCGATGTGCGCGCAGCCGAACTGCGTGTCCGTCTGCTCGAGTCGGCCGTCAAGGGCGGTCCGGGCAGCAGCGCCGCAGCGGCTTCGGTTGCCGCCGAGGTTTCGGGCGAGCCGTCGAGCCGTCGCGGATCCAGCGCTCCGCCGAGCCAGCCCCGCCAGGCCCAAGCTTCTCAACCGCGCCGCACCGAGTCCGGTCGCCCTGCCGAAAAAGGCAGCGGCTCCGCACCCGCGCAGCGCTCTGGTCAGCCCCAGCGTCCGTCATCAGGCAGCCCTTCGCGGCCGCCGGCGACTGGCGCAGACGGCGCCTGATCGTCCCTCAACTCTCAGATTCAGGAGAATCAAACTATGGCCCGCACACTCATCCTCGTGAAGCC
Organism: Thermoleophilaceae bacterium; assembly: GCA_016462645.1. Classification (GTDB taxonomy): domain Bacteria; phylum Actinomycetota; class Thermoleophilia; order Solirubrobacterales; family JACPNS01; genus JACPNS01. Next base: position 33,498 of record JAEMSX010000022.1, read on the forward strand.
CGACGCCTTCGAGCGCAATTTGACCGGCGAGATCATCGCCCGTTTTGAGCGCAAAGGTCTTCAACTCGTCGCCCTGAAGCAGCTGACCGCGTCGGAAGACATCGCGAAGGAGCACTACGCCGAGCACGTCGAGCGCCCGTTTTTTGGCGAGCTCGTCGAATTCATCACCAGCGGTCCGCTCGTGGCTGCAGTGCTTGAGGGCTCACGCGCCGTTCCGGCTGCCCGTCAGATCATCGGCGGCACCGACCCGGTCGAGGCGGCAACGCCCGGCTCGATCCGTGGCGACTTCGGCCTCGAAGTACAGAGCAACCTCGTTCACGGCTCGGACTCGGACGAGTCGGCAGCGCGCGAAATCGCGCTCTGGTTCCCCGAGCTGTAGGAGAGATTCTTGGCTCAGCCGCGACTGGTTCTGGCTTCGCGTTCCCCGCAGCGTGAAGTGATCCTGTCGCGGCTCGGGCTTGATTTCGAAGTGGTGCCGTCCGGCGTCGATGAGTTCGATGCCGGCGAGCCTTCCGCTGTCGTGATCGGGAACGCTCTGCGCAAGGCGCGGGCGGTTTCGGATCGGTTGGCTGATCCTGAGGCGCTGGTGCTTGGAGGTGACACCGTGATCGTGCATGACGGCGAGGTGATCGGGAAGCCTGGGGATGCTGACGAGGCTTCGGCGTTCATGCGGCGGCTGAGCGGATCGGAGCATGAAGTGCTTGGGGGGCTTGCGGTTGTTCGGTTTGGCGGCGAAGAGAGGACGGCGGTGACGGCTACGAAGGTTCGCTTTCGCGTGCTGAGCGAGGAGCTGATTGCTTCGTATGTGGCCACGGGGGAGTGGGAGCACCGCTCTGGCGCCTATGCCATTCAGCAGGGCGGCTCGATCCTCGTGGAGTCGATCACCGGCGACTACCTCAACATCATCGGCCTCTCAGTAAACGACCTCGCCACCCTCGCCCCAGAACTTGGCCTCGCATAGGTAAGCCACATTTTGCAGCGAGGTTGCCGCAATAAACCGCTTGGGAATGGGGTTTCAGGGTTACACCTGGTGAGCGTGGGGGACGATGGGATTGCAGGATGCAAATGTTCGCTCATCAATATTGCGAAAGGCCTGCAAAAACCGCTCTGTCGCTAGACTCGCGAACGAGTTTTCAATTGCTGGCTCCAAAGCCTTCAATCCCTCTTCAATACTGAAACAGACGCCTTCACCGAGCTCTTAAAAGC
>JAEMSX010000125.1 GCA_016462645.1 Thermoleophilaceae bacterium
CTTTTCTCGCACTTTGCAGGAAAGTTGCAGAGTGCCGAATTTTCGCTCTCTGACTACCGATTTGAGCCGTCAGGTGCGCTGGTAACGTAGACGGATGAAGCCCCCGTGCTGGCGGATGCCAGTCACCACCCATCCTCTCAGTCGTTTCGAAAAGACAAGGTACCCATGGAAGTAGAGATCGGCCGCGGAAAGAAAGGTCGTCGCGCCTACGGCTTTGACGACATCGCCATCGTCCCCTCACGCAGGACGCGTGACCCCGATGACGTGGACATCTCCTGGACCCTGGGTCCCTACCGTTTTGATCTACCCCTGCTCGGTTCCGCGATGGACGGCGTCATTTCGCCCAAGACCGCGGGAATCATCGGCAAGCTGGGTGGCCTCGGAGTGCTCAACCTTGAGGGCATCTTCACGCGATACGAAGACGCCGAGGAGAAGCTCGACATCATCGCCGGCCTGCCCAAAGAGCTCGCCACCGCCGAGATGCAGAAGATCTACCAGGAGCCGGTCAAGCCTGAACTGATCGCGCAGCGCATTCGCGAGATCAAGGAGCAGGGCGTCGTCACGGCCGCCTCGCTGACTCCGCAGAAGGTGACCGAGTACTACGAGGTCGCGCTTGAGGCCGGCCTTGACATCCTCATCATTCAGGGCACCGTGATTTCCGCGGAGCACGTCTCGACCACGGTCGAGCCGCTGAACCTGAAGGAGTTCATCAACGAGGTTCCGGTGCCGTGCGTGCTCGGTGGTTGCGCTTCCTACTCGACCGCGCTGCACCTGATGCGCACCGGTTGCGTCGGCGTCCTCGTCGGCGTCGGTCCCGGGGCTGCATGCACCACGCGTGGTGTGCTCGGCGTCGGCGTCCCGCAGGCAACGGCGATCGCCGATGTCCAGGCCGCTCGCAGCCAGCACATGCTCGAGACTGGCGAATACGTCAACGTGATCGCCGACGGCGGCATGCGCAACGGGGGCGACGTCTCCAAGGCGGTCGCCTGCGGCGCAGACGCGGTGATGATCGGTTCGCCGCTCGCCCGCGCGTACGAGGCGCCCGGCCGTGGATACCACTGGGGTATGGCGACCTTCCACCCGTCGCTCCCGCGTGGCGCGCGAGTGGAGACCGTTCAGAACGGCTCGCTCGAGGAGATCCTGCTCGGACCGGCCAACGAGAACGACGGCACCTTCAATCTGATGGGTGGCCTCCGTACATCGATGGCGACGACCGGATACGCGGACATTCCCGAGTTCCACCGCGCCGAGGTGATGGTTGCTCCGTCGCTGCAGACCGAGGGCAAGCAGCTCCAGCGTTCGCAATCTGTCGGTATGGGCTCCAACGGACGCGCGGCCATCGCGGTCGGCGTCGACCAGTCCTAAGGGCTTCGCTTGACGGTCCCAGACGCAACTGCCGGCGATGCAGCAGTAGAACTGGGCGTCGCCGGAGGTGCGGTCTCCGATTCGGAGCTGACCGCGCAAGAGGTCCTGGTCCTCGACTTCGGCGGCCAGTACTCACAACTGATCGCCCGCCGCGTGCGCGAGTGTGGCGTCTACTCGGAACTGCTGCCCGCAAACATCCCGATCGAATCGCTGAAGGAGCGCCAGCCCGACGGCATCATCCTCTCCGGCGGGCCTGCCTCGGTGTACGCGGACGACGCTCCCGAGCTGCGCAACGAACTGCTCGAGCTCGGCATTCCGGTACTCGGCATTTGTTACGGCATGCAGGCGATGGCACTCAACCTCGGCGGCAAGGTCGAGAGTGCGCCGGTCGGCGAGTTCGGTCGTTCAAACCTGCACGTACGCGAGCACGGACAGTTGCTGCGGGATCTGCCCGATGAGCAGCAGTGCTGGATGAGCCACCGCGACACCGTCTACGAGGCGCCGCCCGGCTTCACCGCGCTCGCATCATCGGACGAGTCGCCGGTTGCCGCATTCGAGGACACCGAGCGCCAGCTCTACGGAATCCAGTTTCACCCCGAGGTCGTGCACACCCCGTACGGCACGGATGTGCTCAAGCGCTTCCTCTACGACGTCTGCGAGGCCGACGGCCTCTGGAGCCCGGCTTCGGTGATCGACGAGCAGATCGCCAAGATCCGCGCCCAGGTCGGCGACGGCAAGGTCATTTGCGGACTCTCCGGCGGCGTCGACAGCTCAGTTGCCGCGTTGCTCGTGCACAAGGCGATCGGCGACCAGCTCACGTGCGTCTTCGTCGACCACGGCATGATGCGCAAGAACGAGGCCGAACAGGTCGTCGCGGTGTTCCGTGACAACTTCCACGTCCCGCTGATCCACGTTGCCGCAGAGGACGTCTTTCTCGACCGACTGGCCGGCCAGGCCGATCCCGAGACCAAGCGCAAGATCATCGGCGATCAGTTCATCCGCACCTTCGAGGCCGAGGCCGGCGCGCTTGACGCGAAGTTCCTCGTGCAGGGCACGCTCTACTCCGACGTGATCGAGAGCGG